>DXJV01000073.1 GCA_019056785.1 Candidatus Heimdallarchaeota archaeon
ACAGCACGACGAAGGTCACCTTCTGATACATAAATGATCGCCTCAAGTCCTTCCTTCGTTATCGCAACTTTTTCCGCGGTGATAATTTTTTGTAAATACTTCTTTGAATCTTTATCACTAAGAGGAGTAAACCGGAAAATAGCACAACGTGATTGTATGGGTTCAATAATCTTGGAGCTATAATTGCAAATAAGAATAAATCTGCAGGTGGAACTATACTTTTCCATAGTCCTACGTAGGGCGTGCTGAGCATCTGGAGTCATTGAATCCGCTTCGTCAAGAATGATGACTCGGAAAGGAGCATTTAGAGCCATTAAATGAGCAAAATTCTTAATGCGCTCTCTTACAACATTGATACCTCTTTCGTCACTGGCATTAAGTTCTAGATAGGGAACAGATGTTTGAGAGCGTGAATCCTTTCGGCCAAAAACATCAAAGCCACCTAAAATCTCGTTAATAAGCACTAAAGCAGCCGTTGTTTTTCCTGTCCCGGGTGGGCCCGCGAAAAGTAAATGAGGCATAGTGCCTGCAGAAATAAACCCTTGAAGACGGTTTTTAATCTCAGTCTGGTTAATAATTTCACTTATTTTTTTTGGCCGATATTTTTCAACCCAAATAGGTGGTGTTCCGCTCATTATATTTTCATCCTTTGCTTATTTCTCAAGATAAATTGTATGCTTAATTTTCAAATGTATTTTGTTTCCTTTTTTGAAAGATTCTTATCAAGTATGAACTTTGTTGACATTGAGAAATTTCTTGCTTAATTATAAATTTCTCGTTTATTAGTAATAATCTCCCCCTTAAATAGTCATTGCTTACAACTTATCGTGGAAGAAAAAACCATTAAAATTTAGAAAAAGAAAAAAGTGGAGATGGACGAAGTGATGGCAGGTAATAATAAACCATCACTTCATTTTTCTTCTGTCTATGAGATTGTTTGCTTCGTAGAACTTTAAAATTTATATGGATCTCGAACATAAACAGGTGTCGCTGCAGCACCACGCTTCACTGTTACTGAACCAATCTTGAGTGCAGCGACAAGTTCCTTGAAACGGTTTCGCAAAGTGACCGGGGTCGTTTTTGCTGCTTCTGCAACTTGTTGTTGAGTTCTTCTTTCGCCAGTTTGTATTCCTGCTATATAAAGAACTGCTGCGGCTATTGACATTGGGTTTTTCCCAACATCTAATTTGAATTCACGTACGGTTTTAAGGATCTCTATGGCGCGATTTTGTGTGTGCATTGTTAAGCCTAATTCAGCGCCAAGTCGAGAAACCAATTGCGCAGGATCTATTGGCGTAGGTTTAATGCCTAGCTCTACAATATACACCCTGACACATCGAGCTAATTCTTTTCGATCAACTTTGCCGGTCGTACAAATATCTTTTAGTGTCTTAGGAACGTTATGCGTTCTGCAAGCAATATAAATTGCTGATGCCGTCATAGAGTCTATACTTCTACCTCGAATTAATTTTGCTTTGAGTGCACGGCGGTAATAAATTGCTGCAGTCTCAGTAATGTCTTCTGAAATGCCCAATTGACTCGAGATTCTCTTTAATTCGAAAATAGCATCTCGAAGATTTCTCGCCTCAGAACGTCCTGTTCGTCGATTTAGCCATCGTAAACGATTCATCCGAGCAATTGTTGTCGGACTTAAACTCCTACCAGAAATGTCTTTATACCCATTGCCAATCTGTGTGCGCAGTCCTTTGTCGATCTTTAAATTGCTTGCAGGGGCGCCAACTCTTTCTCTTGCATCTTGCTCACTTTTTGAGAAAGCACGCCATTCCGGAGCTGTACTAATAATCATCTCTTGAACTGCACCACAACTTGTACAGATTCTCTCTCCACGGGCTTCATCATTAATTAATGCTTCAGAGCCACAATATTTGCAAACATTTTGCGAGTCTTCATATTTTTCCCTTTTTGGAGATTTTTCTCTTGACAATTTTTATAACACCTTTACTTTTTCAGTACTTCTATACGGACTTTTTGATACTCCCGATATAAGTATTAGATAAGGACTACCTTGGTAGTATATTACTCATTTCTACTATATAAACTTTACTAACAAATTTTCGATGAAAAAAAGAAAAAAATTAGGAATAAATGTCAAAATCTGGGCTAACATTTCCGTGGCATTTTCCATAAAAGAAATCTTTAGCACACCAGGTTGTTTTACCCGCTTCAAAAACATAATTAATATTTCCAGAGTCATAAACGACTCGATCATTAATTTTGAGTATTAATCGTCTTAAAACCCATTTTCCTGATGTATCCTGGTGTTTTTTTAAGCATAAAAATTGAAACCAATCTGAAGTAAAATCAGATGGGATGGATAAATTAAATTCAGTTATTTTTCCTACTGCAAAATCCTCACAAAAAGGGTTATCTAATTGCCAAGAATATCCCCCAACATATAATTTTATGGGGTCTTTTGTTCCACTTCCACGTGTATTAGCTGTAGTAAGTATAATTTTCATTTTATTGATTATTTCACACATATCTTTGTTTTCAGACACAACTAATGCCTCCAATATTTGAGAGAGAAAAACTAGTTGTTCTTCATTGTTACAAACTCATTGTATGATAAAAAGAATTGTAGTGTAGAAACTAAGAAAATAGAATCTAAAACTACACTATTTTGGGAATTAACAGGAGTGGTAAGATTAGTAGTTTGGCTTACCAACTCCAAAAGCAACAAAACCATTTTTACGGAATTTTTCAAGATTAATAACGTCACGCCCATCAATGATAATTGGGTGTTTCATTCGTTCTTTTAGCCATTGGGGTTCTAAAGCATAGTAATCTTTATGCTTGACAAATATCAATAAAATATCTGCGTCTCGAATAATTTCTTCCAAATTTTTACTTAAAGGATATGGAAATTCCCGTTGACGGACATAAGGATCGTGAATTGCCCACTTGATTTTGCGCTCTTCTAAAAGTTTTACAAAAGCTTCTGTAGGTGAATTTCTCGTGTCCTCCGAATTTTCTAAGAAAGACGCTCCAAGGATAGCGAGTTTTGCATTTTTAATGTCAATACCAGCTTTTTTAGCAGCAGCTTCAGCAAGTTCGAGCATATGAAGGGGCATCTGATCATTGCGCATACGAGCTTTTACTATAACTTCAAAGGGGACCTTTATTTTACCATATGTATCCACACCAAATTTCAGCAACCAAGGATCTTTGGGTAAACAATGTCCCCCTACACCCGCACCTGGAAGGTGCAAGTCACGATAGGCATTGGAATTAAAGGGCAAGCTGTTGACACATTTCCGGACGTCATTAAAATCCGCATGCAAAGCTTCACAAGCAAGGGCTACTTCGTTTGCAAATGCAATTTGAACGTCACGATATGTGTTCTCAACAACTTTTGCTACTTCTGCAGTTGTTGCCGAAACGGGAATTAATTTCTCTTTGACAATGTGTTTGTAGAGCCAAAGACCTTTTTTAGTGCATTCTTCTGTCACGCCGCCAATTACTCGTGGATAATTAACAATATTATTTATGAGTCTTCCAACCATAACTCTTTCATAAGCAAAAACCAAATAGAAGTCTTTACCACAGGTCTTACCGGAATTTTCTTCCAAAATGGGTTTTACGATGTTTTCAGTTGTGCCAGGTGCGACAGTAGACTCAACAATAACGACTGCACCATCTTTCATCTTCTGGCCAACTACAGCAGAGACTTCGCGAAGAGATTTATATAAAGGCTGGTGGGTTTCTTTATCCGTTGGAGTTTGAACATCAATCAAAATATAGTTCATATCCCGAAGAACTTCGGTATCGTCTGTGACACGAAAAGTTTTCTTTTCCAGAACAACTCGTCGAATAAGCTCAGGCAATTCAGGTTCATTAAGAATTGGACATTCACCACGGTTTAAAGCCTCAATCTTCCATCCAGAGCGTTTGGATCTTCTCTGAATACCAATAACCTCAAAGCCGTCCACATCTGCTAAAAGTGCTGCGGCAGGAATACCAACATAACCCATGCCAATAACTGCGATTTTCGTTTTCTCTTTCAATTATTTCACCGCAATTTACTTGATTCTTCTTGCCAGAACGAAGAGGGCGTTTTAATAATAATTTTATACTGTTAATTTTAGATTGCTGATTTTTGGCAAGAATATTTCGTAATTGCTCTGGACTAGGGCCTTTCTTATATTTGTTATGACGATTTTCTTTTTTCGAAGTCTTTCTTCATGTAAAAAAATCGAGCATTTTGGAAATATCTGTTGTAGGGAATTTACAGAAACGGTTAACACACACATAAGCCATTGCCTTATTATCTTCCATTTTCTTATTTGCAACAAAATCCGTGATCTGTAAGATTTCCTCTTCAGCCCCTTTTGGTACGAAAAGGAGAATTTTGTTCGGAATAAACTGTGTGTGGATTGCCCGTATCATTGCCGCAGTATCCCTAGCTCCTTTAATTCCAACAATAACTATTTCAAAAGACTGGCCAAAGGCATATTCTAAAGCATTAAGAAACATCGTATGAGCAAGAAGCGATTGTCCTATCTGTGTTGCAAATGTTTTATTTATTTGCAATGCCATTTCTTCAAAAGAAAGATCACCGGTAATGCGTGCAATCTTGAGTAAGTTTAACATTACAACTGAATTGCCTGAGGGAATAGCCCCATCATAGATTTCTTTCTTCCGGATGAGTAATTTTTCACCATCATCTGGTGTGAAATAAAAACCACCATTTGTATTATCCCAAAAGTGCTTTATCAATTGTTGATTTAAGAAAAGTGCATTTTGTAAAAACTTCGTCTCGAAAGTTGTTTGATAAAGCTCTAATAAGGCCCAAATAAGAAAACTATAGTCATTAACTAAGCCTTTAATGGCAACATCCCCTTCGCGATAGCGATGAAAGAGTCTACCATCAGTTGTTGTAAAAGTCTTTAGAATAAATTCTCCAGCAGCCTTAGCAGCATTTGTAAAACGTGGCTCATCAAAAACTCGACCAGCAATGGAAAAAGCTGCAATCATTAAACTATTCCAGTCTGTTAAAATTTTATCATCTTTATGTGGGTGTATTCTTTCCTCACGAACACGAAAGAGTTTATTTCTAAAGACATCAATCATTTTTTTCAATTCATTTTTTGGGATGGAATATTTCTTTTCTAATATGGAAAGGTCTTTCATCAAATGAGGAATATTTGTTCCATTTCTTTCTTTTGAAACTTCAATCTCGAAGTTTCCTTCTTTTGTAAGATTAAAAATTTCTATAAAAAGTGCTGCATCTGAGCCTAAAACCTTTTTGATTTCGTTCATGGTCCAAGTATAGAATTTGCCTTCTTGTCTTTCACTATCAGCATCTTCGGCAGAATAAAATCCACCGCCAGGAGCAGTTAAATCACGTAAAACATATTCTGCAATTTCATAGGCAACTTGCTTATAGAATGGATTCTTTGTTGCTTGGAATGCTTCCGTATAGGCTATTAAAAGAAGGGCTTGATCATAAAGCATCTTTTCAAAGTGAGGAACAAGCCATTTATTGTCTGTGGCATATCGGTGAAAACCAAATCCAATGTGGTCATAAATACCACCAAAACGCATTGCTTGGAGAGTTTTCTCGACCATCGCTAAAGCTCGTTTTTCACCGGTTCTTTTCCAGTAGCGTAATAAAAAAAGTAATTTATGAGGGGTGGGAAATTTTGGAGCATGTCCGAAACCTCCAAAAGTGTTGTCAAATAATAATTGTGCTTCATGAAATGCTTCAGCAAACACCTCAGCCCCCAAACCCGCCATGGGGAGGGAGAAGATATTTTGAAGTTGGTCAAGTACCTCCATCGATGCATGATATAATTGTTCACGATTATGAACCCAATATTGTTTAATGCGCGGAATGAGTTCCAGCATACCAATGCGCCCAAAGTGGCTTTTTTTAGGAAAATAGGTACCAGCAGTAAAAGGACGTTTTTCCGCATCCATAATAATAGTCAAAGGCCAGCCACCACTACCGGTAATCATCTGACAAACTGTCATATAAAGACTGTCGATATCAGGGCGCTCTTCTCGATCAACTTTTATGTTAATCAAAACCTCATTCATTAATGCTGCTACTTCGGGGTCTTCAAAAGACTCATGTGCCATAACATGACACCAATGACAAGTTGAATAACCAATGGAAAGAAAGATCGGTTTATCCTCTTCTCAGGCTTTTTGAAATGCTTCTTCGCCCCAAGGATACCAGTCAACTGGGTTGGTTGCGTGCTGGAGAAGATAAGGGCTTTTTTCGTTTATAAGATGATTATATTTTTTAACCTTTTTGCTATTTTTCTTCACAGAATAACTTCCTGTTTTTATCCAACATAAACGGCGAATTGTGCTTGCAATTCTTTTAATCGTTCGAGAACTGCTTTAACATGTTCTTTCACTCGAACTTTCTCCCAAAGAGCTGCTATTCGGCTGTTGGGGTCAATTATAACTGTAGAACGCACAACACCAAAATAACGGCGGCCATACATAGATTTCTCTTGCCAAACACCATAATCCTTTAACACGCTCTTGGACTCATCACTAAGTAAGCAAACCTTTAAACCGTATTTCTCGGTAAAACGTTTATGACTAGAAAGCGAATCGGGGCTAATGCCTAAAACTATTGCACCCAAGCTTTCAAATTATGCAAGAGCATTTGTGAAATCAATCGCTTCTAAGGTACAACCCTTTGTATTATCGCGTGGGTAAAAATAAATTATTACCCATTTACCCTTTAGATCTTTAAGACAAACCTCGGTGTCGTTGGTTTCAGGCAAACAAAAATTCGGAGCAGGATCACCGATTTTAATGTTCATCTTTATCAATCCTCGGTTTCCAAGAAATGGAAAATTTCTTTTAAATCGGGCACTTTAGAGAGATCATAGATCTTTTTGAAAATAACTTTGTGATTTTCATCCAACAA
Source organism: Candidatus Heimdallarchaeota archaeon (assembly GCA_019056785.1). GTDB lineage: Archaea > Asgardarchaeota > Heimdallarchaeia > JABLTI01 > JABLTI01 > JABLTI01. The sequence goes on from DXJV01000073.1 coordinate 6,911, forward strand.
AATATTCGCTCGTTGCGAAAATCCTTTTTCTTCAAAAAAGACACCAAGTTCCTTTGCTAATTGACCGTGAGGCCAAAAATCAGCTAAAAGACTTACTCGCTCGATAGCAAGGCTTGCTGCCCAAGCTTTCTTAGAAGGGACAGAATCAACACTAACACCTAGAGGAACCACATTTAATTTTTGGAAATGGTCATAATTTTGCTCGAGGGATTGCATTTGCTTAGCACAGACACCGGTCCATGCGAGGGGATGAAATGATAAAAGAACCCTTTTTCCTTTCAAATGTTCGCTGTTAATTTCATTTTTGTTTTGATCAAACATCATAAAGGCTGCTGTTATTTGATCTCCAATTTGAATTTGTTTTGTAGGCAAAAGAAAACACCTTAAGAATAATGTAGAAGGGCCTTCTTGATTAACCTACTGCTTCAAAAACTTAGGAAAAAGCCTTTATTTTTTTCCAACTCTAAAATATTAAAGAAAAAATAACGCAAAAAGAAAAGGCGCAACTTAATCATTGAATAATTTATTAGTTAAACAGTTCATTTTCCATAAAGTTGTTTTAATAAAATTTCTCGTGCAATGGATTGAAAAGCACGTTTAATACCAATTCCTTTTGTAGCTATCGTTTCATAAACTGGAAAACCATCTAATCCTAAGCCACTTAACATTTCCGGGCGGGATAATGCATTTGGTACATCTCGTTTATTCAAAGCGATAACCACAGGGACCTCTGTGCCAAACCGCTCCCCAAGAAATTCTTTCAACTCTTCAACTGATTCTTTATTATAGGGTTGCATCTCAGGAGTGGAATCTAAAACCAAAATAATCCCATCAACACCTCGAAGAATAACTTTCCTTTGACTCTTGTGTCGTGATTGTCCGGCAACAGTATAAGCATCAAGGATCACTCTGCCAGATGCAGAAAAGGGGGTGAAATCAAAATATAACGTTCTGCCTGTAGGATCAGCTATGGAAGTAAAGCCACCTTTGGTTAGTCCTTCAACTTGATCATAAAGCCAGCGTAAACCAGTAGTTTTTCCACTTAAGGAAGGGCCGTAGAATACGATTTTTAAATGGATTCGACCTTGACTATCCTTTCGCAATGTTTTGTACCTCTTGAAACCTTACATATACGAAAAATATCTATCAGATTATATTTTTTTCTACACAAAGTTATTTTTAACCAAAATTAAAGCTATTGGTTCTGACATTTTTCTAACTAAAAATTCTATGAAGCTAAGATTGTAGTAGTTTGCTTAAATGTTTTTTACAAGCTATAGCTCTAAGATGCTAAATCAATGAGGCGTGGAGATTCCCATTCATCCGATAGTTTTTTTGTCGAGCTTCCTCTAACTCCGCTTCTATAGTAAGAATTTTTTGCTTTGTCTTTTCACGGCGAGAGAAATACACTTCAGGTGTTATACTCCTGTCATTAAAGGCTTTTATTAACTCTCTTAGGGTATCTTGAGCTGCTTTTAATTCGATTCTAAGCTGTTTAACTTCATCGTTTTCTCTCATGTGGAAAATATCCCGGAGATTGCTATTATCGCGACCCGAGATATTCTCTGGTTTGACCGTAAATGGCGTTTGCTTAAGATCATTTATCCGCCGATCAATTTTCTCTTGCAAAGAGTGATAATCCAAATTGAAGTTAAAGCTTTCAAGGAAGTAAAGGTCTGTTATTAAGAACCTTTCTCGCTCATAGAATAAATAGCTGAAAATTGTTTGTATTTGTTCCAGTAACATCTCAGAAGTTTTAAGTTTGATTTTTTCTTTATCCCCTAGGCGAAGCACCATTTTGTTTCCAAAGAATGTGGTTTTCTTTTGCTCGGCTTCTTTAATCTCATTCAGAGAAAGAGAACGTACTTTCCCTGTAAACCGAAAGATAAAATGATATTCGGGGAGATAGTAAATTCTCTTGTTGGTAATAAAGAGTGTTCCTTTTTTTCTCCGCTCGCCGGGAAAAGTAAGTTTAACATTTGGGAAAGCCGCCACTTTAAGTTCATATACTTCAGGTTCAAATTTTTCTGCTACTTCATCAAATAGATACATATAATTTTTAAGCTCAGCAATTTTCTCTTCGATTTCTAAAAGTTCCTTCTGAGGCTTGCTTAAAAAGTCATCAATTAAATTACAATAGCTAATGGCATGTGTCTTAATCATTTTGATAATTTTATCAATCTTAGAGAGTTGATAGATTGAAATATTGCGATTAAATGATAATTCTTTAGCATATTTATAGATGTGCTCTGAAACCTTATCCAGAATTTCACTCGCTCGGTATTTGGTCTCAGAAAAGCTTTTTTGGATTTGAATTAAACCCGATTCAATAGAAGGATACAAGCAAAAACGATCTCTTCGAATTTGTTTGATATTGGTAACTAGCTCGGAAAATTTATGTGCAAATTTTTGTATGCTTTCTAAGCTTCTAGCAAGGGCATCAATTGCATCATAAAATTCCGTTGGTAGATTACTTGTTTTCTTCCCAATTTCTTTTAGCTTAGTTGAATTGCACATAGGGCACTTTAAAATTTTTTTAGTAGCGGGAATATGGTTTTGTTTGCCGCACTTTTCGCATGTCTTACCCCAGCTGATGTAACCGCAATCTTTACAAAATGTGCACTCTTTTTTTTCGGTAATAAGACAGTCAAAACAATAGGTGCCGCTACAATCCTCACAATAATAAATATATTTGGCTTTTCGCTGGCATTTCATGCATCGCAAATCAGTATTATATTCCAAGATGATTTCACACTCTTTTTGAAATTTGAATTATCTAATGTTAGCTGTAGAGGATTATCGGCGAAACTTATCGCTTTCATATGTCAAGAGATAATTTTCTCTATAGTAAAAACACACCTACTTGAAAATAAGGGGTTGTAATATTCGAATATTTTCCTAGTTGTCCGAAAAAAATCAAAGAAAGGAGCATTTTTTAACTAGCGAAAGAATAAAGAATCATAGAAGCATATATTTAATAACCAGCTTATTAATTTAATCTCTCTCAAAATTGTATACGCTCTCGTTGAGAAGGTGGTAAAAAAGATGGGCGACAAAAAATCAACGGACTTCTTGTGGAAAATTGCCCTGGCAGGAGATAGCTTTGTGGGAAAAACAACGATTAGGAAACGAGCTATGGGTGAACATTTTGCAGAAGAGTATATTTCAACGGTAGGTGCGGATTTCTCCTCCTATAAATTAAAACTTGGTGATCTCGTCATCGGTTTTCAGGTATGGGACTTGGCGGGGCAAGATAAATACAAATATATCCGTTCGAGTTTTTATGGTGGAGCAACAGGTTGCTTTCTCGTTTATGACGTTACAAATCCAAGGTCCTTGGAAAGCTTATCTACGTGGGTAGATGAAGCAATACGTTATTCAAATGGGACCATTGAAATTTTCATTATCTGTGCAAATAAAATTGATCTTAAAGGAAAACGTGAGATCAGCAGAGAAACAGGAATGAAATACACCCAAGCATTACGTGAAAGCTCTGGCTTACAATGTGAATACATTGAAACCTCTGCACTAACAGGAGAAAACATAGATATTGCTTTTGATATGATGGCAAAGTGCCTGCTCGAACGAGAAGGTATAAGCCCAGCAAAACTACAAGAACCTACAATGCCACCTTTACAAGCACTAACGGTTGAAGAGAAACCTCTTGAATTATTAAAAACTGAACCTGAGAGGAAAGAAACCACTCAAATAATTGAAACGATACCGGCTGCAAATGCTTCTATTGTTGAGAAAAAAGAGGAAGCAGATTCACAAACTGACAAACTGATCGCAGAAGTAATGGCGGTCTTAGATGAAACTGACGAAATCATTATTGGAAAAGAGCAAACAAAAACGGGAGAACGAGTTATAACAATCTCAAAAACTGACGCTGAAAAAACGCTACCAAAAGTTGAAGAAGAACCACAAATTAGCTCACAGTTAGAAACAATCCTTAAACAGATAAATAAAAAATTAGATGGATTAACCAACCGTTTAAAAGATTTGGAAGAAGAGATTTCCTTGGTTAAAATGGCAGACCCCGAGAAACCGGTAAGAGAAGAAGTCCCTAAGAGAGCTGATAGAAAAGAGTTTGTGGAAGTGCCAGAAAAAGAAGAAGACGAGTTAGACCTTTTAGCACAGCTGCCTTTACCAAGCACAGAGGAAAAAAAAGAAGAACGAGCTGAAGAGAAAGAGGGGTTCGAAGAACAAAAAGAAACAATCAAACAAGAAACACAGCCTGAAAGTATAATGGACTCTAATCTAGACGAAGAAGAGGCAGCTCTTGAAAGCTTACTTGAAACTTCACCTCAAAAAGAATCAACAGAGGAATTTCAAACTGACACTCTGACCAATAATGACAACTCATCAACGGAAGAGGTGCAGTTTAATCAGGGACGCGCCGAAGAAAATGAGCGTGAGTCAATAACTGATCTCGAGGACCTCCCAGATGAAGAGTTAGTTGAGATTCCAGATGCAGAACCATTAATCCCCCTATCGGGCGATACTGATGAGGAAATCATTGAAGATAGAAACGTTTTAGGAACAGAACTTTCGAGTGCTCTTATCTCAGAGTTAAAAGATATCAAAGGAGAAGAAGAAAAAAACGGCGCGGCAACAGAAACACAATTAATCACTCAACCATTAAAAGTCGAAGAGATGGATGAAAAACATCTTTGTCCAATTTGTGGTGAAAAAATGAAATACATCCGTCAATACAAACGTTTCTATTGTGTGAAATGTGGTCGTTATCTCATATAATATAAAAGTAGCTCGAAGAACAATGGTGCTTTAAATGGCAGATGACGTTTTAATCTTGAAAACCTCGGGGATTCCACTTTATGCAAAATGTTTTGGAGGGAAAACCTGTAAGGCCCATCCAGATCATGCATTACAGAGTGGCTTTTTAGCAGCTCTTTTCTCCTATTCCAAAGAAACTTTTAGTGAAAGTGGGATTAAATCAGTTATTTTTAGTGGCTTTAAACTTGATTTTAAAGTTGACGAAGAAAAAGAGCTCATTCTTGTCTTTACAAATCCATTAGAAGAGAATAACTCCTAGGTAAAAGCACAACTAGACAAAGCCCATCGAATTTTTGTCGAGAAATACTCACCTCATTTAGATAAAATAACCTTTGATCAAGATCTCTAAGGATTTTGAAGATGACTTGGTTGCAAATAAGATTGTACCTCATGAATCGAAAAAAGATTTGCCATTGCAACGTGAAACGTTTTCAAAGACTGCTGGCGAAATTTAAACGATAAGATTAATTCTTTGCCCCTTCTTTCTTCATTTGACTTTCAAACGAGTGTAAGAAAGTCATTAAAGGTGTGAAAATGTTGTTTGCCTTCACAATTAATAGAAGCAAAAAATTATTAATTAAGGTAAAAGCTCTTATATCGTTAGGCAATAAGCACTGGTTATACTGTAAAGGATGAAATAACTCATCTGAATCCAAATTATGTCTAACAGAATTTCCCCAAAAAGCCTTAAATAATATGCCCGAAAAACTGGGTTAGAAGTAATTGAAGCAAGAGAAAGGTATGTATGATGACAGCTGAATCTTTTGGAAAAACGGATATCTTTTTATGGGAACGAGCAACACCTCAAGAAACAATCAACCTTTTAAAGGATGCTTATAACTTTTTCACAAAAAATGCTGTTAAAGAATCATTCAAAGTTGCGGCATTAAAAATAGTTGCAAAATACGTTGCTAAGGCCGGTTTTCCAAAAGACCAAACTGCCTTTAATGCTGCTGCACTCTATGTTGTCTATCGAATGCCAATCTTATACCCGAATCATCGCTCTAAAAAAGAATTTGCTGACAGGCTAAAAATCACTGAAGCGAGCCTAGACTGGTATGTGAATTCCATTGTTGATACATTACAATTTTTTACATTGCGGGACAGAAAAAATTTTCCCTATTATATTGAACGTGATGGTATCACTTTTAGTGTAATCTCTTCTGTCGTCAAAGTTTTAGTAGAAGAAGCTTTAGTTCAAGGTTGGACGGAGATTAAACGGTTTGATATCAAGACTGTCGTTGACAAAATACTGGATATGTTAATTACGACCCTACGTATTATCCCCCCTGTCTTTAGAAGAGATCTCGGCAATAAAATTGAGGCTTATTTACAAGAAGAATTTTCTAATACAAAACTGTGATGTCGTGTTAATATTCTTATTATTTTAAAAGAAAAATGTCTTTCAGTGAATGCCGCTCTAAATTATTGTTTTATTTAGTTATTTAAGTAATTTTTTAAATTGAAATGGTTTGTAGTTAAATGCGAAAAACAACCCCCTATCACTTAGGTGAAAACTGTCGTGAAACACATCAAAGATGATTTAGGAAGTACTATTGATTCTGAAGATAATATTGTTCGGATGATTCTAATTGAGCAAGCAGTGGATGCTGCACTCGAGATCGAAGAACCGGTTTCACGAAGTTATGCAATTAGTGATTGTATTTTGGCTATCCTGGATTTTGCCCGCGAAACATCAAATGAAGCATTGATGGCACGTGTAGAAACATTATTCGAGGAAGTAATAAATAAGGGGGCACAAGCACGAACATTAAGTTATATTGCTGTAGTACTTGCCTCTTTTGGCCAAGAAATAGAAGCAGAAAAGAGCATAACAAAAGCCATCCAAATTGCCTCTGAAATTAAGGATGATTTTGACCGTCGAGACGCTTTTTTAGACATTGCCACCTCAGCAGGTGACATCTTCTATTTAACAACAGATGAAGGCCAACTCGAGGATGCACTTCAATTTGCAGACCAGCTAACAAAAGGGCAAAGAGCTTATTTATTTGGCTATTTAGCTTCCCTTTTACCTCGACAGAAAGGGGCAGAATTACTGAAAGAAGCACTGAAAATCGCGGATGAAATAACTGACCCAATAACGCGCTCAAAGGTTTACCTTGAGTTGGCAAACCTTACAAACAATTTACAAGATGAGCCAAGCCCTTAAAAATAATCCAGAAACCGCACAACTTTTCGACCCTTTTTAGGCGTGAAAACGATCCTGATGAAATTCACAAGATCATATTGGTCAATGGGTCTTATAGCCGGGAAAGTTGCCCCTCTTTTCACCGCAGCTAAAATCTTCTCTTCAGAAGGCTTACCATCTATCTCCACCCAAGTAAAGCAAGTACCTATGGCTTTATGATAGTGAGAATCAGAGCCACCAAGAGGGCTGAAACCGTTATATTTGAAAGCAACTTTTGCCATGATGTTTGGGAAGTTCAAAAAAATTTTCGCAAAACCATTATAAAATTCCATGCCATCTGCCTTAAGGTTGGCAGCAGTCCAGCCCACACTATTATGACTCATAAATGGGTGGGGGATAATTGATGTCCCTCCCAGAGAACGAATTAATTCAACTGTCGCAGCAGCGGATTTATTTACAGGAATCTCTTTATTAATACCAAACGCCAGCAAATGACCATCTGCTGTATCAATTTCCACGCCTGGAAAATATACTTTTGTTTTATCGACGCGTGTAAATTTCTTAACGACTTTTTTTGCAAAAGCAAAGTTATTGTGAGTAACAATCCCTGCTCCATCCAAGTTTCGAGCGCGCATCATTTGAGGGATCTTTTCATAATTGACATTTTCATCGACATGAACATGAAAATCAATTGCCAAGCGTTTGGTTTTACTCATGATTCTCATGACAGTAACTTTTGTTTTAGAATTTTTTTGTCGAATCTGTATTTACGTAAGGAATTGCCCTTAAACCACTAATCCATTAAAAATTTGCTCTCTTTTTAAGAAGCGAAACTCTTTTCAGTAGAGAGGAAGTATTATTGGTTAGCCAAAAAATCATTTTGGAGTGTGTTCAAAATAGTTGTAAAAATAATTGAAGTAATTGGCATGTCTGATAAGAGTTGGGAAGATGCCGCAAAAGATGCCGTTGAATCTGCAGCAAAGACTGTGAAGAACATCACAGGTGTTGATGTTGTCCACTTTACTGCTACAGTAAAAGATGGCAAAATCGTCAAATATAAAGCAAACTGCAAACTTGCTTTTATTGTCGAGTAAGAAATTCCCTTTTATATTGGGAACTTTCATTCCTTTTTTCTTTTTTTTAAAAACTTTCAGAAATACTTTAAGCCATCTCCCATCTTTCAGATTATTTAGAAAAGCTGGACTTTTTCATGCGGAAAGTAATGAGCGAATTTAAACTTGCAGCCGGGCTTACCCCAAAAGGAGATCAGCCAAAAGCGATTAAAGCTTTAGTTGAGGGCTTTGCTCAAGGACGGAGATTACAAGTATTACAGGGGGTGACGGGCTCTGGAAAAACCTTTACTGTCGCAAATGTTATCCAAGCTTTGCAAATACCAACATTAGTCCTTTCACCAAACAAAACCTTGGCAGCTCAATTATGCTCTGACTTTCGGCGGTATTTTCCAGGGAATGCAGTGGAATATTTCGTTTCATATTATGACTATTATCAGCCTGAGGCATATGTCCCGAGTTCAGATATTTACATTGCAAAGGATTCCTCTATTAATGAAGAGATAGAAAAAATGCGCTATTCTACAACATATTCATTAGCAACTAGAAGGGATGTTGTTGTCGTTGCGAGCGTTTCAGCAATCTTTGGGTTGGGGGCACCGGAACCTTATAGGCAAGTAATTTCTTTGATAAAAGGCTCAACAATCAAACGAAAGGAGCTCCTCCGTCGGCTTGTTGCTCTGCAGTATGAACGGAATGATTTTGAGTTAAAACGAGGGACATTCCGTGCAAAAGGTGATACTATTGAAATCTTCCCACCACATTCAGAGAAAACTACTTATCGTATTGAAATGTTTGGCGACGTGATAGAGAAAATAACTGAAAATGTTTATCCGACAGGAAAGAAACTTCGTGAGCTTCAGACATACGATGTTTATCCTGCAACACATTATTTAACAGAAGCAGAATCCATCGAAGAAGTTTGTGAGAAAATTGAGGCTGAGTTAGCTGAACGATTGGCTTATTTCAGAAAACAGAACCTTTACCTCGAGGCTCAAAGATTAGAAGAACGGACCCGTTATGATTTAGAGATGTTACGAACCGTTGGTTATTGTTCTGGCATAGAAAATTATGCCATGTATCTCGACAGGCGAACATGGGGTGAACGTCCTTTTGTCCTCCTCGATCATTTTTCAGATGATTTTTTAATGGTAATTGATGAGTCGCATATAACTATCCCTCAAATTCGAGGGATGTACGGTGGCGACCGTTCGCGGAAAGAAACTCTAGTGAAGTTTGGTTTTCGCCTGCCTTCTGCCTTAGAAAACCGCCCCTTGAGGTTTGAAGAGTTTGAGCCCTTTATGAAAAAAGTGTTGTTTGTTTCTGCAACACCGGGTCCATATGAACTTGCTCATGGTGAAGCACTTGTTGAGCAAATCATTCGCCCGACGGGTTTAGTTGATCCAGAGATAATTATCAAACCAATTGAACATCAAGTGGATGTACTTCTTTCTGAAATTAAGAAAAGAGTACAGCAACAAGAGCGGGTACTTGTCACAACCCTAACAAAAAGAATGGCTGAGGAGCTGGCGCAATTCCTTGTGGAACACGGGATAAAAGCTGAATATCTCCATTCAGAGATTGACACTATAGATCGTGTTAGTATCTTGAGAGAGCTGCGAAAAGGTGTGCATGATGTTATCGTTGGCATAAACTTGTTGCGTGAAGGGTTGGATCTCCCGGAAGTTTCCTTAGTGGCTATTTTAGATGCTGATAAAGAAGGATTTCTACGGTCAGAACGTTCGTTGACACAAATTATCGGTCGTGCATCACGAAATATTAATGGCCGTGTAATTTTGTTTGCAGATAAGCTCACTGACTCGATAAAACGAACCGTTGAAGCAAACAACCGCCGGCGTAGAATCCAGTTGCATTATAATAAGAAACATAACATCACACCCCAGACAATTCAGAAATCACTCGAGGATATAACAGATACACTCGAAAAGATCGAGCGTATCCCGAAAAAGAAGATGCAAGAGATAAAGAAACTCGCAAGGGATGACCGGGAAATGCTCATCATAGAGCTCCGAGAAGAAATGGCTCAAGCGGCAAAACGATTAGAGTTTGAAAAAGCAGCAGAACTCCGGGACCTGATACGTGAGCTTGAAGGAATAAACTAAACGATTTTTCAAAAAGATTTAATTTCTCATGCTCTGTTCTCTAGAATATCAAGCCAAATAATTATTGTTGTGTTGATGATCTGTGGTGAAACCTAAAGAGAAAACCGAACAACAACAAGAAGATGCTTCTCAAGAAACAGGGCTAAAAGAACCGAAAAAAAAGAGAGAAAAAATCATTGTCGCCCAGCTGAGAGAACATGAACTCATAATTGACGACCATCAAGATGCGCGCATAGTTTTCGATAATGGTTATTATGGTATATTAAATGATGATAAAAGTTTGTCTCTGAATTTCGATGAAGCATTGCATCTACTCGAGCGGGGGGTGATAAAGGTTATAGATGAGAATGGGGTGTGGCTCGACGTTAATGATTGCGCAAGAATCTTTTCAGAGCGAGAAGCAGACTTTTGGACAAATTATCTTGTGTTTAAGGACCTCAGAAACCGCGGGTATATTGTTGGGCGAGGGATTAGTGACAAATTGAAATATCGTGTCTATCCTCGGGGTGGGAAAGTAGGAAAAGATGTGGCCAAAACGATGGTTTGCCCACTTGCAGAAGGTGATGCAATTAGTATCGAAACCCTTGATGAAATCGTTAAGCAAATACAAAGTTTGAAAAAAAGGCTATTAATTGCTTGTGTGGACCGGCTGGGGGATGTCTCATTTTATGAGTTACAAAGGCTATTTAATGACCCGGTCAATTAACAAAATTAGGAAAAGATGTGATAATATGAAAAACGATGAGAAATTACTCCTTAAACAAAAAAGCGCTCAAAAAGCGCTATCATATGTTAAAAATGGCATGGTTCTTGGTATTGGTAGTGGTTCGACGGTACGGGAGTTCATTCGACTCCTGGCTGCTTCTAGCTCACTCGATCTCCAAAGTATTATTTGTATTCCAAGCTCTTTTGACACAGAAAGTTTACTAGTAAAAGCAAATTTGCGTCTCGGACGGTTAAATCAATTCTCAAAGATTGATCTCACTATTGATGGTGCAGATAGGGTTGATTCTAAGCTTAACTTAATTAAAGGTGGCGGGGGAGCACTTTTACGAGAAAAAATTGTCGCAGCAGCTTCCAAGGAGGTAATTATAATCGTTGACGAGAGCAAACTCGTTAAAGAACTTGCAGGGAGTTACCCCATCCCGGTGGAAGTTCTCCCGCTGGCAAAAGTTTTTGTAGAAAATGCCTTGCAAAAGCTAGGAGGAAAACCAAGCTTACGATTAGCAGCTAACAAATTAGGAGCGACAATTACCGATAACGGAAACATGCTACTCGATACGGAATTCACCAAAATACCAGATATTGCAAAATTGGAAGAAGAGATTAATAACATTCCTGGCGTATTTGAAAATGGGCTATTCAGTAATCGGTTGGTCACACGTATTATCATTGCAACAACAACAAAAGGAATAATTGTAAAAGAAAAATAAAAGAGAAGGTAAGGGGTCGTCCGCCTGGCCCATCTACCTCATTTCAATCGAGCAACTAGTAATTGGCCTTTGTTCATGAGTTTGATGATCTCTTGTGCAATTGAGGTTGCACGTTCGATTTTGATTTCACCTTTCTTACCAATGGAACCTGTAAAAAGAATAGCATCCCCTGCAGTAACTTCTATGTTTGCCCCTCTGAATTCTTCGGGAAAGCTGAGGATAATATGAGTCTTAGTAAAGCGAATGTCAATGGGGAGCTCGTCATAACGTTTTCCATCAGGAGAAAGGGCGGAAAATTCATCCGTAGTTGGAAATGGCTTAACATCAATTTTCATACCTATCTTTCGTTCAAGTTCCGTTATAGTTTTCCCTCGACGACCAATTAAATGAGGTACATCTTCTGGCGGAACTTCAATTCGCAGAGAATTTCGTCCTTTTTTAAATACCTTTAAATGTGTAGTTGGGAGATATTTGCGGATAATTCGTTCGATTTGTTTTCGTTCTTGTTTATCTAATGGCCGGAATTTTTTCGCTCGTGTTTCAGCAATAGGAATAACTGAAACTTGCTCGCCAAAAACGAAGATATCATAGAGTAATTGATGTGTTTCAAAGTCACTTACTTCAATCACCGGCCGGGCAAGATCGCGTTCTTCCATACCACTGGGTACTTTAACAGTCATCCTAATTTCAAGTACATCACTAACATCACCATCTTCAATGAAAATGATCGTATCTAAAATGCTTGGAATCATCCCCAGCTCAATCCGCCCAACAAACCGCTGGATAGATTCAATGGCTGTTGTTGCATGAATCACACCAACTAAGCCTATGCCGGCTAAACGCATGTCTGCAAATGCTTTGAAATCATCAGTTTTCCGTAATTCATCAAAAATCACAAAATCGGGACGAATAAGTAACATAATGTCAGCTGTTTTCCCAAAGTCGCCCGCCAAACTCGTATATTGAGAGACCTCGGGGCCAACCTGAAGGTCACGAGGCTTTTCAACTGTTTTTACGGTCTTATTAAGTAAGGCGTAGAAATCAGCGAGTGCTTGCGCAAAGGTGGACTTGCCAGCACCAGGGGAACCAGCAATAAGAATCCCTTCAGCACGCCCCTTAAGGCGATTAAGCAAATTTGCCGAAAGAGTATAATCTTCAAGAGACAATTTCGTTATGGGTCGTACAGCAGTAATCTCTGAGGCATCTGAGAATGGCGGTTGGGCAATAACGATCCGCATAGCATTGAGTTGAATTACTTTGGCTCCGGGCTCATCCATTTCGATAAACGAATCAGGTGTCGAACGGGCAATAGCAAGGATGTCAGAAATTAATTCCTCTATCTCTTCAGAGGTTGTGGGCTCATCAGAAAGTTTGACCAGTTGCCACTCGCCTGGTTTGCCCTTTTTAGCTAAGGGAGGAACTTTCTCACGAATATGAACCGACATGGTATGGTCATCAAAATAATCAAAAATTTGCCGTAAGGGTTTCTTCTTGGGAACATTACGAAGATACTCTACAGCAATACCTTCAATTTCACACATGGAGACAAGGATCTTGTCACTTGTAAAGACCACAGCATCATGCTCTCGAGCAATATCACGAATTTTTGCATCCAGCTCACCCGAAGTGGCTAATTTAATTTCATCAAGGGTAGGCCGCTCTCCGGCGAGTGTAATCTTAATCCCAAGGTGGTTGCACTCAAAACGCAGGTTTTTCAATTCATCTAAACCATTGAAGCCTTTTTGCCGGTGGTTGTTCGCAAGGTGTTCAATCTCACTAATAACAATGTGCGGAATGATGACTTCCTCAACCTTTTCTTTTAGCAATAGAATTTCATTTACAATTAATTGTCCAATAATTACACTTGTATCAGGCACTATTTTCAATAATCCGTACACTTCCAATTAAGGGGTTCTTAAGTCCCAGATGCCATTTCTGCTTTATAGTAAGTGCTTCTCTCACTCATCTTATCTAAATTTTTTTCTCTAGGTTGATATTTTTCATGCTGTTTTTTCAAATGATTTTTAATTTCGTTTTAAGTTATTTAATTAATAACATTTCAAACAAAACACAAGATATTTGTTTAAAGACCATTTTTCTAAAGAGTAAATTGAAACAATGCAGAAGGTGGCTCCTATTCCTATGGCACAAGAAGGACTAGAAAAAGAGGAACAAATTGACTCTGCTGAGTCAGACATTGACTTTTCAAAACTAACTCCAGAAGAAAAAGATGCTTTGATCTTAGAGATGCACGCTGAAGAGATGATGGCAAAGCAAGCACTTGTAAAGAAAGAAACAAAGGAAAAGACGAAGAAACGAAAGAAACGAAAGTCTTCAAAAAACAAGAGTATCGCACCGGGCTTTGGTCCTGTTGCTGTTAAAATGGGAATTGCTATGACTTTAAGTATGGTTTTTGTCTTTCTAGGCCCCATAATCTTAATTGTTGCGTTAATAGGAAAAGCAGGTGTGACACTTTTTGGAGAATTAGGCGACAAAATGTGGGTTAATGCATTAATCGGCTTATTTGGTGTAGCATTAGTGGTGGTGGCGGGCTATCTATTTAGATATCTTGTAAAAGATTAGCCGATAATTTTTCCTTCCAATAAAAAAAGAAAGTTACCCCCCTTTCAATTTTGGGAGAACAATAATTTCATCATTTCGTTCAACAAATTGATTAAGGTCTGATGGTTGCCCATTGACAAGTATTACTCTTCGTTCCAAGTCTTTGACCCCTTCTTTCAATAAGAATTGTCGTAGGACCATCCTCTCTTCCGGGACGAATTTCAAAATGCTACTTTTTCCAGATTCAGAACTACTCATTCAGATTACCGCCGTACTGGTAAGAATTAATATTATTCTAAATAAATAATAATCTTTCCTATTATCTCTTTTTTAACGGTTAAGAATTTAAAAACACTTTCTCGGGTAAAAATCACCCCCCAACTGCTGTTTGTCATTCATCCAGGGTGGGGGAAAATACTATGGACAGCAGGCTTTCTTTTAGGACGTTTTTCTTTGGCTTGCATGACCTGATCGTGAATCCATTGAAAGGCCTCATAAATCCCCAAACCAGTTCTTGCACTTGTTCGTTGAATGTGTACCGTTCGCTCAAACATGCTTGTTAGTTGAAATAGATGGATAATATATGCAAGTGAAGAAACTTGTGGGAGATCTTGTTTTGTTGCCAGGATTAGAATGGGAATGTTTTCATTCGGAAGGCTTCTCACAACTTTCATAAAAAGATCTTTTGCAGTCGGAAGTCGAACAATATCGCTAGAATCTACAACATAAATTAAAATATCTGCTTTCTGAATATACGCCGACCAAAATTGCCGAAAAACTTCCTGCCCACCAAGGTCCATTACAGAAAGCTTGAGTTTCTCCAATTGCAAAATCTCATAATTTACCCCCATTGTTGCGATAGTCTCACTAAAATCACCTTTCTTTAAGAAAGTAAGGATAGAAGTTTTCCCGGCATTGTCTAACCCACACATTGCAATCGTGACCTTTCGGTCAACTTTCCCAAAGAGTCTCGCAAGAAAGCCCATAGTAGTTCATCCACTCGAGTGACCATTCGAGCAGAACATTATGAAGAAAAATAAATATAAACTCCCCACTAAAAACAAACTTGTGTACTAACAACCTAGTCTATCTTTTTCTTCGGAACATATAATCTGAAAATTTCTTCACTTTCACGGCTAAGAAGAATGTCTTCGCGTGATTGAAAGAGCTTCCGAAGCGAAACTGGTATTTGAAGCGCGCCAAAGGCATCTACATATACTGGTATCTTGTCATCGGAAACAAAG
This sequence comes from Candidatus Heimdallarchaeota archaeon, assembly GCA_019056785.1. Classification (GTDB taxonomy): domain Archaea; phylum Asgardarchaeota; class Heimdallarchaeia; order JABLTI01; family JABLTI01; genus JABLTI01. The sequence goes on from DXJV01000073.1 coordinate 22,289, forward strand.
CCCCGGCGCACACTGGTAATCCTACCATCAACTAGCAACATTGTTCGAAAACCGCGAGCAATCAGTCGCCGATCATGGGTAGCAAGTATCATTGTCACGCCCAAATCTTTGTTGATCTTTTCAAAATAGTTGACGATTTTTTCAGAGGTCTGGGAATCAAGCTCACCAGTTGGTTCATCTAAGACCACGAGTTCAGGTTGATTAGCAAGCGCTACGGCAAGGGAGATCCGCTGAATTTCGCCTCCTGAAAGTTGGGTGGGTTTATGATGTGCTCGATCTAATAATTCCACTTCAGTAAGGAGCTCTTTTGTACGAGCAATGCGGACCTCACGAGGTAAGCCCAAAATCCTCATCGGCACTTGAATGTTCTGAGAAGCAGTGAGTTCCCATACAAGATTCATTTGGGGTAATTGCCAAACAACACCAACACGTCTACGTCGATAATCAACCATTTCAGCACGGGTAAATTTTGCGATGTCGGTGTCACCAACCATGACCATTCCTGCAGAAGGCTTAAGATTACCAGCAAGGATATTAAGTAGAGTTGATTTTCCGGATCCACTAGGGCCAACCACCAAAGAAATTTCCCCTTTATAGATTGTCATCTCGAGGCCTCGAAGGGCAGGCACTCGAACACGATTCTTTTCATCAGCATAAATTTTGATTAAATCTTTACATTCAACAAATGTCTCAGCATTATTCATACTACCTTTAGCGAGCCTCCAATCTTTTTATGGGTATTTATGAGGATAGGGATTATCGTACTGATAAGTCCACTGAAAAAGATTGCAAAAGTCGTCCATAGAATTTTTCCGGCGGGAAAAACCATTTCATGTATAGGGACAACCACTTCAATTCGCAGGATTTTCATAATCATGGCTGAAGCAGCAAAGCCTAAAGCTCCACCCAACAACATGGTGAAAATCAAGATAATGATCGCTTCTGTAATGAAGAAAATGAATAATTGCCCCTGTTTTATGCCAAACGCTTTTAGTAATGCAATCTCTTTTTCACGTTCTAATCCTTGTACAAACATCATGACAATTAAAGTTGCAGAAGAGATAAGAATTGAAACAATAACACTAGAATTTAGCGCCCCAAAAAGAACAGTGGCTTTTAATGAGCCTTCAGAAATCAGAACAGCATCCTCTATATTTTCTGTACTGTGTTGAGTAGTGAGTTCAATTTCCTTTGCCACAGCAGAGGGGCTATAACCATCTTTTACTTTCACAAAAAGTTTGCCTTGGATGTCATAGTCATTACGAGCAATCTTATACGCAAGGGAAAGATTAGCAATAAGTCCAACTTTAATCTCACGGGAAGCAGCTCTTGGCACTTCGGTATAAAGAAGAGGCCAATAATCATAAAAAGCAGTTATAGTTACCGGATAAGTAGCAAGATAAAGATCTTCCTCAGTAGAATTCGTGTCACTAAGAGCCCAATTTTTGATAAGGAAGGTCCTATTCTCCCCTAAATTTAACTGTTCAATTTGTAAGCGTTGCCCCAGTACATCACTTTCATTAGTGATTGTTTGTAAAAGTGATGCAATGCCTTGGCCATTGGTGTATTCGGGTTCTTGATAAGCAACCTTGCTAAAATTATCAAGCTCCACACCAAGAATGGTGATCGAATAAAGCAATTCACTTTCAGTGTTTGCCACTTCTAAAAAGCCAACATATGTTGCAGCCTCTACCCCTTCAATGGCTTCTACAGTTTGTTTGTAAGTTGGGTTTTGAATGTCAACATTCTGGACCACAATGTCTGCTCCGAGATGATAATAGGAATTCTCCAAGTCATAGGCTTGATAAGAGTCGGGAACAATCATGGTGGCGATTGTTAAAGTAAATGTTAGAGTCATTAAGATAATCGTCCTCGTAGTGGAAGCCTTCCGCCGGACAGCATTCTTTGCTGCAACCGCACTCAATTCTAATCGGTGGATTTTCATCATTAGTTTTGAAACCCACTGAACAACAGAGGGATAAATGCGAGTGATAAACATTATCGCTCCGATAATAATCAAAATCGGTGCTGGGGCAGCGAAATAAAAGGCAAATTCAATGGCAGTTGCACCCGCACCACTGATTTGTGTAAGTGAAACAATCCACAATATCACACCAATAATCAAGAGGAGAATATCAAAATAGAATCGTTGCCAAAAAGGAATTTTCTCGGTTTGTTCTTGTAATATCTCTTCGACAGATGTCTTTGTTTTCCGCCAGAGAGAGAAAACATTTGAAAACCAAGCAAGGGCAAAGCCAACTCCAAGACAAATCCCAATAATGCGCCAACTTGGTTTTGGGATTGAAGCACTCGAGGCAAAGCTGAAAAAATTGTCACTTTTTAAAGCAATAAGTGTATATGGCCATCCAATAAGAAAACCTAATAACGTTGCAATAATCGCGAAAATTACTAATTCAAAAAGCATGAAGGAAAAAAGCATGCGACGAGACGAGCCACGCTGATAATAATTGTGGACTAATAAATCTCTCTGCTTTTTAATTTGATTTGAAGCAAAAGCGGTTAATGTTAAAGCCATTCCCAATGTTGGAAGCATAAATAACATTAAGAATGTCTGGAAAATCCGGTATTCTTTTTTAAAGGCCGTCAGAAGTGGGAGAATGTATGGATTAACCTGTAGGCGATAATTTGGTGAATTATCACTTACAATGTTTATGAGGGATTCTGTTAAGCGATTAACATAAACTTGCAAATTGGCGATTTGTTCATCGAGTTTGAATACATTGAATGATGTGACATCAAAAAGGATCCTCCCAAAAACACTGAATTCATTTTTCGACAGGGTGATGGTTGAAAGAAGGTTTGGTACGTTCATGAAATCGGTAATGATCAATTCTTTTCCAAGGTTTAGAACTAGCGAAACGAGAGTTTTAAGTTCTACAGGTATAGGTAGCGAACCAAATGTTATATCATCCAAATTAATGACCCCAGTAAAGTCAATAATCTGCCCCGCCGTGCCAATGCCGGCATCATAAGATTCTCGGGGATCATTGTTTTCAAGTGCAATGTAAAGATGATAGGTATCATTAACTCCTACATTGGTCTCTTCAATTACTTTTGAATTAGTTACCAAACAATATTGATTAAAACCGGGTGCTGTGCCTATTTCTAGCACGCTTTCTAACAAAGCAAGATACGCTGCATCAATACCAATTAAATAGGTGTCATGAAATTCAAATTCAGCTGTTTTTTCATTAAAGACCCGTAGAAACATAAACCGGTAAGTAACCCATTCTTGTGTTGCCAGAAGGTTAGACGATAACCCTGCATCTTCGAATTCATTTGTCACAGCAGATTCCAAAATGCCCTTTAATTCCATGCCAGACCAACGGATATCTTCAAGTTGAGTGTCAATTTGTGTGTTTGAAATATTTGAGCTGAACTCATTAAAGGCGTTGTTTCTGAAACTGTCTAAAAATAGGACATTTTGCGTCACCATGGCAATACTAAGTGCTAATCCAAGAATTGTTATTACAGCATATTTTCCACTTGAACCCATAAAATTAAGGTTCAATTTAAAGTGTTCGCTAATTTTTCCCATATAGCATTCAGCTCAAATGTATTTCACGGCTAATTGGCTTGCAGAGTATAAAAGATAGCTGGAATTTAAAGAGTTGCGATTACACCTAGAAAAAGAGAGAAAAATAAATGGAAAAAAGAAAGAGGATACTGAAGAAGGATTCTTCAATGTTCTAGTTATTTGGCATGATTTGGATAGCCTTTCGGTCGGAATTTAAAGCCATACGTGATCACGCCTTCCTTACCTTCGCTCGCGATTTTTCGGAAGGCAAATTCCACAGGCATCCCAATAGAGACGTCGTTTTGCTCGACAGCAACAACTTGAGCTGTTAACCGCGGCCCCTCTTCCAATTCAATAATTGCCAAACAATAGGGAATCCGGCTTTTGAAACCCTTTGGAGGTGTATATACCCAAGTAAAAGTAACTATTTTCCCATAACCAGAAAAAAGATACTCTTCTAAGGGGGTAGTATTGCATTCTAAGCAACGTTCGCGAGCTGGGAAATAGATCTTCCCACATTTCGGACATTTGGCGCCTTCGAGCCGATAAAGAACTTTTCTTCGTCTCCAAACTCTTGGTACAGACATTCAATCACCTCGAGAAAAAACATTCACGACACAAGTCGCACCGGAGCCGCCGATGTTTTGGGTCACTCCGATTTTATTGTTGGTTACTTGCCGTTTTCCGGCTTCGTTTCGTAATTGATGAAAGATCTCAATCGTTTGATAGATGCCTGTAGCACCAACTGGGTGCCCTTTTGCTTTCAAGCCACCACTGGGATTAACCGAAATGGTGCTATTTAAAGCCGTTTCACCTTCGAGTGAGATTTTTCCGCCTTGCCCCTTCTTACAAAAGCCCATGTCTTCCAAGGCAACAGCTTCAGCAATAGTAAAGCAATCATGAACTTCGACTAATCCAACATCTTTTGGTTGGATTTTTGCCATCTTGAAAGCCGTTTCAGTTGCCTTGCGAACAGACTCAAGTGTCGTTATTTCCTTTCGGTTATGAAGGGCAATTACATCTGTTCCGGCCCCAGAGCCAGTGACATATATAGGATCGTCGGTGTATTTCTTGGCAAGGTCCTCTCGAGTTAAAATCACAGCAGCAGCACCATCACTTATTGGTGAGCAATCAAATAATCGCAGAGGATCGGCAATCACACGAGAATTCATGACTGTTTCCATAGAAATTGGCCGTTGAAATTGTGCGTCAGGGTTCAAAGCACCGTTGTGGTGGTTTTTCACAGCGATGCTGGCAAACTCTTCAAGCGTACTGCCATATTTATGCATGTGGGCACGCATCATTAATGCAAAGAGGGCTGGAAAAGTTGCACCTGCACCCAGCTCCCATTCACCATCTGCAGCAGTGCCTAGAGCAGTGGTAACATCACTAATATCAATTAGATCAGTCATTTTTTCCACGCCAACAACAAGAGCAGTGTCACAGTAGCCAGCATGAAGAGCCATCATTGCCACACGAAAAGCATTTCCACCGCTTGCGCAAGCAGATTCCACACGCAGAGCCGGTGCTTTCACACCAGAATAAGGGCCAATTAATGCAGAGAGATGCTCCTGTTGATTAAATAAGCCTGAGGACATGGAACCGACAAAGGTTGCACCAATCTCTTTCGGGTCGATATTGGTTGAGGAAAGTGCTTTAGCAATAGCTTCATCTGTTAAATCACGAAGGTCCCGCTCATACCACTCTCCAACCTTCGTATTTCCAACTCCTACCATAGCAATTTTCTTCATTTGTATTCCTCCATTTTATTACATCTTGATTTTTCCTCGGTGTTTGGCATACATCGAGTAATCAAGATAGAATTTATGGTCTAAATAATCTTGAACGTGCGGTGTACTTTTCCGTCGTTCCTCGATGCCTTCTTTTACAGTGTAAATGAACGCATCACTTCCGGCGCCTGAACCATATGATGCCATCAAAATTCGATCGCTAGGTTTGGCAATATCAAGTACCGCTGCAAGCCCAATCATTGATGATGCAGAATAGGTGTTGCCAATATACCTCACTACCAAACTCGGGGCAAGCTGTTCTTTTGTAAAGCCTAATTTCTTTGCCGTTGCCAGTGGGAATTTCGCATTGGGCTCATGAAAAACGCAATAAGCAAAATCCGAAGGTTTTGTACCGGTGGATTCCATAATATTTCTTGCTGCAGTAAGGACATGCTTGAAATATGCGGGTTCGCCAGTAAATCGTCCCCCATGGGAGGGATAGGTTGCTCCTTCTCGCCGCCAAAAGTCGGGTGTATCGGTAGTAACACTTTCTGTATGGTCAATAGACGCAACAAGATTCTTGTCACCAATTAATAAAGCACAAGCGCCCGCACTTGCTGTATATTCTAAGGCGTCTCCAGGTCGCCCTTGGGAGCAGTCAGCGCCAATGGCTAATCCAAATTTCATTTCTTTGCTCTTCACAAGGCCATAACACATTTGCACACCTGCGGTGCCTGCTTTACAAGCAAACTCCAGATCAGCTGCCGTGGTGTCTGGTGTGGCGCCGATTGCTTCAGCCACAATAGTTGCAGTGGGTTTGACAGCATAGGGGTGACTTTCAGAACCAACATAAACTGCGCGGATTTCTTCAGGATTGATTGAAGCCATCTTCACAGCATTTCTTGCAGCCTCAACGGCAATTGTGGCGGTGTCTTCATCCATGTCCGGAACGCTCTTTTCGAAAACTCCCAGTGATTTACTCACAAGCTCACCTGGTTGCCCCCAAATACGAGCAATCTCATCAACTTTAATACGAAAACGAGGGATGTAGACACCATAGCCGACAATACCAATTTCTCTTTTAGTAGTCAATATGATCACTTTAAGGGTTATTCAGTCTTAACTGTAGAACAAACTATACCTTTAGCTTCATAGTTGTAAAGGTGCTACAGTCGAGGCATATAGCAAGCTAATGGTCTATTTTAGTTTTTTGAATAGCTTCTAATAAAGCCTAGTTTTTCCTTCTTCCCCTTTCAAAAGATATAATAGTCCTTTTGTTCTATCTCTCTTAGTAAAAATCTTCCTAGCAAAATTCCGCATGAAAGCGTGTATGGTTGTTAGGATTAAAGAAATTTTTATGAAGGTATCTAAATGAAGAATTCAAAATTAATTGTTATGTTATTTTTTACTCTCTTCCTCTTACCATTCCCCACCAGCACAGCAATGAATAGTCTGCCAGCGACCCCTGTGTCCCCACCGAGTACCTTTAACCCTTTCGTTGCTCCAGATGTTACATATGACTTGAATCACAATAAAATTCATGACCATTTCGAGGCTATCATTAAAAGTGGGCTATTAAGTGACACATATACTTCAATTGTGACTTTTTCACAACCATTGACTGATGTCCTTAAAGAGAAGATCGCTACTATTGGGGGGCAAATCCTCTCTTCTTGGTCAGTCATTCATGGTACTGCGATACGAATTAGAGGAACACAGGTAGAAAAGTTAGCCGCCTTGCCGGGAATATCATTTATAACTGAAAATTATCAAAGCCAGGCATTATTGAGTACCAGCGTCCCCCAAATAAATGTTCGCCCCTATGTCTGGGACACGCTTGGGTATGAGGGTGATCCCAACGATGCTATCGCCATTCTTGATACGGGAATTGATGCTTCACATCCCGACTTTGCCGGAAAAGTCGTTTATTGGAAGGACTTTATTGGGCACGATGCTTCTTCCACCGGTGACGAGTATTTGTCTGCAACAGATTGGAATGGCCATGGAACACATGTTTCTAGCATAGCCGCCGGTACCGGTGCGGCTGCTGAGACAGCAACAACCGTAGAGGTAAGCGGTACACTTGGCATTCCCGCTTTAGATGCTTTGAATGGGTATATTGGCCAAATCGAAGTAGAAACTACGGGAAATGTTCATATTGAAGTTCAATGGGATGACAAAGATGGACCAAATGGCGCCTCTGATACACTCTTTATCGCAATGGATACAACGGGTGACGGAACATTTACCGGCGATGATGTTATTGTTTCAGGAGATTATGATAGTATCCCACTTACACTTGATGCCACAAATGTTGCTCCGGGACAATACCTCATACTAATTGGCCCCTATGAAACAGGGGAAATTGGTCGGGCTTCAATTCAATATACAGTTACTCGCCCAGCTTCCTCCACTTCTGATGGCCATAACAAGTATCGCGGTGTAGCACCGGGTTGTAAACTGGTTGGTTTAAAGGTTTTAGATGATGCAGGTGTAGGAACACAATCTTCTTTTCTTGATGCTATAGATTGGATTTACAATAATGGTTTAACCTATAATATTTCGGTTGTTAGTATGTCTCTTGGATTTACTTCAACAGTTCTAAGCATTGATCAAGCCGTCAATAACCTCGTTTCTGAAGGTTATGTCTGTGTTGCAGCAGCTGGAAACGGTTATCTGGATGGAGACTATATCTATTCACCTGGAACTGCAAGTAAAGCAATTACTGTAGGCGCAATAGATGATGTTGATAAAATAGCTATTTATTCATCAAACGGATATACTGGTGATGCAAAACCAGATGTTGTTGCCCCCGGAGGAGCATATACAAGCCCTCTTGGAGCAGATGAAGATACCCATCTTATTATTGCTGCAGATACGAATAGCAAAGATATCGTTGAATTCGGTTCTGGGACCCCCAGTACCTACTGGGAAACAGAAATGACAGCGGACGATTACGCCGTCTTTCAAGGAACGAGCATGGCAACACCACATGTCTCTGGTTTGGCTGCTTTGATAATACAAGCCATGGGCACAGGTTGGACTCACACAGAAACGTCTGCATTGAAAGTGAAAAATTACTTGTGCGGTACTGCTACAGAAGTACGCTATGGTGAAACCTATGATACCTATAGCCAGAATCCAACATTAAATCGTGGTGGGCGCGATCTGGTAGAGGGCTTTGGGAAAGTTCATGGAGATGCAGCCATTGAGGCCTTTCTGACAGAATATACTGCCGGGTCAACAGTCATAGGCTCTTTAGGAAGTTCACCAAACTCGAAGCAATCGTGGGCACGAAAAGTAGAGCTGGTTGAAAATATCGTTTTTACAGCTGGAATCGAGATGGATGGATCAGCCGACTTCGACCTTTACCTCTACAACCCAGCTGCAAATTTTGCCTCAAGTAATGGTATTTTAGCAAAAAGTACCACCGCAGGTGCTGGGAGCCCCGAAAACCTCGCCTATACACCTACAAACAACATGACTGCGTATCTTGTCGTGAAACGCGTTTCTGGTTCGGGGAGTTTCACGCTCCAAGCCGAAGCAACAAAGACTGGCACACCATCCCCCTCCTTCTTCATTGGCGTTCCCCTTGTCGCCTGGGCGATTCTTGGGTTCTTTGGGTTAGCATCAGTAGTCTTCTTAAGAGTTCGAAAGCATTAAGAAATGGATGGGAAACTACCCCCTTCCATTGTTCTCTTTTTTTTGAAAACAGTGTATTTTTTCTGATAATACCAGAATTAATTAACCTTTAATAATTGGTACACTTATCAAATAATTGAACTCTTGTCGCTCTTCTGCGTATGAAAGGCAGCGGCAATATTTTCGGCGAACTCTGGTCACGCTTTTATTAAAGAACAAGGCGATAAAATTGGCGATAAAAACCAGTCTGAAAAGAGAGTTTAATGACAAAAAAAGAGGCATGTAAGAAAAGTACGAAGAAATGTAGCCTTTTCCAGCAACATTTGTGGAGCAGATAAAAAATGGCCCATACTGAAAAGCTCTTTCGAAAATTAGTCCTAGAAAATTTGATGCTACATGACAATACAACTATTGACCTTGCAAAAGAAGCGATAACATTAATCACAGGGGCAAATGGTTCAGGAAAGACACAAATTCTAGATGGTTTAATCATTTGTTTAGGCTATATCCCTCAAAGGGCAAAAGGAAAGGGCATCAGAAGTTTGGTGGGAGAAAGAGATGAATTTGCACGTGTATCACTTACATTAAATAACCCTATTATAGATGGGCGGTTCGCAATCCAAACCCTTGACCAAGATCTGAATAATGTCATCTCACAAAAGGAATTCACTATTACAGCAAAAATCTCAAAGCAAGAAAACTCAGTAACCTACTATTTAAATAACTCGCGGCGCATTGTCCAAGGCCGATTAGTCACGAGACGAGATATCCGACGAATTTTCGAATCGATTGGTGTTCGAGGGGACAACAAGCTAGCTTTTACAGGGGAAGGAACAGTTGATGAGTTCGCCGCAAAAAGTCCAAAGAGAAAACTAGATGTCTTGTTAGATGTCACGGGATTGAAGCACTACCGAGAAGAAATTATTGCCGCGCAAGAGACGCTAAAAGCAAGCATACAAGAAATCGAGCCCTTGAAACGAAAATACGAGACCGAAAAAAAACTCCTGAACTTGTGGAATAACACGCTTTCACTCCTCGCGCAGAAGAAAAAATTGGTCTATATGAAGAAGAAATTGGAAACAGAATTAAGCTGGTCTTTAGTACAAAGAGTTGAAAAACAAATCGAAGCATTGAATAAAGAACGCTTGAAAATCCTCAAAAAAAAGGAGGAAGTAACAAAAAAAATCGAACAAAAAATCGAAGAAATCGACTCCAAGACAGAGCAATTAACACGGTTAAATGACAAATTAGCATTTGTTAAGGAAAAAGAGGCAAAGAAAAATCACAAGTTAATCATTCTTAAGACACAAATTGCTAGCGACACAGAAAACATTCAAAATTTAGAAAATGAATTAGCACGATTTGAGGAGCAAAAAGCAGACCTTGAGAAAATACTGAGAACAAAAGAGCTTTCAGCAAAGGACCGGCAATTAAAAGAAAAATATGAGGTCTTGGCAGTAAAAGAAGCAAAGCTTGCTATGATCCAGGAAAAATACACTCGGGCAGAAAAAGAGTTACAAGAACTCCAGAAACAACTTGTACCTGTTTCTGTTATAGACGATTATGATTTAAATGGCGAAATTTTTACTGGGGACAGGTTAACAAAATATGAGGAATCGCTTGTTAATGCTGCAAAACGTTTTACAGTATCTCTCCGTTCCCAAGGGTTGGAAAATGATGTCCTAGGACCATTAATAACTTATCTCCATATAAAAGAGGGAGAAAAGACGTGGGAGCGTGCAGTGAAGAATGTTATCGGTCGGAATTTATTTGCCTTTCTCGCAAAGACAGATGATGCCTATCGGAAGGCAAAAAGCCTATATGATAAACTCTGGCCCCGTTGGAAACCACCACTTACTGTCTACAAGCTCTCAAATGGAATAAAACAAGAAACAATACCTTTGCAGAAACCGCCATATAAGGAAATCTACGAACATGCGATGAACCTTGTAACAGGGGAACCAGTTGTTGTTAATTTTCTCAAAAGGATTACAAAGGGCCTTGTGGCAGAAGATAGCTACGACCCGGTCATTCTCACCAAAATTGCCAAAGATCTGCGAATGAATATTCTAACAAAATCAACCAAGAGTTATTTTCTAGCACAGGGTGGCTTTGGCCGCCCGCCTATGCCAATAAAAACGCCATTTGGTTGGAGAGTAAAAACCCCCACCACAAACAAGCAGCGATTCGCAACCGATTATTACGAAGAGCAAAAGCTTCGAGTGACAATTGCTAAATTGGAGAAATCGCTTCGAGAACTAAAAATAAGCGAGATCCAAACACTGAGGGCGATCTCCCAATTACACAAGGAAATCCAGTCGCTTGGTATGCCAGAAGAGAAGCTCATCGGGAAAATAGATTCCATAGCTGACATAGTGAGCCTTATCAAGGCCAAAATCCTCGAGAGCAAAATGCACAAAGAAAAGTTGGTGAAAAATCTCCAAAAACTTGATGAGGAGTTTGATTCATTCGCCACAGAACGATTGACATTAAAACGTGCCATTCAGCAAACACAAGAAGAAATAGAAAAGGCTAAAATAGAGAAGGGTGTGTTAGAAGAGAAAGCGACAGAAGTTGTCATGTTAGAGTTGACCCTTGATAACCAGTACGAAAGCCTCTTAGAAGAGCAAAAAGAGCGGGAAGCAAATGCTCTGGCAAAAGGTGAGCGGCCTGAAGAAATCCGTTCCTATACAGAAATTCGGGATGAACTCAGTAGAATCGAGGGGAATCTGGAATCCATTAACATCAGTGATGTTGATGAAGAGAAAATAACTGCTCAAAAGACAAAAGTGGAATCATTAAAACAATACATGGTGGAACGGGAAGAACATATCACCAATCTCCGGGCCGATTTAGCAGCACGCCTAACTTTTTGGAATGGCGAATTACATGAGACCATAACAAAAATAACAAAAGCTATGAAATTACTTTTGAGTGGTATTTTCGAGAAGATTAAATTAAAAATAACTAATATTAATAATCCCGATGAAGCGGGATTGTTTATCGAAGCAATAACAAAGGGGGCGAGGTACCGCGACTTCCGAGAACTCAGCGGTGGAGAAAAAGTCCTGGCAATTGAAGGATTAATCTTGGCAATGCATACATTAACCGATTCACCAATCCACGCAATAGATGAATTCACACAACGATTGGATGAGAAAAACAAAACACTGGCTTTCAATATAGCATTACGAACACAAACATTGGCAAGTGAAAATTCACGTTTTGTACCTCAATTTATCCTTCTCTGCCCAGACGCCATAAATGTCGACTTGTCTTCAAATATAAATCATATTGTTGTTTCAGAACTGAAGGTGATAGAAAATGAACCCATTAAAAACGTCCAAAACACTAAGAAACAATAACCCCTCCGCTAAAACTGCCAAGGAGAAACCGCCAGAAAAAGCAGAGAAACGCCTGTGGAGCATCGCCAGAAAATATAAGTTGCTCTTCGACCGGAAACAAGTGCCAAAAATAGCTGAGAGTGAGGAAGATCGCAAAGCAGTGGCAGACGCCTATTTGGAATTGGAAACACAAAGGCATCGGCAGTTAGATGCCCGGGTTTATCAATCACTCACAAAAATGCAAAGAATAAGAGACACTAAAATTGCTTTGGAAGGAACCACAGAGAAAGAACGATTGCGGATGATTGCTTGGGAAGTGAAAACAAGAACACAGCCGGTCATTTTCCTTCTGGGGGACAGTACTATCGAAATGGATATTTTTCACATGCATGATGGGTCTCCAGTAAGAATTGTGGACGGGGAGGATGATAAAGAACTCACTGTTGAGGACACCATCCTAACTGATAGCACGATAGCAATTTTGGATTCGTTGGCTGAAAGGGTGTTAACTCCAGAAGAAAGGAAATTTTTGGAAGAAGAATTAATAGCATTACTCGCAGGAAAAAGCTATAAAGCAACGGAATTAGAAGCACTTATCGATAATGTTCAAGCGGATATTTTATCTATGCTCATTCGCGAGAAAAGGTTGGTGGCAGTAAAAAGAGCAGATGGCATGATAGAGTTTCTGACTCAAGAGGGCTATAATGAACGATTGAAAGATAGCGAAGCATTTTCGCAATCAATTGTCCTCTTCCCAAGAAAAAGCACAAATGGGGGATTAATATGAATCTTGATAGTTTTTTAACAAAAGATGAGGCTGAGGAAGCAAAGGAAAAAACTCAAACAATAAAAGAACGATTGACAGAAGATTTTGGCGAAATTGACCCCCAGCTATTTATTGCACTAACATCTCGTTGGCGAAGGCAAAATGGCACCCTCGCATTTGGCGTGTCAAAAAGGCAATTGCGCGCAAAAACAGGATTGACTTTATTAGAACTCGAGACGCTTCTCACAGATTTTGGAAACAAAGTCACACGATTAGGATTAGAGTTGGTCTCATATTTAATTGATAATGAAGAATGGTTCTGTCTCCGATCAATTTATGTGGTGCCTAACGAGTTAACACTAGATGAACAAGCAGTCTTAGGAACGATTATTTTCTTAATAGAAAAGACTCGAGATAATAGGCGAAGGGATGAACGACCAATCAAAAGTGCAGAGGTGTTTGAACGATTGGTGAAAAGAGGATATTATTCAGAATATACACTCACAAAGATTTTACGAACGTTAGATGCCGCAGGATATATCCGGCGAGGGGGAACTAAAATACGGTACGGCGCAAGAACGTTAATCGAGCTTTCGCCAGAACGGCGACAAGAAATCGCCGAAAGGACAGAAGGAATGTTACTTTAAAACAAAGAAAGAAAGGATGGAAAATGAATGGCTGTAATTACTACTAACACGGTCTCTATCCGATGTGTCGGGCACAACGGCCGTGCAACGTTGAAAGAAGCCGTATCTGAAGGCTGGCGCATGTGTCGCGTGTGTTTATCATTCATTTGCCCAAAATGTATCAAAGAGTTCGATTTGAAGATGGGTGGGGTCTGCCCTTCATTCATTTTTGGTATTGAAAAACATCAGCTGAGCCTGGCCCCCATTCCAGTTGAAAAAGTGCTTGTATTTGTAGAGGAAAATAAAACCGAGGGGATAACAGCTGGGCTGCTAGAAACGCTCTTCTATGAAGATGAACAGATGGGGTTTATACCATTTTATGCAACGATGGACGACAAGCCTAAGAAAGATGGCAGTATAGAAGACGACGCAGAGCCACCAAAAATCCAAGAGGAAATTTGGGCGTCTTTTGGTTTTGTAATGACGAAACGTAGGAGAGGAAAATTCATCACCTGGGAAAAAATCGGTTGAAAAAAGGAGAAAAGTTACATGCCATCGAATAATACAAACGACACGAAAACTTCTAAACAACAATCCCTTACTGAAACCGTTAGTGAAGAGAAAAAGACCCTCGAAGGAGAGCTAGAACACGAGTTTTCTTCTGAAAAAGAAAAGGAGGAAGGCACCGATAATAAGGAGGTCTATCATGTCTATATTCTCCAGAGGGTTGTCCAAGAAACCAAACGGATCTGTAAATTAGCAGACCCAAAGGAAGCACTCGGTATTTTGCTTGGGTATAAATATACGTATAAAGGAAAGCGATATGTCAAAGTTGTCGATTGGGTAACAGGACACGCATATCAAAGTCATGCATATGCCGAATTCACACCAAAAGGCGTTCAACAATATACTTCCATTATTCAGGAAAAATATGGCGATTGTGAAACAAGGCCTAGAATTGTCGGCATTTTTCATTCTCACCCTTTTGGTACCAACCCTAGTTTTTCTAGTACAGATTACGGCACATTCCTCAACTTTCCTTATGATGCTGAATACAATGTCTTTGTTTTAATAGACCCCAGAGCAAAGTACTACAAAAGTTATATTGTTGTTAAAGATGATGAAGGGCGAAAAGGCTTGCAAGAAGTTGACTGGGTAGAATATACAGTAAAATAGGGAAAAATCGCGCGGTGAAAAAATGACTTCGAACAAAAAAAGTGAGCGGCTCAAAGTCAGCTTTTACGAAGAAGATATTGATGATAGAACAAGGAGGTATTTCGGTCAAGAGAATTTGGCGAAAATTAAGAGTAGCACTGTATTATGTGTTGGTGCCGGAGCCGTAGGTAACGAAGTCTGTAAAAATCTTGGTATGTTAGGTGTTGGGCACATTCGTCTGGTTGATTTTGATGTCGTAAACAAGTCAAATATAAATCGCTGTATCTTTTTTAGGCCGGAAGATCATAAGAAAATCTCTAAAGTGGCAGCCGTAGCGAAACGCTTGCCTGAGCTTGCACCTAATATAAAAATTACCCCATATAATGTCCGGATAGAAGAAGCACCTCAAGAAGTTTACAAAGCGGACCTTATTATTATGGCCTTAGATAATGATTATGCACGATATATGTTGAATGCTGGGAATTTAATGCAAGAACACCCCCTCCCTATGATCAATGGTGCAATGGGCCGGTCCTTTATAGAAGTACAAATCTACTACCCAGGACAAACTGCTTGCGCCGTTTGTTTATGGAGTGAAGCCTATTATCAACAAGTAATGAACCATCAGGTCATCTTGAAATGCGACAAATTCTTTATCGAAACGCTTCCAAAATTCCCAATGATAAGCACTCTAACATCAATTGTCGGCGGTATAATGGCTGTCGAAGCCACTAAAATACTCATAAGTAAAGACACGAGAAAAACCTATTCAGATATTACCAAAGGCCAAGAACCAAATTTCGGTAAAATGATTAGATATGACTTGCGCAAACATGACTTTACCTTTGCGACCATCCAACCTAATCCAAAGTGTGTGGATGTTACCTGCCGCGCTCGAAGGCGCCAGAGCTAAGAAACTGTCAGTATCGACAAGAGCATTCGAGGCATTGGTGCTCTGTTAAAGATGCTGAGAAAAAAGCATCAATAGAAAAAAGAAAAAATCTACAAAAAAAGGTGACCGAGTAACATGTCTGAAGAAGAAACCACCTGGCGAGAAATAATCGTTGATGTCGAGCCACGCCAAAAAGAATTCCGTGTGGCTGTAGAGGAAGAATCCACCGTTGATGAAGTCGTGAAAACGTTAGTGCAACGTTGTGTAGACGAAGGTGTGGATATCACTAAATGGGCAAAAGAGAAAGTTGGCCAGCCAAATGTCAGTTTTGTGCTCATGCGAAAAGCCTTTGGCAACACTGCCCTCGCACCAGCAGCAACATTTGGCTCCCTCGAACCTCCATTGGAGAATAATGAACGATTCAAATTAGATGCTTGTGCACAAGTCGGCTAGTGCCAATTTTTTCTTTTCCCTCTCTTGTAATTTCTTAAAGAAGAGAAAAAAACAGCAGGTAAAAAGGTGAATCGTCATTTCACGAATGAACTTCCCACCAACAATAGTAAATGCAAGAATCGCAGAATCCATCCATGTTTTTTATGAAACAATGGAGGAATTCTTCAAGAAAAAGGGCTGGAAATGGGCGCCCTATAAACGAACTGGTGATAAGTGGATACAAGAGGATTATAGCATTGAAGTGAGAACGAAATATGCCGACGGCGCCTATAAAGAGCTTGTTTTTACATTGCGTCGAACCCCAGGAATTGTAGGACAATCATCTGGAAGTAAAATCAATATCGGCGATAAACACAAAGTTTCCATTCTCCTTCCACGAGAGTATCCTGCAAATTTGGCGCACATTAAAATGCGGCTCTTAACCCCTCTCTGGCACCCACGAATTTCCATGGGACGGGGTGGCGATGCCTGCATCACCGTTAATGGGGAAGTTGATAGGATCCTCATCGATCTTATTTACCATATTCTTATGGACCCAAAACGCATCCGCCCACCAAAACTTTACCCAAAAGAAGATTCCGGTTTGAATGGTATAGCAATGCGCTGGTTTGAGAAAGACGCAGCAAATATTCATAACTATATGCTCAGTCAATGGGACAAATTACATGAGAAAGCTTCTCTTAAGGAAAGCGGGGGAATACGAATTATAGGTTCAAAGAAAGAAGCAGTGGAACTTCAGAAAGATAAGCAAGCTGTTCGAATAATTACACATAAACCCGAAGAGAAAGAGAAGAAACCAAAACAGAAAAAAGGGGGCATTAGAATAATTTGAAAAAAGTTACAAAGGGAACTAAAGAGAATCCCTCACCCCTGCCTGATCCCCAAACAGCACCAGCTGAAGAGCCGCCGGCATCAGAAGATAGTGCCACTGAGCAATTCAATTATGAGGTCAGTTCAACAGATGGAATTAAAGAGCTCCCAGAAGAAGGAAGGGCAACAACACCTCATGTGTCATCCACCATAAAAATTCTGGCAGAAAAAGACTTGCCATTCAAAGAACAAGCACCACCAAACCATTCGCCCTATTTCAAATGTTTCCTCCACAGTAAAAATCGCCCTTATTCAGAGGGGCGAAGGTTAGACACAAATGAATAGTCCCATATAAGAAAACCTTCTAATTGCTTTTTCATAATGCTCAGAAGTTTCACAAAATGGTGAGAAATGCAACAAGTTTTAAACGAGTAGTTAAAAGGATTTAATTGTTCTGAGCAAGTAATTAGAAAATAGGCTGTGAGTTTGTTATGGAAAAAGTGATCCTTTTAGATGAAGCGGGTTTAAGTCTCGAAGATGTTTGTAAAATTGTGAAAAAAAATTATCAGCTAAAATTATCTGAGAAAGTGAAAGAACGCATTAAACTATCACGGAAAGCACTCGAAAAAATGGTGGAAAGTGGCGAGAAAATCTATGGAATAACAACAGGCTTTGGTGCTTTGAGAGATATTGTTATCCCAGAAAAGGATGCAACAACATTACAAGAAAATCTCATCCGTAGTCACAGTGTTGGTGTTGGTGAACCTGCGCCAGATGAGTACGTCAAAGCAATGATGGTTCTCCGTGTGGCAGCACTTGCCCAGGGCAACTCCGGCTGCCAGTTGCAAACACTCGAAAATCTAATTCAAATGATAAATAAAAACGCACTTCCTATCATTCCTTCAAAAGGGTCTGTAGGGGCAAGTGGGGACTTGGCGCCACTCTCGCACATGGCCTTGGCAATGATTGGGGAAGGAGAAAACAATCTGAAATTTCAAGGAAAAATTTATGATGCTAAGGAGGGGTTGAAAGCTGCGGGGATACCGATTACTCGGTTATCTTACAAGGAAGGGTTGGCTTTAAATAACGGCGCGCAATTTTCAGCCGGCATTGCTTGTATGGTTTTACACCAGGCACAGAATTTACTGGAAAATGCGGTCATTGCGGCGAGCTTATCAATGGAAGCATTGAAGGCAGTTGCGCAGCAATTTGATGAGCGAGTGCATAACGCAAGAAACCACCCAGGACAAATCGAAATTGCTCGGCTATTACGAGTGTTAACCAAGGGAAGTATCTTTGTGAAGAAACATGATGAATTTTATACTTGTAAAACGCCAAATTGTGGTTATTATTATGAGGCGGCTATAGGGGATCCAAGTCATAACATTCCTAAAGATACTCCATTCACATCCCTCCCAGAAACATGGGGTTGCCCCAATTGCCAAGGGCCAAAACAGAATTTCGAGAAACAGTGGCCAAAAGTACAGGATGATTATTCTTTAAGATGTACACCACAAGTATTGGGACCAATAAAAGAGACTCTGGACTTTTGTAGAAAGATCGTTTCCCGTGAAATTAATGCTGCAACAGATAACCCCTTAATTTTCATTACGAAGAACGACCCGCTGGAATGTGACATTATTTCTGGTGGGAACTTCCATGGAGAACCCATCGCCCTTGCAATGGATTATCTGGCAATTGCGATGGCAGAAGTGGGTAATATCTCCGAACGAAGAAGTGCAACTTTAATAGACGAGAAGCGAAATCAAGGGTTGGGCTTATTTTTGATACCAGAAAGTGAGCTGGGATTAAGTAGTGGCTATATGATGCCACAATACACCGCTGCAGCGCTGGTCTCTGAAAATAAAACCCTTGCAACACCCGCTTCGGTGGATTCCATACCAACATCAGATGAGGCCGAAGACCATGTGAGCATGAGCCCCATAGCAGCTCGGAAAGCCGCAAAAATCCTGGAAAATTTGGAGTATATTTTAGCAATTGAAATGCTCCTCGCGGCGCAGGCGATCAGCTTGCGATGTGCTATTCAGAAGGTGCAACCCGAAAAGGCCTTGGGGGCAAAAACGAGAGAAGTCTATAAACAAATTCGTAAGAAAGTCCCGCAGTTAACAAAAGATAGAATCCTGTATCCGGAAATCAATTTGCTGGCAAAGATGATTCATGACGGGGCATTAGTGGAAGAACCACTCTTTCGAAATTAGCCCCCGTCCTTTTCTCTAAAAAACAAGGATGAAGAATAGAGTGCATAAAAACACAAAAAAGATAGCTTCAAAAAATTTTATTAACTGGCTGTCAATTGCTTGATGTGCGCTTTACAGCCGGGATGGTCTAGTGGTAGAATTCGGGACTGTGGAATTCGCGTGAGCGTTTCTTCCTGCTCCCGAAAGCAGATATCCTGAGGTCAGGGTTCGATTCCCTGTCCCGGCACCACCTCTCATTTTTGTTGTTTGATAATAGTCAAAGGGAAACGTTCAGCCTTTTCTACTTTGCATGTGATATATAACAATCAATTCGAAAAAGCACTTTTTGTAGGAGAATGAGAGACCCTTGCCCGCAATTTTCCCCATCAAAACAATACTTTGGATAAAAGATTTAAAGCGTGAAAAGTGACCTAAAGAAACTCTAAAGAGGCTTTAGTATGACTTATACAATTACTGGTTCTGGAATGACGATTGATGACGTCGTCAGAGTAGCGCGACATGGCGAGAAAGTGGAATTACACAAAGATGCTATTGAACGCATGAAGAAATGCCGTGCAATGCTTGAGAAAAAGATCGATGCACATGAAATTATGTATGGAGTAAACACCGGTATAGGTGAATTCTCAGAAGTGGTGCTCACAGATGAGCAGGTCAAACAATTCCAAAAATACCTCATCTACAATCATGCTGCAGGGATCGGTAAACCAGCACCTATCGAACATGTTCGAGGCGCGATTTTGGGACGACTTAATGTCCTCGCCCACGGAAACTCGGGCAATCGTCCTGTGATTGCTGAAACATTTGTCGAAATGCTCAATAAAGGCGTTACCCCAGAAGTCTGTCGTAAAGGTTCTGTCGGCGCCTGTGGCGACCTTGCCCCAATGTCACAAATCGCCTTGTTGTTAATGGGCGAAGGACGAGCTTTCTATGAAGGAGAGCTTCTCGAAGGCGCAGAAGCGATGGACCGCGCAGGTATCAAAATACCCGGGCTAAAGGCTAGAGATGGTCTAGCAGCAATCAATGGTTCAAACTTTTTAACAGCAATGAGCGCTCTGTGGCTCTATGATGCAAAGCGTTTTCTCAAACAAGCAGAAATCGCCGCAGCAATGTCCTTAGAAGCACTCCTTGCAAACATGAAACCCTATACTCCACTCTTACATGAGGCCCGCGGGTTTCCTGGAGCCATACGCACAGCAAAAACCATCCATAAATTGGTGAAAGGCGGCGACTTGTTTGAAGGGCGTCTAAAAGTGAAAGTACAGGACGCATATTCCATGCGGTCCACACCACAAGTCATCGGTGCAGCGCATGATGCTTTAGCATGGGCACAAAAACAGGTGGAAATCGAATTGAACGGTGTCGGTGATAACCCTGTTTTCTTCCCTGATAAAAACCTTCAGCTCTCCGGCGCCAACTTTCAAGGCTCACCTGTTTCTTTGCCGATGGATATGGCAGGCGCAGCAATAACAATGGTCTGTGTGATGTCAGAACGACGAATGAATAGATTAAACCACCCTGCCTTAAGCGTCGGATTACCACCATTCCTCACAAAAGGCGCAGGTATGATGTCTGGTTTGATGCTAAGCCAATACACAGCAGATATGCAAATCGTGGAAATGCGCATCCTATCCATGCCGGCAAGTATCCAGTCAATACCTGCCGCAGCTGACCAAGAAGATTTTGTCAGTATGGGAATGAACACGGCATTAAAGAATGATCAGATTCTGGATAATGCTTATGGTGTGTTGGGCATCGAGTTTATGGCTGCTGCACAAGCACTTGACTTTAGAGAACACAAGCCAGGAAAAGGAGTTGCAAAAGCAAAAGAAGTTATCAGAAAACATGTCAAGTTCTTAGACGAGGACCGACCATTATTCGACGACCATAATCGAATGAAAGAATTAGTGAAATCGTGCGAAATCCTTGAAGAAGTAGAAAAAGAAATCGGAAGTCTAGGGTAAAAAAACACACTGCTTCCCCCCATTAATCTTTTTGCTTCTTTCCATTTCTTTTTTTATCTTTTTTCCATCGAAAAGTTTGCCTGAACAATCTTGAAGAGAAAGGCAATTTAAATGCCAAAAATTTAGGAGATGGCTTCTTTTAAATAGTAGAAACGAAATAGTCTATTGACTGTGCGAGAAGAACAAACAGAGACCTAAAACCCTTTTTCCCTTTCCTTGTCTGAGCGGGAACTTCTCAATCGGCCCTTACCTTACCGCCCCGCTCAGCCCCTCCTTTTCTAGCTCCTCAAAAGAGAACGGCAATCGAACTAAGAGAAATAGTTAAATAACGATGAAAGTTGACAGTCCCGTGGTGAACTTTTAATGTGGGATAATTTTCACTCAGAAAATCTATAAATTGTTAAGGCTATTTTATACAAGATTTGCTCCCACGATAGCTCCATGTCAAAGTTCGTTTAAAATGATTTTTGAGGGAAAGTAATGGCTGAAAAAGAACAGCAAAAAACTATAACCATTGGTCGTCCCGCAGGCTTTCGGGACTTTTATCCGGAAAAATACGCAAAAGTCCAATTTATTCTCGAAACAATGAGGCGCATTTCCAAAGAGTTTGGGTATGTGGAATACGTCACTCCTTCTGTTGAGCTCCAAGCACTTTATGAATTGAAATCTGGTGAAGGGCTTGTCGGAGAAACTTTCAAAGTACAGAGCCGGAGTAAACAAAAACTGGTGCTCATCCCAGAACTAACCCCCAGTCTCACTCGATTGTTGGCGGAAAGGCAACAAAACTATACAAAACCAATACGTTGGTTCTCCATACCAAAATGCTTTCGTGATGAGACCCTGCAACGAGGGCGTGTGAAAGAGTTCTGGCAATATAATATTGACTTACTGGGAGTCGAAGACATTTATGCGGATGCTGAAATAATCACTATCCTAATCAGAATTATTACAGCTTGTGGATTGACAAAGGATCAGTTTGTTGTGCGCGTTAATGACCGGCAGTTTATGCAAGAAGCATTGGAATTGCTAGGGGTGAAGAATTTCCTTGAGACAATCCGTGTCTTTGACCGAAAAGGAAAGTTATTCCAAGAGCAACTCGAGAAAGAACTACGAAAAGAGTTCTCAAAAGAAGAAGCAGCAAAAGTTGCTTTGAAAATCCGGCAAGTAAAACTAAATAAGAAATATTCACTCGAGGAGCTTCCTAGCTCACCACTCGTACAAAAACTGTTGGAAACAGCAAAGCAACTAGAACGAACAGCATTTCTCACTGCACTGCAAACTCTTGGCGTAACAGAAGCACAAGCGGAAACGCTTTATGCTCTTTCAGAAATACGCGACACCCCCACAAAATTCATCGCGCGAGTGGAAAAACTCATGCCTAACAAGGATGTGAAAGCCCTTCTGGAACCTTTAGCAACCCTTGCAAAATTGCTTGGTGATTTTGGCGTGCTTGACTTTGTTGAATATGATGGAAGCTTGGCACGAGGGCTGGATTATTACACTGGTATTATCTTCGAAGCATGGAGCAAAGATAGCATCCTGCCAAGAGCCATAGCCGGTGGGGGGCGCTATGCAGACCTCGTAGCAACGCTAGGGGGGCAGCCTCTTCCAGGGACAGGTTTTGGTTTTGGTGAAACGGTTCTTTTGGAGCTACTGGAGGAATTTAACATTCCCACCCCAAAACCAACAACAGCGGATGTATACATTGCTCCAATAAAATTAGCAGATGTAAAGCCAGCAATAAGCTTGTCAAACAAGCTGCGGGGGAAGGGAATAAAAACCATCCTGAATCCGTTCAATTGGCGCATTAAACGCCATTTCGAAAATGCTGAAAGTCATGGAATAGAATGGATGATAATTGTTGGTGAAAAAGACCTGGCACAGCAGTCTGTAACACTCCGAAATATCGTCACAGGCAAACAGGAAATCATCCCACTCACAAGCATTGTGAAAACAGTGGCAAAGTGTCTTAAAAATAATTGATACTAGAGAAGGCATGGTGAAACCCAGTGGATGCGACACTTCTTCTCGCGCTGTTAAAACAAACAAAGGATCAGCCCTTTATTTTCCCTCAAGAACTCGAACATGTGGCAAGAAACAGCTCGAAAGTTAAAACATTTCTTAAAGAGCTTGCTGTCCAAGGTTTTTCTTTTATACCAACTATCGATGGGAATTTCCGTATTGAGCACGAAGAAAGGGCGCGATTGGTACTTCTCGGCGCAAAAAATGGGCTTGATTTTGACCTCCTGGTCAAACATCTAACCTGGCAAGAGTTCGAACTTTTAGTCACCATTTTTGGCGATGAAGCCGGCTATAGCGCCACTACCGGATTGAATTTTTCCACGGGAGAGCGAAAGTACCAAATTGATGTTGTCTTGAAAAATAACCCCTATGTCTTTTTAATTGATTGTAAACACTTTGGGGGGACAGGAAAGAAAGCACAATTGCGAGCTGCAGCCGAAGCTCAGCGGGCTCGTTGCATGGCAGTTCGGCAGCATTTTCTTACTCTTAAAACAAAACTTGCCATTGGCTCCTGGCAGAAGGTGGTGCTCCTCCCTATGCTTGTCACCTGGTTAGATGATGAAATCCGCTTTTATGAACATGTCCCCATTGTCCCTATAGCAAAACTGCGTTCTTTTTTCATGAACTTTTACGAGTTTTATGAGGACCTCTTTTGGCTCGAAATAAGGTCGTGAGAATGTTCTCTTTGCTCCAAAACAAACCTTTTTCTTCTAAAAAAGGATTTTTTAATGAAAAAAACGTGTCACTACCTATCTAGTAGCTTTATTAATAAGTGATTCTTTATCTTATATACCGAACTAAACTATTAATAAAGAGCTTTACAATAGATTGGTACAATAACAAGTACCGGGAAAAGTAACTGGCTCATGCTACGAGAAAAAAAGACATGTGAGTTAGTACTTCCACACGCACAGCAATGAGGTTGAAAAATGGCTGAAATGCAACCACCAAATATTGACGAGATTAAAAGGCAGTCAATTGTTCGTTTTCTTGCAGAAATGCAGGACTTGAAAGCGAAAGTCGAGTTAGAATTTGCATCGCGATTTGACGAGCAAAAGAATAACTTCTTGGCTGTTTCAAAATCGAGTTATACGCCCCAGGAGATTGGAGATATTTTTGATCGGATCAAAAATCTCGAGTTAGAGTTAATGAAACAAATCCTCACAGACACATCTGGAAATGGGAGTAAGATTCTGGGGAATACCCTTAGTAGCGCTTTAACCGGGAATTTGACTTTTAGTGGCGAAGCAACCGCACGCATTGCCGAACTCGAACAAGAAAACAACCGCTTAAAAGCCCAGCTTATTGAAAAAGAAAAGGAGTTTGATGCGGAGAAAGCGCGCATTGCAGAGAAAGGAGAAGGACAGATCGAAGAATTGAACCGACTCCAGGAATTAGTTGATGAGCAGAAACGGACAATTGAAATGTACGAAAAGCAAGTAATGGAACATGGTGAGGCTTTAGCCCAACAACGAATTGAAATCGAAGAACTCCAAGGACAGATCGGTGAGTTGTCTCAGGAAAAGGAGCAGGTGGAAACCCTTCTAAAAGAAAAGGAAGAAACCCTCCAGGAACAGGAAAAAGAAATTACCGCACTCAAAGAGCAACTGACTGCAATGGAAAAACGTCTCTCCGAGGTTAGTGCCGTTAGTACTGAAAAACACGACGCTGAAATCGCTCGCTTAGAAGAAACATTAAAAATTGAACGCGCCCGTGCAGATGACCTTGCCGTGAAACTGAAAGAAGCAACCTCCGCTGTTGAGAATTACAAGAAAGCTTTGAGCCAGAAAGACGTGGAAATTGACAAATTGAGGAAAACCATCACAGAGACAAAAGCAGAAATCGCCTCTGCAGAGACAGAAAAAGAAGCGAAGATTCGGGAACTCTTAGATGAGAAGAAAGCCAAAGAGCATGAACTTAACGATATTAAGAACTCTCTCGAACGGGCTGAACACAAAATTGACGCCTTAACTGGGGAATTAACTGAGAAACAACAGCTCATTGATGAACAAGCAAATGAGATTTCCAAACTCAAAAAACAACTTGCTGAGGTGGAGGACAGTTTGTCCTCGGAGAAGGCTTCCCAAGAGTCGCGCTTACAGGACTTATTGCGCGAGAAAACTAAATCAGAAGAAGAAATCAATGATTTGAACAAAAAGATTAGAGATCTACAAACGACGCTTGAAGAGAAAGAAAAGACTCTTACAGAAGTCACCAAAATGCAAGATGTCATTGAGAAGGATCGTGATGCTCTCCAAGAAGAACGCGATAAAACCCTAGTTCAACTCGAGAACCTTCGGAAAGAAGTTGAAGAGCTGAAAGCCCAGGCCGAGCAAAAAGATACTTTAGTGAAAAATCTCACAAAATCCTTGCAAAGTATCCCTAAGTTCCGGCTCTTTTTAGCCATTCAAGACATTGGTGGCGATATTTCTATCAATGACCTGGCGAAAATTGTCGGGCAGTCGCCAGATATAGTCGAGCATATTGTGAATGACTTGAAGAAAGATGGGCTTGTAAAAGTCAATAAGAAGGAAAACAAATTATTTGTCTCGAAAGTATAGCTTAATGCAAGTCCTTTCCTCGGAAGAAAAAATTAACCTCCTTTTAAGGACTCATATCTATCAAAGGACATCTGCCAAAACGCTCGCCCTTCTGTTTCCGAGCGCAAGGCTTGATCAATGCCAAACGACTCAGCAACCGGTAAATTCCCAGTTATGATGAGAAGGTCTTGGTCAGTTCTTACATCAAGTACTGCCCCCTGTCGTTTATTAAGGATAGCAGTCACTTTTCCGAGGTAGGAGGCCGGAATGGTTATTTGGATGCGATAAATGGGTTCCTGTATTGTTATCTTTCCTTTCCTTAACGCTTCCCAGACAGCATTTCTCATTGCGGGGACTGTGTGTTCGAACTTCTCGCTTCCTTCTACAGTGAACTCTTTTAAAATTACTCTGACCTCTGAAACGGGCTTGGAAGCAATAGGGCCAGAAGCGAGGGCATTTTCTGCCCCTAGCAAAATATTTTCTACAGCATCCTTTGAAAGCTGCTGGAAAAGAACAGCAGGAATAATGATTTCATTTTGGTACTGTGGCAGTTTGACAATCTTGTCATTTTTTTCAGGCGATGTGGCAGAAGATGTATAAGGGATAGTGGCCGGTTCGACAGAAAGGCTAATGGTGGTACCAAACATTTCATATGTAACTATTCCACTGGGCTGTTCGATTTTTTCCACTAATACTACCAAAGGTTTGGATGCTGTACATCGGATCTCCTTTGAAAGTTCTTTAACCACTGTTTCAAGATGCAATTCTCCCAATCCCATCAATAAAATCTCTCCTGATTGATCATCAATACGAACAGAGAGGTTGGGGTCCTCGAGATCAAACCGTTCCAACAAATGTTTTAATTGTGGGAGGTCACGGAGCATTTCAGGTTCGATTGCCACTGTTACCACTGGATTTGCGAGATACTTTATCTCTTCGAAAGGAGTCATTTTAGTCGTTTTATTGTCAACAAGTGTCTCCCCTGGAGAAACTTTTCCTAACCCTGAGAGTGCTACTGTATTCCCAGCGGGGACTGCTACGACTCGTTTTTTCTCTTCGCCCATAAATACGTAAAGGTTTTGAACTTTCTTAACTTCGTTTGTATTTAGAAGCCTAACCGTCATTTTTTCCTTTAGTATGCCGGAGAATACTCTGCCAAGAACCAATAACCCCACATGGGGGTCCACTAAAAGTTTTGTAGTGCCAAAAACCATTGGAGCAGATTCGTCCTTTGAACATGCTACAAGTGCTTTGCCAATCGGGCTGTCTATAGCTCCCTTCCAAATTTTCCGCAGTCGGTATTTTTGGGCGCTAATGGGGTCAGGCAAATGGTCAATTATCATATCAACCAAAGGTTCCTCTATCGGGAGCATTTGCTGGAGTGCTGCGATGTCATTTTCTTGATACAGCTTGTAAATTGTATCAAAAGTAATATTCTTTTCCTTCGCAAGTGGGACAGAAAGCGCCCAGCGATGAAGTGCAGAACCAAAAACCACACTCCCTTTTTTTGTTGAAACACGCCAAGCTGGTAATGAGGTTTTTTTGGAATATTGCTTTATCAAGAGGTTAAAATTAGTATAAATAATTTCAATGCGTTCAGCAATCTCTTTTGGCGGAAGTTTGAGTTCGTTTATTAGTCGGTCGATTTTATTGATAAAGAGGATCGGTTTAACGCCTTCTGTTATGCATTGGCGAATGACCGTTTCGGTTTGCGCCATTATTTGCTCTACTGCATCCACAACAACAATTGCCCCATCAACAATGCGTAATGCACGAGCAACTTTCCCAGAAAAGTCGACATGCCCTGGGCTGTCAATAAGGTTAATAAGAAAGTCACTGTCGTTTTTCTTAATAATGAGGGAGATATTGGCTGTTTTCATAGTAATGCCCCGGCGTTGCTCTTCTGGTAGGAAGTCAAGCGCGCGGGCTTCTCCGGCGGTGGAAGGAGCAAGAATACCTGCAATGGCCAGCAGCGAATCTGATAAAGTGGTTTTTCCATGATCTATATGTGCTACTAAGGCAATGTTTCGGATGCGCTCTTGTTGCTCCATAAGAGAGCTTATTTGATCAATTAGCCGCATTTTTCTTTCCCAGCTTCTCTTTTTTCTATAGAGGGCAATAAGAACCTCAACCGCCATGTGCCAACGGCAAAATAGTTACTACTTGGTTTGGCTTTAAAGGCACATCAAAGAGGTGCAATCGTTTCGCATCTTTTTGGTCGACCATTATCAATAGGTCTGCTCTGATAGCGTCGTCTTTAAACAGCAAGTTGGAAATATGAGGGTATTGTTTACAAACTTGCTGGAGTGCTTTTAGTAAGGTTGTCTGTTCTGGCAACTCGAGGGTGATTTTTTCTTTTTGATTAAATATCGATCCTTTAAAGTCGAAAGAGACATTCATGTTACGTTTCCCCTCGTTTCACCAACAGAAGAACAGCTAATTAAGTATTTCAGTCTCTTAGGAATTTGCGGCTTGAAAAATGACGGTAACCCAATCTTCCACGGTTATTCCTGGTGTTAAGAACTGTTGTTTAGAGTAAAAGGCAGCAATTACCTCTGACAGCGCTTCCTTGTTTATGGGCACCCCGATAAGGCTGTTTTCAAACTGTTCAAGAGAGTCTTCCGGGTAGACAAAAAAATCCCCTGTAAGAGAGATCTGCTCAATTTTCCCCTCGCTTAAAAGGAGCTCAACTTCTATTACGCCTTTTTTTGTTCGTACTCTCGCTGTTTTCAATGAGGATTCACGCTCAAAAACTCTAGCCGTTTTTTATATAAATTAAAGCATAATAAAAGTGTTGATTGCTAAAAAGAAAAAGAGCTTAGCAAAGGGCAACAGCCCTTCTTACTTCTTTCCCGGCGAGACAAGTTCCATTAAGTGTGCTTCTATTTCCTTTAAGGAAGCAGTCAGCTCTGTTAAAGCAAGGCCCTTTTCGAGTAAGACTGTGACATTATCAATTGATTCTTCTGCCTCTTTTAATCGCTCGTCTCGTAATTTTGCCAATTCTTGAACAATGGGCTCTAAGTCGGCTTTGGTTAGCATAACTTTTGCCATTTGGTCAATTCGATCCTCTAAGGGGCTTAGGTCAACAGGCATCCCAGCTCCTGAAGAAACAGAGGGAACCTCAGCTGCGGCTGCACCGC
The DNA here is from genome assembly GCA_019056785.1 of Candidatus Heimdallarchaeota archaeon. Taxonomy (GTDB): domain Archaea; phylum Asgardarchaeota; class Heimdallarchaeia; order JABLTI01; family JABLTI01; genus JABLTI01. The sequence goes on from DXJV01000073.1 coordinate 51,127, forward strand.
TCTCATTTACTTTATTTAAAATTTGAATCAATTGAAAATTCAGCCTATCAATTTTACTTGATAATTCACTAACGGCATTTTTCAACTCTTTTACTTCTTGTTCGATTTTTGCCATTGTTTTAACCTTTCCTTTTTTTATGCTACTTTTGGATTAAAATCCACCGATGTTTATTGTCAAAAGGCGAAGCTCGATAAATATCTTGTAGGAGATCCACCCAACAAGAACCATAATTGTGGAATGTTTTAGGCCGGCGCTTGCTTTTCCTTCGCCCATTTTTCCTGCAACTAATCCACTAAAAAGGCCTTCAATAATTGTCATATGCAAGAAAAGAATGGTATAAGAGGCCAAGATCTGCGGGGGAAGGCCCATGCTTTGTCCGCCAAAGCCCACATCCTGAAACTCGAGATACATCTCTGACATCGGATAGAAGAATGTTTGGAATAAAACAACAATCACAAGGAGGAAGATAAAGAAAGCAGCATATATAATCCAGATGTACGGTTTCATCTGTCCTAAACGCTCCTTCTTGAGGGCAAGTATGTCTTCTACATGCTTTTGTGCGGAATCAAAAATGTCTTCGATAACTCCTCCTGAGCGTTGCGCTTCTAGGATAAGGATTGCTGCTCGGTTATTTAGTTCTGTGTCAGCATAATTTGTGAAAGAACGCATCGCTTGATCAAACGGAATCCCCCAAGAGATTTTCGCGGCCATTTTCTTTAGCTCAGGGGTGAGTGGGCCATAGTTCCGCTTCGAAGATTCAGTTATTGCTCGTGGGAGTGAAAGGCCGGTCCTTTGGGCATCTGCAATATCACGCAACAAATTCGGTAAGTTTGAATCAATCCCTTCTCTCCAATGACTGTCGATATAAAATGCAATTGATGGAGGAGCGATTGCTATAAGAATGCCCAGGGCAATAAAGTCACTCGGGGTGATTGATTCGCCTAAGGAAAATACTTCTGCCCATATAAGCGCGGCAATTGTTCCCATAACCAGACCTAATAAAATTGATACCACCCAGACAATTGTTTGAATTTTTTGTGGGACTTTTGGCAAATTATCACACACCAGATTTATTTTCTATTTCTAATTACTTTTCACGCAATTCTTTTTCCGAGAACGCTGAGACAAATTGTTCTCGTTCTTAAGATAGTTTCATATGATGGAACAATTTGACCCATCCGTTTGTTATATTGAAAATCTATCTTTTTGGTATTATAATTTTACCATCATGGATTTTTAACTTTCCGCTATGACCGAAGTTCTTTTTAAAGGGTTTAAAAGCACTCGGTGGCTTTTCGAGGGCAGTACCTGAGCTTTTTTCCCAGCAAACGTCTGTTCCAATAAATAATTAAATACTCAAAGCAAAAATATTTTAGCAAAAAACAATCTCTTCTTTATAGAGATATCTTCTAACCCAAGATACTGGAGAGCAACAAAGACAAGCCGAGAAAAAACCATTGGAGAAACAATTGGTATGATAAAACGGATCTTTAAGAACAGACGGGGGCAAATCCAAGGAGTGGATTTTGCTCTTGCAATGATTGTTTTCATGATAATGTTTGCTGAAGTGATAGTACTTTCGCTCTCCTTCCTTGAGCCGAAATACCAAAACCTCGAGGATAGAGCCTTTGAATCTCGCGCAGAGGAAATTTCAGAAGCGTTCTTCGCAAGCGCGGGCTACCCCGAGAAATGGGAATATACCTATCCCGGAGCGCTTAATTCATTTGGTTTGCGCAAGATTGGTTCCACAGCTCTCGATGCTAACAAGCTTGCCCGTGTTGTTCCAAACAGTCTCTATGAGCTTAATTATGAAGCTGTTAAGAGCTTGATTTCACGAGAAGAGGAGATTGGCTTTCAACTGCAACTTCGGAGTTTATTTGAAGTTACAGGTACATTTACCATGGCAATCCCTACCAGTTCGATTTCCGTGAGCACTTCAGAAACAGGGTGCAGCATCTGGGTTTTTGTTATAGGACCAACAAATGAAGTCATCTTCACACAACGAGCTGCAACAAATAGCTCCGGTGGTTTTGAGGTATCGTTTGCCACGAGTACTTTGCCAAACGGCTATTATACTCTTGTTGTTTTTGCTAAAAACTCCAAAGGGATTTTTGCCGTAGACTATGCCCAAGCTGTACGGGGCACTTATGTTGACCTTGCATTGAAAATGCTCATCCAGGAAGATAAAAATAGCAATGGACGTGCCATTATTCAAGCAAGTCATAATGGTTCAGCCACCTCACTCAGCGCGACGATTGTTTATCCTTACTTAATCGGCGGAGAAGCAAATGCAAATGATTCAAAAACTATTGCCTCTCCTGCCCAGAATGAGATATTTAATTTGCGCCTGGTGACTAATGGCACGAGCGTCGTAATTCTCTCAGCCGATTCATTGCTAGGGGCAGCAAGAACCGTAGGCATATACCCGGCACAACTGAACCAAAAGTTCGGCTCTTTTGGGGAGGTCCAACTCCCAGAGAACAAGCAAGTCGTCACTGTTGAGAAATTAGTGATAATTCGAGAATGTATTTTTAAGGCGGTGTTATATCTTTGGTCCGAAAGTTAATCAAAAAAACAACCCTGAAAACAAAGAAAGGACAGCTCTTCCTCCTCGAAGTATTTATCGCATTATCAGTCCTTATCTTATTAATGATTGCTCTGTTTCAAGTAGAGCTTATTACCCAACCAAACTATCAAGAAAATCTTTCAACGTTGGGCTACAACACCTTGGATTCACTTAACGAAGCCGGAATTTTGAAGCCGCTGATTTATAATCAACAGATTACCGAGCTAAAAGAAAGTATAAATGGCGCTCTTCCAGAAACAGTCTTTTGGCGCCTTTCTGTAAGAGACAGTGCGGGAACCGTCTTATTTGACGTTTATTGGGATAGAACGCCCCCTCTTGATTTGACTATTGGGGTAACCGACTACATTCTTTATGGAATGGCTGATGGACTGGATCAGTATCAAGTTCTTCATTTAGAATTATGGCAACTTGTAGGGTGATATTAAAAATGAAGCTTTTTAAAAAACTCTTAAAAGAAAAGAAAGGGGAGATCTTCCTCGTTTGCACTATAATTATAATTATCTATATGCTCTCCTTCATTGGCATACTTTATGAACTCAATGTTAAACAATATAATAAGACCATTGAAGTGCAAGATTTTGAAGCTGCCTTTTCAAACTTCCAAACGGAGACCAACAATTTTGTCAAATCGTTACTGGCGAATTATTCCCAACCATTAACTATCATTGTAAGTAATGCAACGGCAGTACAACTGATGACAAACTGGCTCACCTTTGCAGAACAGCAACTTGCTCTCCGCGGATATACCGCAGTTTTTGCTGTTGAGCAGACTGTAGAACCATTTCTACTTCGCAAAGCAAATGGCTTCATTGGTTTGCAAGGCAGGATTAGCGTTTATCTTAGCTGCACGTATGAAACAATTGACACGCAATTTCGCTATAATATCAATTACACTTTGAGTTTTACCAATCAACCAACTTATGCGCTTATTGAGCTGATGGGGCATTCCACTTCAGGCGACTTTTACATTGGCTATGCAGAGGTAACAGTGAATGGTGGAGCAACAACCAGTTATTATAACGGCACATACTATTATTCGGCTCCCCTTGTTGCAACTGATACTATACAAGCAATCACAAACGAGCAAATAATTGTCACTTATGTTGTCTAAGAAAAATGAAGAAAAACAAACATTTTCCCTTCTTCTGCCGGTGATATTAGTTAGAGATTCACTTCAAGCGCGATTTTCACAGCTTTTTTCATCATTGCTAATGACATTGATGGCAAAGCTTTCTCTTTCTTAGCTACTTGCTCTGGGAGGTAGGGAACATGGAGAAAACCATATTTGCTTGGTAACTGGTATGTAGTTATATAATGTAAGGTGCCATAAATGAGGTTATTGCACACATAGGTTGACGCGCTATAGGAAAGTATTGCTGGAATACCCGCTCGAGTGATGGCTGTCACGGTTCTACGGCAATCAATGGTAGTAAAATATGCTGCTGGGCCATCTTTAACAATAAGTTCATCTTTGGGTTTATTTCCCTCGTTATCAGCAATTCTAGCATCATTAATATTAATCCCTATTTTTTCTACGGCAATTGTATTTCGCCCGCCTGCTTGACCAATAGAGAGAATCAAAGCGGGCTTTGCTTTTGCTATTGCTTGTTCTAATATTTCAATAGCCTTTCCAAAAACAACTGGAAGTTTGATGGTGAGTAATTCGCACCCTGGCAACTGTTCTTTGCTTAAATCGGTTATTATTTCCAGTGCAGGATTAAGTTTATCCTCTCCAAATGGTTCAAAGCCTGTAAGAATAACGCGTTGCATAATGCTACCACCTTAATCAATTAGTGGTGGTTGTTCCTTTTAAAACTTGAGTCCTTTAGAAATTCCCAAATAGAAACGTATAAATGATTTAAAGGAGACCATTTCTTTAATTGACTGTGTTAAAGCAATTGGAGTAACAGCAATGAGTTCTGAAGGCACAATCGTTCGATGCCCCATTTGTAATGAGACATCCCCTCAAGGATACTTGCTCTGTCCCTATTGTGGGGCGGACCTTACTGCGGTTTATCAAGAGAAATTATTCCCTCCAGTTACTTATAAAGAGACCTTCTTCCGGATCAAACGCCTGATCACCCAACCCAGAATGATTGCTCAAGACATTGCCGATAACCCCGATAATAAAGCATCCTTTCTCTTTAGTGTGGCAATTGCCTTTGCTTTTTCATTGCAAATTGTTGCCTATTTAATTCACACTCACAGTTTGAATTGGAAGGTTTATCCTGGAGTCTTCTTGTTAAGCTGGATTTTGACTTTATTACTGCCGATTCTCGTATGGCTTATTGGCAGCTGGATTATTCGAACAATTACTCGTCTTTTAGGCGGGAAAGCTACCAGTAAACAAATCCGAGCTGCCGTTGGTTATGCTTTCCTTCCGGTGACTGCAGCAGAGTTACTTATTGCTCTTCTCTTTCTAATTGGGCTTCCTTGGCGAACTATTGATACTGTTGATATTGGCACCATTGTTTCCCAATTTTTAGAAATGCGGAACTCTTTCATGGGTATTTTCGGGATGATAATCCATTTTTTGGGGTTTCTAGCGGCGGGTTTTTATATGGTACTCATCGTAAAACCCGCAAGCAATTTTTCCTGGATAGAAGCAGCAATTAGTGTGGGTATCCCCCTCCTTGTTTTTTTGATTCTTATGATAACCTATTATGTCGGAACTAGCACAATAGAGGTTACACCCCCGCCGTGATTTTCAAACATCAAACAAAATTATAAATAGTCTTTTCCTTGCTGTCTAGTTTAATTTTCATAGTTGTAATGCAGATAACAAGCTGGTTGACAAATGGCATATAAAGAAGAAAAACCCCCTAAAGAAAAGGTTGAGGAAGAAAAAGTTAATGTAAAAAAGGGTGACAAACATCCTCAAAATAAAAAGCAATTAACAGACGAACAGCGACAAGCACGAAAGAAGAAGATTATTAAAACATCGATTATTGCTTTTGTAATTGTTGCTTTAACCGTAGGTGTGTCATTTCTTGGGCCTTCAGATATGAAACCCGGTGTGTATCGTGTTGAATTGACCTTTACTTTTTCCCCGACACCTGAAACCATTGAATTTAATATCACCATGGCTAGTGCTGAAAATACGGAAGTTCTCGAGTATTATCTTCCAATTGGAAGTACCGGGCAATCTTGTCTCGTGGTCACAGAAAAGGCTTACAAATCTGCAACTCATTCTGAAGTAATTTTTAAAGTTGGCATTCTCGATTCCCATAATAATTCTGTGCAGAATCTCGAACTAAAAGAAGTGACTGGGAAAATTTTTGGACCAAATATGGAACGGAAAATCCGCCCTATTACCGATACCACTGTTCATAGCTCACTCTTGGGAGAAACAATCAATGCATTCTATTTTAAAATGGCTGTTCCTTTCAAAGCAGGTATAGCTTTAGCACTATTAGTATTGATAGCGGGTCTTTGGATAACTGAAATTGTCCCCACTATTGTTGGCGCCTTCTTGGTTCCTATTGCAGTTGTTGTTATGCAAATTTCCTCTACGGCTGAAGCTTTGACCCCCTTCTTTGATCCTGTTATTGCTCTTTTTCTTGGCGGATTTATTATTGCAGAAGCCTTAAAGAAGCATAATATTGACCGTCGGTTGGCTTTGGGCATTGTGAGTAAGGCAAGATTTCGACCGTCTATGCTTATCTTACTCTTGATGGGGGTTTCGGCCTTTCTTTCCATGTGGATGAGTAACACTGCCAGTGCAGCGGTCATGATCCCAATTGCTATTGCCCTTGTATCACAAATCGAAAAGAGCGAGGGAGCGCAAAAAACGCTGGGCTTTAAAAAAGCAATTGTTCTTGGCATTGGATATGCAGCAACCACAGGGGGAATTGCCTCTGTCATAGGTACCCCCGCCAATCCTATAGCCATTGCTGGGTTAAATGAAGTTGGTATTGAAATCTCGTTTCTAAAATGGTTTGGCTTTGGGTTGCCGTTTGTTTTCATCATGTTGTTTATTATCTGGGGTTATTTACTTTTAGTCTTTAAACCAAAAGTATCAAAGGAAAGCCTTGGTGAAGTTCAACTCCAATTCAAAGAAGAATTAAAGAAATTAGGAAAAATGGATGCAAAACAATGGATTACAGTGGTCATTTTCATTATAACCATTCTTCTCTGGCTATTAGCGAAACCCATCAAAACTTGGACCGGCGGAACGATTGCATTGAGCTCAGGAATAATAGCTCTTTTTGCTGTAGTGTTAATTTTCGGCACGGGCACCCTTGAGCCGAAGGATGTAAAAAACGTTAATTGGAACGCCCTGTTCTTATTTGGTGGTGGGTTAAGCCTCGGGCAAGCCCTCACCGCAACAGGTATTGGAGATTGGATCGCTTCAAATATGGGTGTCATAGAAGGCAAGCATTTTATCGTCATCTCCTTAATTGTTGGTGGGATTTCTTTGTTAGTAACAGCTGTTGCAAGTAACACCGCAAGCGCAGCAATGCTTATCCCCCTTGTAATCCCTATCGCATTTAGTATTGGCATTGACCCAACCCTTTTAGCGCTCATTGTTGCTATTGGCTCGAGTGTAGATTATGCACTTGTTTTTGGCACACCCCCCACAATGATCAGCTATTCTACTGGCTATTTTAGTGTAAAAGAAATCTTCCGTATTGGAAGTATCTTGGACCTTATTGGCATCTTGTTACTTTCAACTGTTTCCGTACTACTGTGGGCGGCATTTGGCTTGATCGCTGTGTGAGCGGGCTATTTCGGGGAAATAATCTTTATTTCCCCTGTTTCTGAGATTAAAGCAACCTTCGCATTGACATAAGTATAATACTCTTCAGAAGTAAAAAGGCTGAGCAATTTATTTTCGAATAGATATCGGTAACCTTCGGGGACAACTTCATGAGCCCGAATTATCATTGCCAACTCATTCGTTTTCAAGAACTCTTCAACAAGTGCTTTCCCAAAGGTGTAAATGCCGTCTCCCCTCAAGCTATAGGAGGACCACTCGATTTCTGGTTGTGGGTCATTCCAAAGCAATTGCATTATCGTTGGATTCTCAACCATAAAATCATCTTTTGGGAGAGAAGCGATTTCTTGGAGAGAGAAATCCTCGATGGGAATTCCTCCATGGACAAAGAAATAGCGAAACTTCTCATGAACAAGGGCTAATGGTAGCGTTGCAAATGCTTTGTTAAAATGCATAAAGAGTGGCGGTAATGAATGCGGTTCCAATGTATAGTGGAAAAGCGATTCATTTATCCCCTCAAATCGAAATACCTCCTCTAGAAATCCATAACGTGTATTTACAGGGAATGATTCATGGTTTCCTCGGATAAAATGAACTCTTTTTGGATATTTCAGAACCAAAGCAAAAATGAGGTTCAAACAAGCAAGAGAATGCGAGCCACGGTCGACAATGTCTCCGAGAAAGATCAGATGTTTTGGATGATTCTTCTCAAGAAACCTTGAAACGACGGATTTCAACATGGCAAAGTCTCCATGGATGTCGCCTACAACTAAGATTGATCCCTTAGCAACCCTTTCTAGTGTTGGCAAGGTTGCTGAATGGGTCATAAAAGAGCCAATTAAAGAGTCAATCTCTTCCTTTGTGAGCGATTTTGCAACATCAAAGTCTGATAAAAGGCGGTCAATAAATGAGGGGGGGTTTTTAGTTGGCATGATAGCAGTATCTAAGTTGGAGCGATTAAAAAAGCATTTCTTTATTCGGTTTTAAAATCATCTGTTTTAAGGTGCCTTCGACAGATAGGGCACGTACCTTGAACCTTCACCCATTCCACTAAGTGAGAATAATGAGCAATAGAATGACAATAAGGGCATGAAGCTATTTTTTGTCCTTTCGCTATTGGCCGGCGACAAACAGGACAAGGTTCTGATAGGTCCTCAGTGGCAATGCCCTCTCCACTAGCCCGTTGTGCAGCTATCAAGGAAGCTAAACGGCGCAAGGCATTAACATAAGATTGCTTTTTCAAGGGATTATTTGTGAGGTCTGCAGCTTTATCAAAATAATTTACTGCTTCAGAGAACTTGCCATTTCGTTCTAACACAACTGCGATTTCGGCATAGAGATCTGAGGTGGCAAGCGCCGGGAAGGCATCACTTATCTCCTGAATCATTTCCTCAGCGGACTCGATGTCACCTGCTGCAGCATAATCTCTGAACTTATCAAGAAGCACAAACTTTTCCAATCGCTTTTCAACTCGCAGGGCATCTTTTGGTTGATTGGAGTCATCATAGGCTTTAATGGCTTGTTTAAAAGCCTCTTTTGCCTCTTCAATTCTCCCTGCTGCAAGTGCACGTTCTCCTCTTTCCTCTTGAGATTCTCCTACCAAATCTTGTCGGCCCAGCTCTCCATATATCGAGGCCGATACACCCGGTTGTTCTATAGCTTGATAATCGTGCGCACCGACAGCGAGAATAGCATCAGCCTCGTCAACAAAACCAAGTGCCCGCAAAAGCTCAGAAGAGATGCGGTATTTTCCCCTATTAAAACTATATTGTGAAAGCTTTCGAACAGTTTGTTCTTGAAATTTTGGTGGGATATACTTCACAAGGTCGATAACAGTGTTAGTATCATTCCGATCGATAAACATCTTAATAACATCAAAATATGCCCCCGCTAAAAGATAAGCAATTTTAGCTCGTTCCGGGTCGCTTCGCTCGAATCGTCGCCCTGTTTTGATCCAAAACAGCTGTGCTTCTTTTGGTCCGAGTTCTTGTTGTACGATGGATTCGAATAAAGGGCGCTTATCGAGAGGTGTTCGAAAATAGAGATTTGCGGCTTCAACATAATTCTTTTGGCGCAAATAGAGTTTGCCTGCCGAGATAAAGTCACCATAACTTAGATATGTTTGAATGGTTTTTTCTGGTTGCCTTCTTTTCTTCTTGTTCTTTCGACTTGCTGCAATTATCAAAAAGATTAGTGCAATTCCAAAAGCTGTTATAAAGACTAGCCAAGTTTCCATTGTATAACCCTTTTTTTATCAGCTGTTCTTTGAGGTGAAATAATGCAATTGACTATTAATACATTTGTTTTCTTAAAGAGTTTTTAGGTTTGACAAGATTTCCTCGAGAATCATTTATGAGCCAAATTAACATAGAGACAGTCTTTAGTCTTTTTATCAACTCTTACAAAACCATACCGTTCAAACTGTGCTAAATCGCCTACTTTTTGTTTTGCGAAAGCCTTCTCTGCAACACCAGTAACAACTGTCAAACTTTTTTCATTAAAGGTATTGTCAATAAAGAGAACATCCGGCACCCTAACTTTTACCTGGACAATTGCTGCTGTTTGCGCGGGCACCCATTGAATCTTTGTCCCAAGTTTAAGTTCTGTTCCAGTGAATTCTGCTATTGCGTGTGTTTTATATTTTATTAAAAACTCTTCTGACCCCCCAACAATTTTCAATGTTCGTTTTGTTAAATTAACATTTTTTGCGATCAGCTTAATATTAAAGAGATCCTTTAATCGAAATTCCTCACCTTTGGCTAACTGCTTGAAATCACTGTTTGCTATTAAGAAGAGATTTCCGGCTGGAAGGGTACGCCTTCCTCGCTCTGGATGATCGGGATGACATAATGGTTCACAAACACGTTCTTTAGTGATGTTTTGTACATATACAACAACTGGATTTGGAACAAAAAAGAATCTATTAGCAATGGAGTCAATAATTTTCCTATTCGTTGCTGCTATCAAACTCCAATCGATATTCGTTGGTTGGGTGGTCATTCCAACTTGTACGGCTATTTGTTTTATTGTTTCAGGAACAATACCCCGTCGTTGTAAACCTTTTATGGTAACAAGACGAATATCGTCCCATCCTTCCACCTTGCCCTCTTGGATTAAAGGAATAATCTTTCGTTTTGATGCAGGGCTACCAATGACGTTAAACCGCGCATAATGGAATATCTCAGGATGGGGGAGTAAACCTAAAAGCTCACGAATTTTATTTTGAAGCTCAATACGGGTGTCAAATTCAGCACTTCTACCTACATGAGTAATACCACAAAGATGGTCTTCTATTGCTACAGCAAAATCATACAAGGGCCAGACATTATACTTTCGCCCCTGTAAACAATGCTTTGCTTTTCGAATGGCAAAAATCGCCGGATCACGCATGACAGCATTTTGGCTTTTCATATCGCCCCGCAATCGAAGAATCATTTCTCCTTCGGCGAATTCTCCTTTCAGCATTTTTTTCCATTCAGCCATAGTTTCTTTTGGGGCCTTTTTTACATGGGGGCAAGCTTTCATTTGAGCTCGTAATTCACGGAGTCGGTCAATAGGGCAATTGCAGGTATATGCCAGATTTCTTTTAATTAATTCTTCTGCCTTTTCATAGAAAATGGGAATATCATTTGAAACAATGCGTTCCACAGTTGGCTCTAACCCCAGCCATTTTAGAGCATCACGATGGGCTTGCATATATTCTATGCGCTCTTGTTTGGGATTTGTGTCTTCAAACCGCAACACAAATGTTCCCTCATATTCTTTAGCATAATAATGAGCAAAAAATGCGGTAAAAGCATGTCCGAGATGCATCTCGCCGTTTGGCTCGGGAGCATATCGGGTGATAACTTTCCCACGTTGCGCGTTTTTAAGTTTAGGTAAACGGTAGGTGCGTTTTGTCGCTGTTTTTTCTTCTAAAAGTTCCGGGGCAAGAGTTGTTAGTTGATTTTTTTGATCCTCAAAAGTTAATTGATTAATTTCAGCTACGACACGCTCAACCTCAGAAATGATTTTTTTTGCATCTTTCCGCAATTCTGGATGACGAGCCATAATCTTTTGCATTACTGACTTTTCGTGTGCCTTGCCTTGGTGATGGATGGCATTTTCTAACGCATATTTCTTTATGAGCGTTTCCAGCTCACTGGGGGATTGAGCATCTGTCAAACTCTTTTTCCTCGCAATTACTCTTATTTTGTTTTTTAGTCGCTTTGATAGGCTATATAAAAGATTCTTTTCTGGTTTAAAACAAAGTGAAAAAAGGAGAGAGAAGGATTAGTCCTTCGCTTTCAAAATGATTCGTGCATCAACACCAAAAATGCCGTCTTCGTTTGCAATTACAGGGTTGAGATCGATTTCTTTGATGTAGTTATTGTATTTGTCTGCTATTTTTGAGACATTTACAATCATCTCTGCTAAAGCATCTCTGTCAACAGGTGGGAGGCCACGAAAACCGTTGAGCATCTTCTGGGTTTTTATTTCATCGATCATTCGCTGTGCGCGCTCTTTCGTTGTTGGGCATAAACGGAAGGTGACATCACGAATAGCTTCAATTAATGTTCCACCAATGCCAAAAGCAATCACCGGGCCGAATGTTGGGTCGATATTCATACCAATAAATAATTCAATGCCCTTTTTAACCTGTTTTTCAACAAGAATTCCATTAAGGGCAAATTTTTGCAAACGAGCTTTCATTGCTTCATATTTTGCTTTCAAAGCACCTTCATCAGTTATGCCAATTTCCACTGCTTTGAAGTCAGATTTGTGAAGAATTTGGGGCGACATTGCTTTGATGACAATTGGATAACCAATTTTCTTTGCAAAGGCGACTGCCTCATCAACATCTTTTGTCAACTTATTTGGCGGAAAGACAACACCTGCAGCTTCGAAGATTTGTAATGCTTCATGCTCTAAAAGGAAATTTCGTCCTTCTTTATAGGCTGTTTCAAATAAACTTTTTTTATCTGTGGTCATTTTTACATTTCTCCTTTTATTCTTTTGGCACTTCTCGAAGTTTGGGAAGAGCCATGCCATGTGCCCGGAGGTAGTCAGCATATTCTGTTAATTTATCAATGGCATATACTGAACGCGCCGGTGTTGGATAAAATGGAAAGTTCATTTTTTCAAGCTCTTCACGGATATATGCCGCTTCTTTCCCACCTATTGCACAAAAGGTAATGGTTTTTTTAATGGTTTTTGCATAGGGTTTCAATCCTTCCATTAGGTCATATACATTAATTGCGGGTGGTGTTGGAATTATTATATAGGTTATAGAATCCACATTTGGGTCATCAATTGTTTGCTCGAGAGCGTAGAGATATTCTTTTGCAGTTGCACTCCCAGTGAGATCGATGGGATTTGCAACAGAGATAATTGGTGGCAAATCAGCACGCATTTTTTCATGAATGTGTGGAGAAAGTTCGGCTAATTCCAAACCAAGTTCACCAACAGCATCAGAAGCCATGACGCCAGCGCCCCCACCGTCTGTGATGATTAACACACAGCGCCCTTCAGGGAGGAAGGAGGAATTAAATGCATTCATACAATCAAATAATTCATCCCAGGTATATGCTCGAATTATCCCGGCTTCTCGGAAGAGAGCATCTGTCACAGCATCATTTGCTGCAAGAGAAGCAGTATGACTTGCAACTGCATGAGCACCGGCTTCGTTTCGATTGGCTTTTATGGCGATTATGGGCTTCTTCAGAGAGACTTTCCTGGCGATTTCAATAAAGCGTCGCCCTTCTTTGAAGCCTTCAAGATAGGCAAGAATGATCTTGGTTTCGGGGTCCTCGCCAAAATATTCAAGAATGTCCGCTTCGTTAATATCCGAGGCATTCCCATAGCTAACGAATTTCGAAAGATAGTTCCCGTTCCCCAAGGAACCCATAATATCCAGAAAGGCAGAACCAAATGCGCCGCTTTGAGAGAGAATCGATACCCCACCAACGCCTGGGCGTTTCAGCTTTTCGTCTGGTAAGAAGATCATATCTAATCCTCTCTTCGGATAGAATAAACCTATGCAGTTTGGTCCAATTATGCGCATATTGTTTGCTTTGGCAATTTCGTCTATTTCTTTTTGTAGACGAATGCCCTCTTCACCTATCTCTTTAAATCCACCAGAGATGATAGTGACAAATTTAATGCCCTTTTTGGCACAATCAGCAACCGCTGAAGGGGTGTATTTTGCAGGAACGATAATTACTGCTGAGTCGACCGGTTCGGCAACCTCTTGGATAGATTGATAGACTGGTTGCCCTAAAATTTCTCCTCCTTTCGGATTGATGAGAAAGGTTTTCCCCTTGAAATTTTTTATGAAATTTTCAGCAATAACATAGCCTGGCTTCCCCTTGGAAGCTGAAGCACCAAAAATCGCTATGCTCTTTGTTTGAAAAAAGTCATGTAATGGATTTTTGGTCATTTTGTATTTACTTCCAGAAGTTTGTTTTGTTTTTTTAAGTTTGTAAGTGTCTTCAAATGGTGAGGTAATCCGATGCTTTTTTAAGAGTTTTCAAGGATAACGTAAATCTTTGCCCTTCCAAGCAGGAAAATACTTTCAAGCATCTCCCAGTTGTAAGCACTTTTTTGAAAACTCGCAGTTTCGTAGGAAAAAGATTAGAATAGATAGGGCTTAATCATTGATAGGTAGAGTGCTCAAGTGAAAAAAATGACCCGACTGGAAGAATTTTTTAAACAATATGCTGAAAAAGAAGGCTCAAGTTTCTTACTGGGAAAAGACTGGTTGACGAAAGGAAAGCAAGAACCGCGAGATTGTCTAATAACGGCACGTCTTACTTCTGGGGCTGTTGCCAAAGCCTTGCAAGAAGAGGTTCAAACAATTATTTGTATCTATCCCCCCTTTTTTACTCAAGGGTCTCAATCAGGGCTTGTTCCTTGGGAGCTCGAGATATTAACCATGCTAATTGACAATCGTTTGGCGGTCTTTTCTCTGGGAGAGAACTGGATAACAAAAGAGCAAGGGGGGTTTGATTATTTACTTGAACTATTAGATTTCCGATATAAACAACCACTATTTAACACCTATAATAAACAATGGCTAACTGCCAATGAAGAACCGCAGAAAGTACTGGGGCGGCTTGGGGAACACGCGAAAAAGTTAGACCTAGACGAATTATTGACGCTCATTACCCAGCTCACAAACGAAAACCACCGGTATTTTGGGTATAACAAACATCCTATCAAACAACTTGCGATTCTTGAACGGGTAATGGAAAGAACCACTCTTTCAGCCATCATAACAAATAATCATATTGATGGTATGGTCGTAGGGAGGATGTTCTACGAAGGGCTCTTAGTGGTCCAGCAGCTAAGGTTCCCCACCATCGTTCTTGGAGAGCGAGTATTAGAAAATCTGCTCTTAAGACAAGTGCAAAGGCAGCTTTTAGAAGTGTTGGAATTAGAAGTGGGAAGAATAGTGATCTATAAGCAAAAAAAACTGGGAACACTATTCCTTCCTAAAGATTAGAGCGCCTTCTTCAATGTCTCAACAATTTGGTCTGCTTCAACAAGAAATTGTCCTAACCGAGGGCGCTTTTTACTAATCCCTACAAAGATACAATCTTTATTAATTGCCTTAAATATCATAAAGGTGTTTTTCTTCATTTGCAGGATCGTTGAGCTGACCTCATCATCTTTTTCGAGTTCTTCCGAGATGCGACTCACAGTACTAAGCATAACATTTGCAGCAAGCTCAACAACCGGTGAGAGTTCACCGGCAACATAGATAGGCAAACCATCGTGGGAATATACCGCCATACTATGAAAACTCGAGCCTTTTAACATTCTATTTAGATATTGCTTAACAGAGATTTGGTTTGACACCTCTTTTTGCATTACGTCCTTAAATGCAAGAAAGATGGACGCGTCATATATACTTGTCTCATGAATGTAGATATCTAATCCCTCCACTTCAAAGAGATTTCGTGTAGCACGAATATATTCTGCGACATTTTCATCTTCATTTAAAAGGTCAATTTTATGTAAAAGGAGGAAGATACGGGCATCAGGGCTGAATTTATGAAGGTGGCCAATTAAATTATCAAACCAGTATTTGGCAATTGAAAATGTCGATTGATCGCTTATATCTAACACAAAAACTAAAGCAGCCACATGCTCATAAATGGGGTCATTTGCTTTTGACAACACATCTTGAATGGATTCATCTCCTCCACAACGAACAACCAAAACCCTTCTTTGGAGAACGTCTCTAAAAGAATTCCCAACATCCAACTTTTGAATGATTTTCTTTAATTTGGTTGGTGGGTTATTGTCAACTACAACTGCTTTAATAGTCCGTAAGCCAGCCCCAGGAAGGCCTGCAATGAGAATTTTTGGTGGTTCATCTTCAATATAACTCAAACTGTTTCACCCATCAGGAAAGAAATTTAGGAAGTGATTTTTTCTACTCATAACATTAAGCTATCATACTTCAAAAGATTTGCGTTGAGGAAAAACGAATGGTGCAGCTTAGAATGAAAAAAAGAGGAAAGCCGCCCATCTTTTATTTCCTTGTAATAATTAATTTTCTCGTTCTTTTCGTAATTCTTCAATTTCTTTTGCTAATTCAGCTGACCGGATGTCTGGAGTTGGCAAGCCAGTTTCAGCCCCGAGGCCAATCTCTGTACCAATTTCACCCATAATTTTATCGACGTCCGTTTCATCAACATCGAGGGACATCATACTTTCAAAATCTTCATCCATCATATCTGTCGTCATTTCAATGCCTTCAAAAGAGCGTTCCAAATCCTCGATAAGCGCGGAAATTTCAGGAGCGTTGAGATTCGCATTCACTTCACGCAGAGCCCCCGCCATACCTTTTAATTCGCCGGCGAGTTGTTGTACGGAATCTGCTTGTTCCAGCCTGAATATGATGCCTTCAATACGGGTTGTCAATTTTGTATAACTGTACACCCATTTTCGGTTGCGGGCGACATTGGATGCATACAATCGGGCTTGATCCATTAGTCCTTTTCGCATGGCTTCTCGTACTTTCCTTTGTAATTTTGCCTCGTCATTTTCAAGTTTCTTTGCTGACCGAGCCAAACGTTTGTTGACCATTTTCAAATCGATTATATAATCACGAGTTGATTTTCCGCCACCAAGCCATCGAATAAATTTACCAAATACCATTGTTCATCACTTTTAACTATCAATTAATCATTATAGCTGCTTTTCTGTAAAAAAAAGCTTTCTTAATGACAAATTTTAGGATTATTTTTTAGTTATACTAATTAAAGGGCAATCGGCTTTTTTTACCTTTTGATTTAGTCATGGAATAGCTCTAATAGGAAAAGGAGACGATGGAAAAAGCATTTTTCTGAAAACAAAAGGAGAAGGGGTGTATGAATGCCTTGCCAATAAGTATATAATCCCTTTTCTGCAACTATTTGTTAAATTAGTTAAGGAGATGGTAGTAAATGGCAAAGCAGATAGTGAGAGTATTGGCAGATGCAACAATAGACCTCCCCCCAGAGTGGATCACGAAATACAACATTGGTATTTTACCCACTCAGATAATGATGCATGATAGGGAAAAACCATATAGAAATTACATTGATATTACTGCCGAAGAATTCTATGAGAAACTCTTAAAGGCCGACGATGTTCCAACTACAGCAGTGCCAAAACAAGGCGATATTTATCGTGCCTATGAAGAGTCTCTCCAAGAATATGACTCCCTTGTTGTACTGGCACACTCGAGTAAAATTAGTGGGAGTTATAATATTGCTAAGAAAGTTGCAGAAATGTTCCCCAGAAAAGACATCACAGTTATTGATACTCAAACGATAACAATTATGGAAGGGCTACTGGTCTATGAAGGAGCGAAAATGGCTTTGGCAGGAGCAACAAAAGAGGAGATTGTTGCAAGAATCAACTCACTTATCCCTCACACACATGGAATAGCAATCTTGAAAACACTCGAGTATCTCCGGAAGGGTGGTAGAATTAGCATAACAAAACAGGTCCTTGGCAACCTTGCAAAACTGAAACCCATCATCGCTGTTGAAGACGGGCTTGTGAAAAACATCGGCAAAGTAAAAGGGTTTGAGAATGGAGTGGAGCTCCTTAAGAATGCTATTCCGAAAATTGTTGCAGGGAGAAAGTTTGAAACCATGGTAATTCTTCATGCTCTTATGCCTAGAGAAGCAGCAGAACTGAAAGAACATGTCCTAGCACAAGAAAACCCGCCAAAAGAGGTTGAAGTTTTTCTTATAGGACCAGTATTAGGGGCTCACATGGGCCCCTATTGTCTTGGGCTGGGCTGGATTGGTACGTGGGATAAAAAATGGTTTCAATAAACAAAAGAAACAATTACCGGTAGTTACTTTTGCAAGAAAAATTTATCAAAAAGAAACCCTTTTAGCATAAATCAGCCAGAAATAATATAGACGTTAGAAGTTATTGGAGCAATTAAAATGGCAAAACCAGGTCAGCTTATTGGTGGACTTATCATCGCAATTTCAATAGCATTACAAGTGATAACCATCGTTGAGATTACTCACTATTATTGGCTTTTGTTTATTTGGACCGCAGGCTTGATAGCAGGTATAAGTTATGTGTCAGGCGGTTTAGCCATTGAGCGAGACAAACTTGAATATTTCACGATCTCAGGGATTAGTATAGGGGCAATTTTTGCAATTACTGCCTATTTCTCCTTTTTTCAAGGCGAAGCCATCTTTAACGCCTTAACCGACACCTTTCAAAGAACCCAGGAAGAAGTTTGGTTCATGGTCTATTGGACGTATGGAGCAATAGCCTTTTCCACCTTTGCAGCGATATTGATGTTTATTGCTCCTTTGTTTATCGTCGCCGGCTCTGGCAAGCAATTAAAGGGTGTAAAACCCGGCGCAATTATTGGTGGCATCCTTATTAGTGGGTCATTAGCATTACAGATCATTACTGTCATTCATTTTGCAAAATATTACTGGTTGTTAGTATTCTGGTTTATAGGGCTAATAGGGGCAATTTCTTTGGCAATAGGCGCCAGAGCCAAATGGGGGTATAAAAGCACCGAATCGGTAGTAATGGCTGGTATTTTCATTGGAATTTTGGTTGCCCTCGTTATTTGGTGGACCGTTTCACCACACATGAAAGCTGCCATCGATGCGAAAACAGTTGGAGTAACCCACCCCTTAGGAGCTTTACGAGCAATCCTCCCAACTATAATCTCATTTATCTCGAGTGTCGTTGCATTCTTTGGTGTGCTTTTCTGTGCGGCATCAAGTAAAAGAGGGTTCTATTAGCTAAAGCTCCCTTTTTTCCTCCATCTGCCCTCTTTTTTCTTCTCTAATGACTTTCTTTATTAAAACCACCAGACAAAATGATTAAAAAGCCACAGAAACTATCTGACATAAAAAGCACCCTTGAGGTTCATCTTTGACAAAAAAAAGCACCACCACCTTCCAATTTGATTATGCTTGTCTTGGCGGAACATTTGATAGGATTCATGGGGGGCACAAGCTTTTATTACAAACGGCTTTAAAACTAGCAAAAAGAGTTCTAATTGGTGTGACGACAGACGAGTTGGCTCGACGCGGGAAAAAGCTGCCAGAATTAATTTACCCCTATGAAAAACGTGTGCAAGATGTTATTGATTTTCTTCAGAGTATAGGAGTGACTGAAGACCGGTATGACATCCGTCCACTTTCTCGGGCAACCCAATATGCTGATGAATACCCTGAAATCAAGGCCATTGTTATTAGCCCAGAAACATACGGAAGGGTGCTAGATATAAACGATATTCGACGGGAAAAAGGACTTGAAGAGCTTATTGCAATTGCGATACCATATTATCGCGACGAAAACGGAAGAATAGTCAGCTCACAAACATTCCGTGAACTCGAATTGCGGTTGCAAGAACAGATAAAAAGCAAAGATGATGATGCAACCCTTCCTTGAAATCAGCCCTTAAAAGAAATCATCCAAAGAGCGGATGCCAATGATTTTATCAAAGGAAACACCAATGGGGTCTAAGATTTGAGTGAGAGTGGATTCCATTTGTGCAAGATATTTATCAGTATCTATTTCGGCGGTAGAAGCTAATTCCACAGGGAGAACAGATTCATTACCAATGGTTTTAACGAATGAGATCAAATCTCCGGCGCCCAATTTTTTGTTCAAGCGCTTCTCGAGAAGTCTCGCGGCCTTAACATGTTGTGGGGTGGTTTTTACATATTGATCTAGCCCTTTATTTAATTGCACCCGAATTGCAAAAGCTTCAACAGGTAATTCGCGATTCTTTAGTTTCGTATAGACCTCTTTTACAACATTTTCAATATTGCTTCTTGCAGGAGCAATGTCTTCTTCTGTTTCCACTTCACTCAAGATTTCAACGATTTGATTGAAAAGCTCTTTTAGGAACGGTGGTGTATTGCGTTTTTTCCCGAGGAGCCCTTTAACATCTACTTTCCCATCCATAAATACGCCGAGGTAATTTTTCTTCCGCTCAGAGAGTGCCAGATATCGATAGGTTTTATCAATATCCAAATCGATCTGAAGTTTCTTTTCGCTCCAATTAATAAGCGTATTAATTTGCTCCTTTGTTGGATTTTTCAAGAAGACAGAGTCCGTATCGCCATAAATGACTTGAACACCCATTTCATTGCACTTTTCAATTGTTCGTGTAATAGCCTGGCGCCCGATGGCAGTGGTTGCTTCTGCCAGAGGGGGGCAGTAGAAAGGGAAATGAGCAGCACCAAAAACACCATAAGAAGCATTAATTACGACTTTAAGTGCTGATTGAATGACATTGTAGAAGTCGCGGGTGTTTTTATCTAGCATCTTATCTTTCGCTTTGGGTTTGAACCATAAGACCCGGATATCGCGGATAAAACCAACAAGAATAGACATTAAGCCGTGATTTTTCACACAGACCCAGTGGGGCGTGTCTGGAACAGGACGTTTCCCTTTACAACTCGGATGAGCACAATTCATCGTTTCATAAGAAAGATTCCAGACTTTAATAATGCTCGGATACAAACTCGCAAAGTCTAAGACTGTCACCTTGAAGTGAACACCCGGAATGGGTTTTACAACAATGGCGCCTTTGTATTTCTTCCCTTTTATCATGGCGTCTGTTGTGGAATCCCCTTTTGATTTAATAATTTCTTCTGGACGAGGAATAAGGTAGTGGCGTCTTCGATGCTCAAAAAAGAGCCAGTTGCGGATCCAGCTTGAAACCGCTTGACGGGTGATGTCTTCAAAGGTCATTCCTGTTAAACGCATAAGAAGTATGATCAGACGTATTGTTACTGAATCATTAAATGTTGTTAACTCGAGGGTTATTTTGCTGTCCCAAAAGTTATACTCAACAAGAGTGTAGCAATCCAGAAAACCAATTTCATCTCCCAATTCGATCTTGTTTTCGTGGAGGAGGGCTGAACTTACAGCGTCCAATGAACTTTCGCTATATTTAGCACCAAATGCATAAATCCTGATGGCTGCTTGATTGAAGAATCGGTAGGCATCAAAATGGAGGGAATTGCGGATGCGACAGGTATCACGTATTACAATGATGGGATTTTCTTGACGGGGAATTTTCAATCTATTAGCACGGTTATATAAATAGGGCAGGTCATAATTGTCCCCATTAAAGGTAATAATCATCGGATAGCTTTGCATAAGCCTAAACGTTTCACGCAAAAGTTCAGCTTCGTTTTCAAAGAAAACAACTTCTACATCTTTATCCATGGAATCCGAACGCGTCCCCAGAGGAACATCTTTTCTTTTCAGAACCAAGACTTTTTTTAAGCCATCATTTCCGGCAAACGAAACTGCAATAACCCGTTCTTCTGCTTTTGTCGGGTCAGAAATATGGGTCATGCTTTTCGTGTAAACTTCGATGTCCATTGCCGCACGTTTAATATGTGGAATGCGGGTGAGTAATAATGGCAAATAAACACTAATCAATTCCTGAACGTCTGTAGGCGCGTCTTTAAAAAGAGCAGAAACTTCTTCATGAACTTTCGCGTCAATTGTAGGGAAAGCTTTGATCAAATTACCATTCTTTATTTGATAATACATGCCAGGGTATAGCTCTCTATCATAGAGGTAGTTTTGGTGGTAGCGTATGTTTGCTTCCCAGGCTGCAGGCAACTTGTCGCGTAAACTATCTAAACCACCTGCAATCGCAAGGGGGTCAGTAACCGTTACCTTGGTCATCTCAACCTCTTTGTCTAATAGCAAATTCCATAAATGGATGGGATGATAGCCGGTAATCTTTGAGAATTTTTTCACGGGGGTAATGCCTTTGAGCTGTTCCTCAGTCAGATCGGTTAAAAGGTAAGGTTCATGGCCTGTATTATCATACCACCCGTAAAGCCGGTTTGCTTTTTCGTCTAGCAAATATAGAAAGGCTTTCCCACTTTTACCGTCATACACAGATTGAAGTAAAACACAGGGTGGCGTATTTTTTGGGCAATGTTCGACGGGTGCCCCTTCGAAAATTAATTCGCTTTCTTGCCCATTTTTTGATGCTTGTTTCTCTGTAAAATGATTCTCTTCCTCAATAAAAGTATCTTCGGAGGGGGAATCTTTCTTTGAAGAACTTATCGTTTGATTGGTAGCCTCTGATTGTTTTGGTTCCTTCTTTGAAACTTTCCTTTTTTCATCTTTTTGTACTTGCGAGGGTTTTGGTGCTTCTTCTTTTTTTGAGGGGAAGAAACTATCTAATGATGGTTGTTTTTTACTCATGAAAGACACCCTTCAAAGAGATCTCAAAGGAGGGAAGCTGATTCGAGCTTGGCAATCAGTTAATAAGATTTCATTATACCTTTTAAGCTTTTCAATCCTTATTAATACTATTGACTTCTTCCTTTAACTAACCCATTCAATGGGAGTTCAAGAAAGGCTAGCACTAGAGTTGTTTAAAACTGATCTTTGTCCTACAAACGATGTATGTTTCATCATTGCTCCTTATGCAACACAAAAGAAACGGGGTGGCGATAGCTGGCTAAGGCTAAAACGTAATTGTCAATCTTTTTAGTGGCAAGATAAACAGTCTTCCCTTTAAAACGGCAAAAACGTTCATTATTCTCTCCGGTCTGAATTTCGAGCTCTTGCATGGTCCGGGTAAAAAGAACTATTCGGAGAGCACGTTTTAAGGCGTGTTTTTTAGCTATGGCAAGAAATTGTTCCTTCTCATCGAGTGAGTTCAATAATTGGCGTTCTTCTGTTCGAAGGAAGGTTTGTAAAAAGGCCGGTTTGCGAGAAAGTTTATTTTAAAGTAGACGCAGGCTAACAACTTCCAACCAAGACCTTTTAGGGAGGACATATTGTGTTCGAATGACATGTGAGCGAATTTTTTCCAAGGCACTGAGAGTGTTTCCCATCTTAATTTCAACAATTTGATAACCCGTTGCATGAAGAATCACTCCGCCTTTTTTTGTGAGCACAGTAAAGTTAAATGTCCCCTCTTTATTTTTCTCCCTTAAAAAATATAGTGGGGTTTACTAGGGGTGCGGTAAAACGTCAAATGAGTTATTTTACTTGGAAGCCCTGCCTTCCCCGTGGCCACAAAATCCAGCAAGCCTATTGCTTGGAAACAGGCTTCAATAGCGAGGGGATTTACTACTAACTTTTTATACTTCCAGCCAAATAATTGGCGTTTCGAGAAGTCACCAATGGCAACAACAGTGTGATCATCCAGTTGGTTGATCTCGGCAAGAACTTGCAATAAGGGACCGTGTGGTAAGATTTGATAAATCATCTGCCGTGGTAAGAAAGGCTTGTTCTGTATTGGTGGAAGTGCTTGGTGTTTACTTGTCCGTTCAGCAAATTCGAGCTCTGTTTGAAAGCACAGCCGTTCGCCAGTTTGTTTAGCTGGTTGCCCTTTTAATTCGGGAGCAATTTGAGTTGTGCTAAACCAGACTTCGAATCAAATTGTAATGAAGCAATAACCTTCCAAGGACGATCATCCTTAAATTTAATACTGGAAAGAAAAGCCACATTATGAAAAGCGGCAAGTTTATTAGAGGGAAGTGCGAGTTTCGCCAATTCGGCAAACAACTCGAGACCAATGACCCCCGGAAGAAAAGAGACATCACCAAAACGATGGTGAGCAAGATAAGGGTCGCTTGAGAGGGAGAAGGAGCGTTCACAAACAAGGAGGCCTGGTTTTTATTGGGCAACTACACCGAGAAGGGGAAATTCTTTTGGGGAAGGAGTAAGAGCAGAAGACATCATCTCTCTAGTAAAGAAAACATCTGGCAATTAAGTCTTGTGCTGAACCTGTGGGTTAAAAGAGAAACTCTCAAATGTAAAACATACTAGAAGAAAAGATTAAAAAAGGAAAAGACGAAAAAAACCACCGAGCCCCGATAGTGTAGTACGGCCTATCATCTTCGGCTGTCACCCGATGGACACGGGTTCAAAGGGTAAGAAAGAAGAATCTTTTTTACCGGAAACTCCCGTTCGGGGCGCCATTTCTTATTTCATACCTGTCGTTTGCTTTGTTTTCTTTGGGCTTTTCCCTCTTTTTTCTTTCAGTAAACCATTATGAAACCTAACTTGAACCTTTAGAACCAAAATAGTACGATTGTCAAAGATTGTTTTTGAAGGACATTACTAATACTATTTCATGTGATTAAAATATGAGAAAAGCAGTTCTTATACCCACTTTAGTAGCAGGCATACTGGTCCTTCTGGCAGGGTCCTCAATTGGAATTTGGTATGCCTTAGCTCCGAGCGATGACAGCGAACTCTCAGTTGTTAGTCTTTCGACTGACGCCGATTCTGACACAGTAAGTGTCGTTTTAACTTGCGAAGGAAACGAGTCTGGACACATGCATAGATTCCAACATCGATTCGCCTACATGCACAAATTACAGTTCCGCAATTCTACTTCCAACGAAACTATGTTCGAGCAACAATACCAATGGCAATGGCGCCATAGAATCCAAAACGGGAAAAACCATACCTTTCAGTTCCAAATTGAAGGGCTCGAGAAAGGGCAGATGCTTCAATTGCGAATTGAATACAATAACGGCAAGGTTTTAACCTATAATTTCACTGTAAATCATTAATCGTTCCTATAGAAAGTCCAACTTCAAAATACTTGAAAAAGTATTTTTATCTTTTTTTTCATTTTTTGTGAATTTTACTCTAACCAGACCCTTTTTGCTTAGTCTGTTACAGCTTGATTTAATGATTACATTCGCAGTTTCCGTTTCAAGTTTGCACCTTTTAAAAGCCGGAAATGGAGGTATAATAAAAAGCCTCCAATTACTACCGTAAGGGCTAAAACATAGAGAGACCAATTTACAGTGAATCGATCATAAATATAACTGCTAACAATGAAATCTATTCCTAAGCAAATAATTCCTGCACCTAGAACAATGAGAGCAGCAATATTGAGCCCCTTATTTTTAAGGAACAATGAGCCTATGCCAATTGCCAATCCAACAGTAATTATAACACAGAGTATTGGCAAGCCAAGACGCAAGTACCAATCGATTTTCCTATTATCCGCCAGATCAATTACCAATAAATAGATGAAAAAGGGAATCGTTTCGCCAGGCACGATAACAGCAACCTTTTTGGGGAAAAGAAGGGGGCAAGTGATTACTATCCACGCCAAGACAAGAGAGGCTATCGGATAGAGGGACCAAGTAATTGTTTTACTTATTATCAAGTCCAGGAAGAGGACAATCAGCAATGTTGTAAGAAGCGTTACGCTTAGAATTTCCCAAATTAAGAATCGTTTTTGTTTAGTTGTTCTCATTCTTTTCGGTGGTTTGACTTCTTCCGGATAAATTTTTTGCGCAGTTGGTGGTTCTTGTGTCTCCTCTTCTTGATCAAGGGGTTGTTGGCACAGGGGACAATGAGTCAATCCCTTCTCAATTTCTACACCACAGCGATTGCAAATAGGCGTCGTTGTTCTTTCCTCCTAATTTGATGTTATTTTTACTTCTATTCCTTCTTTCACTAAACGAGTAAAAAACAATTTCTCTACTACCGATTCTTTAATGGTCCGTCCAAAAGTAATGAAGAGTGTATCTTTATAACTTGCAACGGCACAACCCGTTTTCGTCACAGGGCTCGGTGCCGGGATAAAATCAACTTCTTGGACAAAGTCACTTACCGGCTCTGGTAAAACTATCCGCCCCAGATTGGTTATGACTCCTGAATAGAGATATTCTCCCAATCGATTATAAATGACCTTTCCAAACAATCGCTTAAGGATTAAGGGGGTCATTCGAAGGAGTGGATTAAGCTCTCCTCTCACGTTTCTCGCAACCCATTGATTAATGAATTTATCACAAATCTCTACGCGCATATAATGATAAACTTGGTTAACAATTTCTTCGAAAGAATGCTTGCCTAACCGCGGGTCGATTTCTGGTGTAACATAGAGGGAAAAGTTTCGCATTGTCTTAGAGGGATATATTCGTCGAAGATTGACCGGTACTTGAAGCCGTATTGGCCGAAGGTGCTTTTGGCGCAGTTTTTTAGGGAGGGCAAAAACGATTTCCTGTAAAGAATCCAAATAAATAGCTATAAGGTATTCAGTAAGTGTAAGGTTAAGGGCTTTTGCTTTTGTTAAGACTTTTTTCACAGGCATTTTTCCTTGAATAACATGGTAGATTCCTTTTGGTTCGAGTTTATAGGGCAGGTGGAAAGCTTTCGATGGGCTTTTTGCTGAAGGAATGGCTTTCTGATAATTACGCTTAAAAGCATCTTCATACTCTTCAGGATCAACTTTTTCTGTTGCTTTAAATACATCCAGCCAATCCCTTGGTTCGTAACCTTTAAGGCGGAAATATTCTACCACCAATGCTTTAAGGAATGTTAGCCCTCCGGTGCCATCTGTAATGCTATGATGAAATTCTACTGCAATGCGATTTTTATATGCTCGAACACGAAAGGGGAATACACCTTTCTTTGTAATCGGCAATTTCTGGCAGGGGTATTGTTGTTCCACTTCTACTTTTGGCGTTGCAAGATTTTGTTCCCAATAAAACCAAAATAATCCTGGTCGGAGATTGACATTGTAATACGGAAAACGCTTTATAATATTTTCAAGTGCTTGTTGTAATTGTTGGATATTTATTGCTTCGTTAAGAGTAAATGCAAGCCGAAACATACAAGGAATGCGCGCGGATGTCACCAGTGAAAAAACAGTCGCAGCATTATCTAATCGAAACCAATCTAGTGTTTCTTTATCGCTTTGCTGTCGCGCGCTTTTTCTTTTCTGAGGAGTATCATTAGATCGTCTGTACATTAGTTTTAACCTTGAACCAAATAAATTGTAGTTATTCTTTTAGCTTGTTTTTAATATATCTATTATTTATTATTACATTCAATTTTTGAGTATTTTAAATGAAATTATAAAATGTTCTTTTTCATTGCAGTTATTACAGACAAGAGTGCCGTATAGGAATCAAGTCGCCGTTCTAAAGGTAATGCAACTAAAGTTTTCTTCTGTATCTTCTGGAAGCTGACATTGGGTTCATAGAGAACATCATAAAGCACCAGCCCTTCCGGAGGAGCTGGTTTTATCCCTCCAGGTAAAAGAGGGATTTCGGGGTCTAATAATTCGTCAATAATGTTCATTGAAAGGTCTTCGGCACCAATTTGTAATACTAATGAAACCATTTTTCGCACCTGATACCATAGAAAACTTCGTGAAGCAAATTCGAATTCCAAAACAGCATTTTTTTTGTGATGGGTAACTTTGGCGGTTTCCAACGTCAACACAGTAGACTTTTGATAGCCACTCGGCAGAGGATCTGGTTTTTTACAGAGCTTCTTAAAATCATGGGTGCCTTTTAGGCGCTTTAATGCTTCAGTAAGCAGACCAATGTTTTCGTTTTTATAACGGCAAAAATACCGATAAATGCGCAGAATGGCATCTCTTCGTGCATTGAATATGGAGGGGACTTGAGAAATCCCCCAAGCAAAGATATCATCTGGGAGGTTGGCATTAAGTTCTTCAAGGCAAAACTTGTCACGAACGGCATCAAAAGCGATCACTTGACCAAGAGCATTTACCCCTTGATCCGTTCGACCAGCAGCAGAATATCGCGCCGAACGTATGTTGTCGATTATTTTTTGTTGTAATAAAGTTTCGAGAATTGTTCCTTCCACGGTCTGGATGCCTTCTTTTTGCCTTTGGAAACCGTGGTAATTTTGCCCAAGATAAGCGATTTTTATTGCAAACCTTTTTTTCATGCCTTCCTTTTTACTCTCATAAACTAAAAAGATTTGTACCCACGAGTGCAGGTTAAGATACCGTATCCCACTCCTCAGCAATGGGTTGTGCGACAGCAAGATCAGAGCATGCTTTTTAGCCGATGTTGCATACAGTGTTTATTGCTGCATTGCTGACGAAGATATAATGGGTTGCAGATGGACAAACCCCGGAAGACGCGATTACTCTATTCTGAATTCTGCCCTTAGCCATACAAGCAAATCCCCCTTCATCTTGCAAAAAAATGCAGCCAATGAAAGCATTGATCATTACCCTGAGAAAAGAAGCAACGAAACAAAAACAGCAGGAATGGCTGGTTGGAAACTTTCGGCGAACTCCTTAAAAAAAAGGTTAAATACTTTATCAATAACTCCTTTTTTGAGAATAGCAGGTGCTCATTCAAAGCTCCCCACTAGCGAGGAGAGAAAGGCATCGTTCATGTGCCAATACCCATGGATATAAAACCTTTTCAGGAAAAAAAAGACAAGATACAGAATAAATCTCCTACAAATAAGTGAAAGATATAAATGGTGGTAAGGAAAAGAAAAAATACCCCCAGTTAGAAAAACGCGGTTGCCAGAGTAAAATGGTAAATCTTCGAACTGAAACCATCAGATGTATATTGTGCAATCATGAGATTGATTATTCCTCACAAAAAAAAGAGGAGTTATATATCTGTGCAGAATGTCAGGCATATTTCTGCCAAAAATGTCGAGAAGCAGTTAGGGGCTATGAATCATGCCCGGCCGCACGCTTATTAGGGGTAAAAGAACATAAATTAAAATTCATCAAACTCCTCCCGCCAAAAGTGCTTCTTTCCCCGATGAACGGAGCAACAGTCCCAGTTAGCAGGGAAGAAAAGACAAATCAAAAAGCAAGGGTGAAAATCCTTTCGGAACCATCTGTGAAAATCATCGACAAAGATGACAACAACAAAAAGAGTAGCTCCAAAGGGAAAGCTCGGAAAAAGAACACAAAACGGCAGTGAAAATGTAGCAATGCTTTTAAGACCATTTCTTGTTATAAGCGCGACAAGTCAGCAACCATTAACCGCTGCAAACATAATAACGAATGGGCAAACATTGCGTATTTTAATCATTCCGGAAGAGGGAGACGAAGAGATAGAGGAACAGCTGCAAGTGGTAATCTACAATCCGATTGATGCACCGGTTGTCGTTGGGAAAGTTCCGACACTTAAAACTGAGACGATTGCCTCTTTTAATGTTCAAATTCCAGAAAACTGGATAGCAGGAAATTATCGCCTTGTTCTCATGAAAAAAGCGAGCGGCGAAATTGTAAAGAGTAATTTTTTTACTATGAAAGCCACCACCCCACTGGGAAAACACCTCACAGAGCGGATACTTTCTCCCCACTGGCAGATAAACTATAAAGTTCAGATAAGTAATCCAACAGATAAACCAGTCGGAAACTTTTCCGCTTTTGTAGCCTTACCAATAACAATCCCACCACATCAAATTGTTAAACGATTGACCGTTTCCCCAGAAACAGTGCGACTTTCCTCAGATGTAGAAGGAAACCACTGGGCCCATTATGAGGTGACGCGTATAGCTCCCGGGCAGACTCTTGAGTTACGCTATAGTGCGGTTATTCAAAGAAAACCATTTTTGATGGCACCCACCCTTGAAAACGTGAAACAGGTAGCAAATCCATATGCCAAAACGTTTCTTAAACCATATCTTGCATCAGAAGCCCATATCGAAAGTACGCACCCACGAATTATCGAGCTGGCAAAAAACATTGTAACAGACCATCCGATAAAATTTGCAAAACGAGCAATACAAATAGTGAATCAAATTTTAAGGTATGAAATTCAACCGGAAGAATATGGAGCTGCATATGCAGTTGAAACAGGGAGGGGGGACTGCACAGAATTTGCCGCACTCTTTGTCGCTCTTTGTAGAGCAAAAGGGATCCCCGCACGTGTTGTTGCCGGATTTGGAATGGGACAGCGATGGGAGCGACATGCAATGGCAGAAATTCTTGTGGGGGGACGGTGGTTGCCAGTAGATGTTACAGGACAACAAGGAACCCATCCTTCTCTTGGTTTACAAACTAACATAATCACTCTTACCCGTGGAAATTGGATGGGGGGGACACTCGCAAAAGAAATTTCTTATCGATACCAAATCCTGGAACCAAGGCAAAAATTAGCAATTGGGGTGGATTGGAAAATAACCTTAAAAAAGAGCAGGGCAGATCCGCTTTCAAAGGAAAACATGAAAAGCTCGGTCCGGGTTTTATCTTCGCGCTCGCCAGCATTAGTGGAAACAAAAGTGAAAATCGTAAGAGAGACCCTTGGAGAAGAGCGATTAATGCAGCTTAAAACCAAATCCACAGATAAGCCGGTGAAAATGGACCAAAACATCAAGATCTCTTTGAGAGCCACGCGAAAAAAAGGGCTCTTTATTCTCCCTACCTTACCCGACGTCATAAAAACCGTTGCTTTGAAAAAGAAGCGACTTATTATTCAAAACAAAACTGACCGGGTGCAAAGAGGGTGCCTTGAAATCCACGAGCGGGACAATTTTGGGGTGATACGTTTACTAAGCATCCGGGGGCTGCTCTTAGAGCCGGAAAGTGAACGGCAGGTGCAGCTAGGACTCACGTCTGCACGGAAAGGGCTGGTAACATTACAATTCCTATTCATAAACCGTATAGGGCGAGTACTCGCAAAAGAAGAAAGGACCATTAGTTTGTTTTAGGGAACCAAAGCAAGGGAAAAAAGTCCCTTTTCATGAACAAAAGGGAGAGAATGCGAACCTGTGAAGCGAGAAAAAATTGTCAATAAGAGCAAAAGTACATTTTTATACTAAAGACATCTTTTACTACTTATTATGTTGTTTGTTGTCTTTTCTCTAATCATCGGTTTAATTTTCGGTGTACTTGCAGGAGGCATTGTCCTCCTTAACAAGAGAAAATTTACACCAGCAGTCGGCATTATAGCCGCGGCGGGATTGGTCGGCGGCTTTCTCATCTCATTAACCCTGTTCTGGTTTGGTATCCCGGTACTAGGGTCAATCATTCTTATCTGTCTTTTATTGGGTGGCATTCTTGTACTGGTACTTTCACGCCTCTATCATCGGAGCTTTGCGCGAGTAGGGCGAAATGCCCAGGGCATAATTTCATTGGCAATAGCCGGATTAATGCTGTTTGGCTCAGCCTATTTCGGCCTTAGTACAATCATCTGGAAAGGATATGACACTGCGAAATACTTTGATAGTATCCTCATGTTTCCTGATGAGAAGATGCCTTTCAATCACATCATTACTGGAGATAACGTGCGGGTAGTGGACAGTGACTTGGCTGCAGAAATAATCCAGAAATCACAGCCGTTTGGCAGTAATTCCATGATCCTTGAGTTGCATGTCGGGAAACTATATGGAAAACTAATGTGGATTGGTGTTATGGGTACGGATGCAATCCAAATTGGAACGGATAACGCAGGGCGGAAACGGAACTCGATCTTCGGCTTTGTGGGCGTCGACCTCACTGACCCTTCCCAGGCGGTGATAGTTGTCGAGCAACCGTTCAAAATAGGGAGTTATCTTGTCCGGCAAAAGCAATTGGAGCGGATCGTCTGGAAAATTAATCCCAATTATCGCGTGGGTGACAACAGCTACTTTTCGATGAATGACGAGGGGGAAATGCGTCTTTTAGCCCCCTATTCTATTTCAACGAGCTTGACCGTCGAAAGCGGCCTTGGATTGACAACCTTCCTCGAAAAGGTTGGTGGTGTCCTGGAATTTAATGCACAGGGAACGCTCATAAAGGATTATCGCGATTTGAGTGAACTTCCAGACTATGCACGCATTCAATGCTACCCTGAAAGTTGGTTAGAATATAATATAAACAAATGGGGGCGCCATCGTAAAGGAAATCACGAATTTGCCTATTGGTTCACAACAACAGAACAGCTGGGGATATCCTATTATGACGATGTGCGGGTAATCTATGATGCCAATACCCAGGAAACATCTCAGTATGTCATGCTCACCCAGCCGGAGTCGGAAAGTCAGCTCCTACGAGGGGCTATAAAGGCAAATGCGAGTGGCATCTATTTCTTCGATTGGGCCGACCTCGACCCTAAACCCATTGACACTCAAAATGCCCTCTATCATAGCCGAACGGCAATCGATGTGGAAGTCGGTACGACAGAGCATAATTATCGACCGATCCTCCCGTTGCTCTTCCCCATTCAGATGCACTATAAAAACATGACAGATTATGCCTATGTGGTTCCCATTCAATTTGGGAGCATAAGATTCGGCGGCATTTGTATTACTAACCCGTTCGACCCAAGTGGGGTAGACACAATTGTCGAGTTAGCAGAGGCAACAGACACCGTGGATGAGGTGTTGACGCGAGCAATAGATGAGTATCTGACATTTATGGGGATAACACAACCGGTAGAAGATAATTACACGGAAACCCTTGAAATAGCACAACTGGCATCGTTTGAACAAGATGGAAATACTATCATCTTGGCACAAGGAAATCTGACATATATCCCCGAAGGAAACACCACAGCAATAAGTAGAAATGAAACAGTCTGGTTCACACAACAGTTCTTAAATGTCACTCAATGGGAAATAGCCCTCTTTCTCCAAGTCGGCGATACCCTCGAGTTAAACATTATAATCATCAATGAAATCATTTATTGCCAAGAGATCATCTCGGTAAATTAAGACAAGAAAAAAAAACAATCCCGAAGACTTTCGGGATCTCTCCTTTTTTTTAAAAACTTTATTTGAGCACAATTGCGCAAATTAAGCACTTTTTGCTGCGCGGGCTTTTTTCCGTTCAATCTTACGAACAATGGCGTCAGCAGCAATAACAATGGGGTAAATTGTTTCGGAAACGGCAGGAGCATAACAAAAGTCAAGGGTTAAAAGGTCATAAACTGTAAGGCCGGTTTGAAGTGCAAAGGCAATGTAATTCACATTCTCATCAACTTTTTCTTCGCCGAAAACTTCGCCCCCGAGTAATTTCCCATCACTAGAGCGGGCAATAAGTTTGATAGTAATAGGCTTTGTTGTCGGCATATAATGTGGTCGGATTGGCGCGGTAATTTTTGCTTGGGTTGTTTCGATTCCTTGCTTTTTGGCTTGTTCAGTATTTATCCCGGCAACCCCCACATAAAAATTCCGTGAAGAAACTATAAAGGAATTAACACTGCCAGGATAGCGTGTGTCCCCACCTGCAGCATTGATACCAGCAATACGGCCCTGACGGACGGCCGGCCCAGCTAAAAGCACAAGGCTTCGTTCCTTTGTAACTAAATTGGTAACAGAGACACAGTCACCTGCAGCATAAATAGCTTCATCAGAAGTCTGCATTTTTTCATTAACTTCAATCGCCTTGAAGTTCTCAACAAGCTTCAACCCACTCTTTTGAGCCAATTGGGCATTTGGTCGCACCCCGGTTGCCAGGACAACAACATCAGCAGCAAGAGTCTCGAGTTTGTCCTCCGTGCCAATCGTTATGTGCTCCACTTTTTCTGTCCCGAGAATTTCCTTGACCATCATACCGGTGCGAACGATAATACCCGTTTCCTCAAGACGTTTTTGTGCCAACAAGGCAATATCCTTTGAAATCTTCAGTGGCATTAATTGTGGGAACATTTCTACAATGGTGACCTCTTTGCCCAGGTGTCTAACTTCTGTAGCAACTTCGATACCAATAGCACTCCCACCAACAACAATGACATTTTTAATGCTCTCTGCTGAGACAACTTCCTTAATGGCTTGGGCATCTTCCGCAAACTTCAGGCGAAAAACATTCTTGAGATCGCGCCCTGGAATGGGTGGGACGAAAACGTTTGAGCCGGTGCAAAGAATTAATTTGTCATAGGGGAGCGTGCTTTTTGAGCCATCGTCGTTGTTCACGACTGTGACCACTTTTTTCTTCCGGTCAATTGCGTCTGCAACAGTATTTAAGAGAAGCGTGATGTTCATTCGCTCAAAATTGAGGTCCTCAATAATTGTCTCGATTGACGGAAGATACCCGCCAATGACAAACGGGAGGGCACAAGGATGATAAGTATCGTATTTTTTCGAATCAACAACAGTGATTTCTGCTGTTCGATCTGTTAAGCGCGCGGTACTGGCGGCAGTGAGCCCCGCAGGACCATTTCCAATTATAACAATTTTTTGTGGCATATTTGGCTGACCTCTAGGCCGACTAGCAGAAGCTAGTTCAGCTGCGAGGAATGACTAAATATGTGCTATTTAAAATTTTATAAAAGGCTTTGAATAACCGGCATAAAAAAACAGCTGGTGTTCATAATTCGAGCTGAAACGCCATGTCCGCTGCATTCTGTACGGCCACGCTAAAACCCGGCTGGAAGCCAATAATCGCCGTATCAATGCCGTTTGCTTTGGCCGCTCGTAGAATCGGCGCACAACGAGCATGTCGGCTCGCTACAATAATCATATTGATGTTCTTGCTGAAAACGCAGTCTATTACTTCAATTGCCATACGAATGTAAATATCTCCAGAAGCAACAATTGGTTCATACCCACTGTTTTCAATGGCTTTTAAGAGCTTTTGTGGGGCATGGCGATTCAAAATAACTTTGGCAACTTTGATCTGACCAAGGCGGTCGGCGATTTTTTCGATGTCCTCTAAACGTATCTGGCGGTTGTTAATACGGCGAAGAAGGTTCGGGGCATCAATAATAAGGGCTACCTTGCGTTGCCTGGTGAAAATGTTCTTGACCATTTTGAAGCTGAGACCTTTTTGCCCACTTCGCTTTTCGTCATGGAGCGCTTCTTCAGGAAGACTACCTTCAATTTCCTCTGGACGCATACTGTTTTCGGTATTTTCGTCGACCACGTATCTTTACCTCACTGTAATACAACAAATTCGGTCTTAATAATTTATTTGTGGATATTATTTTCACTCACAAAGGCTAAGCATAAGAACCCCCCCCTCAACCAGAAATAATAGGAAGGGGGTTTCAGCACAATGGCACATAGGTGCTTCTTTTTTTTCTCCAAAGACGAAAGGAGAAAGAAGGGGTCTGGGGGTTGCCACTAATCACTTACCGGCCAATTCTTTTTCTTCATGCTTTGCCTTTTTTTCAACCAAAAAATTATTTTAGCTCCATAGAGAACAATGTTTGAGGTTGTTTTCTCCCTCCATTACAAAGAAAATTCAAGTTGTTGGAATGGGAAAACTTCCTCATTGGAGAGAATAAAGATTTAATTGCAAGTGAGCATCATGGCGACAACTATTCTTATTACAGGCGGTTGCGGCTTTATTGGAAGTAATTTAGTTAATCGATTAGTAGCAACAGGCGCGAACATCCTTGCCCTTGATGACCTGACGGCAGGAAACCGAGCGTTTATTGACCAAGCGCTCAAGAAACCAAATTGTCAGTTCATCAAAGGAAGCATAACAGATTTCCCGTTGCTTACAAAGACACTACGCGATGTAGATGTGGTGCTTCATGAGGCAGCACGACCGGATGTTCGAGCGAGTACTGCCAATCTATTCTCAGACTTTGCGGTGAATGTGCAAGGAACAGTGAATCTCCTGGAAGCGATGATAAAAAATGACGTTCCAAAGATCTTGTTTGCGTCATCGTGTGGTACGGTCTATGGGGAATCAGCGGTCCTGCCAACGCCAGAAGATGTCCCGCTCGCACCGATTAGTCATTATGGCGCCTCCAAAGCAGCTTCTGAGATGTATCTGTCCAGTTTTGCCAACCTTTATGGCTTAGAAGCCTACGCTTTACGGCTGGGGAATATTTATGGCCCACCATCCAATCATGGTGTCATGCACGACTTTTACTGGAAATTGAAGAAGGATCCTACTACACTCGAGATATTGGGGAATGGTGAGCAACTAAAGTCCTATCTGTTCGTGGAGGACTGTGTCAACGCTCATCTTAAGGCTCTCGAGACAAAAATTCAAGGCTATCTGCCGATTAATATTGCCTCCATAGAAGGGACAACAGTGAACACCATCGCAAAAGAAGTAATCGCGGCAATGGGGTTAAAGGAGGTTCGCTTGACCTATACCGGCGGGGAACGAGGTTGGGCAGGTGACGTGCGAAAAGCCGTGCCGGATATTTCAAGGGCAAAAGAAGTGCTCCACTGGGAGCCAACAACTGCACTTTCGACAGGCATTAAAAAATACATTCAATGGTTGGAACAGAGCAAGAAGACAGATTAAGTGGTGCTCTCCTGGGAGGGGAGCGCAACAAGTTCTGTTAGAAAACGAATGTGCCGCCAAATGGTAATGCCATATTTTGCTTCATCCAACCGCTCTTCCCGAATGAGAATGAACCTGACCCCAGCGTTTGTTGCAGCAAGAGCATCTACCCAGGAATCACCAACAAAAACAGCCTGTTCCGGAGATAAGTTGAATTTTGTGAGGATCAGAGAAATTCCTTCAGGGTCAGGCTTCATTTTCTTGACATCTTCACGAGCAACAACAAGGTCGAAAAAGGACTCCAGGTGAAACCGCTGAAGTACCTCAAGAGTGGGACTTTTAGCATTATTAGTAAAGACAATAAGTAAAAAGCCCTTTTGCTTTAAAGCCGCAAGCGTCTCTGTTATGCCGTCTGCAACTGTAATGTCCCGCATCCCCTCCCGCTCGAAAGACTCAACAAGTGACCATAATTCTTCCGCCAGGGAGGTTCCATGCTCCTCGTCATAGGCAGCCGCTTGCTCGATGATTTCCCCAGCAGTGAATTTGTGGGGGATGGTCTCATCGGAACCAAAACTAAAGCCATAACGAGAAAGGCGGTGAGCCATTTCAACTTTCAATTTAGGAAAGTCAATATGCGATTTTACCAGCGTGTTATCGAAATCAAAGATTATTGCTAAAGGCTGAGAGGAGGGCATAAGTGGTTTCTCCTGAAAATTATTAGTCGGGGGGCTCTTCTTTCAAATCCCTAGTATGAACCGCATACGCTGAAAGCTTAGTTCCCTGCGGAAGCGTCATTTTACTCCCAATAACACTCTTCGCCCCAATTAGTACTAGCTCTTCTAGTTGGGAGGGGGGGTCTAGCGGGGCACGGGCAGCATCGGCGGTGGGCGGTATTGGTGGGCCAATCTTTGTCTGAGCGCCTATCAACACTTCTTCCCCCGCAACAAGATTCCGAACGGTACAGCCGGCCTCAAGACGGCAGCCGTCAAGAAGAAGACAGTGGGCAAGCTTAACGCCTGCACCAAGCGTGCAATCTTTTCCCAGGAAAACAGCCGGCCCAAGAATCGCCCCAGGCTCAACAACGGTTCCTTTTCCGAGCAGCACAGGGCCGCGAATGGTAATGCTGGAAAATTCAATTGTAGTCTCCGCGTCGAAGAACAACTCATCCGCAGCTTTGAACCCTATCTCGCCGCCAGAATGGAATTGCATGCAGCGCAGCTCGTCTTCTACCGTAGCTTTGAAATAGCTTTGCGCTTTGAGTAAGTCCAACGGATTCTCAAGACTCATCCAAGCATCAATAATCGTTGCCCCTATTGGTCCTTCCTTCCCGAGAAGCGTAATGGCATCTGTAAGCTCGTATTCTCCCCGTTCGGAGAGAGGGGTTTGGCGAATGGCATCGAAAATTGCCCGGTCGAACAGGTAAATGCCGGCATTAATGTAACCACTCTCGGTAGCGATTGCTGCCAACTGCTGTTTCTCTTTAATACTCAGCACAGTCCCATCGGCGGCAAGCTGCAAAAGACCATAACGACTACCGGTTCCAGGGAAGACCGCCAGCACCGCCTTCGCATGTAAAGCGGTTTGCTGAACAAAGAGCCGCGGAAGCACTGCCGGAAGGTCGGCAAGAATGTCGCCATTCAACACTAACAACTGGCGCTGGTCAGAAGCAACAAAAGGCTCCACCTGGGCAACTGCATCTGCTGTGCCCTTAGGAGGGTCCTGCACGGTGAACAACACATCGGCAGAAAAAGCCGTCGAAGCAAAAAGAGAACGCATGGCGGCTTCCTGCCAGGGGGTAATCACCAGCACTACCCGCGAAACAACACCACTGGACAACAACTGCTCCACTAGCCAGAGCAAGAGCGGCTTGTTGTGAAAGGGCAATGAACCTTTCAACCGAGTCTCAGTTAAGGGGCGCATGCGTTTCCCCCGACCGGCAGCAAGAATGGCGGCAATCATTATTAGTCTCACTCAACGAATTCGAATGAAAGATAATCCTACCTAAGGCTAACAGCCGAAGGCTATTTTAAAGTTGCTTGCAGTTTCAGAAAAAGAAAGAACGAGCATTAAAGAAAGTCTGGGAAGAAGAAAAGGAAAGAGGAAAAAAAAGAGCGAATGAACGAACCATCTCGCTCGCACAGCAGGAAACAACGTGGAAAACGGCGCAGGCAGCGGCTGCCACGTCTAACTCTGCAACGCGATGAGCTGGAGCTGGGTGCGGATCCGGAGATATTCCTTAGCGAAGTCGACGGAAGAAATGTCAGCCCAGTGGAAGCGCTCCTCAATATCGAACAGCTCCTCCTCAAGGGAGAGCTTGCGCTTCTCGAGATATTCCTGCCGCTCCTTGGTGGGGTCAACACGACGACGACCACTGAGCGCAGCACGCATACGAGAAAGATCAGCCTCCTTCTGACGAAGGACCTCCTCAAGCTGCGCCTTCTGCCGGGTGAGAACCTCAAGAGCAGCATCAGGCTTGACCTTAGGGGCAGCACCGCGCTCAATAAGATGACGGGCAGGACGAAGAGGCTCACGAGCAAAAAGACCCTTAAGACTGTTAGCAACCTGGAAAAGATGATACTGAGGATTCCAGCGCTTGAGAATCCACAAATCAACAACACCGCCACGACCAACACGAGGATGGTCAACCTCACTAATCATACGAACAAGAGGAGGAACAGCAGGAAAGCCGTCCAATAACTGAATCTCAACAGTAAAATACCGGTCTCGAAACTGACCGCGACCAGGAATTAAACCACGCCAACGAGTGAGATCACCATTAAAAGGCTCGAAACCACGACCCTTCTCGAACATGAGACCGGCCTCGCGAGCGAGAATGACGTCAGGGATATTGATATTACTACTCAATTTTTTTCAACTCTTTCGAATTTTCTTATTGGTTCTTCTCTTTCTATGTCTTTTTTCTTCCCATTCCTCGAGTTAGTTGCGCTCTCCTGGGTTTTCTTCCTCATGAAAGAGAGGGGCTGCTTTTCAGCATCCTTAGCGGGTTTGTCCCTCAGGGCTTTTCCTCGCCGATGCTTGTTCTTCTCAATTGATAATGCCACTTCCTCCTTATTATTTATTACTAAATTGCCATTAATAAAGTAATTAATCGCCAGGTTGACCATTAGCAGCAGGTGGTTTCTCAAGTTGTTTCTCTTGTAGTCCATTGCTTCCATTATTCTTGCCAGCTCTTTCGAGTGGGAGATGTAGTGGTAGAGCCTGTAGGCGGAGCCCTGTCGTTCCTCGATGTCTTTCTGTAGCCTTTCGAAATCTATCTTACCGTTTTCGTAATCGTAGCGGGCAATTGCTTTCTGTGATTTTTCTGGTTCAGCCACTCTGCCACCCATACACCCCTCCCTCCCAATCCCGGATCTCGCAAAATACCACGCTGCTATGGTGCATAGCAAAATGAATTTTAACAGATTGTTATAGATTTATAGATTAATAAATTTAAGAGCGGTAGGAACATCTATCAGACTTATTTTTCCCCGAATAGTCAAAAACTCACAAATTTACATTTTTCATTCATATTTTAATTTTCCATATTCTTTAGTTCCAATTTTATCTTTATATTTGTTCATGGCTTTTTTCATGATTTTGAAGAACATCCAATTAAATAAGTGCCCCAATAAACGATTAAACGGATTTGTTTTACATTTATAATAATAAAGTTGATCTAACCATCCTCTTTCATTCCAATATTCATAATCATTTGGGAACACGGTTTTTGCAAGTACCTTTTTAGTCTGAAATTGGATAATTTGATTTAAAGTAACTTTATGTTCTTTTGGATTTTGAAATAGACTCTTTATAAATTTCGAAAGAACTTTCTTATTTTTTTTCATATTTGTCGTTCTTTTGCTTGCCCAAATATTCCCAACAAAATGCGCACCCCAATTGATACCAACTATTTTTAGATATTTCAAAGTAATATTTAGACCGGAACTCGATGTTGTTGTGACTCCAAGATAGGGTTTGGCTGTCAAAATAGGGCTGTGGGCCCATTTTGCTGTTTTATCGATAAACATTTTCATTTTTCCGGTGACATTGTTATTATAAACAGGAGATGCAATGATAATTCCGTCGCTTTTTTTCATTTTATCCCTAATCTCAATCATATCATCTTTTATGATGCAACCAGTCCCTAACACACAATTTTCACACCCTTTACAATCTTTTATGTCCTTTTCGCTAAGAATAACTACTTCTAATCCAATTTCATTTTCATTAAGTTTCGTTTCAAGGAATTTAAGGAGGTTATGAGTATTTCCATCCTTTTTTCCTCCCAAAATGGCGACGACTTGTTTTTTCATAATTTTCTACTCCTTAATTTACTCTCAATTACAAATAATTTACCGGTTGAATTAATCTTACTTTAGTTTTTAAGAATTTGTTGCTTTCTCTATTCGCAGTTGTTTTTCTTCCCCTTATCGCAACGTGGTTTTTATACTCTCGAGGCAAAGTACTTTGTATTATGGCGAATGGACCTGTGCTCACCTGGCGGTGTGACCCACTCTTGTATGACCCACAAGCCGTTTCCGCTGAC
Source organism: Candidatus Heimdallarchaeota archaeon (assembly GCA_019056785.1). Classification (GTDB taxonomy): domain Archaea; phylum Asgardarchaeota; class Heimdallarchaeia; order JABLTI01; family JABLTI01; genus JABLTI01. The sequence goes on from DXJV01000073.1 coordinate 91,362, forward strand.
GCTTGGCTCACAGCAAACAAACTGATCGAGCAAGGACAATTAGAGCGCATTTTCTATGACCCGGCCGCACTCAAACTCGAGCTTTATCCCATTCTCGTCCGAAAAGTGGATTTTCTCCGGGAGCGGCAGAGCGACCGTATTCTTGCTCGCTTCCCGTTCAAAGTGCTAACTGAGGACGAAATTGCCGCCATTAACGACCGGCTCCTTTCGCTGGCAGAGCAAGTTCATCATTATTTCTACCGCTCAATAGATTTCTCCATTCGCTCCTGGCGCGAGAAACTACGCCATTACCTTGAGCGGGGGGCATTACCATTCCCTCTTCTACGTTGCCTCTGGAAAATCAACCCTGAGCTTGTCCATTACCCACAGGACTCTGTTATCTTTGAAAGTGCGCGAGGAAAACGGTATACCATCCCTTGTAAAATAACCAAACAGTTAGTCTATCTCTGTGGTGTTGTAAATGGTGATGGGCATCTCCGGACGCATTGGTTACGGATTGTTGATGAAACAAAAGAGCATATCCAATTTCTCTCCCAATTATTTATGCAATTGTTCAGCGATGGCGGTGTTATATTCCAAAGTGGAAACGCGTGGAATGTTGAAATCCGTTCCTCACAAGCTGTTCGGTTATTTCACTTTCTCACGGATCAAACCATTAATGGCGCAAAATATGGCTCTTTGAGGGAACCCGTCTTTTTTCAACTTTTAGACCAACCATATCGCTCACTTTATTGGCGGGGCGTGATGGATGCAGACGGTTCCTATAAAAATCAAATCTCGTTTGGAAGCGCAAGCAAACGCTATATCTCGGACTTCCAGTTATTTTTGCGTTCTGTAGGCATTAAGAGTTCAATTACGACTATGAAGACAGGGACGTTTCTCTTGCAAATTCCACTTGACTTTAAACTCCCATTTGCAAGACAGATTGGTGTACACAATCCGAAAAAGAAAAGGGATCTTAAAAACCTTCTCAATAAGAAATCACTTATCTTTAATGGTCTAAGAGAGGAACATATCACGCGAGAAGGTTACTTTGACCTGAGCAAATTAACACCGTTATATGTGCTCGGTCTCGAAGCCTATCTAAAGGCTTATCGAAAACCACTCTCCTACGCTGCAGTCGAGCGAAAATTGGGATTGAGTTCCGGACAATATTATCATTACGAACATGGAACAAGAGCTCTCCCGTTTCCACTACTCTTCAAATTGTTTGACCTCAAAGAGCCAAATACGCTTATGAAGAAGCTTGTCGCCTTGCCGGGGAAGCTCCTCTTTCGCGCCTCAACATCTAAACCACACCCCTTACCCTTGAAACCTACACAAGAGCTACTCTTTGTTATGAGTCATCTTTTACCTTTGACTAATTGGACGCGCATTCTTCAACCAACAAAACAATTATACCAGGCAATTGAAAGGCTTTTTGAGGTGGAACCCGTAAAAAAGCATATTAGGGATAAATTATTGTTGCGCTTTTTACAAACGTTTGGTGACTATAGGAAAATAGAAATAGGGATATTTCGAAATTTAATAAGCTATTAACTAAAATGCTTTTGGAATAAAAAATTTCCATCATTAAAGAGTAAAGAGAAGCTTACAAAATTGGGCGTAAATATGTTCATGTAGGACTTTAGCATACAAAATATCATTTGAGCTTTGCATTTTTCCTTTCTACCATTTTTACTGATGAAAGCTTATTTCAGTTCTTTTATTTTGACAGCAACTTCTTTTGTTATATTGACAAATCCTCGTTCATCTTGCAAAAAGATGAGTGTATGGATGAATCTGCTCTTTACAATTCGATTTGGTTGCTTTTTAAGAATGATTCAGGTAGTAATGTAGTCAGTGCTCTAATCATACTGCTCTGGGGCTTTTATATCTCCAAATCCAATGTACTTAGTAGTATCATCGATTGAAGGATCGCGAGAAATGAAACAAGACGTGTTACTGGAGGAGCTCCTAGGCACCAGTGATTTCCAAGCGATAGCCGGCTTTGTTCATGCCCAGGAGGAAGAGCTCCGAGCCAGGGCGCTCTGGGCTTTAGCACGGTACGCAAGAACGAGCGTTTCTTTTGAGCAAATTAAGAAGGAGTTACAAAAGGCTAAAAACGACGGTTCCAGGATTCTTCTAGCAGCTGCGTTGTATCAACTCAATTCGTCACCAACCTCTCAGGAAATGCGCTTTCTTGCTGAGTATTATAAAACCCACTATTATGACGAGGTGCATGATGAGCTGACGGTGGATTTTACCGGCGATTTTGGCCTTTCTGCCGCGGTTTTGGGATTCATCCTGTGGGAGGTTGGCTACAAGTTTTTCGCCATGGATGATGACCTCGCTGCCTACGACCTGGACTGGCTGACCGAGAAAAACGATGAAAAGGAGGGTAATTTTAGTATTCTTGCAAAGAAGTAAATCAAAACTTTCCAAAATGGCAAATGGACTAATCGAAAAAATGAGAGGGGGAAAGTCATTCCTTTTATTATATATTAGGGAGGTAGTTCAATGACAAAAAAGGCTCTTAAAATACCCTAAGAAGATTTTTTAGATTTAGACTTTAGAAAAAAAGAGCGAAAGGTCACTTTTTTGTGATTATTGCCAAGCATTTGGCCGTTTTTTTGTGACCATTAGACAAAAAAACTCTTCAAAAGTTATCTAATAGCAAGAGAGGAAAAAAAATAAGTGGTGGACCGGGCGGAATTTGAATCCGCGGCCATCTGACTGCGAATCAGACGATCTTCCAGGCTGATCTACCGGCCCTTTTTTGTTTCTTTTTCTTTTTTCTCTTTTAATGATTTTTGATTGTTTCTTGAAAAAAAAGTTCTTTTTCTTAGTCTCTAACCAAAACTCTAAAAGGTAAAGCTAGTTATCAAAGAATTATGGATTGTGATCTTTCTCTTGAGATTATTATCCCTCCTCTTCCCCTTTCCATTCATGTTATTGGAGTTTCCTGAAAATGGCTCTTAAAGAAGCAAAATCACTTCAGTTATTACCTCGTTTGTCTGCAACTGAGAAGCGTATTTTCTCCGTTTTAAGTTCTTATGGCATTAGTTCTCCTCTTGACATTTCCTCTCGTAGTGGCATTTCTAAGGGTCGTGTTCTTTCTTCTCTTGAGAAGCTTTTACAGCGCGGTCTTGTTATTGAGGTTCCTTCTGCTGACAAGGATTCCCCCCATTATGCTGCTGTTTTTCCCATCCGGCGTTTTACTGCTGTTGTTGACAAACTCATTCATTCTCTCGAGGCTCGTCGTGAGGAGTTAGAAGCCACTAGTCAGTTGGTAAATGATTTCACTGAGAATGCGATTAAGAATGTTCGCGAAGCGAGTGTTGAGGAGCGTAAAAAGAGAAACGAGCGTTCCGAAGAAGACATTAAAGACCTTGAGATGGCTTTAGACGCTTCTTTCAGTGGTATTTTAGCTTCTGTTGAGACGGATTTGCAAGACTTGAAAAAGATTGCCCAGACTTCTCGGGAGTTTTTAACTGAGTCTTCGATTCGTTGTGATGAGACTGTGGCTAATATCTCTCATTCTCTCGTTCCTTTGAAACAAAAGTATACTGCCATGATTAAGCAGGCCCAGCAACACATCGAGGAACAATTGGAAGCCACCGTTGATGAGCGTGTTGGTAATGTCTTGGAATTTGAGATGAATGCTAATAGGGCTTTCAATGAGGTTGTGGAAGTTTTCAAGGCCTCCCAGGATGCTTTTGAAGAGATTATCTTTAATGTTCTGGATGCTGGCATTGAGAACCTTGAAAAGGTCACCCGGCCAATTAGCGATCAAATAGAGGAAGCAATTACCTCCTTGAAAGTTGCCATCAAAAAAGCCTCCAATAATTTCCAGACGGAGATCATCCGTGTTTTAACGGAGCAGAAACGGCCAATTATCAATGCTGTTGACAGTCTCCGCCCAAAAATGAGTAAACTTTTGAAAAATTCGTTAAGTTCACATAATACCATTCTTGATAACCAGTATCAGTCCTTAGTTGCTGTTCTCGAGGACCATACATCCCTCTTTTCTGAAGCCATTGACCAGCTTATCAGTGAATTCAATCGAAGGGTTAGCGATCTTGTGGAACAGACTCAACTCACCCTCTCAAGCACAAGAGACGAGCTTTCTGCTGAAGAAAGCAGATATAAAGAAACTCTTGAGACCGACATGGAGGTAAAGAGCAACCTCATCCAAATCACTCTGAATAAAACAAATGACCTTTTAGATGACATGAGGGAACAATTTATTATCGCTTTAAATCAAGCTGTTGCAAAATATCAGATGGATTTGAGCGATCAAGTTGCAAAATTGGAGAATGATTTTCTCAACGTCGTGGACAAAAACGGCATTAGCATTCAAAATATTTTGAATGTAGCCAGCGTCTCCTTAACAGAGCCATTGAAAACATTCATTGAGAATCTCGAGCAATTAAACGACAAAATTCGAAAGGAAGAAGACGCTTTTCTAAAGAAATTCGAATCTGCCCTGACGACTGACTTACTTGCTCTTAATAAGGACTTCCAAGAGGAGACCAAGAAAGCTGAAGTGGAACTTGAACGGACCATTCAAAGATTGATCAAGAAGCTTGCTAAGGACATTAACACCAACCACACTGTCTTGCTTAATAGACTCAAAACAAGCCAAAAGAATCTACAGGCCAGCTTTACCAATTTCTCTGAAATTCATGAGCGTGAATTGCGTGCCACCACCAAAGAATTGAACTCCCTCACAACAAAGCTGGAACGCTGGAAAGAAGAGAGTCAGAGCTTGCTTATCCGGCAAATTAATGATCGGGTGAATAAGAGCTTGGAAGTTCTGGAAAATGAAATTAATGAAATTATCACCAAGATTGAGGAAGAATCGGGCCAAGGCTCCAAAGAAAACACTATTGCTGTTGTTAAAGAGTCGTTTACTGACATTTCGAAAAGTTTCAAAGGATTCGGTGCAGCTGTAAATTCGCTTCTTAAGCAATCTTTGGATGAAATTAACACCACTCTAAAAAAAGAAAGTCTGAACATAAAGAATCGATTTGTCCAATTCAAAAAAGAACAAGACCGGCTTGTGGACGAAACAAAGAAGCCCTCTATCAAGTTGATAAGAGAAATTGCCAGTGATTATGATGAGCTTACCAAGCAATTAATCAATGACATTCAGAAATTCTTTGACAGCGAATATTCTTCATTAAAGAAAACCAGGCAGGACCTTTCGAACATCTTGGAAAAGATCCTAACAAAGAGGAGCACCAAAAGCTCGAAGGACATTAATAGATTACAAGAAATCTTGCGACGCTCCCGGGAGGATTATCTGAAAAAAGCTGGGAGTAATCTCGAGAAAACTGAAAAAGTTGTTGTAAAAGAAATCGCTCAATTAGTCGATCAAGAGAAGAATTCCCGAAGTACAATTACTGCTCTTACAGAAAAAATCGTTTCGGACTTGAGCGAAGGAGTCAATTCTACTGCAGAAGTTTTACGAACAAATCTCTGGGATGGTACAACCAAAGTTTTCGGAGAGGCAATGGCAGAGATTAATAAACAATCTATCGAACTTACGAACTTAAATGAAAAATTGAAGGAGAACTCCTTTGCAACCATCCAAGCGTTACATGGAAAATTACATGCCAGTTTGGATGTCTTTGAGCAAAAAACTGTGCTTTTACATGAAAAACAAATTGGCAATATAAGTGAGTTTAAAGACAAATTCCAAACTGCCCTCGAAAATGATTTGAAGACCAAGACTGAGGAACTCCAAATTTCCCGAAAAGAGTTGTCAAATGTCAGTCGAAAACTAAATGAGATAATCCAGGAAACTATTGACAAAGAAACGTTCCAAACGATTCTTGAATTAGAGGCACAAACCTCCGGAATTGAGGGGGCTATTTTTAACACTGTTGGGGGCATTACTGCTGAGGCAGCAAGGCGTACTGATAGTGTCGTTGTTATAGGTGAACAAGCTGTTTTAGGAATTGAAGAGCGATATGTCGAAAATCTAGAGCAAATCAGGAAAAACCTTACCGATGAAGTCATAGGAAAGATCGAAGAAGAAGCAAAGCAAATCGAAAAGTACAAAGAGCACTTCAAAGAGATCGGGCGAAACCACCGTGTCGTTTATGGCGAGGCAATGAGTCAATTAAATCAGCAACTTGCATATGATCTCCATGAAGCCGCAAAGTCCGCTGAGAAGATCTTTACTGCCTGCGAGACAATTTCATCGAAATATCTACAAAACTTGAATGATGAAATATCCGCAATGGGCGACCGTGTTGGATTAACTACTGATAAATTAACAGAAGAGATTCTCGAAGATATTGACCGGGTGTTCCAAAAAGTAAAACGCGAAGTGGCCTTATTTGCGCGAAAGCAGTTTGAGCTTTCCAACAAAAGCAATCAAGAAATTGCCGAGGCATTTCTCAAATCTGTTGATGACCTCGAGGAAGTGATGCTCAAGCAAATTTCCAGTTTCACAAAACGCGTCAGCTCAGCTTTAAGTCGCACAAAAGATGTTTCCGATATTATCAATCAGCACATTAAAGACATCACCGAAACTTTTAGCGAACTCCGACAAAAATAGTTTCCTACAGAAAGAAGAAAGAGAAGAATTTAACTAGAAGGAAAACAATGTAAGTATACCTTGAATGCTGAGAATTCTGTTCCTAAAAAACCTGCACCCGAATCTACAGCTAGAGCACAAAAGGTGCCTAAACATGTCTTTGTACTTATTGTAGTTGCAATGGTGATGACCTCCTTCGCTTCTATTCTTATCCGCTTAGCAGGGAAAGACATTGTTCTTTTTTGGCCCCAACGGCAGCCGGCAGATGCTTCCGTCATTGCTTTTTGGCGCCTCCTTTTTGCCACTCTTGGGATGTTTTTGGGGGCTGTGGTTACAGGCAAGCTTGGAAAGTTTAAGCAAGTGGACAGAAAAAAAGACCTCCCCTTGTTAGCTCTTTCGGGTTTAATGCTCGCCATTCATTTCATCAGCTGGAATCAATCACTACAAATGACTACCATCGCTAGTTCTGTAACCATTATTTATTTAATGCCATTGTTTGCTCTCCTCTTTTCAGTGTTCTTTTTAAAGGAACGAGCAGGCTGGTTGCAAATTATCGCCATCATTTTATCTGTTGGAGGGGCAATAATCGTCGGCCTTGCAGACTTGGTTTTTCAAGCAACCCCAGGCGGTCTTAGCGTTCTCTTTGGTGATTTGCTTGCCCTTTTGGGGGCTGTCTCTGGAGCAGCCTATTTTGTTATCGGACGAAAGAAGCGTGAAAAAATAGATATTTTCTCTTATACAACCATAGTCTATGGCATATGCACCGTTTTTATTTTCATGTATTTACTGGCGAATAACGCTCTTGCTTTGCTCCCAAGCGGCCCCTTCGAAACAGTGGCGATCTTCCACTTAAATTGGCAACATTTCTTATTCTTCTTACTTCTAGCAGTTGGCCCTTCCTGCTTAGGACACACTTTATATAACTATGCCCTGGGATATGTTAAAGCACCGGTAATAACAGTAACTGCTCTTGGGGAAATGTTCGGTTCTACCCTTTTAGCTTATGCTATCTTTCATGAGACGCCGACTCATTGGAGCGCATTTCTTGGAATGTTCCTAGTTGCATTAGGTATTATTATCACTGTTCTTACAGAAAATCGGGCTTTAAAACGCCTTTCTCTTTCAGAAATAGAAAAGATGCTTTAACTCAGTAAAAAACCCTCTTCTCTAAAAGATTAAAGAAAAATTTAGGTGACCAGATGCCTAATTTTGCATAATTTCGAAAGCAGTTTGGAACAAGGTATGTCTTACGAGCACTCTTATCAGCAATAGATGTCTTCATTTTTGTCCCTCTACCAACTGTCTTGCCAATGCTAACTTTTGCTCTTTTTTTTCACAATGCTTTTCAATAAACGGAAGAGCTTGGTCAAACAATTCTTGCTTGCATTCGCCACACAAAAGCTCGCCGGATTTACAAGCGTGTTCCCTCTTTGTTAGGAGTTGGTCATCGTCTGTGAAATAGAATTTGAACAAATCGAATATGCGGCAATCATCTATTCTTCCTCCTTTTGCTTTCTGTTCTCTTTTGGTTTCTCTGCCGCCTGTGATGATATTGCTAATTTTTCTTTGCAGAGACTTTTCTGTTTCACTTAAAGTCAAGATAAAGGCAGTCCCGGCACTTTTTGACATTTTTTGCCCACCATCTAAGGACCCCAGGATTTTGTGGAACGTAAAGGATGGTAAGATGAAGCCAAACCGCTCTTGGTGTATTTTTTTTCGAGCAATATCTCTGCTCAAGCGAGAGTGAGGGGCTTGTTCTAATCCCACAGGAGTAATGGTGGGTAATGGTCCTTCGTAATCCGGTAGTTGCGGTAATAATATATCTCCAATCTGAATGAGGGCACTTTGATAAGCGCCAAATGCTTGTTCACCATAAATAGCTCTCATCATATTGTAGGTTACATTACGTGAAAATAATGATGCCAAACGTAAGACATTGTGCTCCTCTGATTGCTTATAAATATAGGCTGTTTTGGGCTCTAGACCCAACGCCAAAATGTCAGCAATATTGTCAATGGCAATTTGGTGAGCCCGTTCTAAAGGCACTCCATTATGCAAGTACCCCTCCATATCTGCAATGCAGAAGTAGACTTTTGCACCAAGTGATTGATAATACAAAACCTCATTACAAGTGATAAGAGAACCAATATGATACTTCCCCGTGGGTTTGATCCCAGTCATAATTGCAAAAGGCTTCTTTGCTTCAATTGCTTCGAAGACCTTTTTAGCATCAGTATGACCAAAGATCAACCTGCGCCGGAAGTACTTGTGGTTCATCCTTCCCTCGAGGGAATCAGCTATCTCGCTAATGTCTTGAATACCAAATTCAAGCATCGCGCGCTCGTAATTAGTTATTTTGCCGGAAAAGGCATCGATACTAGTATTAGTTACTTGTTGATTCTTCACATGAAAAACCTCCAAAAAATAGAGTGGTGCTACCAATAGGAAGCCTTCTTTCATCTAGGAGGATTAGAATTAATCGCGCCAAGCGAACTCTAGATGAAATTCTGCGGCAACCATATTAGTAACCATGAAAAGAAACGTGCCGCCTTTTTTTTAAACTTTACGTAATGATTTGTTTTTCCTAAAAAAAGTGTTTTTTTCAGCTCAAAGGTGCTTTCCTACACTTGTAGCTCCGCAGGAAAACTTTCAATAATATTCCATTTAAAAAATAGGCTTTAAAGAAAAAGTTGTGGTGCGGGGAAGGGGAGTCGAACCCCTGCACTCCTGCGAGACAAGAGCCTGAATCTTGCGTCTTTGACCACTTGACTATCCCCGCAGTGGTAATTAATTATTGACCAAAAGTTCTTTTTAACTCTAACGATGAAACCTAAATCCCAGAAGTTTAGCTCATTTTTTCTAATAGTTTCTTTACCATCTCGAAGTAGAAATTGGTTACTGCAACAAAAGAATCAAGGTCCAGCCATTCATTCTTAGCATGCACTCCACCACCTATCGGTCCAAAATCAAAGGTGGGGATGCCTTCACGGGAGAAATAGCGTGCGTCGGAAGCGCCTCCTTTTTCCACCACTTTCGCTGGGAAGTTAAATTGTTTGGATACTTCGAGGGCTGTCTTAATTAACATTGAATCTTTAGGGGTGTTGACCATTCCCTGACCAGGTTTGAAGGTTAAAGAATACTCAGCACCAAATAATTCATCGCACATTTTTCGCAACGTATGCTCAGCTACAGTATAATCTTGAGTCATTGCTCGAATGTCTAAGAGTAATTCCCACTGGTCGTCTTTTTCTAATAACATATTTGGACCAATCGTTATCCCATAGGTAGAAAACGCAGTGGGAAATTGTGTTCGAACCAGAAAACGCAAGTTTTCGAAGAGCATTGTTAGATGTTCATCATAAGTTACTTTAGCGTTTATGGTCTTATCTGGGATAACAACCTCGAGGCTCACTTCATCCGGAACAACATTTCCTTTGATAAATTTCCCAGTAAGATGTGCTACTTTCCAAGCATTGAAGCTTACTTCCCGTGAGGCACGAAGCATGCAATGAACATCTCCTCCAGGGTTTTGATACGCTGAATGACGCCCCCATTGATCAGTAACAAATGTCTTTTGTTCGATGTGCCCCCTGATTTGTGCTGTTTTCTTTGGAAGGGAAATTACTGCCCCCATGGCATTTCTCCGTCGAGAGATAATTACCAACCCTTCCCCATCAAGATTCATTACTGCATCAGGCATACGCTTGAATTTTTTCAAGTAATTGCCCGCGCTGTGGACACCACCAATTTCCTCATCACCAGAGAGTTCAAAACAAACAGTCAATTTATCTTCAAGATTTAATTCTCGGATCAAAGGGAGAATTGTCATTATGGATGCAACATTGTTCTTATTATCTATAACACCCCGACCAAAAGCAAGATTGTCTTTGATGACAAGTTCAAAGGGATCTGTTGCCCATCCCTCACCAGTAGGGACAACATCAAAGTGAGCCATGAGCAACAAGTGGAACTTACCATTGCCAACTTTTCCATAGACAGAATAATAACCTTCATCCTCAAAAAGTTGAGCAGCAATCCCTCGTTCTTGCAAATACTGCACTATAAATTCTGGGCATTCTTTTCCCAACTTTATCCCTTCTGCAGGGCGATTAACTGTCTTAAAACTTACCAATTTTTCTAGCAAAGAAATTAACTTCTCTCGGCTGATTTCTACCACGATAACCACGACTTTTTTTAAGCACTATTAATTAAACAAGATTACTCTACTTTATAAACTGTAGCACTTTCTTTAACAAATTACTAGTTGTTTTCTAACTATCAAGTAACGGGCCTTTTCTTACCATTAATACAATTGAAATTAGTAGTACTAACGTAACCAATGCAAAGAGATGCAATATGTCACTGTAGTTTGAACGTGAAGGCGTTTCCTGTTGTAAAGGATTACAAATCGCATTTAGTTAGGCTTTCTTCTTTGAGGGGGGTCCATCCAATATTATTACCTCTTCAGGTAGGAGCCTGCACTGACAGTAGGGACATTTTCCTTTCACCTTTAACCATTCTTGGAGGTGGGCGAGATGCCCTATCGTGCCACATTCCGGGCATTTGCCTGCTTGTTCGCCAAAAGAGATTGGAAGTTTGCATACATTGCAGTAAAGAACTTCTCTCTCACAAGAGCTACATGTCTGAGCTTTTTCGTCTAAAGGCATCCCGCAATAATAACATGTTTTCTCTTGTAATCTTATCAAACTCTTTGCAAGTGTTTTTGCTGTTTTTTCCCTCTCCTTCTCATCTGTTTGCAGTTTGTTTTGAAAGAACACCCTATCATTAGAAACTTGAAATGGAATTGATTCCGGTAGATCGATTAACCAATCTTGTAAAGAAATGATGTCTCTGAAATCTAATATCTTGGCTAGTTCCTCTAAAGAAATAGACACATATCGTTTTAGGATCCTCTTAAAATCTTCAATGCGTTCTTCTTCACTCTTTGTTATTGTTAAAGGAGAGGAAGAAATATATGGTTTATAGATTGGGCTATATGGAGCTGAAGCTGCAGAGGTTTTTTTCGAATCGTTTCTAGCAATTGCAGATTGGATTTTTAAAGAAAGAAACATCATAATTAGAAAGATTGGGAGCAATAGTATCTCAGGTAAGAGATATAAAAATAGGTTTGCAACATTAAAAAACGATTTTGCTTGTGCAGTGCTACCATAGGAGCCTTCTCGTACAATCAGTGTCCCAAAAGAGGAGGCAATATTTAATGAAAAATAATGAATGCCTGTTTTGCTTGCAGTAAACTCGAAGCTTTCTCCAGTATAACCGGGCCCATCCACTTTTTTTCCTGAAAGCAATAAATAGGAATCAAACAATGTGATGCTATAGTCTTTCTGCCAGAAGTAATCAATAGTTACGATAATAGTATAAGTCTTGCCTTTTGTTAGATGAATTTTATACGTTTTAGAAGATGCTATACTAAAAAGGTCAACACTTTGCCCCACATCAATTTTTCTTCCTCGAATTAAAGGAATTGTGAATGCTAGAGTATTGGTCACCGACAAAAGCACAACAAAAATCACAGTTATATTTACAATCAAACTTTTCTTGGAAGTCATCTCTGAGTAATTTAAAAGAAAAACCTTATTATTAAGCTTTTTAAATGAAAAAAGTGACCCGTGGTTCGAATTTCATTTTGTTCATAAAATTTGTCTTTAGCATAGTTCTTTAAGTTGTTGAGGGTGAAATGAACGAGCACCCATCCTTCTTATTGTTGCACTTGCCGCTTTTACGCCCAACCGAGCTGCTTTTTTAATGTCCCTTGTTTTTAAAAATTCATGAAGAAAGCCCGCAGAAAAGGCATCACCCGCCCCTGTAGTATCGACCACTGGAGTTGGGAGTGCCTTTTCGAAATGTTCTTCTCTTTCTCGTGTTTTAATAATGACGCCTTTTGCTCCTAAGGTTAAGACAGCAATTTCTGCGAATTTTAGCATTTCATCACTAATCTCTTTTGGGCTGTTTTTCTGTGTGAATGTTTTTCCTTCGAAGAGGTTCGCAAAGAGGATGAACGGTGGATGTTGTTTCATTAGTTCTTGCAAGACCGGCCGGGTGCGG
>DXJV01000098.1 GCA_019056785.1 Candidatus Heimdallarchaeota archaeon
ATCTTAACCTTTCTCGAGATTTGTGCTCTCTCGCCATCAATTAGGATGTCTGAATCGTTGCTTGAGTTTTTTCTTAAGACGACGCATTTTTTTATTCTCCAAACAATCTAATGGGTGAGGTTTTAGCTAAATAATAATTTTAGTTCTCATTTGGAGCTTTCCGATCCGGATGAGCTGGAAGGATCATCTTCCAGTTTTTCTTCTTGTTCTTCCTGTTCTTTAAATTGTAATTGATATAAATTATAATACTCGCCTTTCTTTGCTAATAGTTCCTCATTTGTGCCTTCCTCTACAATCTTCCCTTGCTGTAAAACAATAATCCTGTCAGCATTTCGAACTGTGGAAAGCCGGTGCGCAATAATGAAGGAAGTCCGGTTCTTGAGTAGTTTTGTCAGAGCCTTCTTAATCAGAAGTTCTGTATAGGGATCAACTGAAGATGTTGCTTCATCTAAAATGAGAATTCGGGGGTTGTGAAGAATTGCACGGGCAAATGAAATTAGCTGCTTTTGCCCGACCGACAATCGTTTTCCGCTCTCTCCTATGTCGGTATCATAACCATCAGGGAGGTGTTTAATAAAATCATGTGCATTAACAACTTTTGCAGCTTTAATGATGCGTTTAAGAGAGGTATCAGGATGGGCGTAAGCGATGTTTTCTTTAATAGTTCCTTTGAAAAGAACAGGTTGTTGTAAGACAATTCCCATTTGGCTGTGAAGAGATTCTAATGTAACGTTACGAATATCGTGACCATCAATAGTTATTGCTCCTTTCTGAACTTCATAGAACCGTGCCAGAAGGTTCACGATTGTTGTCTTTCCTGCGCCTGTGGGGCCAACAATGGCTATCGACTCACCTGGTCGAACATGTAGATTGAACTTCCACAAAACATATTGCTCATCTACATACGCAAAAGAGACATCTTTAAATTTCACTTCGCCTTTTATCCGTGGCAAAACATATGCATCTTCTTTCTCAAGAACACTAGCTGTTTGTTGGTTGAGTTCATAAAGCCGCTCTGCCGCAGCCATTGTTGATTGGAAAGTATTGTAAAACATCGTTAAATTCAAAATCGGATTAAAGAACATACCAATATATTGTGTGAAAGCAATTGCTTCACCAGGAGTGATAGGCAGATGGATGGTAGATCCAGAATAATAAATGGTCCAGCCAGCATAGAGATAAACAAAGCCAACCACAGCGGAAGAAAGAAAATTAAAAATAGGATATGTCGCAGCAAAAATCGCTTCTGCACGGATGTTTGCTTTTCGATCCTCAAGATTCACTTTCCGGAACTCGCGGATATTTTGTCCCTCGCGCGTAAAAGATTGTGAAACCTTTACACCATTAATGCTCTCAGAAAGAGTAGAAGTAACATTTGCAATTGTTTTTCTCGTTTTTCGATATGCCTCTCGAGCACGCACTTTAAAGATGTAACTTATAAGAATTGTTGGTGGAACTGCGATGCCAATAGTAATTAATCCCAATTCCCAATTCATGACAATCAAGAAAATGGATACACCAATAACAGTTAGAAAATCAGTTAAAGAGGTAATAATTGACCCGCTCATTAATTCATTAATCTTGTCACAATCATTGGTCACTCGAGAGATTATTCGTCCACTCTCTTGTTTGTCGAAAAATTCCATAGATAAACCTTGAAGTTTGGCAAATGTCTCACTCCGAATTCTCTTAACTGAACTATAACCAATCCTATAGAGAATGAAATTTTTCAATAGATTTATTACTGCAAGGCTAACAGCAATCCCAAAGAGAATCAAACAATACAGCAACAATTTTTGATAATTACCATCAACAATGGGGTTTTCACCAAAGCCTTGGTCAATGATCGCCCCGGAAATGTACGGAGAAACCATTCCTAAGCCGGTGCTAATTGCTATGAATATAAACGCTAAAATTACCAGACCAATGTCACCTTTGAGATAACCAATAATCCATTTTCCGAGAACGAGATCCGAAGTCACCCGAGAATGTTTCTCACGCTCTGCTTCTTCTGCGAGATCAATGAATTTTCCACGATGTCGTAAGTTCATTTTGTTTTTCCACCTTTTTGTTTCTTCTTTTTTGTCCGTCGCTTCTTATTTTCGACTATCTCTTTCACTACCTCGTTGGGTGTTAAGGGTTCTACTTGTGTAAGTAATTGTGTTTCATAGAGATATTTGTAAAGCCCACCTTTCTTCATTAATTC
>DXJV01000087.1 GCA_019056785.1 Candidatus Heimdallarchaeota archaeon
AAGGAAAGCGAGCAAGAATCCGCTCGTTACTCCGCAACCGGACAAAATCAATCTTCCGCACTAACATGCCATAAAGATTAGTAAAGGTAAAATCCGAAGTGACAACCGCTGATAAGCCAACCGTTGGGATAAGCGTGTTTGCAGTGACCCAATCGTTATAGGAAGTTGGAGTAGTATCATAAAACAGGGGGTCGTTTTGCCAATGGAGGGGCATATGATCAACTCACTCAGTAGAACAATAGATATAGACTCTTAATAACTCCACTTTCTTTTTAATTGGGATTCAATCATATAAGACATTTTTCTTTTCAAGAAATTCGTTTATCAAAATGTCAAAGATGGCTATAAAGCCATAACAAGCTTTCCCAATCTCATTTAAGAAAAATGACATTTGTAAATCAGATTCTATTTTATCGAAGAATTTTAAGATAGCCTTTTTTACATCTTCATTTTGGTTCTTTTTTAAGTTATCATTTAAAATCTTCACACATCTTTTGTGGGCAATATTAAATAACTTGGGGAAATTTTTCTCTAAGACTTGCTTTGTTACTTTGGGATGCACGTGAGCCAAATCATTTCGTACTTTCATCATTTTTTTAAAGGTTTGTTGCCAATTTTTTTTATCTAATATTTTTCCAAGCTCTTCTTTAGATAATGTTAAGGGTAAATTTTTGCTAAGAACAGAGAATTTATCACCGGGGTTTCTAAAAGGGATAAGAGAGGTTAAAAAATTGACAATACTTTCAGCGGAATATGTTTTCATTAACAATTTATAAATAGACTTAAAGTAATTATCAATATAAGCATACAATGCAAGAATGAAATAGGAATTAATAGATTTTAGAAATAAAGGGAACCAAATTTGTAACATTTGAAGAAAGTCATTTTCTTTAGTTTCAGTAAGATAATTAACTAGAATTTCGAATAACTCAGGGGTTAACGTATTTGTTATTGAGTTAGATTTTGATTTCTTATTGAAATATTCATCTATATAGCTTAAATAAAAATCCCAGAAACTAATAACGCTCCTAATTGCAGTAGCAGTATTTATTTCTTTTATCAAATCTCCAAATTCGTCCTGAAATTTCTTACCAGGTTTTGTTTGACAAAAATTAAACGCCGGCGTATTTCTAGCCAGATCAATTGAAATTTTACCCACGACTTTCTCATATGATTTTAAAGTCATAGAACATTACCCCTATTTTCATGCCTAATTTTTACCTCTCACCACCATTCTAGCCGGGCAAAGCAATCTCTTTAGTAAGAATGATCCGTCCATCATCATCCTCTATGAAGAGGACATAATCACCCCTCTCTAAGTCGAGCTTCTTTCGCAATTCTAATGGTAAGGAGACTTGATGCTGTCGAGTTAATTTCGAACTTCCGAGAAATTTCATCAGTAAACCTCGCATAATTCTATATTAATTATTCTAATTTAATTAAAAAAGCTATCCATCAAAAAGAGTGGTGTTTATAAATAGTAAAGTAAGAATACTATTAATTGGAAAAATAGTAGAGGATAGCAATGGAAGAATTCCAAGTAAAACGAACAATCAAGCGGCTGGAGATCAGCATCCAAACGCCAATAGCAAAAACCGGGAATGGAGCAGTGGCAGGGGGGAAGGTGAATAATTTGATGCTGATAGGAACAACCAAAGGAGAGAAAGGAAAAGAAGGAAAAAAATATGTCGTGAAAGGATTACGAGGATGGCTAAACCACGCAATGATGGCACTGGCAAAAGAAATGGGAGTAGAAGTATGCCATACTTCGGAGAAAACAGAAAGCCAGAAAGGAGAGCCTTTACTGCCAGAAGGATTTCATGCGGCAGGAAAGTGCCTTGAAAACGGGGAGGAGTGCATAAAACACCGGCTGATGGGATCATTTGGCAAACAGTCAAAGCTAAAGTTCGAACCGGTGGTCATCACATCGAAAGCTTGCAAAGGAAAAGAGGACGAAGAGGTTCAGCAAATGCACATCGCAACTGAGGTAAGAAACGCGTTAGCCTTTCATACAAAAAAGGCGATACAAGACTTCGGCGAGCGCTACTTCGCAGGAACATTTACTCTAAGAATTGAGTTCAGAACAAAACTGGAAGCGGAAGAATTGGGTTTCCTATTGAAAAGCTTACTCTACGCTCCAGAAATCGGGCTCGGAGCAGCAGTGAACAATGGGGCAGGAAAAATGAAAATACTCAAAGTCGCCTTGCAAGAGGTCGTAAGGGAACGAACATTCGATCAAAAAGGAAGAGTAGTAGAAAGGGAGCGGGTGCGCAACCTCTGGAAAGAAATGCAGGAAGGATTGAAAGCATGGCCGAAAAAAGTAAGCGCTTAAGACTCATCGGAAAATTACTAACACCAATAGTGATAGAAAAACCAACGTTCTACATCAAAGGGTGTAGAGTAACGATAACAAAAAAAGCAGAGGAAAAAGAAAATGGCAGATTTGCCTACCCGGAAAAATTGTTTTATGGAAAACTGGTCAAAGATAGAAGAAGGCCTCCAACAGTAAAAACATGCTTTCAAGGATTCGTGGTAGTGGACTGCCCAGGAACAAACAATCAAGCAAAGAAAAAATTGCAGTGGTTCTTTGGCTTGGACGGTTTGGGAAGACAGCAAAACGAAGGCATGGGGAGAATTCGCTGGTTGCAAAAAAAAGAAGTCGCCTACGTGAAAAAAGAGCCGCCGAAGAAAAAACTCCGGATAAGAAAAGGATTGGGCTACTACCCAAAACCAATGGTTCGTGCAATAACCGCACTCCTCCTGCATGACTTTGTGCACACAGAAAAACACGACAGCAAGATCTACCACGAGGTGGAAATAACTGACGAACTTATGAGAGAAGCATGCAAAAACCACCATACGAGTGTGAATCGAAACGAAAACTGGCTCATACCAATTATCCAGAAATACGATAGATTAGCAGCACTCATCAATAGAAAAAAACCACTAAGAAAAGAGAAACGATACGACTACGAAAATGGAGCAATAAATTGCAAACAAATAGCAGAGTTAATAACTGAAAAACAAAAATCGGCTAACGCACTTTATAACTACATCTACTACGACAAACAATTCGCAAGGTTCTATGAGTCAATAAACTACGCAAACAACAGTAGCCTAAGAAAACACCTCCTTCTAGCAGTAAACCTATTAATCAATGATTTTAAAAAGGGAAGACTGGTCATCAAAAATAACAAAGTAATGATAGTTTCTTCATCGGCAAAAGATAAAGAAGAAACCAAAAAATTCTTATCTAAGCCAAAGGTGCTGAAACGCATCTACCCGCCGAAAAAAGGGGCAGAAAGCAAAATCGCTGCCCTCCAGGAACGGCCTGTGGAGGAGAAAAACCATCCGAAAAACACAGAAAAAAGCCACTTGCGGCGGGATACCTAAAGAAAAATAAATTTAGTGAGTTGTAAACCTATGGTTCGTGTTAAGAATCCTGATGAGATTCGTGCTATGGTTAAGGATCATCCTATGGAGTTGCGTCGCGTTTTCAGCATTGCTGCTCATATTGATCATGGTAAGACTACTACTAGTGATTACCTTCTTCGTCGTGCTGGTTTGATGAGTGATCATGATGCTGGCAGCAAGCTTATGACTGACAGTGACGAGGAGGAGCAGGAGCGCGGCATTACTATTTTCACCAGTGTTGTTCTTCTCAGTTATGAGTTTAAGGGTCAGACGTATTTATTTGAGATTAACGACACTCCTGGTCACATTTCCTTTACTGGTGAGGTTAGTCGTGCTCTTCGTGGCAGTGACGGTGCTATTATTCTTGTTGATGCTCTCGAGGGTGTTATGACCCAGACTGAGACCAACATTCGTTTGGCTGTTGGTGAGGAGATGTGCAAGCCTGTTTTGTTCATTAACAAGGTTGACCGTCTTATTAGCGAGCTCAAGCTTCCTCCCAAGAAGGTTTTTGAACGTATTGATACTATTATTTCGCAGGTGAATGCGCTTATCCGTAAGATTGCTCCCAAGGAGTTTGCCAAGGACTGGCAAGTCTCCTTTGCCAAGAACAGTGTTGCCATTGGTTCTGCCAAGGATGGCTGGGCGTTCACGCTTGACATTTTGAAGGAGTCTGGTCACAATGACCCCAGTATTGTGTTCGAGAAATACGCCGAAAACGACAAGCAGTGGCTCCGTGACAATCTCCACCTTGAGGACTCGCTTTTGCGTATGGTCATCCAGCACCTTCCCTCTCCTGCCGACGCGCAGAAATATAAGATCCCGAAGATCTGGGGCGGTGACCTCGAGTCCGAGGTTGGGCAAGCACTCCTTAACTGCGACCGCAACGGTCCTTTGTTGGGGATGATCACCAAAGTCTTCATTGACCCCAAAAGTAAGCGCCCAACGCTTATCGGTCGAGTGTTCTCTGGTACCATCCGCGCCGGCCAGAACATCCAGCTCATCAGTCAGAAGAAGAAAGTCCCGGTGAAACGCCTTGGTGTCATGGAAATTACTGACATTCTGGATTGTGACGAAATCCCCGCCGGCAACTTGTTTGCGGTGTTTGGCTTCATTGCGCCCAGTGGTGAGTCCTTCATCGAGCCTGGTCTAGACGCTCCTGGCTTTGAAGAGATCACCTACGCAGCTGAGCCTGTTGTCAGCCGTGCGATTGAGGCTGTCGACCCCCAAGACATTGCCAAGCTTGGTGATGTTGTCTCCAAGTGGATCATGGCCGACCCAACAGCCTCCTTCCGTCATGACAAAGAGAGCAACAAATATATTCTCGCTGGCATTGACCCCTTACAGATCGAAATTCTCACCAAGCGCATTCACGAGCAGGTGAAAATACGCGTCTTCGACCCGATCATTGTTTACCGCGAACGCATCTCCCATGCCGGTGAGGAAATCCACACTAAATCACCGAACGGCCATAACCGGCTCAAACTCTATATCGAGCCACTGGACGAGAAAGCCATCGAGCTCATCAAGAAAGGAGAAATAACTGCTGGACAGAATGAAAAAGAGCGTGCTGCCATTCTTCGCGACAAAGCCGGTTGGGACGCCAAATTTGCGCGCAAAATCTGGGACATCGAAGGACAGAACATGCTTATCGATGCAAGTACCGGTGTCCAACGAATGGACAGGATCAAACAATATGTCATTCAGATCTTCAAGGACTTTACCTATTCTGCTTCTATTGCAAAAGAACCAACCCTCGGGTTGAAGGTCGTCATTACAGACGCGACTATCCACACTGACCCCGCCCACACGGGCTTCTCAGAAATCCTGGGAATGACGACTGCTGCTCTGAACATTTCCTTCCTCACCGCTGAACCCCACCTTTATGAACCGATGCTCCGTGTTGACATCAAAACACCAAAAGAGTATATGGGAAGCATCATGACTATTATCAATCAAAATCGCGGCCGTGTCGAAGATACCATCGATGAAGGTGAACAGATGCGCATTCGTGGCATAATCCCCACAGTGCAAACACTGGGCGACTTTGCAGAGAACATCCGAAGTGCCACCTCCGGAAGAGCCTTCTGGGGATATGAATTCACAGGCTTCGAACAAGTACCTGCCAGCATGGAGAAAGAGATCATTCTCGAAATCCGAAAGCGCAAAGGCTTATCCGAAGAAATCCCCACCCCTGAGAACTGGGCACGATTTGTGTATAAACGGCAATAAGAATGCTTGCCAGCTCAGGGTAAAATGCTTGCTTGAGAGTGCTCACTCTCCAAGCCCTTTTCTTTCTTTTTATCTTTTCAGTATTTTTTCTTTTGTAAATCTTTTTTGCATCTTTTCAATTCGCATATAATTACAAATAAAATCCTTTCATAAGAAGAAAAACAAAAAAAGAGGTTATGAAAAAACAAAAAGGAAAGTAAAAAAAGCAAAAACAAACGGCTTTTTTTCTAGGCTATTACTTCAAAGTCTTCTTTGCCTGCGCCACAAATGGGGCATACCCAGTCTTCTGGGAGATCTTCAAAAGCAGTTCCTGGAGCGATTCCTGAATCAGGGTCACCTTTTTCCGGGTCGTAAATGTAACCACAGATTGTACATTCATAACGTTGCATAATTTTTTTGCTCCTTTTAACCGGCGGTCAGTCACCCTGCAACAGCCACCAGTGTTCAGGTTTCTTAGTTAATTACTCCCTTGTATTCTTAAAAAAGCTAACGCTTCATTGTTTGAAGATGAAGAGCTTTTTTTAGAGCTTTTTAAGGAAAATGTTCTGAGGATTCTTTTGAAACGTGTAGTAGCAGGTTGTCGTAGCGCCATGGAAATCTGTATGATAACTGATACTTACCATCCCACTGTTGATGGCATTGTTCGTTACCTTGATTATCTCATCCCCGAGTTATTGCGTAGAGGGCATCGGGTAACTGTTCTCTGCCCGAAAATCGCCTTATTTGACTATTCCCATCTTGAACGCCCCGGTTTAACAATTATCCCAGCCTGGACCACCCCTTTCAAGGTCAATGCCTACTTTTTCGCATTCCCTAATCGACACTTTCTCCGAGCGCTTAAGAACAGCGACTTTGTGATTCTTCATTCATTAATGCCTTTGGGTGTTTTTGGTGGCTTGCTAGCAAGACTTTTTCGAAAGAAGGTGGGACTGTTCTGTCATCATGACGAGCGTGTTATTCTTCAGAAGATTCTTAAACTTAAACCCAGCCTAGTGCGGCTATGCTTTCGCCTTATCCGTGGCTTTTACCGGAAATTTGTTCAGCTCTTTTTCCACGCAACAGAGCGCTTCAAACGGAAGCTGTTGTTTTTCGGTGTAGAGGATAAACAAATTATTCGGACGCGCTTTGCCATCGACCTCGAGAAATTCCATCCCAAGGCAACACTCGACCTTCGACAACGCTATAGCATCCCACAAAATGCTATTGTAGCCACCTATCTTGGTCGGCTCTCTATTGAGAAAAACGTCGAAACAATCATCAGGGCTTTAGATATAGCCATGTCTCAGGTTCCAAACCTTTTTGCTGTGATTGTCGGCACAGGACCGGACGAGGACAAAATCCTCCAACAACACCGGCGGAACAACGAGCGGTTTATTTTCACAGGGTTTGTCCCTGATAGCGAATTGCAAAGTCATTATGCTTTTAGCGATTTATTTGTTACCCCAACTCTTAATGAAAGCAGCTGCTTCACCGTGTTCGAAGCTATGGCTTGCCAGACACCAGTTATAACGTCCCGTAAGGATCACGACCCTGAGATCATTCATCTCGAAAATGCTCTTTTAATTAACAATGTTCTCAATGCCCACGAAATTGCTAACAGTGTTTTGCTCCTTGCAAACAATCCGAAATTGCGAACGAAAATTGCTTTACAAGGCTATCAATTAATTTCTTCCTTTCATTGGCAAGACCATTGCCAGCTCTTTCTTGCCGGCTTACAAAAGCACCTCGAGATAGAGCCAATAAAACGACCACTTGTACGGATCAGACGCTTGCTTAGACGCCGCAGCCAAAAATGCATTAGCAACTAGAGGGGGGAGTAGCAAACAGTTATTTCACGAAAAAGACCTCTAGTTAGCATAAATAGGGCGGCTTTCCCACAACTAGTTGGCTTAAGAAGCGTATGAGCTCTTTATTTTCTTTTATCTGTTCAAGAAGGGCGTCTTTAAACAAAACCTTACTTTCCTTTAGCTGTAGATGGGAGGGCGTTGTTATCATTTTCCTTTGAATGCCCTCTGTAATGAGCTCATCTAGTCGTTTTGCTTTTTGTTTGACGAATACCTGCCAGCGTTTGCCGATGGGGGCGGGCCCATAGATTGTAGAGGGGTTATTTTGATATTTTCGAATAAACTCATCAGCATTATTCAACGCGACTGGCGGTCCAGTCTGCCACCGCTCTTCTGGCGTATGTGATTGTTGCGTAAGGATAAAGGTGAAAACCTCTTCTTGAGTAACCACAGTATCAATTGAGATTACTCTTAGCTCCTGTCTTTCCAAATATTTTGCAACACTTGCTTCCAATTTCCGTATCTGTCCCCAGAGCACATCATCAACAATTGCTGGCCTAGGATAGATGATAGCGGCGAATGCCAGAGGATGGGCGTACAATTTGTTGACTGTTTGCTCAGTGACTCGCTTTGTTGGAGGAAAGAAATATACTAACGATGGCCGTTTGAGGTATCTACTTGCTGCAGCAATGAAATTTGTTAATGCTTGCTCTTTGACCGCAGAGGCAACATTTCTGCTACTATCGGTAGGGTCAATAACTACAAGGATATCTTCTTTGAAAGCCTCACGGGGGGTCACCACCTTAGGGTCAAAGGTAATTACTTCTTCTGCAAGAGTGTTGGCATGTTTGAGGACCTCGAGAAACCGGCCGGCAAAATGAATGATGAGCAGCTCTACCAGATAGCCGGAAAAGCCATTCACCTTGATATCCGCACCATAAACGCCTATTCCCTTCATGAACTGTTTCAGCAGCCGCACCTCATCATTTCCGCCGACGGGGAGGTGGGTTAAAACGAACTTTTTATGCAGCGGGCTCCTGTCTACAGGGCTACGCAAAGGTCGTCCTTGTTGATATTCATAACAAGGAATGATTTCTACCTGCACATTGTGGTAATAAGTAAATAAATAGGGGTGCTGCGCATGCCGTTTTTCCCACTCGAGTGACAACTTTTGGCGGATGACCCGAAGCACCTCCTCAGGGTTAAAAGGGCTATCATAGGGAAGAATAAGAAATAAATCAATATCCCGCGTGCCGGCCAACCAGGTATCGCGAGAAAAGGAACCTGTCAATTCTATACGAGCGGTTATACCCGCCTTTTTAAGAATAATGCTGATTTTTCCTTTTAGATCGTCTACCAGCTTTTTGAGAGTCGCAACTTCTTTTTTTGACGGATGAATTCTTTTCAGTACTTCCATTTGAACTTGTTCGGCTAATTTTTCAGAGATCATTTTTTTCACCAACAATTAGTTCCTACAATGATTCTGCTGTGCGTTCGAAGAGCGTGGAATAGCGTGGCCCTTGTTGTGTAAGAACACTCTTTTTCAGTTTGAATTTTGTAATAGTTGTTGTTCCAAAGACATGATGTTCCATTGCACGTATTTTTTCCACAAGTAAAGCTTTATTATTTGTTCGTTTCAATCGCCCAATTGTTAGATGAGCTTTAAATGCTCGACGCTCCTTTTTCACATTGAATGGTGCACATATCTGCTCGAGTTTTGTAGCCAGCGTTTTTAAAGGCTCGAATCCTTGTATGACGCCAATATAAATGGCATTAATATAACTAAAGGATGGGAGACAGCCCACGCCTTGCAACTCGAGGGTAAATGGTTCAAAGGTTATCTTCTCTGCAGCTTTCTGAAGCTCGGGGACGATACTTTCATCGATATCGCCAAGAAACTTGAGTGTGAGGTGAAGGTTGTTTGGTTCCACGAATTTTATGCGCGTTTCCGGTAAGGCCAGCTCTTTTTGCACTTCGACAATCTTTCTTTTCAGCTCTTTATCGTCGATATCTATGGCAAAGAATGCACGAATACTACTACTCATACTTGCCATCATCTCAAGGGATGCTTTGTTATTTGGATTTGATTCATTAATATTTAATTAACTTTTAGTGAAAAACTAATTTCATAGAACAGTTTTTATTCTGGAACTGTAGAAAAGAGCTCAAAGAGAAATAGAGTGAGAATTATGCCTTTTAAGATTCGCGCCATCACCAGGCATTATCCTACAGAAGATCCGAAAAAAATCCGAAAAGCCTTGACAGCCCTCCTTGAAGGCGAAGTCGAACAAGAAAGCCACGGAGAAGACCACTTTTTGTACGTTGAACGAACGGACTATAAAGCTCTTGATAAATTACATGAAATGATTCGCAAGCAAAAAATCCTTGATGTCGCACGAAAAGCACTGCGAAATGGTAGAGTAGAGAATTCCACTGTCTTCTTTCTTAACAAGCAAGCAGCATTCACAGGGAAGATCAATTTCTGCGATGAATTTGGGGAGTCCCCCTTAGGGCCAATCCGAATTGAAATTGAAGATGACAACTTGAGTGAACTCATCGATTGGCTGACTCCTTACACGAAAAATGGTGTCGAAGTGAAACTTGTTTCTCGTTTTCCCTAAAAGGGTGTTTTACTTTTACATCTGCTCCCGGTCCAATTCTTTACGGTCCAATAAAATTTCCAAGCCATCGTAAGCAACGAGTGCTTCAGGGAATTCTTCGCGAGCTTGTGCAGTTAAAAGGCTATCATCTTTATGTCGGGGAGAAATATGTGTTAAAATAAGACGCTTCGCCTCTGCTTTGGCGGCTATTTTTGCTGACCATCTTGCTGTCGAGTGCAGCTTTTCTCTCGCCAAGTCAGTCTTTTCATCGCTAAAGGTTGCTTCCATAATGAGTACATCTGCTCCTGCGGCAAAGGTTGCAAACGCTTCTGGGTCATACAAACCATCCGAGCCTATGACTATTTTGAATCCTCGCCGTTTCTTCCCTAAAACCATATCTGGAGAGATAACTTTGTTGTCACTTGAGAGCACGGCTTTCCCTTGTTGAAGCTCACGCCATTTTGGTCCTCGCGGGACCTTATAAGCCAGGGCTTTTTCTTTATTGAATCGCCCCAAACGGTCTTTTTCTATATAGGCATACGCCAGTGTATAGACGGAGTGAAGAACGCTTTTGGCAAAAATCCGGTAGTCAACTCCCTCACAAACAAACCCTTCTTCTGTTATCTCGAATAAATCAATGGGAAAATTGAACCCCAGATTTTCGTCAGCGCTGAAAATACCAGTAAAGAGTTGTTTAATACCAAAGGGGCCATAAATGGCTAGTGGAGCTGTTCGCCCTTGCTGTTTCATTGTATGCAGTAAACCGAAAATCCCAAAATAATGGTCACCATGAAAATGACTAAAGAAGATCTTGGTTATTTTCTGCATTTTGATATTAAATTTCATCATTTGGTATTGTGCTCCTTCCCCACAATCAAAGAGGAAAATCTCTCCATTCTCTCGCTGAAGGGCAAGACTCGAGAGAAACCGCTCTTTTTGTGGCACCGCTGCAGAGGTTCCTAAAAAGACAAGTCGTAGACGGCTCATTGTTTTCTGAAGACTCCTATAGTTCTAGTTAGAGACCTATGAATGTAAATTTTTTCTGACACTTCTTGATAAAAACCATGAGCTTCTGCCGGTTGTTGGATAGGAATTTCAGAAAGGATGCTGATGGAAACAGTTCCGTTGCGCTTCACCAGTGTCGCCGCCTGAGCAAAAAAATCCTCGAGTAAGGGGACGATCTTTTGACCAAAAGTTGAGGTTGAACGCCCATAGGGAGGGTCAGTGACTATCGCATGGAGCCGTTGGTTATGCAAAGGAATTTTCCGTGCATCTCCCACTAGTAAACTATAATCACTTGTTGGAGCGAAATGCTGGAGATTTTTTGCAGCACCGGCGACCATTTTTGGGTCAATGTCCATACCAATCATTCTTAACCCCATCATTGCCCCTTCAATCAATATCCCTCCAGGTCCACAGAAGGGGTCGAGAACATACCCCGTGCTACTCGCTTGAGTGAGATTAACCATTAGTCTTGCAAACCGTGGCTCGAGTGTCCCTGGTTTAAAGAATGGTCGCAAATCCGGACGCCGAGCAGCAAAGACACCTTTTACTTGTGCGAATTCTTCAACACCAAATAAATAGCGCTCCTTTGTAAAAAGTAAGACAAAAGTTACTGCAGGTTCTTTCACATCCACATGTATTTTTCCTTTCAGCGCTGTAAAAATGCTTTTTCCAATTGCTGCTTCGAGAGGAGGTGAGAGCAAATGCTTTGAAGCATTCACAATTCGATACACACGTACAAGGAATGATGGTTGCTTATGCACAACCCGAAGGAAATCTATTGAGCTTGTGAGTTCCTTCACAATGGCATCATAGCTCTTATCCTTAGCTGTTCCCCTAAATAGTAATCGCATAACGCGTCGACAATAGGCTGCACGTTCTGCCACTCTTTTCGCGACAGCTGGTGTACACTTGACAATTATGCAGCTTGGTAACTCCTCTTCAATGTGGAATGGTTCTTGCTCACTTTTCAAAATTGATTTGATCTCTATAGCCGGAAGGGTTGGATGATTTGCTGCCAAATGGAAAAAATGGTAGAAAAGCTCCTTAGTTTTTTTGCTTTCTTTTTCTTCTGCTTCTGGGGTAATATGTTCTGCAACGCCCATTCGTATGTGCAACCTTGTCGCTAGTCGTCTTTCTTAAGGTGTTCGTAAATTATTGGCGCAAGTGGAATGATAGAATAAGCTGAAGGGAGGGAATCGGTTCCTACTAAGGCTTCTGCCCCTGCAGCCAGGATGCGTTTATCCGCTTCACCCACGAGCATCATGTGGGTGCTTGCAACAAATACCCGCCCTACCTCTTGTTCCTGCAATAAAGCAACTGCTTTTGCAATTGTTCCTCCCGTTCGGATCACTTCATCTGCAATAATCACATCTCGACCTTTAACAGCAATTTCATGTGAGTAAAGAGTTGTTTCACCTGTTTTGGGGTCGCGCTTTTTTTCAAAATAGTCCGTTTCAGTTTGTAATATTTCGCCAATTATTGCGGCACGTTTTTTCGCTCCAAAATCAGGCGCTAAAACAAGGGGATTATTAAGGGGTAATTTTTTGAAATACTCACCAAAAGCACGCATTGCTGTGATATTCTGATAAAAGGTTTCTCGTCCCTTTAGTACTTCTGGATTGTGTATATCAACCACCATTAGTCGTTTTGCAGGTGTCGCCTCGATCATCTTGAAAACATTG
Source organism: Candidatus Heimdallarchaeota archaeon (assembly GCA_019056785.1). Lineage (GTDB taxonomy): Archaea > Asgardarchaeota > Heimdallarchaeia > JABLTI01 > JABLTI01 > JABLTI01. The sequence goes on from DXJV01000087.1 coordinate 12,715, forward strand.
AAAATACTGACAACCTCACCTGGAAGGATCCGCCGGTCCTTTGCAGAATAAGCCAGATAGGGTGTCACTAGAGTTATGTCTCGCGCACCAAATTCGAAGGCAGTATATGTAATTTGCAACAGACTGATAAGGTTTGAATCTTGTGGTCGCGCGAGAGACTGAACGATAATAGTTTCTTCCTCACAATGCTCTTTTGAAAAAATCAAGTCTCTTTCGCCATCAGGGAAAAATTTAGCAGTAACCGCAATATGTTCAGCTTTCAATAAATTTGCTAATTGTTCACCTATAACCGGTTGCCCCGGACCAGAAATTACTGTTGTCATATCCATTTACCAGCAATCTTCAGTTATACTCACATTAACTAACATTATAATTGTTTTAAAAATCATCGCAAAAAGTTGATTCCTTCAAATGACCAATCGAAGGCGGCTTTTTCTTTTTTTTTCCTATTCTTGTTTTGCGGGACGATAAAGGATGATAGTCTTACCTCGTTTTTCGACTAATTGTGATTGCGTTTTTTTAGTGATGGTCTGAATATCCACTTGTAGGTTTTCGCTTTCGAAATTTTGGAGGAATTTCACTTTAATGAGTGTATGACTTGCCAGTTGGTGATCGATCGCCGTAAAAATTGCCTCTGTCAAGCCATGCTTCCCAACATTCACTTTTGCAGGCTGGTTCCAAATTGGTAGCAATTGTTCTTTAAGTGCTCGCTTCAAGTTCTTTGTCATCGCCTATTTCATCCTTTGTGCTCAATTATTTCAGGATGGTTTTTCTTGACTGTTGTAAATAAACTTGTTTCCAATTATGATATTACTCTTATAGAGAAGGGTGGTGCCCTAGAAGATGAAAAAAGCGGCCTTCACTTTTCCCATCTCTTTTTACGGGGACTTTGAGAGCACCACCCACTTAAGATGGCCTGTTGTTTTTTCTGTTTGGATCAAGGGTCTTTGACTGAGGAGTGGGTTCCAGCCGTTGTACGGCTTGGGCGGTATAGGCAGTAACTTTGATGTAAAAACCGATAAGCATCAATAATGGGCCGGTAACCCAAGTGACAATTGCTAAGGAAGGGAAGAGATAGGGTGAGAATGTGACAAAGGAGTCTATTAAAAACAATAATAATCCTAGAATAATCGTTGAAAAGCCGATTATGAAAAAGCCTATGCGTTTTTTTGCCTGGGGATTTTCTAATTTGAAGTAAGTTATGGTTAACAAGATCGCTCCGAAAATAACCAATGCAGCTGGAATTAACTGGACAAATGACTTTCCCAAAAGATTATCTGTGGTTTTATATCCTCCAACGCCATCCGGCACAACCCAGTCATTTAAAACGCCAAAAGAAATCATCACAATGGCTAATATTGTTGCACCAAGATAAAGCAACCAATGAATTGCTTCTGCACCAAAGTAAATACCAATGGATGCGATAAAGAGGAACAACGCACTTAAAATCCCGGCTGCAACACAAATGTTTCGGAGGATATTTGCTGCCGCAAGTGAACTATAGGCAATGGTAAAAGTAAGGCCGTTAAACAAAAGAGAAATCGACCAGCAAATAAAACCTGAAGCGAATAGTTGATTTAATCGTTTCCGGGGATTTTTTAGGAGAAACGACAAACTGAGAACTATTGATATTATTCCTGCACTAATCCATGCCACCGAGGTAAAGAAATTGAAGGTCGTCATCATTTTTACTGAATCCACTCGCATAAGATAATTCAGAGTGGAGTATTTAAAAGGCCCCGATCGAAATAATTGCAGAAAAAAAGACAAAAAAAGACCTTTTTTCTAAAAAACAGCTGTTTTGCCGTAAGCAATCAAACGTGACCTTTTGTGTGCGATTTTGTCTTATTTTCGGGGTTTAAAAAAAGAGACTAGAATAGTATTTCGGTGCCAACTTTGAGAAAAACACTCAAAGTTCCTTGTAAGATCGCCAGATAGAAGCGATTGGTGAGAAAAATATGTATAAAGAAACTATTCATTTACTCGACAAACAGTCCGATAAAAAGCAAATTGTAGATGAGCACAAGGATGATACGCCTTTGCAAAAGAAACAGTCCGGTTTGGTTTTCCTGGAAATTCTCTGCCCTCAGACGAAACAACGATTAAATTCACGCAATTGCCACAAATGCAAGCATAAAAAAATTCTCTATAGACAACACCCGCGAGGGCAAATTTTGGAAACGATTATCTGCAACTTTCATGATGAAACAGACTAAGTATTCATCAAGCCAGCACATTAACTGCTGTGTTTTTAAACGATAATTGAGACTATTTTCCAAATATCCTTTGAAGGGTCAGGGCAAACATGAAACTTAGAATAAGTGAGAGCAAATTACGAAAAGCGGTTATTGGAACGACTGTTTTTAATGGCCTCCTCTTAGTCACCTATATTTTTCACCTCATTACCCTTATGGTGAATGAGACCTATACTTTGTTTATTCTATCGTTACCCTCTTATCTTCTCAGCCGCAGCTGGCTTCTCTTGATTGGGTTATTTGGCCTAGAAAGTCTGTTGTTGGTCTATTATTGGTTCAAGAGCAAAAATGCCCCTTCCACCCGAGAAACTCAAGCCGAAGCAACCCTTCCTGAAACTTTTGACATAGACAAACTCTTAGAGGAAGACAACGAGCAATTGGATTTGGTTGAAAATGAAGCACTAACCTCGAGAGAAACCATAACTGATTCCAATAATCCTGAACCAGATTATAGACCAATCGAACAAGAGCCATTACAAGACGAACCCTCTCAGGAGCCTTTAGAAGTTTATCAAAGCGCTCTAGATGAGATGGATACAGATGATCCGACAATCGAACTTGAGTTTGACAAATTGTGGGAAGAAGCAATTAAACATGTTCGAAGTGCTGCGATTAAAAAAAAAGCTGGTCTGATGCAAACGTCTGAAAAACCAAAGCCTATTGAAGCAAAACCAGTACGACCTCTCGTTGCACGCTCTATGAAAGAATTTACCGGGAAAAAAACAATTGCTAAGGACCCCTCTCTTGAAAATCCCTTATCACGGGCGCTTATTCGCAAGTCTAAATTGAAGCCAAAACAATTAGTGTTCAATCCTTCTCTCATCCGGGATGAACATCGCGAATTTTATAATGAAATTGCTTTAAACAATTGGATTTATCGTGACAGCCACGACCGCAAGCGTGTTGGCATTTTTAAAACAGCTTTGGATGAGACACGTTTTCAAGAGGTTGATATTTCCTATCTCTTTGAAGCAGGCGTTCTTCATAAGCTCTTGATTCCCTTCCCTTCAGGCTCATTTATAGTCTATAGCATCAATACTGATGAGGACAAGAAAATCGTTAGGAATATTTTAGCGAAGTTATGTAAACAGCACAATGTTATTTTGGGACGAAAAAACGTTGCTTTTGTTAACTACGCTGATTTAGGGGTTGAACGCAAGGATTGGCGATTTGATTTTACCATCGACCAGCGATTTTTAGGCATGATTTGGATTAGCAACTTTCTCGTTGAAGATGATTTTACCGCCACCTACTCTCTTTCTTTTCAACATAAGAAGGAATTAAAAGCTCTTTTCGCCGCCACACAAGTATTGGCTAACAGCCATCAGTTCCAACCAATGATCATCACCGATTATTCCTGTAATAAACAGATCATTCAAAACCACATAGAACAGCAAGGATTTGGCCAGGCAATTATTCTCCCCTTTGGTGAGAAGCCATTTCTGAAACAATTTTTGGGATTACTCAAAGGAAAAAGATCTGTTCTTTCCTCAGAAGGTTAGAAAGAGGGGGAAGAAAAGGAGTGAGGGAAGAAAAGAGAGGATGGTGAGATCACTCTGAATCTCGGATATTTTCTAAGATGGAAATTATTTTCCAAATTAATGTACGAGCATGAACAGGACAATTTGGGTCCAGGCTAGTTTCCTCTAAAATGCTTGTAGCAATATTTGCTCGGATTGCCGGCGACGGTTCTTGATCAACATTACTGAGTGTTGCCAGAGCATCACTTGCGCTTCGACGGATATTACGAGGAACACTAGTATCTTCACTAATATCTTTTAAAATTCTAAGAGCCATTTCTTCATCTTCAGACATATTTCCATCACCTTTAGTTCCATGAAAAACGAAATTTAAAACGTTCAATGAAAGGCAAACAATCAAGGTTATATGAATATTACTATAGCTAAAAAAAAGCCTCTGATAAGGGCAAAGAAGTTTTTTTACCATTTATTCTGCAAGCCATTTTTCCAGCCGGTAAAAAAGATAAGTGGTGCAACTAGAAGCCAGATAGGCTTTGTGCCCTAAACTCACTTTCCTCCCGCCCAAAGAAGTGATGATTGCTTCATATTCGACGGAAATATCTTGTCGTCCTCCTAAAACAAAGCAAAGCTTCGCTTCTTTCTGGAAAACAGACTTATAATGTGATAATGGTTGCCCATTTTCAGTCAGCTGAAACATTTGATAGCCTTGCGCTCGGATAGCCCTGAGATATCCACCCACATTGTCAACTGGTTGCCAATGAAAGCTTGCTCCTTCAGGGAGAGGTTCATTATTTAGAGCCTTTTTTATTAAGGCTGCAACTTCAAGTTCGTCACAAGGGATGCTTGGTTTTAGAGGGAGACTGTGCACCTCTAAGAGCCAGGGAGATTCTTTCGTGAAAAGCACTTGAAGTTGTGGTGCCATGGTTTCAACAAAAGACGGGAAAAGGGAAAGGATCAACCGAGCCACAACATCTACCTTGGACTCTCCCGGGAGGTTTTTAAGAGAGAAGTCCCTCGAAGGTGGTTTTTCCTCGAGTAACAAGAGTATTAGCACTTCTTTTTGAGACAGGTTGCTAATTATTCATACCCCTCTGTGCGACGTTGTATTTCTTATGGCAAAGGCCAAATTGAGTGTTCCAATTTTGCAAAAAAAGTCCACTTGGAAAAGAAAGGAAAGGGTAGGAAAAATTTTTTTCTCAACCACTAAATCAATATGACCGATTTTTTCGTTCATCTTTTGAACGAATCTTCACTCGTCCTCGATGAACGGCGCAGGAGACACAGTAGTATTTTGTCACCCGTTCTCGAGGGATGAAGGTGCCTTCCTTTCGCAATTCGCGAGCGAGGGTTGGATCAATTAAGGTAACATATTTTGTTTCTTTCTTTACTTTATCAGCTGGAACTAAACGACCACAGGAAGAGCATTGGACGAGTCCACCCTTTCCCTTACTGCCTTTTGATCTTCCGCCGGATTTTCGTTTCTTTGGCATTCTTTCACAACCATCTTCAGTTTGCATTCAAATATATTATGTGTTTTTCGACAGAACCACATTTTAAAGATTTGCTTTCCCTTGAAAAGAGCAACCAGGATGCCAAAAAAGATTAACTACTCATTTGACAACCAAAGGAAAAACTTTTTTCACTGGAAAAGAAATTTAAGGAGATAGAAATATGTTTACAGACTAGGAATGGATGTTAACCTCTATGACAACAAGCTACCTTGAACGAGAAGAACCAAAAGATGTTTCGAAAGCTTTTAAGCGACTGAAAAAACGAATTACTATCGATAATTTGTGGATGTATATTTTACGCCTTTTGCAAGAAAAAGAGATGTATGGGTACGAGATAAGAGAATCCATTAAAAAGCAATTTGGCTTCGAACCTGCCACTATCACTTCTTATACCATTCTACATCGTCTCCAGGAAGATAATCTGGTCATGTCATTTGTTAAGGACAACCCCGAGGGACGCCCAGACCGGAAATATTATACTATCACCGAAGATGGCGAACGAGCAATGCAAGATGCTAAAAGGTTTCTCAATGAGATCCTCACTCGAGTCTTTGATAAGACAAAAACAGAATAAAAGAAAGAGAGATTCCTTTCTTATTATTCTACCTCGAGGGGTTTCGATTTAGTATAAACCACTACTTTTCCATTTTTAATCATAACATCATTCTCGAGTCTTTGCCCTCCTGCTCCTTTTACATACACTCCAGGTTCAATGGTAAATACCATTCCTTCTTCTACTTTCAATTCCACAAAATCTTTGAGCTTTTCTTCAGAGGTGGGTTTTTGTCGCACGCCTGGTGCATCATGAACGGTTAATCCGAGTCCATGCCCTAAGCCATGCGGCATATGAAAACCCGCCTTTTCGATAACATCAACGGCGGCTTGGGAGATTTTCCAGAGAGGAACACCAATATCAATGGCATCTATTGCTGCTTCATAAGCTGCAAAACAAGTCTGTTTGATTTTTTCTTGTTCAGCTGTTAACTTTCCAAAGGAGATTGGTACTGTTATATCAGAGGCATACCCTTGATAGAGCGCCCCAAAATCTATAAGGGCAAGACCTGGCTTGGAGAATTGGTTATTTCCTGCAAAAGGATGGCAGTGGATGAGATGAGAACGTTCAACATTCGCAACAAGCGAGGGGAACGAATTATCTTCAGCGCCATACTCACGTATTTTTTTCATCACTAAGAAAGAGAGGTCATTTTCAGTCCCATTGGGCACCTCTTTTGCGAACTTCTCGATATCCTTGAGCACTTTATTACCAATCTTCCCTGCTTTTTCCAGGAAGGCAAGTTCTTTTGGTGTTTTTGTTGATCGTAGTTTACGAAAGAGCTCATTTACTTCTATGGGATTGTCATAAATTCGGAGCGCTGGCAAGGCTTTTTTTAGCGCTATAATCCAGCGGTAACTGATCATTGCATTAACGCCTATTACGGGTGAGTCACTTTTCAGTACCTCTTTGACATACTGTTCAAAATTTGTTCGTGAATCTGGATCTGTTATGATTGTATCAACAGTTGCATGTTCTTTAGCCAATTCAACATCCCACGGTATTAAGATTGTTTCACCGCCAGGGGTGAGCAAAAGAAAGCCATCCATAGGGTGCCCTGAAAGAAACCGGAGGTTAACATCACGAGAATTTTCCCAATCTGCGAGAAAGAGGAGGTCGATTTTTTTCTCTTCCATAAAAGCAGTTATTTCAGCCATTTTTTCTTCTGTTATTGGACGCATTTTTCTCATCAACTAATTGTTTGTTGTCTTTCTTAAACATTTAAGTGACCACAAGTACTATTCCAACTATAAAAAAGCTCTTTTGAGCTAGCTTTCAAATGAAAAGTATTTTAAAAAAGAAGGAAAACCATCTTTACACACCAATGATCAATCCCATAAAAACAACATGTGGTGCTTTGAAAAATGCCGGACCAGAAGCAAAGAAAAATCGATTGGCAGAAAGAAGCAGAGATTCGCCCTTCGACAGAAGAGGAAGCAAAGAAGCTCAAAGAACTTATTGTCACTGCTTACACTCCTATTGAAGCAATCCTTGGGAGAAAGCCACGTGGCATGCTGGAAACAGAAGAAGAAATCCTAGAACGCATAAGAAAGCGCTCCATCTTTTCGGTTTATTATAAAAATAGGCTTGTTGGGACATTTACCATCCAATTTAATGATGAATTTGACTTGATAGAAATTTCTAAAGTGGCCGTCATTGCTGAGCTTCAAAACAAAGGTTTGGGCACCTATCTTATGGATACTGCCGAACAAATGGTTAGAGAACGCGGGGAAAGAAAGGTGATGATCGAAACTTATGATGACCACAAAAGATTGGTAAATTTCTATAAACACATGGGGTATCAAACATTCCACAGCAAAGTCAATAAGGGCAATTTGGTTCTTATGATGGAAAAAGAATTATACTCAAGGTGAAAACTATGGATCTCCGAATTGTTCCTGGCGTTTCATGGAGTGCTAATTGTTATCTCCTCATAGACGAAGAGCAAAATAAATTGCTTATTATTGACTTGGGGCTGGATGGACGGCTTACTGGCTATTCGCTCCGAAAATCCCTCGAAGAGTTATTGGGTGAAAATTCAGAGGATTTTGAAGTAGAAGTGTTTCTAACACATTCTCATATTGATCATATTGCCGGCGAAAACAATCTCCCTCCTTTCAAATCGCTCATCTTCAGCGCCAGTAAAATAGCTGCCGAGCACATTAATTCTCGGGATCATGTGACTTTGTTGCAGCAATTTGGGGGGAAAATTACTTTTTCTGTCGAAAAAACCTATGAAGATGGTGCAACCTTTTCTTTTGCGGGAAATGAGTTTCAAGTCCTTCATTGCCCGGGTCACACGGATGGTTCTGCCGTTTTATTTTCCCCAACTATGCAAGCCCTCTTTTCTGGCGATGTCGTTTTTAAAGGGTCAATAGGACGGATGGATCTTCCTACTGGCAATCCTGAGGAAATGCGACAGTCATTAAAGCGATTATTAGAATATGACATTCAACATCTTTATAGTGGTCATGGCGAGGCTCTCCATGGAAATGTTAAAAGGAACATTCAAAGAGCATTACAATTGTTTTAAAGATTTAAAAAGAGAGAAAAGAAGAGAGTAGCAAAGCAAGATGTTGCTACTACAAGTCAATTTATTCAAAATTATTATTTTTTAATGTCTGCTAACGAAGTAATAATAGACCATTGGTAATCGATGTATTTCTGGTAAGCTTCAACAAGCTCTTTGGAAATGCCTTTATAGCGCCCTTGATATTTCAGATACTCTTCAAGGGGCTTTCGTTTTGCAGGATCCCTGTATTTTTTACTAAGGGGTGAAAGTTCGATGTCTCCATCTACGGCTTCCCAGAGAATGTGTGCACCTGTTTCGACGGCTAATTTTCCAACTTCAATTGTTTTTTCAGCCGGAAAGCGCCAGCCCACGGCACAAGGAGCAAGCAAATATATAAATTTAAAGCCTTTCATTTGCTGAGCTTTTCTTAGCTTTCCAATAAAATCTCGAGGGTAGGATGTACACGCGGTGGCAACATACGGGAGATGGTGGGTCCACATGATGAGAGCAATGTTTTTTGGTGAACCAATACGACCGAACGGCGTTGTTGTTGTCCGTGCACCAGGAGGCGTTGCGCCTGACTTTTGAACTCCGGTATTGCTATAACTTTCATTAGAATAAGTAACATAAATCATGTTATCATTTCGTTCTGCCGCGCCAGAGATGGTTGCTAGTCCTATATCAACACTTCCGCCGTCACCAGCCCAAGCAAGAACAGTAGTGTCGGTTTTTCCTTTTGCTTCGAGTGCCGCAGACACCCCTGAAGCTGAGGAAGCTGCAGCGGCAAAGGCAATATTTAAGACAGGCACAGTGATGGCCGATTTCGGGTAGGGGCCTTGCCAGACGGAGGTACAGCAAGCAGGAATAGTCATAATAACATTTTCACCCAAAGCTTTGAGTGCATATCGCAAACCCAGGGATGAAGAGCATCCTGCACAAGCAGCATGACCTGGAAGGATGGGCTCTGGGGAACTAAGAATTTCTTTTGTGGTAACCATGGATTATTTCACCTCTTTAAGGATGCAAGATCCTTTTCAATTAAGTCAGCAACATATTCTGCTGTGACATCCATTCCACTCAACCCTTCAATATGGTGGAATGGTTTTGGATGATTGTCTCCTTCATAAAGGGCGGCCATAGTATCAATAGCGATGACGCCTTTATAGCCGTAAGATGGCGCCCGCTCAATGAAATGAATGGTTTCCGCCCCCTTACATGCTTCTCGTATCTCTTCATCGGGGAAGGGTCGAAGAACACGCAACCGGAGCAATCCAACATCATAGCCTTTCTCTTTGAGGATATCAACAGTGACTTCAATTTCTTCAGCAATGGACGAATGGGAAACAATGATGTGCTTTGTTTTCTTATCGATACCGTAAGTTTCTATCAGATCGCCATGGAACCTGCCAAAACGTTTCTTATAGTCGGCACAAACATCCTTAATAATTTGTTTCGCTCGATGAGTCGACTCCATAATGTTCTGTCGTTTTTCCCGGAAGTGGGAGGGGTAGGATAAATTGCTGTGGGTCACAGGATGCTTTGGGTCGAGGATGAAATGCTTGGGAGTATATGGTGGTAAGAAATCATCAACTTCTGCTTGGGAAGGCATATCAACGGGTGCACTGGTATGGGACAGAATGAAGGCATCCTGACACACCAGAGAGGGCATGTATACTTGCTCATTTTCACCCACTTTGTAGGCCATTAATACCGTGTCAAAGACTTCTTGGACATTTTTACAATAGTATTGAATACAGCCAGAATCTCGCAAGCCCATAGAATCTTGTGTTTGCGCCCAAATGCTCCAGGCGGGAGCAAGTTCTCTATTAACAATACTCATCACGGTAGGTAGACGTGCGAGGGCAGCCCACCAGACAAGCTCTGCCATATAGAGAAGCCCATGGGAAGAAGTTGATGAAAAAGTTCGAGCACCAGTTGCTGAAGCACCGATCAATGCACCGGCGGCACTATGCTCACTTTCAACTTTAATGTATTTTGCCCCCATTTTTCCGCTGTCCACAAACTCCGAAACTTTCTCAATACAACCGGTTGAAGGGGTAATAGGGTATGCTGCCACCACTTCAACACGGGCCATTTTTGCAGCATATGCTGCGGCATGATTTCCGCTGATAATTAATGTCATTGGCTTTTCATGCCCTAATGATACAGGACGGTTGTTACTTACAGTCATTTTTACGTTTTCCTCCACTCACTCATCCTCTTTGACAAATTCTGTCTCTTTGACCATTGCAATACATTTCTGTGGGCACTCGTTTGCGCAAATGCCACAACCCTTGCAAAAGTCATAATCTATAATGATCTTCCCCTTCTTATGTGAGGGGTCTTCTGTGTCAATTGTGATACACGGTTCAGGGCAATAAAGAATGCAAATTTCGCATCGCGTGCACTTGTCATGGTTAATTACTGGGCGAAAAGTTCGCCATAAGCCGGTATTCCCAGCAGAACCTTTGGACGGTAAGGATATCCAAGTTTCAACGCGAAACTCATCTTCTTCTTTTGTCTTTGGCAATTTTTACTCACACTCCATTTTTATAGGGTATTGTTTCGATATATCCTCTTTTAGCGGCTTCGAGATTACTTTCCCAAAGACGTTCGTTTAGTTGACTCTTGATCGCTTCGAGCACCGAGTCTAACTTCACCAGACCGGTCGCTTTTGCTACGGCCCCAGTCATGATTGTATTTGTGATATAACTTTCAGCAATGCGTAATTTCAAATCGATGGCAATTTGTGTTGCATCGACCCAGAATTTCTTGCATTTGAGCTCTGAGGGGAAGGAGATTTCTTTATTAGAATTGACAACAAGAATTGTCTTTTCGGATATCCCTTTCATATAGAGAATCTTGGGGAGCACAGGGTCTAATACTGCAACAACAGTGGGATGGTAAATCGCAGAATGGCGTTTAATTGGCTTGTCGGAAATCCTCGTGTAAGTCTCCACTGGAGCGCCGCGTCTTTCAGCACCATAAAAGGCAAAGGCTTGAACGGATTTTCCTTCGCGATGAGCTGCTGCTGCTAGAATCTTTGCAGAGGTCACCGCCCCTTGTCCGCCTCTACCATGCCAACGGATCTCTTCAAACATTTTTGTTGGTCACCTTAATTTTTCAAGGATAGCTACTTACTATGATTTTTAATTCTTTGCTTGTAATCCAACTGCCTGTCGCTCGGAAAAAAAGCTGAGCGGAAAGCCTACGCATTTGGCACGAAGGTTGCAAGCATTGCAATCAAATCTAACGGATTATTAGCAATATTATTTAATGTTTTGCATACTCATCGCTTTTCAGTAGGTGTACAAGAAAAGAGAATGGTAGCCCGGAGCGGATTCGAACCGCTGTCCCCGGATTCAGAGTCCGAGATGATTGACCAATTTGCTTGCGCTACTGATTGTTGTTACTCAGCAAACGCAACCTACACCACCGGGCTGAAAATGCGCAGCTTCTTAGCAGTTTTATCGCACAGCGACTATTTATGCTTAACTGATGCCATTGCTTTTTACAGCACCGTTATTTACTTTATAATAATTACTATGAATAATTAAAAAAGAATGAATAAAGGCGAAAGGAGATATTATTAATCAAGGCTCTTTATTGCTCTGTAAGTCCTTCTCGAGCTTCTATTTCCTCAGGAGTAGACTGCAAGTCTTTTAGTAAGGTGTATAAGTCAGGTTCTTTGATTCCTGCTTCCTGAAGATACTCGATGAACCATCGGGCAAGGCGACGCGTTTCTAACTCCATTCCTGTCCTTTCTTCATAGAAGGCGGTGATTTTCTGTGCCACTTCGGCAATGCTATTACATTTGAATTGCCCTTCACTATTTGAGCCGTCGAAAATCTCTATCTCAACTTTCATCTTTGGTGAGTAATTCTTCCGGTTAGGAGCAAAAGTTAATTTTGCCATATAACGGCTTGTTCCCAGAAAGCGTTTTATAATGGATTCTTTTGACATTGCTATCACAACGATTTTATTTCGTACTATTTTTAATTTAAACCTTATAATTCTTATTCTCTAGGAAAAAAAACTTTTTGCAATTTTGTTCCAGTACGGTTCTCTTTTTATTGGATTCTTGAAGAGACCAATGGCTCACCCTTGTTTCGCTTTGGCACTTCTTCAAGCTCTTCTTCTGAGGTTAGCGCTGCCTGTAAGGCACGGCTGGTTTTTCGCAATCTGATAAAGGGCATGATTAAACTCGCCAAACCAAGCAGGGCAAAAAAGCCAGAAGCAACATAGGGATAAGCATTCCCACTTTGAAAACCCATGTACAAAAATGGTCCGGCCATAAGGACCACAATAGCAGAGAGAAATAAATGCATAGTACCAGGTCGCCCTTTTATACTAATAATTGATGTTTTCTTTTCTTTTGTCCGGCGAGCGTCGATTTTCATCCAGAAAATCTCTCCGAGTAAAGCCCGCACACCGATTTCTAGGTGTTGTGGGTCCTTTCTTGAGAGCGGTTGCTCTTTGATTTGAGTGTTTTGTACTTTAGTTTCGAAATAGATTGTTGCTTTTTTAATTGCTTTGAATTGGGAAAGTGGCGATTCAAATTCCATTGCGGATCCAGTCCTAAAGGCAAATATGTTTCAAACAATTAATAAATACTATTCAAAGTTCTAATTAAGCAAAAAGCGGAAATACTGTTGAAGCATATAAAATTAAAGAAAATTTTATAACCCTTTTGAATCAAACAACCAATCAATTTTCATTGAGGATTTATTATGAAAACAATAGCAGTAATTGGCTTAGGGAAATGGGGTAAAAATCATGTTAGGAACATTCAACGTTTGTATGCTGAAGGGTTTTGTGACAGAGTGCTTATCTGTGATCAAGACAAGAATCAATTGAAAAAGATCGGTGACCTTAACAACATCCCGCTAGAACAAAGGTATGACAATCTTGATGAGATGCTGAAAAAAGAAGAAATTTCTGGAGCAATACTTGCAGTGCCAACAGCAATTCATAAGAAGCTTGCCTTGCAAGTATTAGAGCACTGCGACATTTTATGTGAGAAACCTTTAGCACCCACGGTAGAAGATTGCCAAGAAATTAGTGCAAAAGCCAGAGAATACAACCGCATCATCCAAGTGGGGCATCTCGAGAGATACAATCCTGTTGTGGTAACCTTAAAATCATTGCTGGAAAAGGAACAAACAGAAGATAAAATCATGCATTTAACTGCTCGTCGAGTGGGGCCCGGACCAAAGAAACTTGATAGCAAGGACCTGGACCCCAACTATTTTGGCTGTGGACATGATTTCATGGTGCACGATATCGACGTTGTTAATGGGCTATTAAATAAACTCCCCAAAAGAGTACGAGCTACTTCTGCCTATATTAAAAACTTCCCCTATGAAGTGGAACTTTTTGCCGTCTTTGAATATGAAGGGAAGAAAGAGCTAAATAGCGACCCGATCTTATTCGATGTTCGTGCCACTTGGCGCGCCTATCCAAACCTCAAACGCCGGAAACTTATCGTTCAAACAACAAAAGACGTTATTACTCTTGACTTTATCCTACAAGAAATTACCAGTGAAAAAGGTTTGGCAGAACATGCATTAAGTAATTCCTTCTCGGAATTTATTAGCACATATCGTGCTACAGAGATTACACACCATTATCTGGCTACGGGAAAGGATCAAGAACCCTTATACCTCGAGGATAAAGACTTTCTCAGTTGCATTGATAGCCGGAAAAAACCTCTCGTTTCTGACATAGAGGGAACCAATGCCGTGAAATGTGTCGTGGCTGCCATAGAATCTGCCAAAACAGGAAAAGTAGTGGAAATAAAATAAAGTGATTCCATCCACTTACTTTCATTTTTTGGTTTGCGCAAGAAGTAGTTCCTCAAAGGCTGCTATTGCTGCTGTAAGCTGTCCTTTCTTTTTCCCGCTTCCCCGGGCAAAGGTGGGTTTGCCGCCTCCGGAACCACCCATCACTTTTGCAACAGCTTTAATCAATGTTGCACTTGAAATTGTTTTTGCAGCAGTTTTTCCGGCACCAATAGCAATGAAAAGGCTCTCTTTTTCAATAAGTAAGATTACAAGGTCAGGGTGCTTTTCTGTCAGAGTGAAGATTAATTGGCTAAGGTAATCGGTATCTCCTTTGAGGGCTTTTGCGAGGATTTTATAGCGGCCGACCTTTTTAATTGACTTTTCTAATAACCGGCCTTCTAAAGCAGCTTTCTCCTTCTTTAATTCCAGAATCTCTTTTTTCTGGGCTTTCCATTCATTGAAGAACCGTTTTACAGTGTTAGGAAGAGCTGCAAGATCAATACCCCAAACATCAAGCGCTTCGTGGATAATTCGATTTCGTCGCTGGATCTCTTTAATGGCTGTTTCACCCGTAACAAACTCCAGACGAACAATACCATCCTGAATCCGTTCTGCACCGAGAATAAGAATTGGTCCTACATCACCTGTACGATTCGCGTGCGTTCCTCCACACGCTTCAATATCTATATCATCAATTGCTACGATGCGAAGATATTTTCCAGGAACAGCTCCACCTTGATAGATAGTAAAGCCGTATTTTTGCTCTGCAACGTCCCGTGAGAGGATCTCCTTTGAGACTGGGATGTTTTGATAAACAATTTCATTTGCTCTTTTCTCGATTTGGGCGATCTGTTCTCGTGTTAAGGAATCATAATGGGTAATATCGAGTCGAGCTTTTTCCATTGTTTTTTCTGCACCGGCTTGCCAAACGTGTGGTCCCAAGACTTCCCGCGCAGCAGCATTCACAATGTGCGTTCCCGTGTGATGGCTCATTAAAATCCTTCGTCGATGAGGATCAACTGTACAGACCACCTTTGTTCGTTTCGTGGGGAGAGGCTGCTCTAAAATGTGCACAACAACTGCACCGACCTTTCGAACCTCTTTAATTGCCACGCCATCAATAGTGCCAAGATCGTGGAGTTGGCCACCGGATGTGGGATAAAAGCCGGTTTTTTTCAACACAACTAAATTGTCTTTTTGCCAGAGCACTTCCCCGGTAAAGGTCATCATATCATAATCAACAATGGTGTCGGGCAAGTCATCAGGAATAGGAAGTTCTGCTTGGGTAGCTAATGGCTTTGCAACACTACTTTGTTCATGAATTTCATTTAGTTTACTGTAGAAATCTTCAGGAATGCGGATGATCTTTCCCATTTCTTTGGCCACTTCAACAACCATTTCAGGAACAATGCCGTTAGAATCATAAAGTTTCACCAATTCTTCTGTGGAGAGTCCACTTGCAGTTGTTAGTTTCTTCTGGAGGAGCTTCTTTCCTTTTTCTTTAGTCGTTTTGTATCGGCGATATTCAATATCAATGACTTTCTTGACAGTTTCACCGTGTTTTGTATATACCGGGAATAAATCTTTAAGATCCTCCATATGCCACGCCATAAGATCATGAATGTCCAAGTCCCAACCATTTTTTGCGAGAATGGACCAAACCCGCCGTAAGAGGAAGCGGAGGTTATAGCCCCCACCAACATTTGATGGCAATGCTCCGTCTGAGATTGCCCATAAAAGGGAGCGCGTATGATCAATAATTGAATAGACTGCTTTCATTGGTTGAATTTCGTTTCTGAGCTCTCCAGGGTCCATACCAAGGGTTTTCGCCACTTCTATCCAGACTCGAGCAACATTGGTTTCAGTATAATTTAAGATACCACTGTATCGCCCATATTTTTTCCAGAATGCCTGATTAGGCTTCAAGCCAAGGGTCTTTAGCACTTTGGGAAGGACCGTATTAAAATTCACTTCATATTGTGTTGGTGTGCCATTGATAAGCCAGGTTGATCGCCCCAAGCCAGCACCCATATCAATCACTGTCGTTGCCAGCTTTTCATAGGAACCATTAGGGGTAATCTTATAGGTCATATAAACCTGATTTCCAATTTCCAATCCCCGGATGAAGAATTCAAGTGAACTTCCGAGGTTTCCTCCGCCGAGCCAAGCATCTTCATGATAAACGATCTCTTCTGCTTTAACCCCTAAGCCGTTTGTTAAGTAATCATGGATATATTTGATCCCCTCGTCCATGAAATAAATAAACTTCTTAGGTTTGTTAAAAACCAGTTCTCCCACCATCACAAAGGAGGTGAAATGCCTTCCAGAGAGCCCGACATTATCAATATCATTAAACCGTAAACAAGGCTGTGGAATAAGGACAGGGTTTGCAGGTGGGTCAACTTCTCCACTAACAACATGTGGTTGAAAACCATAGACAGAGGCTTGAACAAATTCCGTGTCAGCACGCCACCGGGCAACAATGGGATACCTAGGAATGACAGTATGGCCATGTTTTTCAAAGATGGGTACCCATGCTTTTGTCCACGTTTCGGTATAGTTAAATCGCTTCTTGGTGGGGGGGTTATCTATAAAGCCATAGGGTAAAAGGCCGCTTTTAAGGCGACAATCTGGTTCGTCACAATAATCGCGGTCATTTATCGACCAGAAGCTATTCCCACAATGTTTACAAACATGCCGCGAAAACCCCAATTCTTGTAAAGATTTTACAGGATAGAATTGTTCAGGTTTGCTCTTTGCTTTCTGGCGGATTTCATTTTTCAATTGCTTCTCGCTGACCAAGGGAATCACACACAATTAAATTCGTTTTCAAGCCATTTTTATGTTAATTTGCTTCTTTACAAGCTTTCTCTTAAAGTTTCTTATTGTTTGTTATTAACTATTTCAAACAGATTTAGCAAGTACAACTTAAAAGAAAAAGGGGAAAAAAAGCATCTCCGAAGGTAAAATAACTCGGAGACAGTCGACTGTACTATTAAACGGTTTTTGCCACGCCACCGGCTTTCTCGAGTTTGGCTTTTGCCGACTTTGAAAATTCTTCAGCAATAATAGCCATCTTCTTTGCTTTGCCTTTCCCGAGTACCTTAGTAATGCCGAGTTTTCTGGTATCTACGATAATCTTCCCGCCTTCTTTTGTAGCGATGCCTTGTTTTAAGAGGGAGGGGAGTTTCTCAGTAAGTTCGCCAATATTGATCGCTTTTGTTGGTTGAGAAGCTCTTGGGGGGCGGACAAAGCCTTTTTTGCCATACGTTCGACCAATCTTTATGGAGTGCATCCATTCATGACGGTCGCCACCGGCATTGCCAACACCGCCTCTACTGCCGGCTTTCTTATGTCCCTTCTGAATACCATAGCCGTGGTGCATACTGCCGCGCTGTTTGCGCACTTTTCGTTTAAATCTTTGAACCATTTTTTTCATCCCTCTTTTACATCATTCGCTCCAGGAGCTCATTAATTGCTGCTCCCCGGTAGCCCAAGTCACCATGTCTTTGGACAGGATTCTTTACACTTTTAAAACCTTTACGAGGGGGATGCAAACGGAAAAGAGGTTTAAGCCCTTCAATTCGCCGCATATCAGCTTTTCCTGCCAGAAGAGCAGTCACGAATGCACTTAAACTTTCAAATTTATGTTGTTTCAAGAAGGTTGTTGTTAGTTTTTTATTTCCACTGATTTTTCCTCGTTTCTTCAGTAATGCTGTGAGAGTCCGCTTGTCAATTTCGCCCCATGTGACTGCATCCTTTACTTTTTGAAGCATGCCACGATGAGTTGCATCATTAGGCACAACAACAGCATGATTAGGACGAGTTAAGTTCAGCAATTTAAGGGCATGTTTGACATCTTTTGGTTGGTCAACATTGCCTCTGATTCGAACGATTGCTAATAAACCAGCGGCATCCTTTTTTGTAGACATTTTTTTCACACTCTTTTCAATTATTACCTACCCCAGTCTCTCGGGGTCATAATTTTGTACGTTGCTTTCAACGCTTCAAAGGTCGCCTTCGCATAATTTGAAGTTGTTCGTGTCTCGCCAAAGGTCTTTGTCCAGACATCTGTAATGCCTGCTAACTCAAAGACGATTTTCGCGACATTTCCTGAAGCTAAACCCAAGCCTTTTGGCGCGGGTTTACATATGACCTCGACATTTCCGGTTTTCCCTCTTACTTTGAAGGGAATGCTATGGGGATCATGGCAGGAACACTCCCAAGAACCACACCCACGTCGTACGGGTGCGAGATTCAGTTTGGCAGCAGTAATCGCCTTTCGAATGGCAGGACCGATCTCTCGTGTTTTCGCTTCGCCTATACCGATATAGCCATTGCGATTGCCAACTGCAACGCAAGCTTTAAACCGTGACTTTTCACCTGCATCGGTTTGTCTTTGTACGAGGTTAATATTTATTACTTCATCTTCAAGATTCGGAACGAGGGCATCGATAATTTCTTCCTCACTTATTTTCTTCGATTGTTGGAAGATTTCATCGATAGATGTTATTTCACCTTTTTTTACCATTCGACCGAGTTTTGTTTTTGGTTTCCATTCACTTAATTCTGCCATTTTTCATCACTTTTTAGATTTTGTTCCTGAAGAGCTCTTTTTTGTCGAAGTGGTAGGCTTCTTACCTTTTGTACTGGTGGTTGTTTTACTTACAGTTGATTTCTTAGCGCCAGTTGATGTAGTACTCTTCTTTTTAGTGGTCGAAGTAGCAGCTTTTTTAGTTGTCGTCGTTGGCTTCTTTTTTGGAGGTGTGGTTTTTGTTGCAGCGGTGGTCTTTGGCTTTGGCGTGGGTTTCTTTGTTGGAGTTGCTTTCTTCTTTGGTGCAGCTTTCTTTGCTTTGTTTTTCTTATTACGATTTGTAAGATAACTCTTCATGGTCTTTGAGATGAAAGCTTCATCAATGGCTTTCTTAGTTGCCTTGAAGTATGTTGGAAGGCTCTCAGGCTTTGCGCCTGTTTTCTTGTAGCCGGAAAATTGTTGTTGATATTTTTCAGGCTGTTCTTTCTTTAACTTGGCAGCAAAGTCAGCGATAATTTGACCGCTAATTCGCTCTTCGGATGGAAAGATCTCAGGATCATGAGGGATATTTAAGCCGGCCTGGACTGCGCCACAAAGCATTGCTGCAATTCGGGTATCTTTTCTACAGGAATTAATACCAATATCAAGAATGGCATTCTTTATACCAAGAGACAGAGCATATTTTCCTGCGAGATAGCCCGTTAAATAGGCAGCTGGAACGTTGCTGGTCGCACCTTTCCAACCATACTGTTTAAGATGTTGGGAGGAGGCGGCTGTCAGGATCTTGTCGCCGATAACTTCTGCTTGAACGACACTCACTAAGTGATGCTTGTTAGAGCGTCGTACAACCAACCGGGGTAAACCTGATCGTAATAATCGCGCCCTTCTATGGAAGTTCGTTTTCCCACTCCGTCTTCTGCGGAAGGGGACATGATAATGTGCGGATTTTGCCATTGTTCTCACGAACTCCTCTTAACCTTTTTTGACTTTGCAACACGAAGCTCGCGCATCACGGCTTCGACTTCAGGTAAGCGACGTTTGGACATTCTGTGATCTTGAATGTACATTCGCAAATAATTTGCAGAGCGAAACATTCCACCTTTTGCTCGGAGATAGAGCAAACGATAAGTTGCTTTATCGATAAAGTTTTTGTCACGAAGCACTTTTAGATAAGCACGTTGTTTCCGGATGCGATTGATCCAATCGCGTCGGAGGTCTGTTCGTGCGGACTTTCGACCTTTTCGACTGCCATGTCCTCTTCGCTGACCTTTAATACGTTTCACATGAAGCTCTCGGGCTCGACTGCGACTGACTCCTTTTATCTTTCTGACTCGAATAGCACCACTATGAATTAATGCTCGAATATCTCTTCTAGTAAGTGCCATTTGAACATCATCTGCAGCATCAGGGTCAATGTAGACTCTATTAACGCCTACCCCGAGAATATCAGCTGCAATATTTCTTTGCGTTTTTAAATCAGTCATTCTTCTTCATTCCTCTTTGTTATTTTTTCTTCTTTGTAGTGGTAGCTTTTTTGGTTGTAGTACCTGTTGTTGACTTCTTACTAGAAGTGGTCTTTTTTGCGCCGGAGGAAGAACTTTTCTTTGCCGAAGCGCTTTTTGAAGCTGATTTCTTGGCTGTGCTTGTACTCGTAGCCTTTTTAGTGGTAGATTTTGTTGAGGTGCTTTTCTTTGTGGTCGTGCTAGTAGGCTTCTTTGTAGTGGTAGACTTCTTTGTGGTTGTTGAACTTTTGGTAGTTGTTGGCTTCTTGGTTGTGGTCTTCTTTGCAGCAGGTTTCTTAGTCGTGGTTGATTTCTTTGCTGTCGGTTTCTTTTTCATGCCAATTTCAGCTTCAATTCGTTCTAATTCTTCTAATTCTGAAGCCGTTAGACTCGTCGCTGAGGGGCGTTTCTTTCGAGGCTTTTTCGCCTCCGATTTTTTCTTCACGTCGCTATCTTTCTCTTGCAACAACTCCTCAGAGATTTCTGAGATGGTGGCGAAAGACAATGCTTCTTCCGGTCGGTTTATGATTTTAATACCCAATTCATCGGCGCGATTTGTAATTGCTACCTTCTTTCTTGTGCCGACAGAAGAGGCAATTCTTGCGACCTGAGTTTTTAGGGTGATCTGCTCGAGTTCATCTGTATTGTGAATTAATACTTCCTCTTTACCAGTTCGGGTTAGCCCGCGGGTGGCCTTTGGTCCACGAAAACCTACACGAACTATCGTTGGTATTCCGCGCTTGTGGTGGCGCATGGAATTGTCAATACCAATTGGCTTTCGCCAACTCGTTTTTAAACGTTTATAGCGCCAGCTCTCTTGTCGCCTGAATTTTGGGCGTGATTTTCGGATTTTATCACGCTCTCGTAATAATCGCTTGTCAACTGTCATCTTCTTTTTCCAACTCCTATTCAATACCAACATGTTGTGCTGAAAGCCAGATACCATCCATAAATCTTCGAGGGTCCTTGTGATATTTTCCTCGGAGTTTACAAGCTTCTTGAATGTTCGCGGAGGTTTGACCAACATGTTCTTTATTTATCCCGGTGATAATCAATTCATCACCTTCGACCTTGACTTTGACATCATCACCAAAAATCTTTGCAAACCGCGGATGGCGTTGCCCGTACAGATTCTTAATGATTACTTCTTTGCCTTTCACTTCGACTGTGATGGGAAAGTGGGAATAGACAATGGTTAGACGATAGGTGTATCCTTGGGTTACACCGACAATCATGTTTCTAACATGAGCTGCAATTGTTCCGAGCATTGCTAATTCTTTCTTTCTAGGAAAGGCAACGGAAATTTTCAGAGTGTTCTTTGTCAGAGAGAGTTTCACAGGTTCGCCTGCGAAGTCACGTTCGAGGGTTCCTTTCGGACCGGTAACAGTCACTTTCATACCTTTGAGGGAAAGTGTCACCCCTTCTGGTGCTTCTACAGTTCGTTCTGAGTAGACTGCTTTTGGCATTCGCTAATCACTCCTATTTAGTAAACATAGGCGAGGAGCCGTCCTCCAATACCTAATGCTTTCGCATCTTCGTGGCTCATCACACCCTTTGGTGTGGAGACGATAAGAATTCCAATATCTCTTGCTGGGAGGAATTTTTCTTCCCAAATCTCGAATTCTTGATGTTTCACAGGAAAGCGGGGCTTAATGACCGCGCATTTGTTTATCCGCCCTAACAATTGAATTTTGAAGATGCCTGCACGGTCGTCGTCAATAAATTCAAATTCACCAATGTAACCTTTTGCCATCATTACTTTGATGACAGAGGAGATCAATTTCGAGGCGGGTTTCAAATAAACTTCTCGCTTTCCCAACTTCTCAGCATTTTGGATGCTGTTCATCGCGTTAGCAAGAGTATCTAATAAAGGCATGTACCATTCACCTTCTATTCTTTTCGCATGGATGCTTTATCCACCATGCCCTCCATAGCGTTTGAAGCCGATAGTATCTGCGACTTCACGGAAGCAGCGTCGACAGAGGTATAAACCATGACGACGGATGAGCCCAACACGCGTTCCACATCGAGAGCATTGACGCGAACCTTTACCAAATTTTGCTTCTCTTGGTTTTGTTCCTGAACCTTTAGCCATTTCGTTTTCACCTATTCTACAATTAGTCCAAGTTCGGTTTCAGCGAATACTATCGCTTCTTCTCTTGAGATCCTGTGCTTCACAGGAATCTTCTTCGGGGAACGGAATCTTCGTTTTACCCGATAGCCTGGGCGTTCTAACCGTATTAGAACATCCAGTCCTGTTACCCCCAAATTTGGGTCGTATTTCGTGCCTGGAATGTCGATGTGCTCTCTTATACCAAATCCGAAGTTTCCTTCGCGGTCGAAAGCACGTCTAGAAATTTTATTATCACGAACATCAAACAATCGCGGAATGAGATCTTTGATTTTCTGTTGGTCCCGGATGGTGACCATTGCTCCAATGGGTTCGCCCTTTCGAATCCCAAACTCTCGGAAAGTCCGTTTCGCCCTTGTTTCCTTCGTTTTCATTCTACTGATAGATTCAATGATCTTCCTGACACGCTCTAAAGCTTCTCCTGATTCTCCAACACTACAATGAAGGATTAAAGAAGCGACCTTAGGTTTCCGCATGGGGTGTTTTTTCCAATCATTAAGAAAGTCGTCTTTACTCATTGCAGCTGCCATTATTTACCAGCTCCTCCTTTTGCTTCTTCCCAGAAGGGGACTTTATCACCAACAACAAACACATATTCGGGAGTTGTTTGTACTTCCACCCCGTCAGATGAAACTATTTTCACCGTTGAGGCACGTGGACCAAACCGCCATTGGAATTCTGTTATGGTGCCGGCTTTCCCAACGTTTCGTCCTGCAATTATGAAGGCATATTTTCCTTCTTTGAAGGGGTAATGTGCCAAGATTTTTTGACTTGGAAGTTCAATTACAATAGTGTCCTTTGTCATGTATTTTTGTTCGATACCTTCTTCTTTTGGCAATAGGATGTTTCTTCCATCGTGAAGGTTTAATTGCAATTGTCCGCCCTTAATAGTCGTCTTATTGAGGATTTGACAGGCCTTTTGATTCCTTGGCCCCTTTTTAATTTCATAGGGAGCCAGAACGTGCAAGTAATGGGGTAAAAGACGGAAGCTTTTATTGATCTGGTCGATTTGTATAACATCCATTAAACCAACAGGGAATTTTGGATTGGTTACTACACGACCATCCACTTTCACATAATGCTTGTTAAGGATAAACTTTAGTTCATGAGCTGTTTCTGCAAGTTTCAAAATATCACGTAAGAGGATGCCAATAGGAACGCTTTTATCTTTGCTGTGAGGACCGGGATCCGCTCGAAAAGCAAATTTATGCTTCTTCCGGGGGAGCACCCAGTTACGTGGGGAGGCTATCCGTTTCTGATGTTTTGAACCACCTGATTTTGTCATTTTTTTCTCAATCCTGCTAACTTGATTCTTCAACAACCTCTTCTTCTAATTCCTCTTCTTCGAGGGGGAGGCGTCTCTCGACAACAGCTTTTCGGCCTTTGTCTCGCATATTCTTCAAATTAATGATCTCACAATTGCATGCCCGAACTGGAAAGTGTTGAGCCGAGCCATCTGTCTTCTCAAAGGTTACCCCTTCAACAGTAAGACGCATCGCTCGATAATCAACTTTCGAGACCTCGCCTTCTATGCCTTTAAAAGAACCCTTCCGAATACGAATGGTGTCACCTTTTCGGACAACCAGCTGTTTTACGCCCTCTTTTTCAGCTAGTGCCGGAGCAAGGGGAGCGGTTAGGATCTTTCGTCGTTTGTGTAATGGCGCGGTGTAAAGTTGCTTTCGTTTTTTGGAAGGACGTTTTGTGAGTGAAGCTTTCCGTTTCATCTTTTTTCAACTCCTGAGATCAAACAATAGTGCTGGCAGCATGTGCCACTCGAGGCCAGCGTTCTGCCGCTTCTTTAGCGACAGGACCCCTAATTTCGCTTCCACGAGGGCTTCCCTCGGGACTGGAAATAACTGCAGCATTATCTTCAAATTGTACCCACAGACCATTTGGTCTTCGATACATTTTCCGCTGACGGATCACTATTGCAGGTAAGACTTGTCGTCTCATTTGAGGAGTTCCTTTTTTGACTGAAACAATCACCATATCGCCTATGGAGGCTGTGGGGTAACGATTCAGTCGACCTTTGAAACCTTTAACTGCAATAATCTCAATTACTTTCGCACCGGTGTTATCAGCGCACGTTAACCGTGTGCCAACGCTAACACCCTTGCTGAGTCTTGGGAGAGATATTCCGGTTACTTTTCTTCTTGACATTTTTCCATACTCCTCAAGTATTTCACTGTTCTTTGCCTTCAGTAGGCTGCTTTTCTTTTGCAATTACAACATAAGCAATAGTCTTGCTTAATGGTCGACATTCCATAATTTTGACGATATCACCTTCCCGAGCATCGATGCAGGGAGGATTATGAGAGGCAATTGTGCTGTGCTTTCGTTCATATCGCTTGTATTTTTTGACGAAAGAGAGGTAATCTCTTCGAACGACTACAGACTTTTGCATTTTATGGCTGACAACTGTGCCAGTCAGAATTCTTCCTCGAACACGCAAGCTTCCATGGAAGGGACAATTTACATCGTTACAAACTTTTTCTGGTTCTGGAACATCAACGCCAATATATCTTGACATCTTTTCTTTTACCACCTTTTACGAATACTTTTTTTCAATCTATTTTCTGGTTGTCCTTTTAATACCCAGCCTTCAACATCCACCTGCTCGCCAGATGGGAGAGTAAATCGGAATATGCAGTCTTTTTTCGGGACCTTTATGCGTTGGCGTTGTCCAAGAGTAGCAGTGGGAAAGGGTTCAATAACCAATAGGTTTTTCGTCTCGTCAATGACAAGCCCTTTTAGACCTATTCGTTGTTTGTCTGTTGCGGAGAGTATTTCAATAGTCAAACCGATCAACTCATGTTGGTGGATATTTTCAGGGGTTTGTGGACTCAAAGTTCACCATTCTCTTTCATTACAGTTAATATTCTTGCGATGGTCTTTTTCACTTGTTTAACCTTGGTGGGCTTTTCAAGTGAACCACCGGTTGCAATCCCTGCCCGTAAAACGGCAAGGTCCTTTTGCAATTTTGTTAATTGATACTTTCGCTGTTCAGCGCTCATATACCGAATTTCACGCATTCTCAGAATTGGCATGCTTCATTTCTCCTTCTTTTTCTTCTTGTCTTCGGCAGATTTCGCTTTCGTCTCTTTTTTTGTTTTAGAGGAGGTTGTTTTTCCCTCTTTTTTCGCTGTTTTTGTGCTTGTTTCAGCTTTTTTCGATTGGCTCTTCTTAGCAGGAGCAGCAGCATCTTTTTCTTTAGTACTCTTCTTGGGCTTCTCAGCCGTTTTAGCCGGAGCTTTTTTCTCCTCGCTTTTCTTCTTTGCTTTCGTAGGTTCTTTCTTTGCTTTTGCAAGCTCTTTCTTTGGCTCAGCTTTCTTCCTCGGTGCAGCAGCTTTTGTCGTTGGTTTTTCTTCTGGTTTCTTTACAGCGGGTTTCTTTGCCGCGGCTTTGGCTTTCTCTTTTTTCGCTGCTGGTTCTTTTTTCTTAGCTTTCTTCTCTTCACCCGGTTCTTTCTCAATAAGCTCTGATAGCTCTTCAACCTCTAAGTCGAGAGAGGTCTTTTTCGCAACGGGTGTCTTTTCTTCTTTAACAGCGACTTCTTTTTCTTTTGGAACTTTTTCAGCCGGGGCTGCAGCTTTTTCAGGAACCGCTTTTGCTTCCTCCGGCTTTGCAGCTACAGGTTTTTCTTCTTGTACGACTTCCGCTTCTTCTTTTGGACTAACCTCTGTAGTGGGTTCTTCCAGTTTGACGGATTTAATGGTAATTTCATCAGGGAGGTCAATATCACCACGCATAATGCTAACTGTCACACCAATCGTGCCCAATTTCATTATAGCAGTAGCATTAGCAGTTTTCACATATTGAGTACCCACTTCTCCACTCTTTGCAAGAAAGCCCATTCGATAAGCTTCATGCCGAGAGCGTTTACTGGTAAGCTTGCCCGAGATGATAATTTCGCACCCTTTTGCGCCTGCATTAAGAACACGTCGAAGGACAGAATAGGCGGCCCGACGGCGATGCACCCCTCGCTCAATGGCAGAGACAAGTGTATACGCCATAACCTTCGGATTAAGTTCGGGATTGACCACTTCTTTTACTTCGATTTGTGGGTTGTCAATTCCATATTCATTTGCTAAGATGTCAGTGATCATACGGATGTTTTTTCCACGACGACCAATGACAATACCGGGTCGTGAAGCATAAATGGTGATACGTTCACCGAGAGGTGTTTTAGTGATTTCCACACCACCATATCCTGCTCTTTGTAGTTCTCTTGCTAAGAATTCATCAATTCTCGCTTGACGAACGCCTTTCTTAATGAAATGATTAACAGCTGTCAATATTTTAGACCTCTTCAATTGCTATCTCAATATGAGTTAAGTAATTATATTTCGGGGACGATGACCCTTGAGCGCGGGGGAAGAACCGTTTGACGATCATTCCTTTTTGAGAGCAAGCATGAATAATCTTCATTCGTTCTACATCCAGCCCTTTAAACTCTGCATTGTTTTCAGCGTTTTCAAGAACACTCAGAATCATCTTTGCCGCCTTCACAGGATAGCGACCAGCAGGCCATTTTGAAAGATCTTTCCGATGAGCGACGTGTTTCTTGTGGCGTTTATAAGGAATAGAACGTTTCATTTTAATGACATCCTCGAGATATTCCTTTGCCTTGTCAAGAAACATGCCCTTAATATGGTTGCAGATCTCTCGTGCAGCCTTTGGACTGATATCAGCTTCTCTTGCACTGGCAATGGCTGTACGATCCGGGTCTAAGCCGAAAATCGAATATCCAAATTGTGGCATTTACATTTCCTCGTATTGTTAGTACTTTTTCTCAATAATCGTAAAGACGACTACATTCATTTTTTTCGAATTGTTTGGGGGGTAAACCCAGTCTTTGATTCATACTTCAATCCAGCGAATCACTCATAGGCAGTTGATTCCTGGAACCTCCAAGAGGCGCGACTCCCCTTCTGCATAAACTTGTGCAAGGTCGGAGCCCAATTATGCACACGCTTAGATAAGTTCAGCGCTGCAGTAATCTGAAACAAGAACAGTCTCTTTAAAAATCTTGTGTCATTTTTCAGCAAAAAAAAGCAAAAATAAACAAAGTAGAAAACTACTAACAGTAAGGGAAAATGCACCCACAATAATTACTTTCTAAGCTCTTTTTCTGGCTAAAAACAAGTTTGTGAAGAGAAAGGATTAAATAAGTTAGAAAGTAGCTAATAATAATCAAGAAGTATTTACAGCGCGAAAAATGAGAAATGTCTTTGAAGCATTTTGATTTACGAGCCGGGGGCAATTTAATTTGTCAAAGAATATAAATGATTATGTAATAAGAAGAAAGGATGGCTTGAAAATCTGCAAAATTTGTCAAGCGATTATTCAAGATGAAATGGATCACATGAAACGCCGGCATCCAAAATATTTGAAATATCTCGAGAAAAGAGAAGAAAACGAAGAACGATATATGTGTTGCTATTGTGGTTTATGGGTAAAAAATTGGAGAGAGCACATAAAACAACAACACCCGGAAATTATCGCAGAAGCCGCAAAAAGAGTGAAACCCGAACCTGAAGAAGAGGAATTTGAATTTACTTTCTAAAAACTAAATCCATAAAAGGGCAAAAAAAAAGAGGAAAAAGAAACACTTGGTAGTGCTTACCAGAATGTTTCACATGGAGAGCCTTTTCATTTAGGGTGCAACCTGAGAATATTTCCTTGTAATGGCAAATGATTTGAACTCAAAGCCTGTGCCGGTATAACCTGCTTTTCCAAAGAATTCCACCCACTGCAAACGCAGGGTTTGAATAAAGGAAAATAGCCCCTCAAGAGCAAGGATTACAAGAGCACCAATAGCAACTCCAACATAATTTAATGCACCCAAGTGATGCCCATCACCTACAAAATCTGTGAGTAAGAAAACATGTGAAAGTGCACCATGAACTGCATTCATTGCGAAAATTCGCGCATAGCTAACGGTATGGGAAAGTGTAGAAAGAAGGATGTCCAAAATTTCACCAATGCCATTAAACCCATGTGTTACTAGATAAATGGAGAGAATGATAATTGGGCCGACAAAAGCTCCTAAAAAGAACCATAGTGAGCTGCCTATTTTAAAGAAGGGGATTTTCTGCCCTCGCCAAGATAAAAGCGCTAAATCAAAGGTTCCTGAGTTTGTAGCGGAAAACCAATTCATAAAGTTCGACCCGAAAGTAAAGACAAGAATGAATAATGCCCAATGCATAATTGCCCACATTAATGTGACCAGAAAAGCTTCTTTATAATGTTTATGTTTGATATTTGTCAGGAATCGCAAAATATAACCAATAGTCATATGGGTCATCCCAATGAGAAGCGATAATTCGAGCATTAGAATAACAGATTTCGCCCCGTTGTGTAACTCATTACTTTCAGGGCTGAACCACAAAGCCTTTGGTGCCCCATATTCATGAGTTATTCCAAAGTATGAACCAAATAAAACACCAAAGATAATAGCTGAAATACCTGACACAATAATGAGCATCGCGCCTGATTTGAAATACCCTTGAATTTCACCCATAAAGTTATTGGCATTCAGTTTCTTGTTCCTAAGAGTCAAACCATAAATTCCAAGAAGTGTAAATAATGCGCCATGACCAACATCCGCAAACATAATACCAAACATGATTGGGAAAAAAATTTGAAGTATAAGAGCAGAATTAAATTCATTATAACCAGGAACACCATAAGCATTTACCAATGTCTGATAAACTCGAGCAAATTTTGGTGTAGAGGTCTTTGTCGGAAATTCTGACTCTTCAAAAACAGGTTTAGAAAATTCAATCACTCCGGTTTTCTCAGTTGCAGTGAGAATTGCTTTTTCAATTTTACTGGTTTTCTTTTTAGGAAGCCAGGCCCAAAAAGCAATATTTCGCTTTGTCGATCGAGTCATATTCTTGATTCGTAAAATATTCTCTTCAATTAGTAATTGCTCATAATAAGCAAGAATGAAAGCACCTTTTTCTTCAATAATTTTCTCTGCATCCAAATGATATTCTTTTATTTTTGCCTCTAATTCCTCAATTTTCCGCAGGCTTTTTTCTTCCACTTTTTTTGGCTCACCAGAAATTCGTTCCGGAATGGTTATCTTTTCAAAGTCATAAGCTATTAATAACCGGTTTACATCTTCCTGGTATCTTTCCAAAAAGCCAATAGCCAGAAATGAGTAATTGCCCTCTGTTGAGGACTCTCGAAGGACAAAATTGCTATCTGTTATCGCATCAAGGTTCCATTTAAATCGGGGAAGAAGTTTCGTGTTGATACGACCAAAAATCATAGTGAAATATGGACGTTCCTCATCTAAATCTTCGAAGCTAAAGCCAACGGTTGCTAAATTTCGAGAAATGTCTATAATAGATTTGTTTTTTTGTAACTCTCGTTCTGCAAGAGAAATGCGATCGTTTAGTTGTTTCAGCTTAATAATATATTCCTTATAAAATTGCTGTAATTGTTTTAAAACGTGCTTTGAATCGCGATCATCAATTTCTACCTTCTTTACTCTTTTCCCTACACGTTTTTCTACTTCAAAATCTGCAATTACTTGCTGAAACTCTTCCAAATATTCCTTGATCATTGTGCCATGTTCGTAAGAGGTGATATTAAATGGCTTTTTTTGAATATCGATTATTTCAATATCCTCACAACTTGAAATGAAACGAAGAAGATTTCTTGAGTATTCAAGGGGAGCAACAACTTTTACTGTCAGCATTCTTTCTGGGACAAAGCTCATATTTTTACACCTATTCATAGTCTCAAGTGTTTTGAAAAGAGCTCTAATAAAAAATTTGTGGATGTTCACAAAATTAATCGAAACAGAGAAAGCTAAAAAGAAAGAGAAGAAAAACAATCATAGAAAATGATTTTCCTGTTTGGTTGGAAAATCATCCAAGTTCGTTAGTAAGAAGCTTTCCTAAGCGTGTGATTCCTTCGTAAATCTCATCTTCTTTATTATAAGAATAGCCTAAACGCATAGAATTTGTTTTGGCTTGGGATGAGACTAACTTGCTTCCGTCTTCTTCTAAAGCCCAACCCTTTATGGGGTAAAAAGCAGCACCAGGAACAAACATAATGTCATTTGGTATTGCAACATCAATCAAGAATTGTTTGGAATTGAACAGTTTCTCGGACTCATACCAAACAAAAAATCCACCATTTGGTTTAGTGTGTTTTCCTGCTGGAAAGGTTTCTTCGATGCCTTTTAGCATTGCTTCGGAGTTCTTTTGATATGTACGTAAACATTCAGGGAGGACCTTGTCGATATATTTCTCATAATAAATAGCCATAATCTTTTGAAGGATAGTTGGAGAGCAGAGGTCGAGATACCCTTTATCTTTTAACACCTCGTCTTTCAGACCTTTAGGCAGGACAGAATATCCCATCCGTAACACAGCAGCTTCCTTAGATGTTGTACGTAAATAAGCAACTCGATTGTTTTCTTTATCCAATGATTTTATTGGTTTAATGGATTCTCCTTTAAATTGGATTTCTTTGTATGCTTGATCTTCGATAAGAAGAAGATCATATTTTTCTGAGATATCAAATAAAGCTTTTCGGCGCGCCCATGGAAGAGTTGTTCCCTTTGGATTATCAGAATCAGGCACGACATACAAGATTTCTGGTTTCTTCCCAAACTTCTTTTCCGCTAAGGGTATTGCTTTCTCCACAAATTCAGGGATAATACCATCCAGATCAGTTGGGATGGTAACAATTTCAGCACCCATTTTGAATGCAGGAGCAAGAAAGCCCAAATAAGCAGGGCTCGGGGTGAGAATGACATCACCAGGGTCGATCATAGTATCCAAAATAGCATACAGAGCTTGTTGGGAGCCTGCCGTTAAAACAACATCCTTCCAGCCGCTTTCTTCGTCGAGGTATAAGCCATCAATGCGTCTCATTCGGTCAGCTAATACGCGCAAACAAAATTCTTGCCCTCCAGTCGGCCCATAGTTCCATAATGAGATGGCTTTTCCGTATCTTCCTTCGTCGTAATCACGCTTATTTTCTTCACTGATTTCTACCAAAATATCTGATAATGTTTCAATTGGCAATGCACCTGGTAAGCCACCACCGAAATTCCACTTCACTTTGTATTCTAAAAGAGCTCTAATTTCAGATGGGGGTAACAGCTTCGTCCATATCGCAAAATCAAATCGGTTGTTTTTAGTCATGATTTTTTCAACCTGTTAATTGGTGATAACTTTCTAAGTAAATTATAACCTTCAATTTTTGATTCTAATTTTTTAAACATATACTTCTCAAGAGAGTTAAGATTAACCCTTTAAAAAAATGTTGATTATTAAGAATTAAAAGAATTTTGTAAGAAAAATAAGTAAAAAACGGCACAGAGATTAGCCGTCTTTAGAGTGCACTTGGTTATTGGGTGTTGGTTTATTGAGCAGCCTTCATGCATTCAACTTCGAATCTAGATTTTAAGAGATATTTCCTACCAATACAAATGCAATAACAAATCCATAAATGGCAATAGCTTCAATTAATGCCAAAAGGACAAGCATTTTTCCAAAGGATTCTGGCTTTTCGACAATGGCAGCAGCAGCAGATGCAGCAGCCGTTCCAAGACCTAACGCAGCACCAATGCCGGTCAGTCCAATCGCTAACCCAGCACCAAGCGCAATGAGACCTGATTCTGACTCCGCGAGGATGGAGAAATCTGCTCCGGGTGCTCCACCGCTAAAAGCTACAACCACTCTAACGATGGCAGTAATACCAATTGCGATGACTACTACTTGAATTGCAATAAAGATCTTTTTTGCTATTGATAATTGAATGTTAGTTACCTCCTTAGGGGGGAATTTACTATATAGCGAATAGACTTTTCATAAAGGGTTTTTAATCTTTACGAAAATTCTCACAGTAAGATGATTTTATCAAGAATTTCCTCAGATGCTTTATCATGTATTTTACCCAAGATTATCGTACGAAGATTTCGAATTTCTATTTCCTTCAAAAAGAAGAAAGCGGGATAGATGGTTATATTAAAACTTGCACCTCTGAAAATCGAATTAGCAATATGAACGATATGTTGATCAGCATATAAGTCGAAATTAGCGAGAGGAGTTAAACCAGTTTCAAGATTTGTGATGAGACGATTAGCGAGGTCCTTGAAAGCAGTTTCCTCTTTTATGAGTTTGAATGTCTCTTCAAAATCTTGTGCAGCGAGGAAACGCTCAAGCAATTGTTGTGAGAGAGGACAAAATTGAGTATAGATAAGCCATTTTTTGACCATAGCCGGTTGGATTCCAAAGGCTTTTGATCGCAGAATAATCTCCAAATTTTGAATGCCGATTTGTGCCTCAAAGAATCTTTTAGCTGATCGGTAATCTGCTCCCTTTAGGGATTGCAGTGTGTTACAAAGGGAATCATAATAAAATTGGTCGATAGCAATGATAAGTGGATAAACAATATCCAGATAGCGATATTCTCCAATGACTTTTTCTAATGCAGAACGAAGAGCGGGATTTTCTAAACGGGAAATTAAATCTGGAATGTCTTTTGCTGCAAATAAGCTCTCTGTTTGGCGATTTTCTTCCTCCGATAGGCTGATAAGCATTCCTCTGGCATCTTCAAACCGATTTGCCCCGTAAAGACCCGAAAGTATGACTTTTATGTTGTTTAAAAAGAAACGAGAACCAAAAGCGGTAATAAATTGTTGGGAGCGAGGGGGAACGAATTTCCGAAAACTGTTAAATTGATCAACAAAGTTTTGAGTTAGACGCCGGTCAATTTCAATTAGATTCGGGTAATCTTTAACCATTTCCGAGCCAATTATCTCATGATAGTTTGTTTGCGCAAGCATCTGGCGAAGATTGTTAAGATCAGTAGCGCTTGCCAAAAGGTTGTATGTACCTGCAGAAAAGAGCATAGTACGTTGTGAGCGCATATAAACATTTAGAGGACCATAATCTCGAGCATTTTTAAACATCGTCTTCATCTCTCGAATAATTTGAAGAGTTATCCAGATAAAACATTTTTTAAAGCTTCATCTGAAAATGACTCAACAGTTTAAAAAAAGAGCTGATTTATAATTCTTTTTGCTCATATCAGTAAAAAGCATTAATTGAAAAAAAGAGGGGAAAAGAATTCAACACTTGAATTCTTATTGATGACATTCACTACTTCTCAACAATTTCGACGACTTCTTTCTTTTTCTTGGAAAAAGAAGAGGCGATGGATTCCATTGTTGCAGTTATTTCCTTGCTCATCTGCTTGACAATTCACGCTTTGCCATGGATACGTCGTTTCAACCGATCTGGTAGTATCCATCCAAAGTAATCAATAATAATACTAATACTCGCTGTGATTCCCCGTAAGGTATGAACTAAACCGACCACAACGGGGATTTGGTGCATATTAGGCATTATATAAAAACTCGAAATCAACGATAATGTCATAATGAGTACAACCGGTGCCAAGATATAGGTGAATCCTTTTCTTGCCACAGGGTTTTCAACATCACGTTGAATGCAGATGAGTCTGAAAACGATTTGTACATGGATTAATGAAAAGACAGGCAAATAAATGGCTAAGCCATAAATTATTTGAGGTAAATAGAGGACAATTTCCACGCCCGCTAGAATGAATTTTTGATAAAACCGAGGATTCGGAACATCAAACATTATTTCTGCGGCCATTAAGGTAATGAAAATCGAGATAACAGCTGTTAAAAATACAGTTGTCATAGCACGAGCGAAATCCTTGTCCTGTAAAATGTGGCGATTAGAAAAGTAGTAGAAGATGTAAGCAAGAGAATAAAAGAAGGTATACGAAAGAATGAGATACCCCACCCAATGGCTGTCGCCCTGGTAGAAATAAAGTGTTTCACTTAAAGCCGTGGCAATTTCACCAAAAGCAACAAATAGAAAGCTAATGGTCAACAATAAAGTACCAAGAGTTTTTTTCTTTAAAAATTGTCGGAACAACAAAAACACGAAAGCAAGTGCAAGAAGCGAAGCAAGATAGGAAATAATCAAAAAATACCATGTGAAAGCTAATCCCATAGCTTAGACCTCCTTTAGCATTTTAATGAACCATGAAAATGAATCATATACACCTTCGCCGGTTCTTGCAGAAGTGGGGAAGCAAGCCCAGGTAATCGGTAAATCGATATCCATGAGACCGAATTCTTCGATGAATTCTTTTCGAGAAAGACTATTAGGTAAGTCAACTTTATTTAGCAAGATTAACACAGGTGTTTCTTCGTTGATTTGTGTGTTAAGAATGTTGTAGAAAATTTCTTTCGCTTCTGCCAAGCGAACAACATCTGTACTATCAACCACAAACACAAGAGCATCTGACTTTTCATTAATTTGATTCCAAAGTCCTCGAAAGTCTTCCTGACCACCAAGATCAAAAACATTTAAACGCAATTTTGGAAAATTAATTGTTTCACGATTTACCCCCATTGTTGGGATAGTTTCGATAAATTCACCTTTTACCAAATAATTTAGTAGAGTGGTTTTTCCGGCTTTGTCTAAGCCACAAATAGTCATATTTACTTGTTTTGTCTACTTTTAAAGAGTTTTTATAAAAAAAGACATTTCTCAAATCACCTTGATTATTAAAAATATTAGGGGATACAATTTCTACCATAAGTCTTCTGCAAGTGATTTAGCTACTCGTTTGCCATTTGATTCCGCTTTATCCTTCTCTTCTTCAATTTTAACCTCAATGGTGGTCACAAAGCCAATTTTTATCTTGATGGTCTTTGACCCAAAGGCATTATAGATTGACGGCAAGATTTGTTGAAGAAGCTCAAGAAAGATTGCATCATTATTTTGCAACTCGGAAATAATAATGGAAAACAATTTTCGTACACTTTGGATATTATAATCGCTATTATCAAATACCACCACTAAAGAAGCGATATTATTACACTCGGTTTGGGAAGGAATGATAAAAACATAGCCCGAGATTGCGCTACCGTTATTCATTACATTAGAAGTAAAATCGCCTGCCTTTGCACCGAAAGGCATAACTCTTAATAGTATTCTCATTTTTTAATGGCTGAGGTAAAATATCAGGGTAAACCTTAATGAGCTCCAAGCCATTTTTTCACATTTGAACTAAACAGACACTCACAGGTTTAATTTTGCTCACCTAGAAAGTAAATGTTAGAAACTTCTTGAAAAGTAATATAAGTCTTTCACTTTAGGAAAATTTGAAAAAAAAAGTTCGGCTAAATAGGATTTTTTTTCAAAAAACAAGAGCGGAATATTTTCGCTTTACAGCAGGGAATTAATTGGAACAAAGGAGGAACTGAGCGAGAAAACAGTTCTACATTTGAACCAATAGACATTAAAAGAAAAAAGACTATTATCAACTAAAATTGATTAAAAGTTAAAACTAAGGAAAACAAAAATGACCGATGGACAAGAAATAGCCGATTTTGCTATTGACTTTGCAACAAAACAAGGAGCAAAGTATGCAGAAGCCCGCTTTGAAGAAACAATGGCTGAAGGATATACAACCAGAAACGGCGTAATGATTGGTGGAGGGAAAAAGAACTTTGCTGGCATTGGTATGCGAGTTCTCACAAAAGAAGGAATGGGTTTTTGTTCTACAGCAAAATTGGATAAGGATGAGATTAAAAAAGCAATTAAAATTGCTGTGAAAATGGCTCGAGCGAGCAGAAGGAAGGAACCTATAAAGTTCTCAGAGGAAAAAGCTGTTCAAGCTAAATGGCAAACGCCTGTAGAAGAAGCTTTTGAGGATATAGCGGATGAGGACAAAATACAATTTGTCCAGCAAATTGATAAAACATTAATGGAGCAAGAGTTTGGTTCAGCTTTGGTGACAAGAACATTAATACTTGATTTAACTCGGAACAAGAAATATTTTACAACAAACGAGGGAACAAAAATTGAAAGTGAAAAAAGCCTTATCGCTTTCTACACGTTCAATACTGCAAAAGGAGTGTTTGGAACCGAGCAACGATTCTATGGTCAAGCAGGAGCTATGGGTTGGGAATGGTTCAAAAAGGAGAAGATCCTCGATAAGATTATCGAGGACAATCGTGCTCTTGTAAAAACAGCGAATCTTGCCAAAGAAGCTTCTCTCGGAGTTACCGATGTAATCGTCAGTGGCGAAGTAGCTGGAATTATTGCTCATGAAAATTGTGGGCACCCCTCAGAAGCAGACCGCATTCTCGGGCGAGAAGGAGCTCAAGCAGGCGAGTCATTCTATATTGACCTGTTAGAGAAAGGCACTCTTGGTGAAATTCAACTTGGTTCGGAGGTGGTGACAATCATTGACGACCCCACGCTCCCAGGAGGAGCAGGTTTTTATGAATACGATGATGAAGGCGTTAAAGCTCGCCCCCGATTTCTTATTAAAAACGGTAGGCTGAATGAATTACTCTTCAATCGGGAATTTGCCGCAAAATTCAACACCCAATCAAATGCAGCTGCCCGAGCAATAGGATATAATCGAGAACCGATCATTCGGATGGCTAACACTTATTTTGCACCGGGCAAGTTCACCCTTGAGGAATTGTTTGAAGATGTAAAAAAGGGCTTGTATATGAAAAGCTTCACAGAATGGAATATTGATGACCGTCGCTATCAAAGTAAATACGTTGGCTTAGAAGCATATATCATTGAAAATGGTGAATTGACGGAACAAATGGTTCGACGACCAATCCTCGAGTTAACTACCAAAGGAATCTTCGGCAGTGTAGATGCAGTTTCAAAGGAAACTGAATTTCCTTATGGAACATGCGGTAAGAGCGATCCTGCTCAGGGAGCACCATGCTGGATGGGAGGGGCCCAGCTTCGGTTACGGAACATTCGACTTGGAGGCGGAAAGTAAATGACAGAATCAATACTTAATTTGACCCTTTCTCTTGCGCAGAAAGAAGGAGCAAAAGAAGTCATTGTACAGCACTCTTTTGGTCCGGGGTATCAGATACGTTTTTCGAATGCTGCTATCGATATTGCTAAAAAATGGGATAACAACACCCTCGAGGTTTTCCTTGCAATTGGACAAAAAACTACTCAAATTGACATTCTTGATCCATCACCAACAAAAATTAGAGAAGCTATTCCTCGTACAATGAGATTCTTAAGGAAAATGCCTGACAGCGAGTTATATGCTGGGATGGAGGACCGCGTCTTAGCTTATCAGCAACTCGATGGACTTTATGACAAGCGTGTGGAGGGGCTGTATGAACAAGCACCGGACTTGGTGAATGGAGCCATTAATGCTGCTCTTGCTGCAGGAGCAAAGCGTGTTGCAGGCGTCCTTTATTTCGGGAGCGAAACCGTGGAACTCCAGACAAGCTATGGGTTTACCGGAAGCTATAAACATTCCTATTACAGATCAACCATTCGCTCTTTTGTTGATTTTGAAAGCAGCGGCCAGCAAGTGGTTGTGGGACGCGACTTAACCGATCTTGAAAAGAAGCTCACTAACGCCGGACAAAAAGCAGGCAAACTTGCAGCCATGGCGGTTGGTGGCAGACAAGGAAAGGCAGGGACTTATGATTTAATTATGAGCCCCACAGTCGGAGCAAATGTGCTTGGTGAGATCACGAACAGCGCTAACCCCCTAATGATTCTTATGGAGATGAGCCCCTTAAAAGATCATTTTGGCGAACAGATTGCCCCTGAAAACTTGCAAGTAATAGATGATCCGCACATAAGTGAAGGCCTGGAAAGCAAACCATTTGATGTAGAAGGCACGCCCACAGCGAAAACACCGATCATACAAAATGGTGTTTTAGTTGGAATGATCCACAATACCTCTTCCGCAAAAATAATGCAAACAGAATCAACCGGAAATTCAGCCCTTCTTGATATTGGCATGGGATCAAAAGTACTTGCGCCAGAAACAACGAATATGGTCTTCTCCAAAGGAGAGCAAACCTTTGAGGAAATAGTTGCTGACTCGCGAAAACCGACAATTTATGTCACATCCAATTGGTACACACGATTTACCAATATGCTCGAAGGAGAATTTTCCACCATCCCCAGAGATGCTATGTTCCTTATAGAAAAAGGGGAAATCAAAAAACCCGTACGAAAACTACGACTAACTGACAATCTCCTACGAATGAGCAAAAATATTATTGCTGTTGGAAAAGATCAGAAACAAATCTTCTGGTGGGAAGTTTATACCCCAACATTCATTTCAACAATTAAAGTGGCAGATTGCAGATTAACAGCGGCCACGCAATAAAAAAGTAGCAAAGAGCCTATCTTTAAGACTCTTTATACTTCATTTTTTTTAATGACAGTGGTGATTCATACGCAAAAAAATATTACTTGAGAGTTTGGGAGCAGTTGAGTTTGCTGCGAAAAATTCAGAAAAAGATTTTTACAGCTGACAACAAACTATTTATAGCAGCTTCGAGTTAGTGGAGCTTTTATTAGCAAATAACCAAAGGATTCAGAAAAATGACTAAAAAAACAAAGTTCGTCTTCGTTGTAGGGGGTGTGATGTCGGGGATTGGTAAAGGAGTAGTAACCTCGTGCATCGGAAAAAATTTGCAGGTGCGAAAAGGAACAATTGATTTAATAAAAATTGACCCCTATCTTAACATAGATGCTGGAACGATGAATCCCATCCAGCATGGTGAAGTGTATGTCACTGATGATGGCGGAGAAATCGATGTTGATTTTGGTCATTATGCTCGGATACTTGGTCTTGATATGAAGAAAACACAAAATATTACCACAGGACAAGTTTATCGGGAAGTTATTCGAAAAGAACGTGCAGGAGACTACTTGGGGCACACAGTTCAAGTCATTCCGCATATTTCTAATGAAATAAAGCGGCGCATTCGCGAAGTCAGCACCTTTAAAAACCCTGACGTTTTACTTGTTGAGATAGGGGGAACTGTTGGCGACATTGAATCGCTCCCCTTTTTAGAAGCTATTCGACAAATGATTATGGAAGAGCCCGAAGAAGACACTTTACTGGTGCATACAACCTATGTTCCCGTGCCGGATCACTTACATGAAGCGAAAACAAAGCCCACCCAACATTCTGTGAAAGAGCTGCGGGGTATTGGATTGAACCCAAATATTATCGTCTGCCGTAGTCATAATATTCTTGATGAAAAAACTAGGAAAAAGGTGGCACTCTTTTGTAATGTTCCTGATGAAGCCGTTTTTACACTCCCGGACCTCGAGTCAGTTTACTCTGCCCCTTATCATTTGGATAAACAAGGATTAGGCGAGCTGCTAATAAAACGACTAAAACTCAAACTCTCTCCACCTGATTGGAAAGAATGGAATGAGTTGATTGATCGATATGAAAACCCAACGGCAAAAGTAAAAATTGCCATGGGAGGAAAATACACACAACTAGTTGATTCGTATATCTCTGTTAATGAGGCATTAAAACATGCTGCCGCCTTTTATCGTTATGGTGTTGAAATTGATTGGATAGAAACAGAGGAAATTGAAGAAGACCCCCAAAAAGTGCGAATCCTCGAAGAATATGATGGGTTACTTGTTCCAGGAGGGTTTGGATATCGGGGCACAGAAGGAAAAATCAAGCTAATAGAATATGCCCGTGAGAAGGACATTCCTTTCCTTGGCTTGTGTTTCGGCTTTCAACTGGCAACTATAGAATTTTGTCGACATGTACTGAAAATCAAAAACGCAACAAGTTTTGAGTTTACAAGTAGTGGGGATATAAACTCGAGTAATTTAGTTATTGACCTTCTACCTGAACAAAAGGGGGTAAAAGAAATGGGTGGGACAATGCGCTTAGGAGGTCTCCCTGTTAAGATTAAAGAAAACACAAAGGCCTTTGAACTTTATAAAAAGACCTTGATCCGAGAACGCCACCGCCACCGCTATGAAGTAAACCCCCAATTTATCCAACGTATTGAAGAAAAGGGGCTGATCTTCTCCGGTACATCTGAAGATGGGAGACGAATGGAAATTCTCGAGCTACCTGACCACAAATTCTTTATGGCATCACAATTTCATCCGGAATTTACTTCATTACCTTGGAAACCAAACCCTCTATTTCGAGGGTTCATTGGTGCGGCAATTGAACGGAAAAAGAAACGAGAAAGCTAGAAAACCCTTTTCCTTAGTATTATAAAAGTAAGAAAGAAAAGAAGGATGCTAAATAGAGAAGATCACACTTGAAACTTTTGTACTGCAGACTTTTCGAACACCATGGGAACCGGGCTCATACCGTGACACCAACAAACCTGCTTCTTCCAGAATTTTTATTTGGGCACTAATATTTGCTTCGGTTTGATTGAGCATTGCCGCGATTCGACTTACATCAATATCTTTTTCGGTTGTCATTTTCAATATTTGCAGCCTTGTTTTTGAAGACAGCGCTTTTGCAACGATCGGGATTCTGTCTCCATCAACATGTAGTGTTTCTTCAGCCATTGTTTATACCCCATTGTTTTGAGCAATTAATTACTTTCGAAGTACTATTCAAACGGGATGTAATAAATAAACATTTCTGTTTCTTTTTTAATAACCATTTTAAAGATAAACTAGTTAATAATACAATTACTCTTTTCTTCTAATGTTATAGACTACTATTGTGTAAGCTTTTTCCGGCACAGAATATACAAGTCTTAGAGGGGTTCATCTCTTGCTAAGGAATTTCATCGGGCAAATAACAAACGACACATCTTTCTTATGACCTATTTTAGATTTTTCGATAGGGTTTAAGAAGGCATACTTCGTTCTTTTTTTAGGAGCGTTTCTTAGCATGGCAAAAGCAGCAGAATATTTACTCGAACTTGAAAAAAATGACTTTCGCATTTTACAAGCAATAGAAGTTGGCATGCGAACCTCCGAATATGTTTCACTCGAGACGATTGTTGAATTCAGTAAACTCAGGGTGGATCAGGTTATTCATCGTTTGGATAAGCTTCACTTCCTAGAGTTAATTTTTCGCTGGAAAGGGAATTATCTGGGTTATCAATTGACCCATCATGGCTACGATGTTCTTGCCTTTCG
This sequence comes from Candidatus Heimdallarchaeota archaeon, assembly GCA_019056785.1. GTDB lineage: Archaea > Asgardarchaeota > Heimdallarchaeia > JABLTI01 > JABLTI01 > JABLTI01. The sequence continues at coordinate 53,936 of DXJV01000087.1, forward strand.
TGCATTGTCAGAACGAGATTCAATAGTTGCCATTGGCCTTCCAATCGGGCGAGGAAAAGAAAGTGATGTGTTTTTAGCGTATAATGCTACCCAAGAAGTTCTGGTAGCAAAAATTCATCGTGTCGGCCGGCCTAGCTTTCAACGAAGTAAAAAATTACGAAGCTATATCGGCAAACGCAGTCATTTGAATTGGTTATACAAATCCCGTCTTTCCGCAGAGCGAGAATTTCAAGGCTTGGAAATTGCTCATAAGATAAAGGCAAAAACACCAAGAGCAATCGATCATAATCGCCATATTATTATCATGGAATTTTTTGAAGGAAAAGAACTAGTTGAGTCTTCTGCAATAAAAAAACCTTTGGCATTATTTAATGGCATCATTTCTGAAATTCGAAAACTAGTTGTTGAAGGGGGGATAGTTCATGGCGATCTCTCAGCTTACAATGTAATTATCACACCAGAAAATGACTTTTTACTTATCGATTTCCCACAATTTGAACCTATGGATCACCCCAATAGCCACGAGTTGCTGCTCCGAGATATCACAAACATTTGTAAATTCTTTAAACGCAAGTATAAATTGCAAGCAAACCCGCAGGAAATTTTCAAGCAGATAATAGCAGAATATGAAGAGAAATTACAGAAAAAAACAAAACGAAAGAAAGGATAGCTATTAATTTTCTTGGTGGCGCTACTCTTTAGTGAGCGTTTTTTGTGAGGTTTTCACTTTTTCTTGGAGCAGAAGATTTAATGCATCATTCTCTCCTCCCAAAGCAAAGTTGAGGATTTCTGTGAAAAAGAAAGTGGGCAGTGGCTCTGGATTATACTCCCTCTGATGTACAGTATACATCATACTGCAATTCCCACAACCGAGGATTAATGCGTCCACAGAACGTGCTTTCAAAGAATCTATCCTTTTTTTACCAATCGCATAAGCAATCTCCTTATTATAAATTAACATAGAAGAACCACAACAGAGTGTTTCGAAAGGATATCGTATTGACTTTATGGCGGTAAGCGAGAGCAAATTCCTGAGAAGATTAGAACCAATGGAAGCATTTGGTGAAGTTGGTGCCGGGCGGATAACTTGACAAGGAACTTGTGTTCCCACAGTCAGTTGTACTAGTTGTTGATTCTGCTCGGGTTCGATAAGTTGTTTCAAGCGCTCTTGTAGATCTTTGTTTTGTAGGAATTCAGAGAGATGGAAGATACGAACTGTTCCTGTATATTGCTTGTTAATTGTAGCCAAATAGTGATTCACTTTTTTAAGAAGAGATGGTTCTTGTAACAACTTTTGATTTACCCGCCGCAAATTGCCCGTACAACCCCCGCAAAGAGAAAGAATAGTTGTAATACCCCTTTCTTCAGCAATAGCCAAATTATGTGCAGCTGAAACAAGCCATAGCAGTTCAGACTGTGACTCGGTCATAATAGAACCACAACAAACAAAGGGTAAATCAACAAAGGAAATTTCCAATTGTTTCAATAACTCACGAGCAGATTTTTCATACTGTAAAACGCGATAGGGGATCAAGCAGCCTAAAAACAAAGCAATGGATGTTTGGAGGGGGGAGGCTTGAAGGTTCTTAGAAAAGGTTGCTGGAAGAGGAGGGGGTTGCTCTTCACCGCGAAGAATCTGTTCATACAAGTATGCTACTTCTTCCACCGGTTTTGCAGGCAGCTGTGGCAAGCCATACTCTTCTCGAACGGCTGCTAATTCTTTTGAAATGGGAAACAATGTTCCGAACTTTTTGAGTTGTTCCAGTGGTTCTCTCATCTCTTTTGAGTTCTGCTCTTTTGTTCGACGCTTTTCGATAGCATGTTGTCTTGCAGAATTTGAAGCACATGCATCTTCACAATAAAAGCAATTGGTACAATACCACACGTTACCCTTATCTTGCAATATCGGATAAGCACCCTCAGTTTTATCAGCTTGAGTTACAGGACAAGGAAGAAGTTTCTTCTGGTCCGCACAATCATCTTTTGGTGGCATGTCTAACGGCTAAATAAAAAGACTGCTAAGGTATAATTATTTCGATTCATTTTCCAAAGCAAGCTACTCGAGGAAAGCTTCAGATGAGAGAAGTTCATTGATTTCGTCACAAATTTGAATATTAATCGGGTGCTCTGCATCAGAAAGATAGAGTGTCAAACAGTCACGAACTTTCTTGATTTCCGGAAAAAAGGTCTTGCCAAAATTTATTGCAGCGGTTAGTTGTTCACCGCCATGATGAACATAGGCATTCTCACCAATTCGTATATACCCGGCTTCTCGCAACACTTTTTGAAAAAGTTTCTCCATTTTCGTAGGATTCGCAATGAAGCATGTCACAATCATTGGGAATCTAATTCGGCTCATATCGCACCCGTCCTTCAATTCAAAACAAATAACGATAATATATAATAACAAATTAAAAGATTAAAAACTATTTCTTTGGAAAACGCATAAAAAAGTTGCCAGGCGATTTTTTAAAGCCTTTTATGCCCAAAAAGTAAAAAAACTTATTTGATATGTCAAAAATACTGGACACTAGGATTTGGTGTTATTTCCTATGAAACAAATTCAAGTAACCCTTCCCTCTGAAGAGGCCGAGGAGCTGGCTGAAAGTTTAACAGAGGTTGTTTCCCCCTCTCAAATTAACCTCATCAAAGGTACAACTTCGAGTTTAATTCTTATTACAGTCTTTCCCACACGAACGGGCTTTGTGATGGATTATTTGGATGACTTGGGGATCGGCCGGATTAAAGGGAGAATAACAATTACGGAGATTGAAGCAACAATTCCTCGAGTTCGCCCTCGAAAGCAGGACAAATTTTTACGCAGAATATCCATTGAAGAATTAGAACATAATGTAGTTAGTTTAGCAAAGATAGATTTCAATTACATTTCCTTTATAATTTTATCATCAATAATAGCTGCAATGGGTCTTGTCACCGACAATAATATTACTTTGATTGCTTCAATGATCGTTGCCCCCTTAATGGGTCCCATTGTTGCAATGGCATTTGGTGCAGTGACTTCGAATCAAAAAATCTTGAAAGAAGGAACCATTGTAGAGCTTTGGGGGATGATAATCTCAATAGGAATTGGTTTTGTAATTGGTTTGGCCTATCATTTCACACAGACTGAGCCAAGTACCTTTATTATTGCCCGTGGAGAACCCAACATTGTTGATTTGGTTGTGGCAATTGCTTCAGGGCTTACAGCCGGGATTTGTTTTGTTAGTGGCACTTCTCTTGCTCTTGTTGGTGTAGCTGCTGCGGCGGCACTCTTACCTGTAGTTGTTAATATTGGTATTTCTCTTGGAATGTTTGAATGGCGCCTTGCTTTAGGGAGCCTTGTCCTGTTCATTACCAACCTTGTCTCAATTCATCTTGGATGTATGATCATCTTTTGGATACGGAAAGTAGAACCACCAAAGGCAGTTAAGAGAGTAAAAGCGAAAAAATCACTTCGCGCACAATTATTTGCTTTTGGGATTCTCTTGCTCGTTGTTGCATTACCAATCACTCAAACGTCTATTCAAATTGGGAGAAAATGGCGCTACCAAAAAATCACTAATGATGTTACAACCGAGATTTTGCAGCCCCTCGAAGGGGTAATCTTTCCGCCTGAGAAACTCGAGGTTTCAATAAGTGCAACTCTCACTCGTAATTATGTAGTGAACATTACCATTCGGATTTTTTCATCGAAACAACTCCCCAATGGAACGAATTTGGCGATAAAACAAGAAATAGAGAATCGAGCGAAACATCCAATAAACTCACTTATCTTAGAAGTAATTATAATTCAGGAGTTTGAACCTCTCGCATTACTTTCTACGCCAGAGATAACCGGCATTCTACCGCAACGAGAACTAAATGTAAATCCTTTTACCCGAGCGTTTATCCTTGGGTAATTCCTTCAACTGAAAGATTGTATTTTTTAAGGAGGAGAGCGATTTCCTTTAATTCCGTAATGGTTTGCACTGTTAATTTCTTACGGAAGAGGTGAGAGTTGAGAGTTGCGGCGGCGCGTGTAATGTCATGTTTTCGCCAAATATTCATCTCCGGGTCAGCTAAAAGGATAAAGAGCTTTTTCTTTTTCTTATCCGCTATGAGGAAAACATCTCGGTGCATGATCTCTTTGCCAATAAGCTCTTTTACCTCTCCTTTCTTAGTGACTGTGAAGATTCGTGGTAAAACACCTTGGAAGAGAAGATTCATTTTCCGAAAGACAGTATGAAGATTTGCTGTTTGAAGGTCATAGTCGTAAACAATCTCACGAGAGATGATGTTGAAATAGGGCTCTATCAATCCATAAGAATCTAATATTTGTCGCGTATGCTCGATATTATAAATGAGGAATAGGACACAAAAACGACCACAAGTGGCAATGCGTGTATCTTTAGAATCTTTGGCTTTAACCACAAAGGAAATGGCTAATGCCCGTAAAGATGCATGATCTTTAACAGGAAATGGCCCAAATTGTTGAATGGTTGAGCGTCTTTGTTCGTCATCCTCTATGTCATCAATAACATCTAAAGGATTATCCAAGCCAATAACGGTCATTCCTTTTATCGATAAAATCATAGCCTCATCATCACCCAAGTGAGTATTATTGAAAACAATGTTAGGGCCGCTATCGCTAAAGGTTGAAACAATCATTCCAACAAGTTTGGGTTCGTAATCATTAATATCCATCAATTTATACCTCGAGAGATTCGGAAGGGTTTTTTTACCAGGTAAAGACAAATGTACACGCAATTATTATTTGCTAACTCTTTCTTTATATGCCTTTTTAAAGGAGCATTCGTTAAAATAGCAATGAAGACTTTTAATTAATTGCCTTTAAGGATAAAAATTCCCAGAAAACAAACGAAGTTGTTAAAAAGCCAAAAAGGCTTTTGCCAGAACAAAAATACTTTAAATGAAAAAACAAGCTTAGTTAAAAAGGCGATGAAGTGTTTTCAAACATAATCTTGATAAAACACTTTAGCTTATAGTATTTATAACTGATTGAAAAAACTCAACGGATGGTTGATAAAGTATGACTCTTGGAAAAATGATTCTAAAGAAAAATAAGGCGGTTTCGCCAGTTATTGCGACTATTCTACTTATCGCTTTGACTGTTACTGCTGCTGCTATTGTTTATTTTGTCGTTGTTCCGCTTTTGAAAGGAAAGCCTGAGCTTGTCCCACTTGACTATGATAAGGTTTCAGGAACAACTGATCGCTATCAAGTCGAAATTCAAAACACAGGTGGCGCAGAAGCAAACATTGTAGGGCTTGACTCGTTCGACCTTACAAACACCACTGGTACTATTCATCCAGTAGCTGTGTACATTGGCACTGATCCAGTCAATTTCACATCACCCTATGTTTTGAACCCCAATGATTCAGTGACATTCATTTTAGACTTCGACACAGCTTTTACCTCTGGTGGAACCTACACTTTAACTATTCACTATGATGGTGGGAAGACTTTAGAGCTTGATTTTACTTACTAAATTAATCTCTTCCCTTTTTTCTCTATTTTTTCTTTTTCTAATGCTTTTTTCTCAGTAAATTTTGCTTAGTTTTAAATAGGTGGAAAACAATCTTTTTAATAAAGAACATTAGTTGAATGCAGGTTGGCATTTCTTCTAAATAGAAATGAAAACACTCTCGCAGGAGACGGTTTTTAAAACAATGACAATTAATGAAATATTAAATTAAAAAAGGGGAAAAATGAAAAACAATGACAATTACTCCAACGACAATTGGGATTATTGTAGCAAGTATTGGCGTATTTTTTTTGTTGTTTCTGATTTTTATCATAAGTAGATACCGGAAATTCAAAACAAACGAATATGTGATTCGATTTAGAAATGGGAAAATCAAATCTGCAGGAAAAGGTGGTAGATGCTTCCTTATGCCGATCATCGATGAGATTGTGGTTATCCCGACTACTACACAACAAACCTTTTTAGAGGCACGAGAAAAAGTTCTCTCACGTGAGTTTCAAGACGTAGCAATTAATGCTTTTGTCTTTTGGAAAGTGGTGAAACCGGAAGTTGCCTTTACAGCAGTTTCTTGGGATCAGAAAGAAACAGATTATATTGAAAAAATCATTAAAAATGCTGCTGAAAGTATCATCCGAACAACTTGTGCCAACATGCCACTGGAATCAATAATTCGGGATCGAGGGGAAATCATCAGTGCAGTTTCAAAGGAATTACATGACTTGCTAGCAGATATGGGAATTGTCGTCATTTCTGTAGAAGTTCGAGATGTAGAAGTGTTAAATAATAATCTCAAAAGTAATTTGGAAGCATCCAAACAAATTGCAGAAGAAGAAACCGCTCGACTCAGACGAGCGCAAATGGAAGAGGTGACAAGACTTCGAGACCTCGAGGTAAACCGGAAAACAGGCATTCAGGAACAAAGTGTTCAGATGGAAATCCAGCGAGAAGCGAAAAACAGAGAAATCCAAATCCAGAAATTGGAATTACAACGAACAGCAATTGAAGCGGACACCTTAAAGAAAAAGGTTACAATCGAAGCAGAAGCAGAGTATGAAAAGATGAAACGCTTAGCTGAAGGTGAAAAAGCCAGATTGATCGCCAAAGCAGAAGGTGAAGCTGCAGCAGTGAAAGCGAATCTAGTGGCAGAAGCAGAAGGTATTCTGGAACAAGTAAGAGCATTGGCACAAGCAGACCCGAAATTCTTCCAACTCAAAATAGTCGAGATGCTACCAGAAATTTACAAGCAATTAAATGTAGACAAAATGTTTGTGATGGGAGATGGGCAAAAAGCCTTTTCGAGCCTTGCCGAATCAATTATTCCGTTTTTAACAGTATTACCTGAAATCACAGAAAAGAGTCTGGGCTTTACGAAAGAACTTGCTAAAGAAACAACAACTAAAAAAGACGCGGCAAAAAAGAAAGCAAAAGAGAAGGCGACATAAAAAAGATATGGAGGGATGATTTGGCTCTTAAAAAGAGCCTTTCCAATCTTTTTTATGAAAAAAATGAAACACTAAAAATTTAGTACAACAAAAGTGAAAAAATACTCAAGGGAAAAATATAGCTTGACAATGTTTAACCGTTTAGTTAACCAACCTCTGATTCAAGCCCGGGAGTTGCTCCCATGGGAAGTCTATCTGAAAGGCTTTTGTATTGGCTTTCTTATTTTTGGTAGTATAGTTGTCTTGTTAGTTTTGATTACAATGGGTATTAGCACTGGACATGCACTAACTCATGAGTTTGATCACGGATTAAATCATGATATTACCACAGAGGTTAATGTTGATAAAGATTTAACCATTGATAAGGACCTCTCTATCGATAAAGGTTTACCTTTTGAGAGGGAGCTTACTTTCGACAAAGAACTTTCTGTTGATAAGGATCTCACAATTGATAAAGATGTCTCAATTACCCATGAGCTTAGTTTAGGTGAGGTTGACCATCTCCATGGGCCAATGGTTGTAGATAAAAGTGGTTCGGCACCGCTTCTTTTATTAATTGCAATTTTCTCAATTACTTTTGGCGGTTTAGGATTGTTGTTATTTTGGCAACAACCTGAAATGAATCCTTTTGCGCGACTAGCAACTATTTTAATTACACCTATTCTTTTATCAATAATTGTTGATCTCCTCTGGCGAAAAATTGCTGTTTCTGAAACATATCGTCTTCCGACAAATCAAGAATTTATCGGAAAAGAAGCAGTTGTGATGGTAGAAGTTGATGCAGAAGGGGGAACTATTCGCGTTGAATTACCCGATCAACTTGAGCCTTTGCGCGTACCGGCAAAAGCAGTGCACAAACATCAGAAATTTCTCAAAGATGAATTAGTTTTTATTGTAGGTATTGATAAGAACTTTTATCTTGTGGATAACAGCCGAGATTTACTCAAGGGAAAAAGTAAATTACAACTCTCAGAACCTGAAGAAAACGAAGACCAAGAGTAAACTTAAAAGAAAAAGAAGAGAAAGGCCCAAGCCTTCAGAGCTCCAAGTTTTTTAAGAAGGCCCGTAATTCTTCTCCGATCTCTTTATCCCGAAGACAAAAACTAACAAAGGCTTTTGCATAAAGTGGAAAAGAACCTGTATCGAATCGCTTTTCACTTTCTGCCAACTGTAAAGCAACGATTCTGCCTTCTTTGCGAAGCAAGTGCATTGCATCTGTGAGCTGTTTTTCGCCTCCCTTCCCAACTTTCACTTGTTTAATATAGTCAAAAATAACTGGTGAGAACACATAACGCCCACAGATTGCAAGATTACTCGGAGCTTCTTTGGGCGAAGGTTTCTCAATTAAGTCTTTGACTAAGTATTTCCCTTTTGTTTGTGTGCTTTTCTGCTCTTCCAAAAAAGGGCTTACAGCTAAAATGCCGTATCGATTGCAATGCTCTAATGGGATTTCCTCAACTGAAAGTGCGCAAACAGCCTTTGCCTTCCTATGAAAGTCAATGAGTCGTGCAAGATGGATTGGGCTTTGGGAGGAATCGATAATCGTATCTCCCAATGCAACAACAAAGTTGTCATTCCCGACAAATTCCTTTGCTTTATAAACAGCATCAGCCAGGCCTGTTGGGATTGCTTGCCGGACATAGAATATTTGCACATTCAAATTCTCCAGGGCTTCTAAATCATGTAGTTGATTTACTTTATTTTTTTTCTTCAAGTCTTCAAGAAGAATAGGGTCCCGGTCAAAATGGTCCTCAATTGCCCGTTTGTTTTTTCCAGTAATAATTAAAATATCTTTAATCCCTGCAGCTTCCATCTCTTCAACAATATATTGGATGACTGGCTTTTTTGCTACTGGTAACATCTCTTTTGGTTGGGATTTTGTTGCAGGGAGCATTCTGGTTCCCAAACCCGCTGCTGGAATGACACCTTTCATATAACTTTCACAACCACTTTTCTTATTTTATTATTGAGATAAATTTCTCATCACCCATATATTAGAGAGGTTTATATCAATATAAAACTTCGGGAATTTTTTTATAAAGACACAAAATACCAAATTTTTTAGGTCTTGTAGAGCGACTATTAAACCGACAAAACCCAAACAGAAGCAATAAAGAAAGAAAAAGAAGAGGTTCATTGCAAAAAAGCAATGAATTTATACGTCACGATTGTTGTAATTGACAGAGGGGTCTCGGTCGGAGGGATGGAAATAGTCGAGGATTTTATCAGAAATACGCTTAAGGTCCCGTTTTGGATTTGGGAACGCAGCAAGAAGATCCCAACCTATGTCCAAAGTCGCAAAAATCGACCGATTCTCATCTCTTCCTTGATTGATGAACTTGGCTTCAAATTCATCGGCAAATTTGAGATAGAGGTGGTCTTCTTCTGTCAAGGATTCTTCACCGACAACTGCAACTAAATTCCGGAGGTCAATACCTCGAGAATAGGCATAATACAATTGGTCGGCGAGTTCTTTATGGTCTCTTCGTGTCAAACCTTTCCCAATGCCTTCTTTCATCAACCGAGATAAAGAGGGGCCAACATTGATTGGTGGATAAATTCCCCGACGATGCAATCCTCTATCAAGAAGTACTTGTCCTTCTGTTATGTAACCAGAAAGGTCAGGCACAGGATGCGTCATATCATCGTTTGGCATGGAAAGAATGGGCATTTGCGTGATGGTGCCTTTCTTCCCTCGAATCCGTCCGGCACGTTCATAAATACTTGCCAAGTCAGAATACAAGTAGCCAGGATATCCACGTCTTCCGGGCACTTCTTCTCTTGCAGCACCAATCTCTCGGAGTGATTCAGCATAATTTGTCATATCAGTCAAAATAACAAGAAGATGCATATCGCATTCATAGGCAAGATATTCCGCAGCTGTTAAAGCAAGGCGTGGAGTAATGATCCGTTCGATGGCAGGGTCATCTGCAAGATTAAGAAAGAGAACAACACGATCCAAAGCACCACTTTTTTGAAATTCGTTTCTAAAGAATTGTGCTTCTTCTGCCGTTATACCCATTGCAGCAAAAACAACTGCAAATTCTTCTTTTTCACCCAATACAGTTGCCTGTCTGGCAATTTGTGCTGCTACTTCATTATGTGGCAACCCACTTGCAGAAAAGATCGGCAATTTTTGCCCTCGGATAAGTGTAAAAAGACCATCTAGTGTCGAGATTCCCGTTTGAATGAATTCTCGCGGGTACTGTCTTGCGTAGGGATTAATAGGTGAGCCAGAAATTGGCCACTCCTCCTTGGCAATGATCGGTGGTTGATTGTCAATGGGTTCACCTCTTCCGTTAAAGATCCGGCCAAGCACATCTACCGACACAGGTAATTTCATGGTTTCCCCTAAGAATTGCACCGTGGTATCTTTTACATCAATACCTGTTGTGCCTTCAAACAATTGCACGACAGCAATGTCCCTTGACACCTCAAGGATTTGGCCTGAACGTACCTCACCATTTGGGAGACGTACTTTTGCAATTTCGCCATACGAAACGCCGCCACGCCCTTTGAGGTTCACAAACAAGAGGGGGCCTGAAACCTCTGTAGCTGTCTTGAAGATTCGTTTTGAAAGTACTTTTTTGGTTGGTGTTTCTGTCATTTTTCTTTTCTCCTAATCTTTTGTCAATCCTGGCATCATACGGCCACTGATCCGGTCGACAATATCATCAGCGTGGAGTGCATCAATCTCCATCAAGAGATTGCCCAAGTCTTTCTCTGCCTTTTTATTTGGGACATATTTCATTCGAGCAATTTTATCGACTATGGGCAAATTCATCATTTCGGGTAATTTCACACCTTGATTATAGAGTTCTCTCATTTTATGATAGAAATCAATAATTGCTTTAAGCATCAACCATTGTTTCTGAATGGAGGCATAACTGTCAACATCACTGAAAGCGTTCTGTTGCAAAAAGTCTTCCTTGATCATTCTCGCAGTTTCGAGGATAATTTTTTCGGATTCGGGTAAAGCCTCGGGACCGACTAGTTGGACGATGTCTTCTAACTCTTTATCTTTTTGAAGAATGGCCATTGCTTCGGAACGATAAGCTAGAAAATTAGGGTCAACATTTTCCGAATACCAAGGAGCCAATTCATCAGTATAAAGAGTATAGGAAATCAAATAATCAATGGCTGGGAAATGACGCCTTGCAGCCAAATCTTTACTTAATGCCCAAAAGACTTTAGTAATCCGCAAGGTATTCTGAGTGACGGGTTCGGAAAAGTCCCCGCCTGGGGGGCTCACCGCACCGGTTATCGAGATAGACCCTTGCCGGTCCTTTGAGCCTAAAGTGAGAACTCTGCCTGCGCGCTCGTAGAATTGAGCGATTTTACTGGCGAGATAGGCAGGATATCCGGCTTCGCCAGGCATCTCTTCTAATCGGCCAGAAATTTCTCGCATCGCTTCTGCCCAACGAGAAGTACTGTCAGCCATCAAAGCAACATCAAAACCCATATCTCGATAATATTCTGCCAGAGTCATGCCAGTATAGACACTTGCTTCACGAGCAGCAACAGGCATATTGCTCGTATTTGCGATGAGAATTGTTCGGTTCATAAGTGGTTCACCGGTATTTGGGTCTATTAGCTCAGGAAAGTCTTCAAGGACATTTGTCATCTCGTTTCCACGCTCACCACAACCGATGTACACAACTATTTGCGCATCTGACCATTTAGCCAATTGATGTTGTGAGACAGTTTTCCCTGTACCAAAGCCACCTGGGATTGCGCTTGTACCACCTTTTGCGATCGGGAAGAATGTATCGAAGATCCTTTGTCCTGTAAGTAATGGAATGGAAGGTTCCAGTCGCTTCTTTATTGGCCGAGGATGTCTGACGGGCCATTTCTGGAGCATGGGGATCTCAATTTCTTGCCCATTATGTTTTACTTTACAAATAGGCTCCTTAATTGTGTAATCGCCCTTCTTTACAATCTCGGTAATTGTTCCTTTAATGCCCGGAGGAATCATCACTCGATGTTCTACTACAGTGCCTTCCTTTACTGTACCAATAATATCGCCTGCTACCACCTTCGTACCTTTTTCAATAGTGGGAACAAAAGGCCATTTAATATTGTAATCTAAAGGAGGAACTACCACACCCCGACGAATGAAATCATCTTTTGTTTGCTCAAGAATATCAGGAAGGGGTCGTTGAATACCATCATAGATCTTACCGATAAGGCCTGGGGCTAATTCAGCACTTAATCCGGCCCCAGTACCAATCACCTTTTCATTGGGAAGCAAACCATCAGTCTCTTCATACACCTGAATGGTGCAAACGTCACCTTGAATCCTAATAATTTCACCAATAAGGCCTTCTTCACCGACTTTGCAAACTTCGTACATGGAGCTCCCAAACATACCATCCGCTTCCACAACGGGACCGGAGATCTTGAGAATTCTTCCAACTCTTTGTTTTGACACAATTCAATCCTCTTAACAGCTCTTTTTTCTGATGAATAGGGGATTTTACCCGCTTAATCAGTTTGCGGTTTTAATGAATGTACTCTAATTCATTCTTTTTGAAAAATAGCTTACATAAAAAAGCTTTGTTAACTAAATGAAAAAGCAGTTTAACAGAAAAGAGAAAAAAGGGGGAAAATGAATAATTCTTTAAGTTTTGAAGAATTCAGAAAAGATATCTTCTTCTTCCTCTTCCCCTTCTTTTTCTTTCTTACCTTTGTCTTTTTCAGCGCCTTCTTTACTTGTCGCTGATTCCACCATTGTTAATTCTTCTTCTACATGTTCGCCGGCAGCGCTTTCGATGACTTTACAAAAGTCTGAGTGAAGTTTAATGGGGATGGGGATTTGGGAATCAAGCAATTCCACAGTAACCTCTTCACGGCTCACATCAATACGGTTGATCTTAGCGCGACTGCCTTTAAATGGCCCACTAATAATTTCAATGATGTCATTGACATGCAACCCTTCAATGGTTGGTTTTGGAACAAGAAAACTTTCCAGCTCAGAGATATCTACTTCACCAACAACACGGCTTCGTAAATGCGGGATGCCCAGAACCGCTTTGTCCACATTTTCAATATCCTTTGCTTCGATGAATAAATAGCCCCGCAAAGATTCAGGTATCAACAAAGAGTAAACTTCGAGCTTCTTCGTTTCGATCTTTTTGTTGATATGCTTTGCAATGGCTCTTTCTTGGCCAATTGTTGCCCGTAGCGTCCAAATAGTCATACTTTCTTCAACCCTTAGGCTCTTCCGAATTTTGTTCCTATTAAATCTTTTTTATACTACTTTAATAAAGATTGTTTGTCCTTTTGGAGAAGGGATCCTGGAAAAAACTTTCCCAAAGAGAGCTCTAAATTGATTCAAATGGGAAAGAGGAAGTTATTCGTCCTCTTCTTTTAGAAAGAAGACTTAGCGCTTTGCCTTAAGAGGAATAAACAAGTGAGCGTAATTATTTTTATTGTATGTTTCCAATTACAGTGAAGAGAATGTGAATAATATAACCAACTAACCCAACAAGCAATATGCCAATTGCAGTAATTCGCACAGTTAACCAGATTTCCTTTCGATCAGGTCGCTTACTATGAATCAATAATCGTTTACTTCGTGTGAAAAATTCTCCGATGTTCATACTCGTCACGTTCACATTAATAGCTTGTTCATATGGACAATAGTCGCTACACAGAAAAAGCGACGGATATTTTAAAATCTTTTGTCAAGACCCGAGATTTTCTAATGCGGAAAATTTGGCCAGTTTCGACCACTTTTTTCATAATTACTGACCATATAAAGATAAATTAAGAGAAAAAGTCAAATTAAAAAAAGATTTAAGATTCAAAAGACATTGAATAAAAAGGAGCTCTTACAATCTATGTCAATAGCAAAAACAGAAACAATCGTCCCAGAAAAACCTTCCATCAAGGAAGTCTTAAAGAATCGTCCGTTTATGCTACTCTTCACGGCACAATTCATTGAGAATATCGGTCGAGCGATCTCGGGTTTAGCACTAGAATTTCTAATCTACGAACTTACGAGAAGCCCTCTTATGATGGGTATTCTTTCTATCATCTGGCTCTTACCCTTTGTTGTTATAGCTCCTTTTGCAGGTGTTTATACCGACCAGTTCGATCAACGTAAGATCATGCTGTGGTCAAATATTGTCAGCTTTTTTGCTGCGATAGGATTCCTTATTATTTATTTACTGAAGGATGCATTAACAATAATAACATTCATTAAAATTGCTCCTGGTCACAATTTAGTGACCATTAATTATACTCACGTTATTTGGCCACTCTTTCTCTTATTGTTTATTAACTCCTCTTCTGCTGCCTTTTTCTTCCCGGCAAGAAACGCCTATACACGCTTGATCATTAAAAAGAAGAACTTACTTGTTGCAAATTCCATTGGGAGCACTGTTTTCCAAATTGCAACAATTGTTGGATACGTCTTAGCAGGGGTGTTAGCGGAAGCAAGCTATCTCGGAAGCTTCATTACAAATGCTGGAACCTTTTTAATTTCCGGTACACTTATTACCCTTCTCTTCCATATTGGGAAGAAGCCTCCAGAAAGAGTAAAAGAAAAGACACGCACATTGAAAGCGGAAATGAAGAAATTCTATAATGACATTCGTATTGGTTACCAGGCAGTTAAAGAAAAGCCTAAAATCTCCTATATGCTCTTAATTTTCTCTGCGATTACCTTCACTTTTGGGGCGGTAAATGTATTGTTTATTGTCATTCTTCAAGGCGAGATGTCTTTGGGGGCAACATGGTATGGCATTTTCCAAGGGCTTATGGGCGCTTCGGGCATCATTACAGCGATTGTTTTAATGGCAATTGGGAAAATTAAACGGAAAGTGATGGTATTAAATATTGCGTTTGTGTTTGCAACAATTGCCCTATATTTCTTTGCAGTAATAAGAAACAAATGGGTTATGGCAGCTATCCTCTTTTCATTTGGAATTATTAGTGTTTCAATTAACGTACCCTCCTCGACCCTAATTCAAGAAAAAATTGCTTATGAAAAACAAGGGCGGGTATTTGGAGCAATGCAACTCGCTCAAGGAATCGCGCAGCTCTTAGGTATGGGAATAGTTTCTTTAATTGCCGAATATGTTCTTCCTATGTATGTCTTACTAGCAAGTTCAACACTTTGTGCAATTATCATTTTTGCAGGCATGATTTATTCCGGCATAAAAGGTCTAATGGGGAATGATTACACAGAATCAGAGAAGAGCGATAACACAGAGCTATCCTCGATAAAGGATGAGCCTCTTGTCTTTGATGAAAAAGAAAGAATGATTAGAGAAGAGTTAGAGCTTGATCAAACTGTTCCTACCATAGAATAAGAAAAGAGAAAAAAGGAAGAAACTTGATAATAATTATTCGAATGTTTCAAGTCCCAAGTCCAAATCCTCCTCGAGGAGAACATCCATTCCTAAAGCATCTTCTTGAATGTTAGAGATGATATAAGGACTACGCACACCACTCACAATAATTGTTGCACGTATTGTTCCCTCAAGTTTAGGATCAATTAACACACCAAACTTTACTACAATATCATTACTTAAACTGTCTGTTACAGCCCGAATCACTTCTTCGGTTTGATTGAGCTTCAAGTCCGGGCCGCCTGTGATATTTAACAGCACGCTTTTTGCGGACCGAATATCTACCTCAAGAAGTGGATTCTTCAAGGCGTCTTCTACTGCTTCGCGAGCACGATTGTCAGGGCTACTGGATTCTCCAAGACCGATTATGGCTGCTCCGCCCTCGCCCAAAACACGTTGTACATCAGCAAAATCAACATTCACATCACCTGGGCGATTAATAATTTCGGTCACTCCGCGTACGGCCCGAATGAGAATTTCATCTGCTACGAGAAAAGCCTCTTTTAGAGAGAGTTCAGGGGCAATTTCAATTAACTTCTCATTTGGAACAACAATTGTCGTATCACTACTTTCGTACAAACGACGCAACCCTTCTTTTGCGTGTTGCAATTTTGTGCGCCCTTCGACTTCAAAAGGCAGAGTACAAATTGAAACTGTTAGAACTTCAAGGTTTTTAGCGATACGAGCTATTACTGGTGCAGCACCTGTGCCTGTACCTCCACCCAGGCCACAAACAATAAAGCACATATCCACTTGTGATAAAATACCTTTTAGTGTCTCACTCGATTCCATCGCCGCTTCTGCTCCAATTTGAGGATCATTTCCGGCGCCTAATCCCCGACACAGTTCCCGTCCGAGAAGGAGTTTCTTGTGACTTTTCGAATAAAGAAGTTGTTGAGCATCAGTATTCGCTGCTAAAGTAACTGCACCGACGATACCAGATTCATTCAAGCGAGTGATTGCATTATTTCCTGCACCACCAACACCGATCACCAGAATTTTCGCTTGCATGTTTTCAATGATTTTTCGCAAATCATTATCAACATCATTGGCATCATGTTGTCCTTCCTTCGGAGCAAACAAATCAGGGACTTTTTCTTTTTCGGTTATGTTTTTAATAAAAGATTCCAAGTTCCTCACCTATGAGAGCTAATTAGGAACATTTTATTAAAAAACCAATGTGAGACCAAGAACTTGTTCTAATAATTACAGAGATAACATCTACAGAATACATTAAGAGGGAAGAAGAAAAAAGGCGCTTAAAAGAGCCTTTTTAGAGGGATAAATAGATCAATCCTAGAGTAGCCAACGCTAAAAGAGAAGAAATGAAAGAAGTTACACCCATCGCAACAACAATCTCATGCTCCCGCATTGGTTGTTTTGCAACGAGCCAACGCGTCAAAGTGAGCGGGGCTTTTTTGTGAGGGTTCGCCGAAATCTCTTCTGTGTCATCATGTACGATAGTTGGTCGCTCTTTTATCTGCCGGCGTTCTCGAAGGCCCTTAATACTGGAAAGGATTTGAAAAGAATTCATTATCTGAGGCATCATTGCGACAATAATAATAATCTCAATTCGGCCAAATATTGCAACTAAAGCAATCATTGCACCAATTGTTAAACTCCCCGTATCACCACAAAAGATCTTCGCAGGATAACGATTAAACCAGTAAAAAGCAAACAAACACGCAAAAAGCAAGACTGAAAGCACAACACCCGGGAAAGTATCAATGGCAGTTTTTTGTTGGATGCCCAACACAACAGTGGAGATAATTGCACTTCCTGTAACAAAAAGCATTGTTACTGGTGTAGAACCATTCATCACATCCAGCATATTTGTGGCATTCGACAACACTGTAATAGCAAAGGGCACTAACAACCAATAAACAATTGTTATGGTTATTGAACCAATAAGAGGGAGGAAGGGACGCGGGTTAAAAAGTAGAAGTTCTGTCTTCTCAAAAGTTGGATTTGCGACAAGTTGCCAGATAAGAAGGGGGATACTTGGTATAAGCAACAAGAAAGGTTTGGTAATCGCACCTAAAGCTTTCAAATCATCCCAAATGCCAATAAGCCCCACAAGAAGTATGACAATTGCTGAGACAGTGAAAAATTGCCAGTAGTCTGGGAAGATAAAGATACAACTAATAAGCATCACTATTAAAACGATCACAATGCTGACACCCCCCATCTCAGCCACCTTTGGTCGCTCCTTTTTATGGACATCAAGACCATAGATACCTTTCTTTAAAAAGAATTTACTGAGAAACCATGTAAGAAGAGCTGTTGCCCCAGCAGCAAAAACAAAAATGATAATGAGCCAGATCCAATCCATTAAGTCCATAATCGTCACGATTCAACAAATTAATAATGATTTTTTTTGAGTTCAAGTTTGTATTACCAATTAAAAAATTTTTGATAAAAAAATCCTTTAGTTCGAAATTTTAAAAGAAATTAAATAGTCGTTTTTGTTCGTTATTGGCTAAAGAACGATAACTTATCGTGAAAAATATTTTAACGAAAAGAGTTTACGTTTAAAGTGTCAAAAGAAGAACTTTAGATGATTGGAAAAATCATATAAAAAAGAACAGAAGGTAAAAAGATTGTCCAAAGAAAAAACTGTAATGCTATTGAGTGGAAATGAAGCTTTTGCTCGAGGTGTCTTGGAAGCAGGAGTGGATGTTGCTGCAGCCTACCCTGGAACGCCCTCCACAGAGATCATGGAAACAATCGCGCGGTTTGGAAAGGAAACAGGGATGCATGCAGAGTGGTCCATTAATGAGAAAGTGGCCTTTGAAGTTGCCCTGGGAGCATCCTGGAGTGGCCTCCGGTCGTTTACAGCTGCAAAACATGTTGGTTTAAATGTTGCGGCTGACCCATTCTTTACAGCTACACTTTTCGGCGGCATGAAAGGTGGCTTTGTTATGGTTATCGCTGACGACCCCAGCTTTCATTCAAGCCAGAATGAACAGGATACACGGATGTATGCTCTTGCTGCCCATGCCATTTGCATGGAGCCATCTACGCCCCAAGAAGCTCTTGATATGATTAAATTTGCCTACGACTTTTCCGAAAAGTGGGAATCGCTAGTTGTTCTACGTTCCACTACTCGCTTAAGTCACTCAAGAGGACCTGTGGAGCTGGGTGCGATTCCGAAAAAAGAATCACACAAAGGGGAATTCATCAAAAATCCCGCACAATTTGTTTGTCTACCAGCTAATGCAAGAAGAACAAAACCATTACTCATGGAGAAACTCGAGAAAATAAAGGAGTATTCAAACACATCTGAATGGAATGTCCTTGAGAAGGGTGATAAGTCGCTACTAATTATTGCATCCGGTGTCTCTTATGAATATGTAAAAGATGCAATTCAAGAGCTCAACCTTAAACCAACTGTCTACAAAATTGGCTTTAGCAACCCCCTCCCTGAGGGAAAAATAATCGAGTTGCTTAAAGAATATCCAAAATGTTTGATCGTAGAAGAGGTTGAACCATATTTAGAATTAAGTGTTAAAGCATTAGCAGCAGAAAATAACATTCAAGTGCAAATTTTCGGTCGAAAAGAGAAAGTGATTCCCATCTCAAATGAGTTGAATCCTAAAATTGTTAAACAGGCAATCACTCGAGTGTTAAACTTAAAGAAAGCCGAAACAGAAGAAGGGAGTCTGCCAACAAACGCTGAAATCAATGAAAAACTGCCAAATCGCCCACCAGAACTCTGTGCCGGTTGCCCCCATCGTGCAACTTTCTTTGCTATTAAGCAAGCAGCAAAGAAACGAAAACTAGACCCGATTATGCCAGGAGACATTGGGTGTTATACCCTCGGTTTTATGCCTCCATTAAGTGCAGTAGATACAACAGTAGCAATGGGTGCATCAATTGGTATTGCCAACGGAATCGCCCAAGCAACCAATCAAGTTGTTATTCCAGTCATAGGTGACAGCACCTTTTTCCATACAGGGATTCCTGCGCTAATAAATGCCATAGTGAATAATGCCAAATTTGTCTGTGTTATTATGGACAACCAACTAACAGCTATGACAGGTGGGCAACCAACACCCGAACTTGGGAAAACCGCTTTTGGTGAGCCGGCGGGAGTAGTTTCGCTGGAGCAAGTTTGTAAAGGGCTTGGCATTAAAAATGTCGAAGTGGTTGACCCTTATGACCTCGAGAAAACCACAGAAATTATTGGTAAAGCTATTGATAGTGGTGAGCTCTCTGTGGTCATTGCCCGAAGGGAGTGTGCACTCGAGTATACCCGCCAAGTTAAACGTGCCAAGCAAAAACTTGACACCTATTTTGTGGATGAAGACCTTTGCACCGGTTGCCGGATCTGTGTTCGCACTTTTGCATGTCCAGCGATAACTTTTGACTATGATAAAAAGAAAGCTCATATCGATGAATCTATGTGCATGGGATGCGGGGTTTGCAGGATTGTCTGCCCCTATGATGCTTTTATAAAGAGGTGAAAAAGATGACCAAATTAGAGAAACCTTATCAAATAGAAATTGCAGGTGTGGGCGGGACAGGCGTCCTTACTGCAGCAATGCTTATCGGAAATTCAGCCCTCCTTCAAAATGTCCATGTCGTACAAAGTGAAATTCATGGGATGGCACAACGTGGTGGCGTTGTGAACACAGAGATTCGGATGGGACCGGTCCATGGGCCGCTCATTCCCGACCACGAAGCAGATGTATTATTAAGCTTTGAGCTTGGTGAGACAGCACGGGCAATGAATAAACTAAAACCCAAGAATGGGATTGTTATTATGAACACACATATTATTGTCCCGCCCAGTCTTCAAATCAAGAAAGGGGCAAAATATCCATCACTAGAAGAAATCGAAAGCATTGTGAAGCAATTCACAGAGAAAGTCTATTTAATAGATGCATTTTCCTTGGCTGAAAAAGCAGGAGATCTCCGCACACAAAACGTCGTTCTTGTGGGAGCGCTCTTTGCGACACCCGACTTTCCAATCACTCGAGAGTCTTTTGAAAAAGCGCTTACCATTCAATTCAGAAAGAAAGAACAAGTAATAAAAGCCAATATGAAAGCCTTCGAATTAGGATATAACAAAATGAAAGAACTTATGAAGTAAGGCAAAAGTTTTATTTCTCTTCTTTTTTTATTTCTTATTTCAAAAAGCATCTTACCAATCTCTGGGGCGTGGGCAAGAATTCAATCCTTAGACAAGTTTTTGGATGATAACCGTGTAGAAGTAACCTTTCAACCAGGATTAACCAGCAGTCATATTGATGAACTGCTGTTTTTCAAGGACATGACACTACCAGATTACCTCAAATTCTTTTATCAACAAACAAACGGGGTCTTAATTGAGAGTAGCTATTTCCTAGACAAATTAGAGGACGCTTTTTCCTTTCGGGTTTTGGCGCTCGAGCATCTAACTTTTACAACCAAAAAATTGAACTTGCTGCCAGACAGACGGTTCATCCATTTTGCAAATGATGAAGAAGAAGCCATTTATTTGCTCGATATGGAAAATCTCTCACCCGAAGGACAACCACTCATACTTTTGAACATCCCTTCAGAGCAGTTCTGTATCCCACTAACCAATTCTTTTGAAAGGTTATTAGAAAGCGCATGCCTTGGACTTTTAGCCGTGATACAAACAATTGGCGGAAATGAAAAAGGAACTTTGCCCATCATTCCCTCGAGAATGTTGAAGCAAAAAGAACGGATTAAAGCCTGTTTAAAAGATTTATTCATCGTAGTAAAACGCGAATATGACTTACTCACCATTTGGCACCTTTCCTCAAAGGCAGAACGACTCGTCCAGCTTAGCATTGTTAAATGGTTAAAAGGGCTGAAAGAATTACTAACAATAATGAAATAAAAAGAGGAAAAGGAAGAAAAAAGAACAGAAAAGTCAAGGTGGAAAGCCAGACTAAATTTCTTTGGAACGAGCCATAAAGGAAGCATTGATAATTTGTTGTACCGCTCGTACAAGAGCATCCTGTTCTGTCAAGAAGCTGGTTAGTTCCCCTTCTCGTGTTACAGGGGCCAAGAGCACCTCAGCACCATCGCGGGTCACAGCATAAAAGTCACGCATGGTGTATTGCCATATGGTTATGTTTCCTTGTTCTTTCATTATTGAGATAAGTGATTCATCTCTGAAAGGATCGATGTCTGCGAGCACTCTAATTCGTACAGTTTTTGAAATTTGTTTCACTAAAAAGTCAACAAAAGTTTGGTCAATCGTTGGCATCACAACCGTACAGGTCGATTTTGTTCGCATCAGCATATCATAAATGGCGGCCATTGAATTTTGATTGCCATAAATGATAAGTGAATGAGGTCTCGGAACAGGGATAATTTGATCAACTGCATTTGTTATCTCTTGAAGATATGTCTTTGTTTCATTTACTTTGTAAATAATCCCGGCAAGCCGATTGGATATTTGTGAACTTGTTTCGGTTAAAGCGTCTTTCAAATTACTAAGAAAACTATCAATAACCTTACTGATTTTTTCAAGTGTATTAAACTGGTCGCGATTAAGCGTTGTTAAATAGCTATCTAAGCTATTTGTGTATTGCGAGATCATTTCGGAAGCAATCATTTTTGGTTTGCTTAGTTCCTCCTGGACCTGGGTTTTAAATGCAAATTTCATATCATCTGTGAGATAGCGGATTGTTTCGAGGGCTTTGCTGTTACTTTCATTATGCAATCGCAACCGTTTTGAAGAATCCAAAAATAAATTCTCCAAGGTATCCTCTAAATCATTGAAAACTACATCACGAAGAGGTAAGAGAATCTCAGAGATATTCCCTTTCAATGTTTCTAAATTCTTTAATGAAATATCAAAAGCTTGTTGTGAGGAAGTTGCGATTTTAGCGCTTGCATCTTTAAGAATGTCTTTTGTCGCAGCATTCAAGTCCTTCTCAAATTTACTCGAGATTTCTGACCACTTTGTTGTTAATTTCACTTTAAGGTTCTTAATCTTTGTTTTGCCCTCTTTCAATTGTTCTGAGAGTGTAGCATCACTATTTTTCATTAAAGTAGTAATGCCTTCTACGATATTTTTCTTATAAACATTCAAAGCTTCAGAATAACGCGTCTTAATGGCTTGAGAAAGCTCATTAATTTTACTCGCACGCCTTTTCGCCTCCTCCACAAGAGCCGGGTCAGGGCGCTTTAACCGTCCCACCTTGGAGATTTCATCAATGTTCTCTTTTAAATTGCTCGCTTCAATTGAAAGTTGATCGATGTTTTTTCCAACTTCGGCAATTAAGTTGTCAACGATCCCATCAATTTTCCCTGTTTCTAACTTGAAAATTTCTTTCATTTTTGTCCGGTAATTTGTTAAGACTTCTGCATAGTCATTAGTTGCTTTGGTGATGATTGCATTAAATTCTTTTTCAAATTCCTTCAAGGCAGTAGCAAATTCTTTTATGCTGTATTTCGTTAGTGATTTGACATTTTTTTGCAAGGCAGAAATCTCTGCTTTGTTTTCTGTGAGGATGGTTTTCAAATCGTTAGCGGCAGTAGTTTTGTAATGCTCAATGGAATTGTCGATGGGGGCAAGCATTTCTTGAATGGTTTGATTTGTTAATTGTTCGAATTTCTGCAACCGTTCTGTTGCTCTATCAGATTCTTCTCGGAGAATGATACTAATTTCATTGCTAAGATTTGAGAGTTCATTGCTGATAGAAAGAAAGGCTTTAGAAAAGCCCTCTGTAAGCAAGAGATCAAAGTCTTCGGCCAGGTTGGCAATTTTATCAGAGTGACGGTAGATAGCATTTGTTAAATCCATTTTCAACTGTTCATTGGAAGTTCGTAACTCTTCGACAATTCTATTATAAATCGGCTCCACAGCAACGCGGAATTCATCCATCTGTTTGACAAGATTGGAATAATTGCTGTCAATGCTGCTAATGAGTGAATTTTCAATATTGATAATGTCATTTTGAAATTCCTTTTCAATAAAGAGAAAGCCCTTCAGAAAAGGTTCGACAGCAATATAGCGGTTAATCTTCCCCTCTATCTTTTTTAAATACCCGCGATTCGTTAATTCTTGGATAATTTGCTGGATTTCTTCTAAAGGCAATTGTGTTTGTAACGCAATCTCACCTAAAGAAGCATTCCCAATGCCAAGAATTGTTAAATAAACTTGTTGCTCATTTTCTGAAAAGCCAATTTGACTTAATAACGAACTTTGAACGATTTTCTTCGACATCTCATCAGCACACCTGGATACCTCATTTTTGGATGTTTTTTTCTAATAAAATAATTTTCTCTTATAACAAGTGTGGTTATTTTTTTAATCTTTAATAATTATTTTCCTAAAAATTAGTAATTATTGCTCCTTCTTTTATCTCCAGCATTCCCAAAGATTGAAAAAGATCAAGAATATCTTGCAAGCAACTTCGAATGGCATAGATTGATAATGAGGAGTTTGCTAAAAGATAACTCACCAAAACAGCCACTTGAATTGTCTGCCTATCCTGTTGGAGGGAGAGGAACAATTGTGACAGAGAGTTATTCTGAAGAAATGTTAAAAGCAAAGCATCTTTCTCGTCACTCGATAAAATTCCGTCCTGAAGCGAAGAAGCCAGTACAAAACCCTTCTTTGTGAATCGATACAAACTCTTGCTTTTGCGCGATTGCAGGAGGTCAATCCACTGGCAGTTTTCATAGCGATTGCAATGTTGCCCACAAGACGGGATCTTGTTTTTCACAACTTTAGCAATCCCAAGTATTTCTAAGGGAGCTAATGCAACACCAAACTTTTCTTTGAAATCGTATGTACAAGCAACATCTTTTTTCGATTGAAACTCGGTGAGAATTGCCAGTAATGTTTCTTTTGTTAACATCATTAATTCATTTCAAAAAAGACACCATTGTTTAATAATAATTGTTTTAGTGCCAAGTTTAAATATGAGACCTCTGGAGAAAAGAACGTTCAGTTTTGAAAAAATCGGGGGATTTCTCCTATACCGTACATTGCAAAATCCGGCAGAATCAAAACCGAATAGTAAATAAAATTTTAAACTCGTAAAAAGATTCAGATTTGATTACAAGTGATTTTAATTATAGTGGATCCTAAAATAAACAATCCCCCAGTAAGATATTCTATAACAATGCTATTCAAGGATTTCCTCGGAATCCCAATTGAGATTATTGATGGAAAAGACTATCATAACGATTCACAGCCAGACATTAAGATTTTTTATGGATTTACGCCAAATAAAGATAAAAAATTCGATATGATTATTTATAGCAGCAAATTCTGGATTGAGAACTATCTGAAAAAAGAATCACTACCATCTTTACCCTTGAAATACTATGAACAAGAATGTAAAGACGCGCAAAGACAAAAAAAGAAAAAAATGCCAATTATCTATGTAGGGGGATCAAAAAAAGAAGAACCATTTATAGAAATTGATGAGGGTTGTATTCTAACAAATATTGACTTTTTTGCCTCCTCATTTTTTATGTTAACAAGATACGAGGAAATGATAAATGATTATCAGGACGAGCATGGCAGATTCCCGGGGAAACAGAGCTTAGCCTTTCAGGAGGGGTTTCTTGAAAGACCAATAGTGAATGAATATTTAGAACTACTTTGGTCCCTTCTGCTTAAGATATCACCAAAACTAACCAGAAAGGAGAGACAGTTTGAACTGTTTTTAACTCATGATATTGACAATTTGAAGTTGGGAACTGTAAAAAAACGCATTCGCTCGTTAGGTAGCCAATTAATAAGAAAGAAATCAATCAAAGGGTTCCTGGGTGAGCTGTGGCGAAACATCACATGGTTATTTACTTTTAGAAAAAACGGCATAAAGTATATTCTTTATACTTCAAATAAATATGGCTTTCAATCCACATTTTTCTTCCTGCTCAATGGAACATCGAGATTTGATAATAGATATGACCCTTATTCTAAAAAAGTCAAAAAAATTATTAAAAAAATACTTTCAGAGGGGCATAAGGTTGGCCTTCACTCATCCTATAGCTCCTATTTAAATTTCGAACAATTAACTAAGGAACAAAAAATTTTAACAGAGCTAACACAAGAAGACAAATTTGGCGTACGAAACCATTATTTACGAATTAAGGTCCCCGAATCTTTGCGTTTATTTGACCAAGCAGGACTCGCGTATGATTCGTCCTTAGGATATTCTAAGTGCTTTGGTTTTCGTGCAGGGGTATGTTATCCTTTTAGAGTCTTTGATGTTCTGGAGAACAAGACACTAAATATCATCGAGTATCCCCTAATGATAATGGATAAAACAATCGTAAATAATTACCCTGAACTTAACACACCCAAAAAAGTCTTGAAGGAAATAAAAAAGCAAATTGATGTTATCTCTTCTTATCACGGTACATTCGTATTTCTAATCCATAATCACTCATTAGAAGAATTTCAATATCCGTGGCGGCGGATATACAAAAAAATGCTAAGCTATTGCAAACTGAAGCGCGACGAAAAATCTCGAGAGTGATTTTCTCCTTTTTTCCGAAACCTTCTTTTTTAGATTTACTCTTGAAGATTGCCTTTAGTGCCATATAAGAGCTTTTCATATGCCACGATCAGTTTCTTTTCTTCATTCTCCCAAATGAATTTACTTGCGGTTTTTTGTATTTTTTCGCCGGAAGGATATTTGTCAATATTTTTTAGGATAGATTTTATTTCTTCTTTCGGCGTTTCGGGATTTATCCAGATTATTAAATCGTCAAATTTGTCGACAAGCGTTTTAACTTTAGAAGAGATGATCCGGACACCTAGTAAAGCAGCTTCAAAAAATCTGTTTGGCGAACAATAATCCATTAACTCATCAATAAGTAAAGGATTAAGAACCACATCACACTTCTTGCAACTGGCTAAAAACTCATATCTTGGTTTATACCCAAGAGAAACGACGCCAAGCTTTTCAAACTTCTCATCAGATTGGCCGAAATTCACAATGACCCAATTGTCCAACTCGCTGACCGCTTGAGCGATGTTGTCGATGTTTCTCAATATACTTGCAGAAATTTTAGAGAATTTTGAAGCAGTGACTATTTTTTTTCTGGAGTCATCTGTGAAGAAAGGATCTAGTTTGAAGTTGTTAGAGAGGACTTTATCAATCTCCCTCTTAAGAGGGAAGTTTTCTAAAGAAATCATTTTGTCAGCTTCTATGCCTTTCTTTGAGTAATATTTTACCCAATAATCATTCACAAAAATGATCAAGTCAGCTTTAGTCATTACTTTTCTGGTCAGCATCTTTGCTGCAATACACAAATATTTTCTTTGGATTTTTTTTAGCAAATTCTTTGTTCTTTTTGTGTAGAGCTTGTAATATATTTCCCACACTTCATGATCGTCATAAACAAACTTTACATTAGGAGAGATAATTTTTCTAACGATATTTGCCGCTGGTAGATCATTTGCATGGATAACATCCGGTGCAATTCTGGTGATAAGCTCTTTGAATTTTTTACGCATTTTACTGACAGCACCAGGCAGATATGCGAGGTGTTTTTTGTTCAGCTTAACATAAATAATTTCATTGTAAAAATCAGGAATAGTATCCTTTTTCTGTCCTCTACAAATTAAATAAATCTCAAACCCTTGTTTTTTCAATGTTTGAGCAACTTGGTCTATGCGTTTGTCTGGTGTTAAGCTATGCGTTACAAAAAGAATCTTTTTCGTTGCGTTCACAATCCTTCACTAGTCCTCTTTTTTTTAGCGGCGATGATTTTGATTTTACTCTAATATGGAGGTATTGCTATTCTTATTCTTTTTCTATTTATTTGGCATATGTTTTTTTAACTAATTATAAAAAAATCTTACATTCAAGTTTTGATGTTTTTGGAATCAATTTGTGTTGCTAAGCCTTCACGAGTTAAAGCGTCTATGGTTTCAAAAACTCTTCTAAAGTATTCTTTTGCTTCAATCTCATTTTTATCGCCACCCGGTTTTATAAAGGTTTCACGATTTCCCAAAAGAATTAATTTTGCTTTTGCACGACTAATTGAGACATTCAGCCTTCGCCACTCAGAATGTAATTGACCAATGATATTTTCCTTATTGCTATTTGTTAAACTAATTATTATTATCTCTCGCTCATCACCTTGGAAACGATCGACAGTATCAACCCGGATATTTTCAATGATCTCATCGGCAAGTCCAATGGCGCGCATTTCGCTGTAGATCAAATTGTTTTGATTTCGATATGGTGAAATGACACCTACTTGTTTGGCAATTTCAAGTTGCGCGGTTTCCTGATATTGTTTTAGAAAGTGCGCAACAATAATAGCAGCTATTTTCGCTTCCCGTAAATTAAAACGCGACTCTGTTTGAATTTCAACATCTTGCTGCCCTTCAAAGGCTTTGGGGTCATTGGCGGTATTTATAAAAACAATTGGTTGTTTAGGATTAAATATTTGAGCGATGATTTCTTCTTTTGTTTTTTCAATGAGATCTTTTTCAAAAGATGAAAGAAAATCGGTTAATGAATGCTTTCCAATTTCTTCATTTGCTGGTTGATAATCCACTTCCGGATAAAAAGCGGTTCTAATAATTTTGCAAATAGCCTCATTCATCCTGTATTGCTTATCAAGAATAATGACATTTCCAAATTTTTTGCCCCATAGTCGGTGTAATCGCTCGAAAAGGGAGGTCTTTAAACTGTCTCCTGGGATCAATCCCGCCTTACAAAGGCTTTTGGGGATTGAAGGGGTGTAATTTTTCGTTTCCTCTGCGACAACAGGTGGGAGTTGGAAATGGTCGCCAACGAGAATAATACGAGGATAGCCATCTGTTGAATCCGTTTTAGAAGTGAGGTGTCGGAATGCGCCCAAACATGCCGGCTCTGTTGCTTGGCCGGCCTCATCAACGATGATCCATTTGAAATTCACTCCTTTTAGAAGATTGCTCCCTACACTCCCCAAAGTGCCAACAACAATTCCTGCTTTATTAAAAAGTTCATTTCCTTGTTGAAGGATAGTGACCAGCTTCACTGCATCAGCTTTTTCACCCATCGTCTCTTCGTAGGCAACAATTTTGGGGATGATAAAGTTCTGAACCTCAGGTGGATGTTCCTTTGAATATGACTCCAATCGAATAATGTATGGCTTTAAGTCTGGGAATGCCGAGAGTTTAATTATCACCTCATCCGCAGCTCGATGAGTGTTTGCCAGAATTAAAACAGCTTTTGTCAAAGGGGTGGCCTCATCAACCTCTTGAGAACGCAATAAATATGCTTCAGCAAACATTTCCTTCGCCATCTGAGCAATCATCCGCGTTTTTCCTGTCCCCGGTGGACCTTGGACAAGCATAATTTCGCCTGCCTTTAAACCCAAAGCTTTCTCAATGGCTTCTACTTTACTTGAGTCAAGAACAGACAGTAGGGCAGTTCGAGGTACTCGCTTAATATGCTTTGGTTTTTGTAACCCCAAAAGTAATTGAACAGTATAAGGTAACTCCGAATCAGTAATTGTTCGCCCTTGAATTCCCGAACGTGCCATAGCACCAAATAAAAAGTCAGTCAATGAACGAGACTGCCATTTTGAGAAGAGGACATTCTCCACTTGATCTACACGAAAAGTATCAACTTTCTGGTTTCGACCCTTAATAATAGAGCGGGTTTTTATGACAATTTCTTCGCTTCGTAACGATTGTACTTTCCCTTCTATGCTGAAAATTTCTCCTGGGATTAGATGGGTAGGAGTGACAAATACATCATCCCCCTCTCTAATTCGGGTAAAAATCCTTTTCGCACTTTTTAAGGTTAAGAGATATCTATAGGAGTCAAATTTCACTTTCTTTAAATTCGAGATTGTTACTCCCTGTTTTTCTAAAACGTCAATATTAGTTGTCGCCAAGCGATAGAGATGTCGTTTGACATTATTCAACTCGAATTTCAATTGTTTAAAGTACCACGCCCAATACTCGAATAATGACTGTGGGAAATGCAGCCAAATATCAGGGTCTAGCATTCGTTTTCCATCGGCGCAAATACCCAGCTGGTTAGAAGGACAATAACTACAGACCCTGAACCAATTACTGCTTAGAAGGTTAAAGTCTGTCCCGAGAGCAGGCATATAACGTTTTGAGAGGAAGCGATTGATTTTATAGCGATCATACCCTGAGAGTAAACCAGATTCAATGGCAAAAGCGATATTTCTCGTTTGAAGAAGGAGATTCCAATATTCTTCGCAGTTTTCTTCTTCCAAGTTTATTTTTCGTCGCTTAATAACAGCATGTTGTTCTAAGGGGATAATCTCTGGGTTATCCTCAGAGAGACCTGCATCAGCATCGAAAAATTCTATAAAGGTTTTTGGGGTGCGCCCGGTTATTTTTTTGATAATGTCATGATAAGCAAACGCCTGCATGCCCCCAGGATGGGCAGCTCCTGTGAAAGGGTCATAATCAGATTCGATATAATAACGACTTCCGGTTTTGATTTCCCATAATTCTTCGAAGGTTTTTCGCAGAATGATTTGGTCTGCCCTTCCAGAAATTCCTCGTTCCGGGGAAAATAACAAGGACTCATTTAAAAGCTGGGTGGGGGATACCCCTTCAAATTGTTCGATAATATTATCAACGACAATGGAATCTACCTGGATGGGCAATTTCAAGTCCTTATTAGGACCACGTTTGTAGCTTTTTCTAATTAAAATATCAAAATTATCTCGCCAAACATCAAGAATGGCCCGATGATAAGCGCGCATGGCTTTTACGGGATCCTGGCTACGTATCCATTCGTTTGAAGCATATTGGATTCCTTTATGAATGGCATTTCCACGGACATAGCCAATTGATGTGGGTGTTAGTCGGATGCTTCTTTGTAAACCTAGAAACGATTCATAGAAGTATTTCGCTGGGCAGTTAAAAACGCTTTCCAGCTCTGCTCCTGTAACATTAAAATCAGGTGCAATAATAAATTTCAAGGGGATAAGATAACCATTCATACCATTCGAGGGATTCGTTCCACTAGTAGCATCGGCAATGGGGAACCAAACGGCTTGAAGTACTTGAAGGAGCAGCTCGGGTGGTTGATTATCTGAAAGCAAGCCAGCATAACAATAACGCAAAACATTTTGATAGTGAGAAAAATTCGGCTGTTTTTGTCTTCCGGGGTACCATTCCTTTGGGTAAACGAACGCATTACAAAGAAAAGCCTTTGTATTTGGCTCATACAATTTTAAAAAGAGGTAATTGCCTTTTTCTGCCTTCCGATCTCTTTCAGCCAGTACCTGGAAATCTACAAATTTCGGCTGTTTTGGATTATCTCTAAGGTAAGCTAAAGAATTCACAAGTTGTTCATTCATTTCTATTCAACCCTCAAGTTGACTTAAAAGGAGGGAAACTCAGAATTTCCTTTGTTTTTTCCAGAAAATTTACATCATAAATCTCAGTAAGAAGGTCAATAAAGATATCTCGAAGGTCACCGGATTTCGCAATTGTTGGGCTGTCATCCAATTCCTCGCTCAATCCTGTTTCAATACTTAGATATTCTTTTAAATTCACAAGAACTTCTTTTAAGCGTTCATTTTTATTTGCAATTGTTGTAAATGAGTCTTTATTAAGCAGATAAATTTTATATAACCAGATATATGCAGCAAGATACTCAGAGTTCATTAATGAAATTGAACATCTCGCTAATAATTGATGGGTTAAAGATGCCACCTCTTTTTTTGTAAGTGCTTCTACAAAGTTGAAAAGCAAATCTAAGAGTTGAAGGTAGTGCTGCTGTTCTGCTTTATCAAAGAGGTCATATTTCTCAATCGATAGTCGGATGTCTTTGAAAATCGGTTGAAGATTGCGCACAGCTCGTTCCGGATTTGCTTGAATTATTGCTTTAAGAAGCTTGTTTAATTGTTTGTAAAGATTGACTTTTTGTTGGATGGTTTTATCGGTTGTTTGTATAGCAGCCAAAGATAAATGGTCCATACTCTTTCGGAACTGCCAGGAGTTCAAGGCGCGTTTCCCTATAGAAAGGTTTTTCTTTGCTAAATCTTCTGCCGGATTAAAACTAGTCGAATGAATTTTCAAGGGAGCACCCATTCGTTCAGCACTGAGAATTTTTATAACAATATCTTTTGTTGAGTCTTTACTTGTTACTACAAGAACAGGATTTTTTGAATTATATCGCTCTGACTCAATTCGTTCTATTTCTTCTTTCACAGCTGTAAAAATCTCGCTTTCAAATTCCTTGCTCATACTTTTCCCTCATTGCTTTTAACATTACAAAATAGTCTTTTTTACTCAATAAAAATCCATTGTCTCTTGCTCAAATTTTTCTTTCGAGTTAAGAAGAGCTGCGGAAGAGATAGGCGAAAATAATAGCCGGAGGTATGAAAAGAAAATCGAACCTTTTCAAAGCAATTAACTCGAGACTTCTATTTGACAGAGATTTCAAGTATTTTCCTTTAAAAAAGCGAACAATCGATAGTCAGAAATAATTGGAGGTACTTTTAAGATTAATGGTGGCACTCGAAAAATTAGAAAACAGAAATTTTCCTAGATGTTTTTTCTTTTCTTTCTTTCTTCCTTATAACTTGTTGCTAAGGAGGCAAGGATATTCGCCCTTGAAACAATCAGAGCAAGTTTCTCATTCTTAGGATAACGATTTGCCAAACGTTTCAGTTCATCAAGCACTTGATATAAGTCTGGAAACCTTTTCTCTCGTGCCAGGGTACCAATAATACTTAGAAGTGAATTTGCAAATTCAATTTGTACTTTTAAATTATCTTGATGTTTATTTGCAAACATTCGAAGCTCAAAGAGGAAACGATCACAAATGAAGTTGTGCCGGTCTGAACAAAAGCGATTTATAGCGTTATTATAACTTTTAGCGAAGAAAATAAGGAGGGTTTCATTAAGAGGATAAGCTTTTACAAGGTTCCGCAATCTATTCAATAATTTAGATGTTCCTTCCACATCCCACGAACCACGCAAATAAAAGATTGTTTGAGTAATTGCTTCAGCAAGAAACTCGGCCACTTCTTCGGAACGCGTTTTTTGATAGTGTAATTCTAGCTCATCAAGTAAGAAGAGCATATCAGCAAAAAGGAGTCGCTCACCGAACATTTTAACAGCATTTTTGAGCGTTTTTGCGTATAAAAATTGAACGTCTTTATTTTCTGGAAAATCATCTTTTAATAACTGGAATTCTTTCAACCATATAGAAAAGTCATTTAATGACTGCTGAAAAGTAAAATGAGTTATAAGGTCCGATAATTCTTGCGCACGTATTTCAGCAAGCGAATTCGCATCCCGAAGGGATTTGTCCGGGAGACCAGATGGACCTTTCATGTTATTACCTCTATTTATTAAAAAGAAATTCGGGAGCTAACAAATATACATTTCGTTAGCTGCCTTTTTCTTGAAAAAAAGAAGGTGATTCTTATAAGCCATAAAGTTTGGTATATTTATTTTTTACTTCTTCAACAAAATACTTGGCTGTGAAATCTTCGCCTGTCACTCTTTTAACAAGATCCAATGGGTCATAGAGTTTTCCAACCCTACGAATGTTCTTATTTAGCCAGTCCAAAATTGCTTGAATCTTTCCTTCTCGCAATTGATCCTCCCATGTTGGAAGGTCCTTTTTAAGAACTTTCAAGAATTGCGCGTTGTAATAAGAACCCAAAGCATAGGTTGGGAAATAACCGAATAACCCCCAAGCATAATGTGTGTCTTGTAATATCCCCTCAGCATCATTTTCTATTTCAATGCCCAGATACTCTTCCATCTTCTCATTCCAGAAGGAAGGAAGTTCATCAACTGTGAGTTTATCAGCAAACAAAGCTTTTTCCAGCTCATATCGAAGAATAATGTGCATCGAATAAGTGAGGGGGTCAGCATGAATGCGTATTTTGCTGGGAACGACTTTGTTTATCGCATGGGCAAAAGGTTCTAGTTGGACATCTTTGAATATTTTCCCGGTTATTTTCTTAAATTTTTCAAGATAGAATTCCCAAAATGCTGGATTTCGACCAATAATATTTTCAATGAAGCGCGCTTGCCCTTCATGCATGGCACTCGAGGTAGCCTTTCCAATTGGTTGATATTTGAATTCAGGAGCGATGTTTTGTTCATATAACGCATGTCCAACTTCATGCATAGTAGCGAAAAAGCTATTTGTGAAATCATTCTCATCAAAAGCAATTGTGATACGCACATCATCGAAATAACCCGTAGTAAAGGGGTGGACAGCCGTATCAATTCGTCCAGCATTAAGATCATAGTGTACAAAAGCCGCCACATCATGAGCTAAGGCGGTCTGTACACGAACAGGGCATTTTCGAAGAATTAATGAATCATCAGGCTGATTGGTTGCTGTAACTAAGGATTGTATCAAGGGGGTTAGACCACTTTTTGCTTCGGCAAAAATTTTGTCGTAGATTTTCTTGTTGAAACCATATTCATAATCGTCAAGGAGTACATCATATGGATCACCATCAGGATTAAGATAGGCGGCTTCTTGCTTTTTTAATTCGATCATTTTTGCTAGGTCATCACGAAAGATAGAAAAGTCGGCTTTTGCTTTTGCAGTTTTCCAATGCTCGGTGGAAATTGCCCCATGTTTTGCAAGCTCCTTTGCAAATGCTACAGGGATTTTCGTCGCTTTTTCATAATCACGCATAATCAATTCAACATTTCGTTTCTGTTGAAAAGAAAGATCATCAAAAGATTTATGCTCTTGAATTTTTTTAAGCAACTTGCCAATTTGTGGGCTAATATTTCGTTCATGTATTAACCCACTCATATATGCCAGTTCTTCGGAACGTTGTTCTGTGCCCTTTTTAGGCATCATTACTTCAAAATCCCAGTACAATACACCATTAATATTGTTTAGCAAAGTAATTTCTTTATAGAGTTCGAGTAATTTTGTATATTGAGGTATTTTAGTCATTTTCTTCCCGGATAATGTTTTTTTACTTACAGTTCACTCTTCAAGTTTTAAGTATTTCATTTAGACTGACAGAACTCGAGTAATCTTATAGTAAAAATAGCGCTATAGGAGATAAATCTTCTTACAAATAAATGGTGTATGTTACTTGACTGACTTTTTATTAGAAGGGAAAAGGCGAGGAAAAACATAAATGTAGGAAGAGGAAAGCATTATTAATTTTTACGAGATAAAATCCCGCTGATGAAGAAATATGACAGATCAGATCGAGAAAGAAGCAACAACTGCACCAATTGACCACATCAAAATTAGCTCAGCAATACAAGAAGCAATTTTAGAAAAGTTTTATCAAGCAAAAGCTTTTTCTGAAGATACTGCACTCTTAGAAGAGGAGCTATCACTTTCAGAAGCCGAGAAGCAATCATTTACCTATCTTGTTTTACGAGGGACAATTTTGCAGACAGAAAAAAATGGTCATAGGTATTATTTTCTTTGCGAAGAAGTCAAACCACCAAAAAACTATCGAAAAGAAGTTGTTATGGGGCTGAGCATTCCGCTCCTCGTTTTCCTTTTATCACTACTCGCAGCAGGGCTGGGCGCGATTATTTTTAGCCTAATTTCTTTTCTTCGATGAAAGAGAAAAAAGAATTTTTTAATTAACGAAAGGTTCAAAAAGAGTTGTGAACCGACTTTTATATAGATTCTTGGGCGGGTGATCTAGCCCGGTATGATGCCTGCCTTACTAGCAGGATGTCGCGTGTTCAAATCGCGCCCCGCCCACCACCAGTTACTTTTTCGCTAGTCATAGATATTTTCTATAAAAGTAATGGAATAATAGAGCTTGATAAAGCCACCAAATTTTTCAAACCTATATTCTGGTGACCAGATAGATATCCCGGACCCTGAGGTATATAACGTTAGAATGATAGTTTGTGAGAGGATTTTTTTCATTTTTACTCTCAATTGAATAGAGTAAACATAACCATCTGACTTACCAAAGCATTGGTCAGTCACCAGTACTTTATCATAATAATAATAGCCAGCCCCTTCGAGCTTGACTGGATAAGTAATAAAGGCTCCGCGATAGCCACCGGCGATCTTGAGCGTAAATTGCCCACCTTTAAACATATCTGTTATTTGGACAGCACTTACAGTCAAAAGAAAACGAACATTTTCTGCTTGTTTCTTTTGGGCTTGGGCATTAAAATAGAGAGGAAAGAATATGCTGCTAAAGACGATAATAAAAACAATGGCAGGGACAGCAATTCTCTGCTTTATGCTTGCGATTTTTTTTCGATTTACTTTTCCCCACATAATTGGCACCATAAGTACAATAAACTTTTTTTTATTTAAATAATTCTTAATCTTTTTTTCTTAGCAGTTATCCAAAGTCTTTTTTACTTTCACCTTTTTTCTACAAAAGGTTGTAGGAGACCAAACACTACGACGGAGAATACTACTAAAGTAAAAGATGAAGAGATTTCCTCGAAACAAATCAAGGAAAAGGACCTTACCAAAGGTAATCGAAAAGGGATTTTTTGGTCCATTTCTATCTTTGCTACTGCCAATAACAACATCTTCATGCAGTTTTTCTCTGTTTTTGCTCGTTTTATAGGTGTTACTGCAAGCGTGCTCGGATTTCTTACCTCTATTCGCAATCTTTTACAAGGATTATTTCAAGGAGCCATTGGTAACCTTTCTGATCGCTTTGGCCGGAAGTATATCTTGCTGTTTGGGTTTGTATTAAGTTTCTTGATTCCAATTCCATTGATCTTTTATCATAATACTTATTTCTTGATTTTTGTAGCAATTATTCAAGCTTTTTCGGTGAGTATAATTATTCCTACTTGGAACGCCGTACTCGGTGATGTTACTGAACCCAGCAACCGAGGTACCTTCATTGGGAAAATAACATCCATTGGCAGGTTGATTTCCGTCTCTGTAACACTCGCTATCGCAGGGTTTTTTGCTTTTATCGCCGCCCGTCACAATAGTATCTTAACTATCGGGAAGTGGACCATTACTATCACTGAAGAATTTCAATATGGGTTTATCTTTGCTCTTGCAGCATTTAATGCCCTCCTTTGCATTATTAGCGTTTTATTCTTAAAAGAGACTAGGACTTTCGTTGACCAAGAAAAAAGAAATCAAGTACCAAAACTACACGTTATTTCTCGAGATAAGAAATTCAGACGATTTCTTTTGGTGAATTCCTTGTTTGGCTTAACCATGTCACTTATTTGGCCTATCAACCCGATTATTTTGAACGATTATTTGAAATTAGATTTCCCCAAAGTGGCAGTTATGACCTCTTCTTTTGCTGTGTTCATAGGAGTGACCATGATTATGGCAGGCAAGATTGTTGATAAAATCGGCCGAAAACCGTTAATTATTATCGCTGTTTTTACCCTCGTATTCTTTCCTGTTAGTATGATACCTGCCATTTTGACTGGCAAATGGTGGCTTTTGCTACTCTCTCGTTTTGTTGGTGGCGTCGGAACAGGCATTAATATGATCGCCATAAATGCTTACACATTAGATCTTGCACCAAATGAATTATTCGGGGGCTATTCTGGTATTCGAGAGACATTTTATGGGATAGCAACGTTTGCCGGTTCACTCGCGGCAGGGTTCATTATTGATGCAATGGAAGTAAGATATGGTTTATATATCACCGTTCTGGCACTCTCAATCGGTGTAACACTTCTTCGAATGTTTGCCGCCCTTGGTTTTCTCTTTATTTCAGAGAGTTTACCAATAAAAAATAATAGCAATCTAGAAAAAAATGACTAGGAGATAATCAATCATTTAGAGGTTTTTTCTCAATTCATTAGTTCGTAATAAGTTTTCCAATAAGCATCTGAAAAAGCTTTTCGTTCAATTATTTCCCATTGGTAAATTTCACTAAGAATGCTAATGATAAGCTCTTCTTCAAAACCTGTGACCGTTTTTAACCAGTCAATGTTAACATTTTGCAACGGAAAGATCAATTTCTCAATTGTTTTGATCTTCTTTTGAGTAATGTTCTTTGATTTATCTTTAATAAACTCCTTTTTTCTCCTTTCAAGTTTTATTCGATAATTCAAAAACTCATCAAAATCGTTGGTTATTTCAATCTTAATGATTCGTCTAAAGCTTTTTTTATTCGTTTCGAACCTTTTCCCACCAAAATAACCACTTATTGGAGAGGTAATTATTTCCAAACAACAAATAATAAAAATAGCATACTGTTGAGGTTCAGTGAACTCATTAACTCTTACATCCGGAGTAAATAAGAAATAAAAAATGAAAATTATAACTCCCAAAAGTATTCCGGAGAGCAAGCCACGAATTCTTCCCTTACAAATTAGACCTGAAATATAACCCGTAAAAGTAATTCCAAAAGCAATCAAACCAAGGGAAATTAGAAACAAAATTATTCGAACTATAGCCAGAAAAATAATCCCGGTCCAATAAAAAACATTCCAGAATGTTTGGGCATCTCTATAGGTAACACCTCCATGATAAAATAGCCAGTCTGGTAAAGGAAAGCCAAAAAAACTTATCATTACAAGCAAAGCTAAACTAAAAATAAACAGAGAGCCACTAATAAAAATTGCAAAAAAGATTTGACCGGTGTTTTTATAGAGAAGCTCGAGAGATTTGAAAGACGCTTTTTCAAATAAAAGAACGATTCTAGAGATTTTTGGGAATCCATTTTGGAGCTGCTTCAGGGATGTTTTTATTTGAATATTTAAACCGGAGAAGGCGAGAATACCAAAAAGTGTGAAAAAAGAGGGCAAAAGGAATTTCAAGAATAGCGATTCGCTAAATGGTACCTCGCTTTTTGAATATGTCAAGAAAATCGCACTTAGAGCTAGGAAAAAGGCACATGAAACTAATAAAAGCAAAGTTGCTTTCGTATAGGAAAGAGTCATTGCAACAGTTTCTTTAAACGACTTTTTCTGCAAGAGAATTTTGTGACTTTTTTTAGCTCGTTCTTTAATAATTATTTCATTTGTAATTATAGAACGGTTCCAGAGCAAACCATTGTGTGCTGCATTGATTATAATAATAACCGTGAAGGCAACAACTAGATAAAAAGCTGCTGTGAAATGACTATTCCGATATATTAGTCGGAAATAACGTAGGAGAATGACATGCAAAAGACTTGCTACCAAAGAAAGTAATCCCCCGCATAGTTGGAGAAGGCTTCCCCTTCGTTTTCTTTTCCGCCTTCTGACTTTGAGTTCTGCTGATGGTATGACACTACTCTTTACGAATGTTGCTCTACTGAAACCCAGAACCTCGAGGAGAAGGCCAAAACCAAGAAGGAATGCGAGCTGTTTTGCTAACTGCTTTTTAATACTCAAAAAGTTAACATTGTCATCAAAAAATAAAATACCACCCACCCAGAAAGCATTTTTAGAATTCATCACAATAATTGGAGCAAACAATATTAGCACAATAAGCACGAAAAAGATTACTACAAGAAGATAGTATTGTTTTAACGAGAAGATCTTTGCTCTAATTTGTTCTTGTGTATTCTTTTCCATCTTTTTTCACTTCTTCCTCTCCTTTGTTAAGACACTAGAGTCATCTCGAAAGTTTTTCGCTGAGATCATTCTTATAGAAGCAACCAATATTGGCAGAACAATAAAGCCGACTAAAAAAAAGGCAGGTGTTAAAATGAAAAATCGATTTGGTTCGCTCGTTACTTTCACTATGGCTGAAGGTTCACTATAGAAATCATATCCATAGAAATCATTAACCAAAGTAATAAATCTAACGCGTAAACAATATTCACCATCTGGAAGCCCATCTAAAGAGATTCCTTCGACATACCACCACTCTTTAACCGGGTCCCAAAGCAAATCTCCAATTCTGTAGCTTGGAAATAAATCTTTCGTGAAAATGCGCCACTTTGCTTCACGAACATCCTCGATTTTGGGGTCAATAGGCATTTCATAGATATAATAATGATCTATTCGCGTATTATTATACTCATCATATGCTGTAATATTGTAAGCATTAAGGATTTTCTTTTTAGAATCATAAACGATTTGGGGCATGGAAACAGTAAGCAAATGAGGACGCGTAACAAAAGTGTTTGTAGACTCACCTCTTGCAAAAGGATAAAAGAAAACATCATTATGCCAATTAGTAAGAGAAGAACCCACTGGAACATTTAAGTAAAAATCAACCACAATATAAAGGATTACACCGGTGAAAGTAACAACCCACCCTAAATCGATGTTCAATGCTTCCCAAACACTGGCATTCTCGTTATAAGTTAAATTTCCATTGACGACATTACCAAAGATGTCTTTTTTTGGATAACCAACCCTATTGATAGGGGTAGTGAAACCCATACCATATTGGTAAATGGTCCATGTAGCTTTGTAGACGTCTTCGGGGAGTATCATTCCTACTTCCGGAAGTTCACAGAAGGCAGTGACGTTATAGATGTCTAATATCCAGTCGCTATCTGAATATCTAAAGTCGATTGATGTGAATGTAACATTGAAATAAGAAACTACAAAGAACGTCTTTGAAAGGTTACTCCATGTGGGCCCTGCACGGAGCATATCAAAACGTACAATCACAGAGGTATTACAATTTGGCTTTAACCAGCGAGCGAGGGTGTTCGTTAGCGACCACTTGCCTGTCTGTGAGTTAAATTGTAGCGGGATTGGATTGCTCGAAAGCTCTAAGGGGTTATTTTGAGAGTCGTAAAAAATAAACCAGGCTTCCGCCAATGTTGCCATACTACTCTCGTTAAGAATATAAGTACCTGTGCTTGTGACATATCGCACTTCCATTTCTGAAAGGTTCAAGAGATTTGTTGTATTATCATAGAATGCAACCGGTCTTGGTATTATTAAATAGCGCCAGTTTACTTCGAGCATCGCTTTTTCCAATGCAGCATATATTGCTTCCACCGCATAGGTCAAACACTTCTTTGTCATGTTATAATACTCTGTGGGCCAATCCGAGGCCTTCATTATGGTTGCATTGAAATCCATTGCCAGGTTTTCTACCATGGGATAAACTTGTTTTGCTAAGGCGACAGTAGCATTCCAAGCGGTTATTGGTTGCTTTTTTATTGGACTAAGAGCAAAGAACTCATTGTAATAACCTGTCAAATTTGTAAATCGGTAATTAAAGGATGGCTTGGGAAGGCGCTCCTTTCCCAGCCCTGCTTCTATTGCCCCCTCATAAGAAAGCCAAGTCGTTATATTCAACTCTCCCCATTTGGTTTCATTCCAAAGTGCTTTCCATATTCCTGCCTGGGAAATGTAATGAGCCATTGTTCCCGCATAAAAAGCTGCTTTCTGATAATTAGATTCTTCTTTTTTCAACTCTGTGAGTAATTTAGAGTACTCTTCTTGTGCTCTATCTGCAAGGCTACTGTTAAGCACTTCAACGCCAGCTTGATCAAGCCCAATGCTCAGCTCTTCAATATCCCCGTACACACCCCCGTTTGTGTATCCATATGCAAAGCTTGCAGCCGGCATAAAGGGAGCCTCAACGCCATGCCAAAAAGCATAGAGATTTTCAGTTATCCAAGTAATTTTTGCTTCCGGAAAGAGTTTTATTGCTTCCCAAGCCAACCATTGATGCGTTGAGAAACAGGGCTTCTCAAATAACTCCTCCTCCTCTGTCTCATCAGCATGCCAGCCGATCACTTTTAATGACAGCGAAGAGCAGACTACTACTAGTATAAGAAAAAAACCACTTGCTTTTCTTTTCCAGATTGAAAACCACAATACCCCTTTTGCCATTTTTCCGTAGTTTCCTAGACAATATATCGGTTGTATAATATATCGCTTAAACTATATATGTTTTTCTTTCAATTAAAGAAATGAGAAATTTGAGAATAGAAAGGATTATTTAGATTGAAATTGAGCATCTTCGCAAGCGGATTGTGCAACTGCAATTACAAGGGCTTTTTTTTCGAGTAATTGTTCTTCCGGTTGCTTTTTCACCAAACTCTCCTCGATAAAGAAATAGCCTATGGATGCAAGAAATCGCAACACGGCAATAACGCTAAAGGTGATGATGATCATTTGTTTTGTTCCAACTTGGTTTTCAATAGCATCGGCAATAAAACCAACAGAGAGAGAGCCTATGAATGTGGCAATGCCCCAACCGACTTGATTTAAGCCTGAATAGGCACCCATTTGATCTCTTGGGGCTATATCCAAGATATAAGCATTTTGTGCCACCACGGTCATACCCATCCCTGTTCCACCTAGAATATTAGAGAATAAAAGCACTTTCCAATTATTAAAAAGAATAGCGCCGATCATTACAATAGGGATAGTAAACATCACCATCCGACCATAAATGATGAATGGCTTACGACCGAATTTATCACCCAATTTCCCTCCAATAAGCTGCCCTAAGCTAGAGCAAATTGAGAATACAACATTGATTATAGCAATTTGAGTAAATCCCATCTCCAACACGCCCACTTGAGCTATGGGAAATATGGGCCACATAGTTGCCATAATTAAGCCAAAAACCGAATTAACGATGAAAAAGCGCTTGAATTTTTCATTTTTCAAAGCGACAAACATACTTGGCTGTTTTTTCTGCTTGTCTTTTTTATTAACAAGTCGAGTTTCTTTTAAAAAGAAGACTCCCACCACACAGAGCAAGAAATTTAATGCGGCAATACCAAACGCAACACCATATTCTATTGGCCAAAGTTTTTCAGGGATATAGAACTCTAAAAACCATTTCTTGAAGATATAGCCTTGATGGTTATCAAAGTAGTTAAAAATGGTTGCCAAGATAAGCATGGAACTCACCGATACCGCCGTTCCCATCGCAGAGAGCCGACCAATAAACCTTGCCCGTTCTTCTGTCTTTGTAACATCTCCGAGCGTTGCATTCCAAACAGGGATAATTATACTTAAGGCAGTAGCTTGGACGATAGAAATGATAATTAACATTAATGGGTTATTGATGAAAATTAAAACAATCATTATTGAGAAACTCAGGAAAAAACCTAAGAGAAGCAAAAAGCGCCGGCCAATTCTATCACTCAATCGGCCAAGACTCCCTTGAAATAAGGAGCTCAATAAATTACGTATCGAAGTTATAAAACCAAGAATAGAACTGGAAACACCGACATTTACTGCAAAGGCAGAAAAGAAATTAAAGAGGAAAGATTGACCGGTAGCATTCCCAATTGCAATTAATCTGAACAAACCCATGCGCCCTTTTTGAACGGATGGAGCTTCCTCTCTAGACTCTTCACTCAAACGTTCTTGTGCGAATTCGGGAGGTTCAAAATCATCTGGAGTGACATCCTCTGTTGATGGCTCCTTTTTGTTCATCGTCTTTTGCTCCCAAACCGCAACGGATGCTAATTTCTGACAAATTTAAATATTCAACTAAATTTAAACGTTTGGAAAGAAGTAAAAAAAGTCCTTATTTTTTCTTTTCTTTCCTAAATGAATAGCTTTAT
Source organism: Candidatus Heimdallarchaeota archaeon (assembly GCA_019056785.1). Taxonomy (GTDB): domain Archaea; phylum Asgardarchaeota; class Heimdallarchaeia; order JABLTI01; family JABLTI01; genus JABLTI01. The sequence continues at coordinate 96,538 of DXJV01000087.1, forward strand.
AGTTAACTATTTAAGATAAAGTATAGAACCCAATTACGAGAGCAAATGGTGAAGATGTTTCATTTGTTAGGCAAAGACTGGGCGTTAAAACCCACAGACCATGTAACATTTACAACCGAAATGGTTATTGCTGGGGGATTTCTAGTTGTTTGGGTACTTGTTATTCTCCTTAGAGTTCATTACCCTAAATTCACTAAAATTGGTGGGACAGAATTAATTATAGGTATGCCTTTTATCATTTTAAAGGGGGTTTTTGATGGTTTGGACACAATTTCTCCTGATAACTTTAAGATCATTTTCGATAGTTTGGAATCGAGCTTCTTATTTATCGGGTTAATTTTACTGGGTGTGGGGCTATTACGAATAGCAAATCACAGTGCCAAAATTTGGGAGGTCCGGTAGAAGATGACATGGACAATTCAAGCATTTATTGATCATTGGATAATTCCAAGCAGCTGGCAAGATTATCGCGACATTGTTATGGAATCTCTTACAGTACTCGCGTTTCTATTTTTACTAGTAGTTATCATTATTTCAATGAAAAAGAGTCCCATTTTGAACAAACACGGTTCAATTGAATTCCTTTTCTTTGTTATCCTCGGCTTTGTGCATGCAACTATGAATGTATTTGATGAATTTGCATGGATTGGCCCCTATACCTATTGGAAACTTGGAAAAGACCTCACTTTGCTTTTCGCTGCCATAATACTTGTCGTTGGCTTCTTCCGATTCTTTACCTTTTCTTGGCGGCTATTAGGTGAAGAAGATGAGGGGGGCAGGGCAAAGAAGATAGAAGAAACCACTCCTTGAGAAAAACAATAACATTTAAACATTGGAATGCCTTGAAACGGGGTGAACAGCAATGATTGATGAATTCTTTATCTTACGAAAAGATGGATTAAATCTTTTTCACATCATTCTCGAAAAAGACAGCTATGCTGTTCAAGTTCCGACAGAGCTTTTTGCCGGCTTTTCCAGTGCCATGGTTGCGTTTGCCAATGAGCTTGGATCAGGCCAATTATCCAAAATTGAGATTGAAGACCAGATTTTCGTTTTTAATTTAAGTGACAAGCTAATTACTGTTGCTAAAATTTCAACTGATGATGATGAACATCTAGCTAAACATATTGTTGCTCTTTTAGAAAGGGAATTCATCAATGATTATCGAGAAGAACTTAAGAATTTTAGGGGAACTGTTCGCAAAGATGTCTTCTTTCCTTTTTCAGAGAAAGTGCACGAAATCATTAAGAAATGCATGAAAGTCGCCGCAAAAAACCCCCATCTCTTAGAGAACATTCCTCCAAGTATAGATATTGATGCAATCCTCACTTTAAGTGAATATTCTGATGAATTAATCGAAAATTTCCCTGACGCAACAATTAGACTTACAAGGGAATTTCAGAGCAAACTTCCTGAGGGAGAGATGCATTATACTATGTTCAAACTCGGGCTCGAGGTAGGAAAGGAAGTTGCAAAAAAGAAGTTCAATAACAGACAGATCAATGATAAGGGAATCATGAAATTATTGAAGGAGATCAGCATTTGCTCCATGAATGATAATGTTATTTCTCTGCAGATTTGCCCATTCTGTCGGGGGAGAAAAACAAAGGAGTTTGACTGTGATTTTGTTTCCGGGTTCATAGAGGGGGCTTACAACAATCCGAACATTGCTGTACGCGAAATCAATTGTCATGCTGTGGGGCACAAGCATTGTGAGTTCCAAGTATATAAGATATAAACAAAGAAAGCGCTATTCCATTCTACTAGAACCTACTTCTCAATTAAATTAATATTTCACAGTTTTAAGGAAATTCGGGTCGTATCGGATTCTTCGCCGTTTCCCTTGGCCGATTATTTCAAGCTTTAATTTATCAACAATTTTTACGGAATCAAAAACAAATAATTCGTTTTCCAAGCCAAGTTTAAAAGTTCGAAACTCTAGAAGAGCGGCCAATATTTCTTCTTTGAATTGCTCTTCGTTGCTAACTTGAGAAGGTTCTATAGTTAATGTTAGCTTTGGTTTAAATCCTTCTCTAGAGATATATACCTCCCAAAGAGCAACTTGTCCATGCTTAAAATTAGACTTGAAGATAGAATCAAACTTAATGGCAGAAAAACGGATTATCCCAAGATTGATAACATCATCCGTTCTTCCGATGATTTCCAATC
>DXJV01000017.1 GCA_019056785.1 Candidatus Heimdallarchaeota archaeon
CTTTTCTCAAAGTCCCGCCTTTTGTCAGTTTCCTTTTAAGATGGCTCCTGAAGGCCTGGACGTGCTTATAACGAATGTCACTCAATTTCTCATCTTCCCCAAAATATTCCTTGATGCTTTCAACTGCATATTTCTTGAAAGTTTTGTAACTGGCCTGATCCTCATAATTCTCTTTGTACTTTGCAATCAATTCTTTCATGGTTGTGTTGTACTCTCTTTTGGGTCAACCGGATCTAATGTGGGTTGATTTCTACAGCAACCATAGTAACCTATTATAATTACTGGCTAAATTTGGCCATTCCCTTCAGGTTTTTTCTTTATCAAAAAAGATTCTTTTTTTTCTTGACATCCTCGGCCCTTTCTTTGATAATGCAGGCATGAATTATCCAGGAGGCAAAGGGGGCGTTTACCAAAGGCTAATAAATTTGATGCCACCCCACGAGGTTTATATCGAAACTCATTTGGGGGGCGGGGCAATTATTCGTTACAAAAAGCCGGCAAAGAGGAATATTGGTATTGAAATTGACCCGAAGACAATAGAGATGTGGACAAAGACTTCCAGTAAAATTGATTTCGAATTAATCCATGGCGATGCTATTCGTTACCTCGAAAGTTACAATTTCATCGGAAAGGAATTGGTTTATTGTGATCCTCCGTATCTAAGAAAAGCGAGGAAAAAGCGTTATCCCATATTTAGATATGAGTATACGTTGGAGCAACATGAAAAATTATTGGAAGTAATAAAGTCACTTCCTTGTATGGTTATGATATCAGGATACGAGTCTTCCTTGTATGAAAAGTCATTGAAAGGTTGGAATATTCACTCTTTTGATGCAGCTTGCCATCATGGGACGGCGACTGAATGGATATGGATGAACTATCCTCCTCCTGTTGAGTTGCATGATTATAGCTATTTAGGTGACAACTTTAGAGAAAGAGAGCGAATATCAAAAATTACAAAAAATTGGGTGGCAAGACTCAAAAAAATGCCAGTATTAGAAAGAAATGCTTTACTATCAGCGATATCTTCTCTCAATGAAACGAGTTAGTACTATTTTAACAAGCAGACATGGAGCTGTGAAATAATTTGGCAAAAAAAACCAAATTAAAAATTGACTTGAACCTGGATTCGATAAAAATAAAAAGTGTTAGCATAGACTCCAATGGCGACTATCATATATATGTATCGTGTACAGCTAATAGTACATTATGCAACAAGTGTGGTAACAAAACCACCCAATCTCATGGACAATGCGATGAATCAATAATCGAACATCTTCCTATCTTTGACCACTGCGTTTATATTCATGTCAAATGGCCACGGTTTAAATGCGACAATTGTGATAGCAATAATTCTACTACTTCATTTAAGCCAAAATGGGTGAATGCTACAGGAAATAAAACAAGGGAATACGAAAATTATTGTTTAAAGTTTCTCATTAATTCAACCATAAAGGATGTTTCTGAAAAGCTGAATACAACTGAGGAGGTTATTGAAGGTATCATAACCCGAAATATTAAAACAAAAATTAATTGGGCTGAGGTAAATCCAACAATAATAGGTCTAGATGAAATAGCTTTGAGAAAAGGACATTCTCATTATGTGACTATTGTTTCAAACCTCAGCGTTAATAAAGAAGTTAAAATATTGGGCGTGATTGATGGAAATTCAAGAGATGATATTCTACCATTTCTGAAAAGTATCCCCGAGGATATTCTATTATCTCTTGAAGGTATTACAATTGACATGGGGGCGAGCTATTTTTCAGCTCTAAAAGAATTAATCAAAGATGTTGATAGGTTTAATCGTATTGTTACAATTGATCGATTTCATGTCGCGAAATTACTTGGTGATAAAGTTGATAAAGAAAGGAAAAAAATAGTTAAACAATTGAAACTTGAATTTGAGAATGATGATGATAAACTAGAGAGCATCAAAGGAACAATGTGGCCTTTCCGTCATCATAGAAATGATCTAGGTAAAGAAGGGAACAATAAGCTTGATAAGCTATTTGAATTAGCACCTTCTTTAAAAGAATGTTATAATTTAAGAGAAGAACTTTATGAAATATTTGAGTTAGAAGGTCTTTCCAAAGAAGATGCAAAAGACAAAATAGATAGATGGTGCAAAAAAGCGAATAAATTTGAAACAAAAGGATTTAACCCGTTCACATCCTTTACCAAAACCTACGGAAATTTTGAAGAGAACATATTGAACTATTTCACTAATAGAATTTCAAGCGGTCCTGTAGAAGGATTAAACAACAAGATAAAGGTAATTAAACGTCGAGGATTTGGATTCCGAAATCTTACCAACTTTGCTAAAAGAATATTCCTAGATATTAATTATAAATCTGCTTTGCTTCCTACCCCTACTAATTAAGAAACTTAAACTTCTATTCCATTCATTAAGAGATTATACTGTCGTAATATACGGTTTTTAAAGCAAAAACCAAAAAGATAAGATTCAAAATCCATATACTACCAAGGATTTCCTATTTCACAGCTCAATTTGAAAAATCATGAAAGCTGACCACACCAGTTCCGGTTGACCCGAAAAAGAACGGAAAGGGAAGAGGTAAAAAGCCTCGAAAAGGTGCAGGTAATCGCCCAAAAAAGCTGAAACCTGATCGCA
>DXJV01000062.1 GCA_019056785.1 Candidatus Heimdallarchaeota archaeon
ATTGGAAATTAACTTTAGTTCTATTCCCTATTTTCGGTGTAATGATGATTTTGATTGATCAATATCCAAATCTTTTTGACTTTATTATCGGTTCAGAATATCTTACAATCAAATATTGGCCTATTATAATTTTTATTGGATTTAATATTTTAAATGTGATTCTTTGGACACCAATTACTGCTTATTTTCAGAGTTCAGAAAAAAGAGTGCTTTATACTACTTTAATTTCATTCGTAAATTTTGCCTCTGCAATTTCATTTTGGTTTATCTTAATCCAAAACTTTGGTATTATAGGGATTGCATTAGGTCTAGCAATAGGCAGCCTTTTTGGAAATTTAACAGCTAATATTATTTTATTCTTTATAACAAAAGGACAAATAGGTTATCACATTTTTGTCGTAATAGGTTTTTCATTTCTACTGTGTATAGAACTCTTAATAATTGAATACTCCTTTATATGGGCTTTATCAAGTTGGATTATCATTAGTTTACCAGGTTTAATATATACCCTTTACAATCTTATTGTTGATTATAAAAATCGAAAAAGATACACAAATATCTCTAAGGCTACTTGAATTCTATTTTGTAAATAAGTGCTTTTAATTTCATGTACCATAATATACTCCACAATCTTAAGGATTTAAATTAAGCTTTTCTTTAAAATTTTTGGGAGAAACAATTTGTGTGAGAATTCACTCTTGACAATTTCATTTTTATTAGCACATGATACTACCACCTAGTTTGATGATTGCTATAAGTTTATATGAAATTTAATGAAAAACACTTTTACAGAAATGAATTTAATTAGACTTTTAATAGAATATATTATTAATCTTGATGAGAAATAAATTGAGTTTTTAATAAAGTTAATAAAATAGAAAAAATGCTTTTAATTAATTTTAAAAGACAATAATTTTGTGTAAAATAACAAGTTGTGAGAGAAGATAATTATGACTAAAAATAGACCATACAAACTATTATTAATTCCTACAGGAAGTGGGATACCCATACAACAATAATGGTGTTAAAAGAGGATAAAAAATTGAGATAATTGCTGCAGATTCAGACAAACTCTGTTCAGCTTTCTACTTGGTTGATAGAGCATATTTGTTCCAACATTTAGATATAAAAACTTCTTTGAAGTTTTAAGAAAAAATAATTACTGAAAAGATCAACGTAATTGTTCCTGTTTATGATAATATTCTACTGAATTTTGCAAATAAAATAGAAGAATTTTTTTAAAAAATGCAAAAGTATTAATCTCTGAACCTAGGATAATTAAAATTGCTAGAGATAAATGGCTCAGCTACCAGAAACTAAACAAAGTTATTCCTTTCCCCAGTTCAATTATCCAGATAGAAAATTTTGAGAAACTTCCCGTAATTGTAAAACCACGTGTTGGATCTGGTTCTAAGGATATTTATAAGGCTCAAACAAGTGATGAATTAGAATTATATATGAAAATTGTTCCAAACCCCGTTTTACAAGAATACCTTCCCGGAAAAGAATATATTCTGTTAACTGTTTAGGCAACGGAAAAGGAAATCTTTTAGTTGGTATTGTTCAAGAACGGATCGCTTCTAAGGCAGGAATAGCTACAAAAGGGAAAATAGTTAAAATGAATTCTTAGAAGAGGTTGTACGAAAATTAATTAATGAAATACCATTTTATGGACCTTTCTTCTTTCAAGCAAAAGAGGATATTAATGGAATTCCTAGAATTACTGAAATCAACCCCCGTATTGTTGGTATAATGTCCTTGGCAAGTCGTTCATGTGCCAACATTCATAGTTTAGGTGTTAGAATGTGCATGGGAGAGGAAATTAAATTCCAAAAATAAATTATAGGCTTTATTTGACAAGGTATTACCAAGACATTTATCTTTCTGAAAGAACAATTAAGATGAAAATAAAAGATATACGCTAAATTATATTCTGCAAAATTTTGAAGATGTTATGGAAATTGAAAGTTTTATTCATTTTAAAACGTGATCTAATTTGTCGTTATTTTCACTGGGATACCTAATTGTGCCAGTCTCCTGAAGAAGAACTTCTCGATTTCAGGCTCCTCGACGGTCCGGCTGAAGTTGATCACCAGTTTATCTTCGAAGCTTACCACTGCGCAGCCTGTGGTGATGATTTTGCTTGGCGCCAGGATGAAGTCGAAGTGTTCTATTTCTTTTGCGAAAGCCTTTGGCATGTTTATTTTTCCGAGGTTGCTCATTTTTCCTGAGTTTTGTTTTTCGCCCATTTTTTGGTATATGAATTCTCCGAACAGCCGTTTCAAGAACAGCGGTATGATTCTTATTATTGGTATTAGTTCTCCTCTGACATTTCTTGTTATGTATTGTCTTAGTGGTCTTCTTGCTATTTCTTTTTTCATTGCGTGTTGCACGAGTGCGAGTATTTCTTCGAAGGTATATTTTCCCAGTTGTGGTTTTAGTTCTGGTGAGACCATATATGTGAAGTTTCTCATTGTTTCTGATTCGAATATTCTTCTCAGGTTTACCGGCACTGCCACTCTTATTGGCTTTTTTATTTTTTTTCGTACTTCTTCTGGTAGTTTTTGATAGATTTCTTGCAGTGCTTCCAAATAGATTGCTGTCAGCAGTTCTGAGATGGTTACTTTTTTCCTTCTTGTTACATCGAGTATTTTTGCTACTGACATTGTTCCTCGTATGATGTGGAACACGCCTTTTTCCACCGGTGTTAGTGGTGGTTTGAATGCTTCGCTTTTTCGTTTTGGGTTTGGCAATTCTTTCATGTAGTAGCGTTTATAGGCGTAATCGTATTCTGTTGGGCTTGGTGTCTGGTTGAACCTGAAGATGTCTCCCCAGTCGTTTGTTTCCACCCCTCTTCTTGTCAGATAGTCTGCCACCAGCGCTTTCAGGAATGTGATCCCTCCATAGCCGTCTGTTAAGCTGTGATGGAATTCGACTGCTATGCGATTAAAATAGACTTTTACTCTAAACGGGAAGATTCCTCTTGTATGTATGGCGATTTTCTGGCAAGGAAATTTCGTTTCTGCGTAGATTTCGGGTATTTCTTTAGTGCTTTCCCAGTATTTCCAGAACAGGCCGCTTCGCAGTGTCACTTGAAAATAGGGAAATCTTTGCATGATTCTCTCGAGTGTTTTTTGTAAATCGCTCAAGTTTATCCGTTCTTTTAGTGTGCATGACACTCTGAAGACATTGGTTGACCGGTCGGAATTCATGAGCGCAAAAAGCGTTGCTGCGTTATCTAGTTTGTAATAGTCCCTCTCTGTTTGAGTTATTCGTATTTTTTTCACTGGAAAACCAGTGACTTCTGAATTATAATTTCCTTCCAAATTTACTACTACCTATTATTTTGCCTTATTATTTACTGTTCTTTTTTCATTCAATCTCTATCTTAAACCTTGGCATACCGTCATAATTCTCATGCTACTTTTTTTCCTTCTTTTTTTCCTTTCTTCGTGGTTTTTTTCTTTGTTACCTTTTGTTTGTTGCTCTCCCAAACCTTTTTTAATAGTAAAGAGATATTTTGCCAGTTTTGGCATTTAATTAGTAATTATTACCAAACAGGAGAAGTTACGAAATATGAATGACTCATCATCTGATCTTGTAGAGGATTCTGAACCCGATAATTCTCAACCACCGACTTATACGCGGTATAAATATCGCTGGGTTGTTCTTGTTATTTTCATGTTCGTTGGTGCTATGACTCAAGTCATTTGGATTACTTTTGCCGGCGTTACCGATGAATCTGCTGCCTATTATGGCGTTAATAACAACATGATTCTTTTGCTTTCGCTTGTTTTTATGATTGCTTATGTCCCCATGAACTTTCCCGCCTGTTGGCTCATTGACAAGCTTGGCTTGAAATGGGGCACCGGCATTGGTGTTATTTTGACCGGCTTATTTGGCTTTTTACGTGCTGTTGCTCCTTCCTACGGTTGGTTGTTGTTCTTTCAAATCATGACTGCTATTGGTCAGCCTTTTGTTCTTAATTCCTTCACCAAATTGGCTGCCAATTGGTTTCCGCAAGAAGAAAAGACCTTAGCTTCAGGTTTGGGCACCGTTGCCATGCTTATTGGTGTTATTGTTGCTTACATTGCTTCTCCGTTCATCCTTGGTTCCACGCCGCCTTATCGGATGAACTGGCTATTGTATATCTTTGGTTCTCTCACCTTGTTTGCAACTGTTCTTTACCTTATCTTTGTTAAGGATAAACCCCCCACACCTGCGAACCCTTACAGTGACAAGAGCAAAGTCTTAGTGACCAAAGGGATACGTTCCATGTTCAAAAAGCGTGACTTTATTTTGCTCTTCGTTTTGCTGTTCCTCGGCCTTGGCTCCTTCAATGCTCTTTCCACTGTTTTAGACATTGTTCTTGGCTACCCCCCTGGCTCTGAAACTCCCGGCCTGATTGGTGGAATTATGATTATTGGTGGCATTATTGGCGCTATTGTTATGTCCACTCTTTCCGACAAGACCGGGAAACGGAAAATCTTCATCATTCTTGCTCTTATTGGCGGGGCGATCTTCACGCCCTTATTGGTTTTCATCGAGAATACTATTTGGCGGTATTTTGCTGCCTTCTTCTTAGGTGTTCTTCTTGTTTCTGCTCTCCCTGTCGGTCTGACTTTTGCGGCGGAAATTACCTATCCTGTTCCTGAAGAGACTTCCAACGGGTTGATGCAATGGAGTGGGCAAATCGGTGGTATTATTCTTATTGCTTGTATAATGGTTACCAATATCTTCAATGCTTCTTTGGTGTACATTAACATCATTATTATCACTGTCCTTTTTGTCATTGGTGCGATCCTTTCATTTTTCATTGGCGACCTTGATAAGTATCAGCTCACCTCTCCGCCAAAATAGCACTTTTTCTGGTCAGACCTTTCTCTTTTTTTCTACTCTTTTTTCCCCAAGCTTTTTATTACCGTTTCAAAATGGTTACTTGTCTAAAACAATCTTTGAGGTTTTCCTTTGAATTCTTCGGAGCCGTTTTTAACAGATCCTATTCCCGTTAAAGTTTATGATGAAGCAAATGAAGAGAGAATTCTCACTCTAATTTTTTCCGCGCCAATGGACGGGCATATAAACCTTGTTATTATTGGTGCAGTAACTAAAGCAATCGTCGACCGGTTGAACAGTGACCTTGCTGCTGGCGTTGGCACCGGCTATCTGAATATTATGAACGAGAAAAATCAGCAAGAGCCCCAGAGCATTTTCATCAAAGAGTTTTTCTACCAGGACTACGAGTTTGCTTTTAAAGAAGTCGTCGAATTTGGCATGGGACTTGGCATGGCTATTTATCGTCAAAAATTCTTACGGCAGAAGATTTCCCAGGTAATTGCCAACGATGCTATTGATTGGGGTCTTAACGAGAAAGAGGCTTTTGTCAAAGCAAAAGAAAAGGACTATACCGAAACCCCCGGTGTAGTTTTTTGGGAGAAAAAAACCGATACGACCTGGGTTATTCCTGGCGAGGCGGTGAAGTTCTGGTCCAACATTTTAGTGAACGAGAGCGACAAAGGATGCTCTTTGGCCAAAGAACTCTACCAGGCAGTTCATTCTTCAGACAAACAAGCAACTAAGAAATTGAGCTCCGCCATTGAATCGTTGTTGCTTCATGGTGAGTAATCCCTTCTTTTTTCTCTTCTCTTCTTTTTTTGACGGGTCATTTTCTTAAAAACGTTTAATTTCCTCGAGATAAAAGTTTGAGTTTATTGAGGGACAATCTCTCCATCTTTGAGCCGGATGATTCGCATATCTTTATTGAGCAAGGATTCATTATGGGTCACCATTATTATAGTGACTTTTTTAGCTTGGTTGATTTCTTTAAGAACCGTTACAATTTCGTGAGCCAGGATTGAATTTAGATTTCCTGTGGGTTCATCTGCCAGGAGTATTTTTGACTCGTTAACTAGTGCTCGAGCAATAGCGACTCTTTGTTGTTCTCCTCCACTCAGTTCATACGGATAATTATCAATGAGGTCTTTTAAACCGAGTGTGTGCAAAATTTTTCTGGCTGTTTCTCTACGTCTTACCTTTTCTACCCCTTTAAACAAGAGTGGTAATTCGACATTTTCAAGCGCAGTTAGTCCCGGGTGTAAATTGAACATTTGAAAAACTATTCCAATGGTTTCTCGTCGCAGCAGGCTTAGTTTGTCCGGTGTTAGCCTTGTGAGTGTTTGCCCTGCAATAATTATCTCTCCACTCGAGGGTGGCAATAACCCTGCAAGAATATTTATTAGCGTAGTTTTTCCACTACCACTTTTCCCCACAATTGCTACAAACTCTCCCTCTTGAATTTCTAAGTTAATATTCTTTAGAGCATGAATCTGTTCGGAGCCAAAAATATAACTTTTTGACAGATTTTTACAACGAATAATTGGCTTACTCTCTTTTACTTCATTTTCAACCATTTTTTCTTTCTCCTTTTTTCTTTGTTTTTTTCTCTTTAGCCTGTTTTTCTGTGTTCTCTTCGTTAGGAGCAATTTTCCGGTTTGTTTCTTTCTGTATATGTGGTTCGATTTCCAGATGATCCGTTTTTTTCTTGATTTTAACATAATTTTCGATACCAAGTTCTCTTAGGAAAGGCAAAGGAATACGCACGAGCCCAAATTCATCTACATAACTTACTTGTTCCTTGCTGCTTTTCCCGGTAGTTTTTTCTTGGGCAAGGTCGATGTTTAATAACAATCCATCAGAAATGCGATAGACCTTATCCGCTTTCTTTTCTAGATAATGATCATGCGAGACTATCACAATCGTTTTGTTGAATGCTTTATTTAATTCCCTTAATAAGGTAAAAATCTGTGCTGTTGTTTCTGAGTCAAGTTCGCCTGTAGGTTCGTCTAGGAGAAGGATTTTCGGGTCGTTTGCTAATGCAGCAGCAATCCCCAATCTTTGGACTTCTCCCCCTGAGAGTTGGCTTGGCTTATGATTAATTCTATGCCCTAAGCCTACTGCTTCTAGAAGTTCGATTGCTCGCTTTTTTTGCTGTTCTTTAGGTATTTTGCCACCTATTTTCATTGGGAGGATGACATTGTTAATTGCTTTTTCAGTGATGAGCACATTGCGAAGTGGTGCTTGCCAAACGAACCCCACCCAATTGCGATGATAGTCAATTATTTGTGCCGAATCAAAAGTATTCACTAATTTTCCACCTACTCGAAGGGTTCCACTCGAGGGAAATTCCAAGGCACCGAGGATCTTTAATAGTGTGGATTTCCCTGCACCCGATGGTCCGACGATTGCCACTAGCTCTCCTTTCTTCACTTTTAATTCGATACCTCTTAGAGCGGCAATTTTCACTTGTTTTGTTCTACTATAATAGATTTTTATGATATTCTGGCATTCAATCATCCAATTCATTTTGTAGTTCCAACTCCTGAATAAAATAGGAAACTTTTCGTGAAGCGGTGCGAAGGGCACCGCTACTAATGATAATAAGATTAAAGCTTATTACCCCAAGGACAAGCACGCCGATAAGCCAATAATTTTCAAGGCTTCCTATGGGGATTGAGAGATTTCCTTTCAATTTTCCGGTAAGAAAAGCAGCGCTAGGTATTCCGATTATTAGCCCAAAAATTACTCCTGCGAGCAATACTGTAAGTTGCTCGATGAATGACAATAAGAAGATCTGTTTTGGTCGCAAACCGAGGGCAAGAAACATACCTATCTCTGTTTTTCGATTATTTTCCAGTGTTGTTGTAATGAGAATTGAAAGAATGCTAAACAAGAAGCAGAGTAAGAAAAGATTATTCATTGAGAATGTCTTTATGATGAACCAAAAGGGTTCCCCGGTCCAAAATTGCTTATAACCATCTTCTAAAAGCACTAACTTTTCACTTGAGGTTAAGATCTCCTCTTGCAATTGTTTGATAAGCGAAGCTTTTTCTTCACTCTCTTCAAAGCGCAATAGTAAATGATGGCTCTGGGTATAACTGTACTCTTGCAGCACCTCACCGGTCTTTTTACCAATAATGAAATTATCTCCTCGAGTGTTTTCATCGGCAAAAAAGGGCCAAACGGTATAATAGTCTTTAAGTTCCAAAGTTTGTCTTTCTGTGCTACCATAGAACAGCGTTATGGAGTAGTTATAGCCTGTTGGTTTGCTCCCGGAAGTAACAAAACCACGGTTTGCTATGAAGGTCATGTTTTGTTCAAGCTGAGCAACCGCTGAGGAAGGGTTGCTATCGGGAATAAATTCTTCCTTGAAATAAGCAACTGAAAGGAAGGTTGAAGTGTTAATAACGTAAAGCGATAGTTCTCTGTTTGTTAAATAATTTTTCAGTTGAAGTTTAGTTATCTCTGTAAAGTTTATTGTTTGAGGGAGTTTTGCAATAATGTCGGAAATATTACTTGATGAACTGAAATCGATTCGCGCTTCAGCTCCGACATTAAAATAAGCTTGAGAGGTGCTCAGGTGATTAATAGTGGCGCCAATTTGGAGCAGAATTAGGAGATACGATATACATAATGCTAACGACAGGATGTTTCTTGTGAGAACTTTTTTTCGAGTGGTGAAAAGTTTTGTCGAAAAAGAAAAGAACCCACCGCGCTTCTGCCAGAGACGCTCGCCGGCTGTTGTAAGGATTTGTGGGAATACTCGCAAAAAGAGTAAAGATATAGCTGCCAGTATAATGAGTGTTCCAACAAAGTAAATGAAGAATTGTGTGATAAAATTACTGGTCTGTTGTTTAAGGAATACTTCATTTAGTAGCAGAAGCCCACAGCCAAGTAAAAGGAACAAGAAATCAAAATGGAACTTTTTCCAAGTTGTTATTTGCTCGTCTATTTTATCTTCATCCTCGAGTGTTTTATGTTCCACTTTTTGTGAAAGAATGGGTTTTAAATCAAGCACAATTAGGGACAGACTCAAGAAGAGGAGAAGCAGTCCGACGCATAGTAAATTATAAGGATTAAAAGTGAACGAATAGCCCAGTTGTAATGATGTGGCCCCGGGGAAGGGAATGGCACTTGTACCTTTAACCATCAAAATTGTTAGTGGTATCGCTAAGCTCGCTCCTATTGGGAAAGCAGTAGCCAATGCTAGCGCATTTTCTGAGAACGCAAAGAAGAACAATTGTTTGATGGACATGCCCTTTAGGTAATAAAAGGCGAATATTTTGGAGCGTTTTGTTGCAAAGAAGAGGTTGCTAAAAATAAGGATTAGCAACGCAAAGAGAATTGCCGGGATGGTAAGAACCAAAATTAAAATTTTGATGATAAACAGCACATTGTTTAATGCTTCTAAATAGAGCAAAACCATCAAAACATAAGTAAAATCTGCTTTTATGGTATACTCTTCATAGATGAATTTTTCAGCTGCAGTTAGAAATTGGCTGATTTGCTCTTGAAAAAGTGCTCTCGTTTTGTAATTAAATTCAGAGTAATCAATTGTTATGTGAGCTGATGCCGAGAGATCGAAAAGGCCTGTTGAGATATTGATAAAGGCCAAATAATTCTTAAAAATTGTATCAGAAACAACCAGCGTGAAAGATGAACCGCCAACAATTTTTGTTATATTTTCACCATAAGGGACTTCATTAAAATCTGCCAGAATTTTCGAATGAAAATTAATTGTAAAATTATTCTCTGAAATGTCGCTATAACCATTGCTAAGTAGAGCACTACTTTCATTAAACAGAGCAAATTTTCCGGGCGAATATTGTGCTTGGCTCTGGTCTATTATGAGAATCCCACCAGTTTCGAAACTGACACTTGCATTTTTATTGATCGAATAGTTGTCAAGTTGTTGTAAGGCAAAAAGATTGGCATTAACAATTGAAATGGTGGAAGAAGTACCATTTAGAAATGAAAAGGCAAATGTTCCAAGCCTTGTGAAGATATATGAAAGTGTAGCATTTCCCAGCCTGCCGCTAAATTGATTGGCGAAGTTTGTTGCCAAAGTCTCTGCTAAAACTAGCTTATCAACCGTTTGATTGTGTTCGCCGATAAAATCTTCCGGTGAGAACTCAAATGATAGAATAACGTCACTTTGTTTTCCCCGGAGATTGACCATATACTTTCGTGAGAACTGTGGTTGAAACGAATCAATAAAATAGATGCTTGCTGCTATTGAAATGGCTACCAATGTTAGCGCAATGATCTTCAAGATAAGCGATCTCTTATTTTCCCTTAGAAAAGAGAGCATAATTTTTCCACTAAGAGTTTTTTTAGCCACTAACCTTCTCCTCCTCCACTTTGTAAGCGTCTTTTTTCATTAATCTTTTAATTCTCGCTCTTACGCTAATGAATGCCGTCAGAATAATGCTCCCAGTTATTGCGATGAAAACACTGCAAACTATTAGTGTGAGCATCCAACTTGTTGGAGAGTATTCCCCAATAAACGTTGGGCTAATGGCTATTTTTGTCAGGTAGTTTAGGAAGAACAAACCTACCATTAAGCCGCCAATAATTCCTGGAACGATTAGCGTGAGCATTTCAAAAATGAGTATTCGTCGCAATTGTTTTGAGGAAGCTCCCAACGATAGATAGAGATATAATTGGTTATTTTGATCCAAGAATAATTTTTGGCTGAAAAGGAAACTAGCTCCAATTGTCATTAATAGGGCTGCCAATCCGCTATATAAGGAGAAATTTACGAGCATTCTAACAGCCGGGCTTGTTAAGCTATCATGATATTCCTCGTTAAATGTGACCAATTCTTGCAGGTTTTCGTTGTTTTGCACGAGAGCAGTAATCGTGCTCAAGTCTTTCTTGTAATCGGTGAAATCAAGCAACAGGAATCTGTCAACAGAGAGTCCAGATAAAGTAGCACAAAGGTAGCTTCCGGTTTTCGCACTTACAATTATTTTTAACGGGGCGTTAATATCCTTCCCAATAATTGTAATTTTCCGTTCGAAAATAAAGAATGGCCAAGCATCAATAAAATCAGCAATAATTAGTTGTTGATTAAATACTGTTTCACCTTCCTGGACCTTTAGAGAATATAGGTCGTCTTTTTGGAGCGATAATTCTTTTGCTCGAGTATTTTCAATTAAGCAGCTATTTGTTTGAGTGAGGTAGGTCATTGCTTTTTGCAAGCTTAAACCAACTTTGCTTGATGGGTGATAAGCAATATTGCCATAGGTACTGGTGTTAATGAAATAGAATGAAAGAACCTGCTGACCCAAGGCATTTAAAATTCCTTCCAGTTTGACCACTTCTGTGCTATGAATCGTTGAGGGAAGACTCGAGACAATCTGCGTTATGTTTGCCTTAGGTTCTAGTGAAACCCTGGCATCTGCGCCTACTGAATACCTTGCTTCATTTGCTTTTGTCGCAATTAAACCAAAAGCCATGCTTAGAAATAGCACTATCACTAACGAGCCTGTGGCTAATGTCAGAAAGCCTTGTTTTAACCAGCTCTTGTTGATCTTAATATTCTGTAAAGAGAAGCTAAATAGATTGTGATTTCTTCGCCATAGCCTTTTTGCCAGTCGATCAATAAAGAGCTGATAGAGGAGATATATTGCCAGTATTGTTATACTGCTGGCAAGAACAATCAGTAGGAAATATGTTGAGCTAGAGAATTGAAATAGCGGTGAAATTGACTCGAACGGGACAAGAATTACTGTTAGTATTAACCCAAGAGAAACAATGCTGCTTAGAATTACAAAGAGTATTTGTTTTTTCTGTGCGTCTTTTTTCTTCTCAGTAACTTGTCTTTTTTGACTAATGCTTGCTGTTTGAAAGATAAGGTAAGGGATGCTAAATAATCCAATTATCGCACAATAAACACCAACAGTTTGAAGAACAGCAGTGCCGGAAAAGACTATCGGAGTAATGGTCAGAGAAATCAACCGACCTGCTGCTGCATAGCCAAATGGAACTGTCACTGTTGCAACACCAATTCCCAACCCAAGGCCCAAGAATGCTATGGAGAGAAATAGCACTAATTCTGAGATCAACCACTGTCCTCGTGTAACACCATGGTTTTTAAAAAACGCCAGCAACCCCTTTTTCCCCGGGAGAAGCTGACTTTGGATATAAAGCAAGAAACAAAGAAACAATACCATGGGAATTGCTAAAAAGGAGAGCCGGAGCTGCTCTATTCGTAAAGTTATATAAAAGCTCTCAAAGCCATCGCTAGAAATTCCCATCATTTTTATTGAGGTTATTAAAGGACATTCTGCAATCAAATTATTGCCTATTTGCTCTTTGAGCTCCAGCAGTTGTTGGAATTCTTCAACAGTATAATCGAGCTTTGCTGTGTCATGAATCACATGAGCATTAACAAAAATTCTTTTGCTTAGAAAGTTTTCCGGATGTTCAATCGTTTGAAGTGTGCCATTAAAAGAGGACAGTAATTGTCTGAATAGTTTTTCGGTAATGACTAAGCCTGAGGCGTCCCAACTGAACAGATAGGTATTTAGTGCTTTACAAATTTCAGTATTATCTAAGCCTTCGTAGATTATTTTATGGCTGAAATCCAATGTTACCGGTGTTGAATACATTTCTCCATTATCTATAACTGCTAAAGTGACATTCTCGCGCTCCAGCAGAATTTTATACGGGAAATTGCCTACCTGGCTAGAGCCCAGATCAGTTGTTGAGACCAATAAGATAACTGCCCTGTCAGATGAGATGTTGCTATTCTCCCATGTGGCAAAAGGCGTGAGATATTGAAAGATGTTTTCCGGAATAACATTAATTTCGATGCTCCCTAAAATGGTGCTTGCTCCATTGTCCCCCTCTACTAACACTTTGTAGGTATATAACCGCAGGTCAGTAGAACTGAGTGGGAGTTTGTCCTGCAACGGGCTTTTACTAATCGTTTTCATAATGATGTTGTTAAAGTCTGTTGGAACAGGGTAGCCAACAAACGAATTGTTATTATCAAAATAGTAGTTATAAAATGCTAATTCCGCTGAACAAGAAATAGAACTTTCGGTCCAGCCTTCTTCATAAACAAACTTTCTAAGAGCTGCTTCATTTGATTCAGAGACGATAAAAATCTGTGATAGGAACAAGCTAGCCAAAGATAGCCCAACGAATAGCAAGAAATAGTTTTTTTTATTGCTTCTTACCAAAACCTTGAACAAATCTTTAACTAAGAACATTCTTCCCAACAGCTTGAATTTACTTTTCCCACTAAATATCAAGGAATTACTTTAACGTATATTAAAATATTTCTTAAAAGTTAGACTTCCTTGTTGTTTATTAGTTTCTTGATTATTAACAAAAAAATCTGACAAAAATATCTTTTTTAGGAAAAATTTAAATTAGTTCATCTAATTATTAATTTTAAACCATTTATATAGAAAAGAGAAATGGCTAAAAAAAGGAGTGAGTGAATAAATGAAAAGATATTGGAATATTTTGTTTGTTTCTTTTGTCATGGGAATTTTTGTTTTTTTATAATATGCTCAAGTGAATGCTACAACTCGTTATAACGACTATGATAGTTTTGATAACGGAAAACTTGTAATGGATTGTCAAGCATCTATTTGGGCAGGCCCAAAATCTGGTGGTGGATACTTTATGAATCATCAATACTTCAATGTTGATATTGATTCGAAAACTGGTTGTGGTATCTATTGGGTTCGCATTATCCTTACAATACAAGGTAATGTAGTTTTTAATGAATATGTGGTCGATAATGGACTTTTTCCTGATTGGGGTCCTGATAGTGTTTACTATAATTTCTGGGATTATTATGAATATGAAACAAGTAATTATGCTGTATGGGCAAGTATTGAGGTTCAAGTTCTATGGAAACCTAGTGGAGGCGCTGCAACAATAACAACAATTGAAGCTGAAGCATCATATGGTAGTTGATTAATTGGGAAGAATTTCAATAATCTTCCTTTTTTATTCTATTCAAATAAAATTTAATTAAGAATAAAAATAGTGTTTAATAGGGGTTAATGTATCTTGTTAAAGGATATTAAATCAAAAACAGCTATTCTTTCTTTATTACTCTTGTTATCTTTAAATTTCTTTTTGGTTTTTCCATTAAGTGGAATAGATTTTGTGGTTATCAAATGTTGTGGTAATTGCCAATCCTTGAGTAATGATGGATCTAAACCCTTTGACTATAATGTTAACTTGTTATCAACTTGGAGCCAGAATTTTGGTTTAGTGAAGGAGCTACTTCTCGTAGAGAAGGAATTGTTCCTCATTGGTGGTGATAAGGAAATTTTCATTCTTAATACCACTGATCTTACCTATCCAAAACTGTTAGGGAGTTATCATAATAATTCCGGTGCTCTTACTGCAGTGCATCATGCTGGCCGGCTCTTTCTTGGTTTACAAAATGGTCTGGAAATTCTTGATGTTCAAAACCACTCTTCTATAGAACAACTTGCTTTTTACGAGACTGCTGCTGTCCATGCTCTTTGCCTTGACAATGAAACTCTTTTTCTTTCTCGTGGGTCTTTTGGTGTTGAAATCCTCAACATTGCTAATCTCTCTGCAATCACCCCTATCTCCATGATTTCTACAGCTGGAGAAGCCCATAAGATTGTTTTGAAAAATGATTGCCTTTTTATTGCAGATTCTGTTAATGGTTTAGAGATTTATAATGTCAGTAATTATCATTCTCCTGTAAAGATTGCCAATTATACTGATGGAAGCGCTTTTTTTGATCTTGTAGTTGATGAACAATTTGCATATATCCTTGACTCGAGTGGCAATTTTAAAATTCTCAATATTACTGACATTCTGGCGATAAAGAAAATAAGTGAAATGTCTTTTGTGCACCCCCAGAAACTGCTTGTAGAGAATGGCACTGTTTTTCTAGCGGTAAAAGAACAGGTGGTGCTGATAAATTGCACTGATCCATTGATGCCCTCCCAGATAACTATGGTTAATGCTACCAGTGATATTATTGCTTTACGGAAAAAAAACAGCTGCCTTTTTATGAGCGAAAAAGAGGGCATTGAAATAGTTTCTCTAGAAAATTTCACCTCTCCGGAAATACTTTCAAGGTTTGGTTATAGCGACATTGAGAAGGTTCTCATTGCCGGTGGCTATCTCTATGCATTGATGGGTGAAGAAGGGGTAGCTATTATTAAAGCAACTGGTCATTCAATACTTCAAGCTGTAAGTAATTATCGAACTTCAGGAAGAATAGTTGATTTTTGCATTGCCGGTCGTTATCTCTATCTTGCGGTAAAAGATACCGGCGTTGAGATACTTGATGTGCTTGAGCCTGAAAACCCACAAAAGGTTGGCGAATATCTCTCGAGTGGCAATGCTTCTAGCCTTGCAATTGCTGATAATTATCTTCTCTTGGCTGATGGTGTAGCAGTAAAAGTAATTACGGTGGCGGACCCCAGCCACCCTCAAGAGGTTGCACAGTATGTTCGGTCACTTTTCATACCTGACAAAGTCCGCTTTTACGAAGGGAAAGCCCTTGTTATTGACAGGGACAGGATGCAAGTTGCCATTTTAGAGCTAACTTTCTCAACTGCTACGGGCCCCGAATTGCTCTTTTCAGGGATGATTACCGGCAGTCAATTTATTCATTTTGTTGATGTAGCAATGCAAGAGCACTATATCTATTTAAGCACCGGAAATAGTTTGCAAGTTTATGATAGCCAGGCTGTAAGTATTAATTCACCAATACTTACTATTGAAAAGGGGAGTTATTATGCCCTTAAAATAACAAACAATTTATTATATGCTATTGGCAATCAAAATTTCCAAATACTTACAATAACGGATCTTGAGCAGGTTAATCGAACAGAATTCCCGCTTCTTGGTAGTTTCCTGGTAGATATCGACGTTGAAAAGGAATATATTGTCATCGGGAATTTTCTGGCTGGAGACGACCTCTATCTGTTTAATCACACCTATCCTCTAGCAGTAGAGAAGCGAGTATGGCCCTATATTGTCCTGCCAATTGGTGGCGTAGTTGGACTTGCAATTCCCATAGTTCTCATTGTGAGGTTTCGAAAGAAAAAAACTCTGCATAGCTAAGAATTAAGGGAGAAAAAAGGAAAAGGCTTGTTGGCTATCGTCATGAAAATGAAAAATCTTCGTACGAAATTGGTTAAAGTGCCAATTACAGAACCCTTTATAACCAATTAAAAGCCGAATGAACCATTTCTCAACCTTGCTAGCAGAGAAAGTCAACAGAGCTCGTAGGTAGCTCAATAGATTTTGGTTAATAATTTTGCTACTCTCAGGTAAAATTTTCAAATCTCTTGGCTAAAAAATAAATGCCTTTATAAATATTTAAATATTTAATTAATCTTTTTGCTTAGAGTTGGGATTTGACAATTATGGTCGAAGAAAATTGGCAAGAGAAAGTGAAAGGACTTATTGAACAAATAAAGAATGAGGATGTTGAAACCCGGCAAGATGCTGCTTGGACTTTACATAAATCAGCAGAAAAAGGCATTAAAGAAGTTGCTGAAGCTATTCCTGCACTCATTACTGCTATGCATGATGATGATTGGGTTGTCCGGAAAATGTCGATTTTGGCTTTAGGCGTGTTAAAAGTTGAGAAGGTGATCCCCTCAATAATTGATGTTTTAAAAAACGATTCTAATAATGAAGTTCGTGTTGGTGCTGCAGAAGCATTAGGTGACATGCAAGCAGAACAGGCTGTTCCTGAATTAATAAACGCTTTGGATGCCAGTTATGAAATGCTTTGCTATGTGGCAATTTATTCATTAAGCAAAATCGGTGAAAAGGCAATTGCGGCTGTTCCAAAATTACTCGAGTTGTTGGCTACTCCTGAAGAAGTTGGTATTATTCAAACCAATATTTTAACCGCAATGGCTTTAGGTGAAATTGGCGATGCATCAGCAATCGAACCTTTAAAAGTCGCTTTAAATAGTGCCGCTACTCATGAGTTTCAATTCACAATAGCCTATTCCTTAGCGCTTCTCGAAGGTGCTGAAGGTACAGGAATGACTGAGTTAAAAAGAATGAAAGACAACTACGAATTTATTCATGATGACGCCACATTATTTGAAAAATTACTCGAGAAGCTTAACTGAAAAGTTCTTTCTATGAATCTAAGCCGTCTCCCAATGCCATTTTTTGTCGGTACCGGAATTCGGCTATTCGTTTTCTGTAAGGGTAAAAATATTCGAATAGTTCCGGTAAGTCTTTACAATAAACCACCTTATGTGTATCTATTATCTCTGCTTGAATGTATAGTGGCAGTTCTTCGAATAACCACAAGTCGTATTTTCCTCCTACTTCTCGCCATGCTTTTCGTAGCAACTCCACTTGATCTTTTGTTTTTGGTGCGACAATACAAATATCAATATCACTTCTACTACTGGCTTCTCCTCGAGCATGAGAACCATACAACAGAATGGCGAGAACTTCTGGGTCCTTTGCTAATTTGGAAAAATCTTTCTTTAATCTTTCAAGTAATTTCCGCTCCATTCTTTAACCCTTGCTAATATTTGTTTGCTACCTGGGAATAGTTTTTTTTAAGTGATTCTAGGGCGAGTTCATCATTTATTCCCCTAGGGCTTGACTAATTTATTTCTAAGCCCATTTGTTTTTTATAGCTTTTTCATCATAATTAGGAGTAGGCAGCATTTTTGTCGTGGCTGTAAATTCCTTGATAGCCTTTTTTCGTTCTCTTTTTGTTTCTCTTTTTTCTCTTTCTCCAAATAACCTTTTTATAAGACAGCTCTTATTCTAATTGCTATGAATGTTGCCATTCTTTATTTCTCCGGGACAGGTGGCACTGCGAAGGTTGCTTCTGATCTTGCTGCAGGTTTTCATGCTGAGGGCTGTCAGGTCGAGCTTTTCCGGCTTAAACGTGGTCTTCAGTTTGACCTTTCAAATTTTGATCTCTTTGCTGTTGGCTCTCCCGCCTATTCTTTTCGTATTCCTCGTCTTGTTTCTCGCCTTCTTCGCCGTCTCAACTTCCATCAAAAACCTTTCTTCGTTTTTTGCACTAGTGGTGGTATGCCTGGTAATGCTCTCTGGAATCTCTACTGGGTAGTTAAGCGCACTGCTGGTGTTTGTTTGGGTGGACTTTCTATCTTTGCGATGACTAATCTCCGTTCCTGGATGCCGAAAGAGGGTGATTCTGCTGCTTCTCTCTGGCGTATTACTGACCATGACACTCGCATTGCGCGTGCTACAGGGAAGGTCATCTTAGAGCGCTTGCAGCAGTGGCAGACTGCTCCTTCGAAAAAGCTCCGTAACAATTGGAAGCCTACCCCGAGTTTGTGGACAATTCTTTGGTCTGCTCTTTTCACCTGGCGTTGGATGATGGCTGCTACAGCAGGTATTAAGCGTATTGATAAGAACCGGTGCAATAAATGCTCTCTTTGTGCTACTACCATTTGTCCTAGTGGTGCCATTTCAATCTCCGATGATGGTTGGCCAAAGTTCAATGAATGTAAATGCGTTGGTTGTAATGGTTGTCTCAATCTTTGTCCGCAAGATGCTATCTGGAGTTTTATTTCACGACACCACCAGCAATACGACCTTTACAAACAGTTTATTTTGAAAAAATAACTCTTCTTTTTATAAAAGGTGGAGGACTCTCTAGCGTTTTTTCCTCGAGTGAGTTTGCTCCTTTTTCTATTGTTTTACTTATTTTTGGGGGATTGCTGCTATTATTATTCTTGTTTGGTCTTTTTTTTGTGGTTCTTTTTCACTTTCTGGTGCTTCTTTTTGTTCTTTTTCTTTCTGTAATTTTGTTTTTGCCGTTACTTCTATCTTTTCCATATTCAATTCCAGTTTTATCACATTCAATGAAAAACCTCTTCATAAAAAGATTTTCATATGAAAAAAAACTCATATGTTCTTTCTTGCAAACCAAAATATTCATTTGATTTCAAGCAATAATATACGTTATGTGAAAGAGAATGTCTGGCAAAGAAAAGACAAAAAAATCAAAGAAGCGTGTAGAAAAGCTCTTGGTGCAAACGGATTTAAGTAAAACATGTATGACATTTTCAGAATGGCAGCGCTTTATGAAGACAGTTCCTTTGTTTTCTCAAGCAGAGGTTGTTAGTGAGTTTCTAAAGCTTATAGACAATCCCATTCGTCTCAAGATTATTTTGATTCTTCTGGAACGGGACTGGGCATGCAATTGTGAATTTGAATATGCTTTTAATGCGCATCAAACATTGATCTCCCACAATCTTAAACTCTTGCGAATAAAGGGGGTTATTCAGTTCACAAAATCCGGGCAGTGGAATTTTTACAAGCTCACGGACCAAGCGAAAGAATTTTTCCTCGCTTTCAGGTCGCTTTTCCTTCAAACAACTTTTCTTCCGCCGAGTAAAAAATGAGTTTTTTTCGCCATGTTCTGATGAACATTTCTTTAGTCGTAAATCCCGACAGAATTAACTCTTCGTGATTTAAAATCATTTTATGTTAAAGAGTTCTTTTTTTGGGAAAATAGTTAATAATGTTGTTAATCTCTATGTTTTCTGATGAAAACATGAATCAACTAAAACGTTTCTGGCTTCTCTTACAAACAATTGGAATTATTGCGATTTTCCTACAGAGCTCCTTTGCCACTGCTTCCTCCTACGATTGGAATTTAACTTATCCCTACTTTTTCACTCAAAGTGTTGAAATGAAAACACATATTTTTGACACTTCGAACAACCTCGTTCAAGATAGTTCAATGAATACTATTGAAGAACATGTCGTCAATATTACTTCCATCGATCTTAACTCCGGCAAGCTTACTTATTTTCTAACAATCGCCGGCATTACTCAACAATATATCACTGACTTTTTGATGGATGATTATCTTGCAGTATCTACGCTAACAAGCCTTTTCTTTATCTCTTATGTGTGGGACTACGATCGAAACACTACTATTTTAACATCTTTTGACTTTAGCTTCTTTCTTTGGTACTTTCTGGAGCCAAATTGGCCTGTATTTAATGACCATTTAAGAGATTTTGAATGCTTCTGAGGTTATTTATCAAGTTCCTGATCCTTATGAACCCATTATTCATAATATTACCTTTGGCGATTTTTTGGCTTCTCTTCCGGCCTATTCTTTTAATGGGAAAAGTTTGGAGGGCTTTAAAACCCTGCTTAAAAGTTCCACTCGTCAGTGGACTTTCTCCTTTGATCTCTCTAACGTTCTCTATGACAGCTATTATAATCTTACTTTAGGTCGATTTGTCTATTTCCCCCTTACAAAGTATGTAACCTCTTTTTCGCTGGAATATTCAAAAGATGGCATCATGCAAAAAAACGTTTATTCTCTTAATTTTGGGTTAACCAGCCCTGAAGGTAGACAAATAACCGGTGAACACACTGAAAATTATGTCTTTGGTCCCAAAGAGTCGCTTTCTGCCGGACTGGCAATTCTCTTTGTCTTCCCGGCTCTCCTGGTAAGTGCTCTTCCCATACTTCTAAAAAAATCAAAAGGAGTTGACCGATCAAAATGAAAAAGAAAGCCCTCATTACCTTTACCGCTTTGACTTGTATTATGGCAATTCTCTTGTCGACAACTGGTGCTTCTGCTTTAGAAGTCTCTTGGTCCATTGGTGTTCCTTATGAATATGGCTTCAAAGAATCCTTTTATAACGAATTATTCTATACTCTGAAAGATGGGAGCGTTGAAACGAAAATTAATGAGATGTCCTCACAATTCACCTTTATTGTTAATATTACAGCGATCGATAATGTTACACAGCGACTGGATTATGATCTCATTAGCATTCCTTCAATTAATTATAACACTGGTATAGCATATAGCATGGCTTCCTATCTGTCGGCTGTTCCTTCTCCTGCTGCTTTTCTCTCTACGTTTCTACAATGGGATTTCCTTCACAATGAAACTGTTCTTGCTGGTTTTGATGTAATGCTCTATAGCCGCTTCTTTCTCGAACCCAATTGGACGGTTTTTAACGACCATTATAAGTCGCTGCTTAATACCTCTAGCATTCTTGACTCATTTGTCAACCCATACAATGGCTCTAAAATTGAAGCTATTACACTGGGGGAGCTCTTAGCTGCAAGTAATTCGTATTCAATTATGGGCGTTGAAAATGACCTTGAAGCTGCAAAAGCAAAGCTTACGCCCACCAACCGAGGTTTTAGCTTTTCCATCGATCTTGCTGGGACACTGAAATACAATTACTTTAACGGCACTGATATTCTCTTCATTCCTGCGTTCAAAGCACTTTTTAGCTCAAGTTTTCAATATAGCGCTGAAGGTGTTCTGGAGTTCTTCCGGTATTCCTTTGAATTTGGCATTAACTATCCCGAAGTTTCCCAACTTTCCAGTCAAGATTATCACTATCAGTTAGGGGGGATTCCTTCTGAAAGTTCTTCCTTACCCTCTCTTTTTGTTGTACCCGCTGCCCTTGCTACTATTCTTTTAATTGTTGTTGTTCGCAAAGAGAAGAAAAAAGTTTAATTCTTTTAATCTTCTTTTTTTTTCACTTCTTTTTTCTAATAAATGCTTAAATGCCTACTTTTGATAGTTTATCAATAAAAACTATTTGGTGGAAGAATTGAATCGCAAAACCAAAATTCTTCTTGTTACTGTCGGATTGTTTTCTTTCTTAGCAACAAATATTCCGTTGGGTATTTATTTTGTCTTCGAACAAACAATTCAATCTGCTTGTTCCAAATATCACTCTCTCTAAAGGAAGTTCTTTCCATAGTGCTTAGTGCCACAATACTGGCTTTCCATTTTGTCCTTTCTTCCTTTTCAAAAAGATTCTTATACCCTTATGAAGGACTAGCCTACTTATAGGTGATTAAATGAATTTAATTAAAAAAACTTTGTTATTCCAAACACTTTTCTTGGTGTTCTTAGCATAATGATGGCATTCTTAGCCACTTCAGCTTGTCAGAAGACTTCTCCTTTGAGAATCCTTTAATTTCCAAGACTTTTCATCAAATTTATGACTATTGGTTAGGTGGTAACCCAAGTAAAAGTACTTCTCTCCCGTATAACTTGTTTATCCCTATTGCTTTGAGTGTTTTGGTCGTAATAAAAGTTTTTAAGAAGAAAACGATTCACTAATTCTATCGTTTTTCTTCCATCTCTTTCTTTTTCTTAAGAAAATCTTAAATGGTCTAAAAATTATTATCTCATAAAAAGTTCTTATGGGTGAATTTTGAAGATGAAGAAAAGCAAATTTCTCCTCCTAGTTACTGTTGCCCTTCTTAGTGTTTTAGTTATGGGTTCCTCTTTTACCCGGGCTGTTTCTCCTGAATGGAATGTTGGTGACATCTATCTTTGGGGCACACTAGCACGATCGTATGCTGTTGAGAATGGGGTGAAGACAGAAATCCTAATCACCTCTGAAGTTGAATATAATATCACTGGGATTAATACTCTAGACCTCGAGTTTGATGCTTATCGGACAACAACTTCTGGAAGGCAATTCTTGAATGACCGGAGTTATGGTGCGGATGATTTCATTAGTTCTGCCTTTCATCTAGGCTCCTTTGTAGGTGTTGATTATGAGTGGGATTATGAGCACAATCGAACCGTATTAACCGAGTTTGTTGTTAGTTTAGACCCCTATTATCTCCTTGAACCTGATTGGGCAAAGATTAACAAAGCCTTTCGAGACATGCTTAATGGTTCTGAGATTATTGAGACGGTAAATGATCCCTATAGCTCTACGGTCTATAACTTTACCCTTCAAGAAGTAATGGACTACTTGAATGTCAAAATCAATGGGAAGAACTCCTTCGCCAGTGGTTGGAACAGTTTCACTGATAGCCGGACAAAGTGGAGTTTTGAGTTCGATTTGAGTGGTAAAGTAAATATGGGACAGAATAACGGTACCATGATTCTTTATACTCCCTTTGAGAAAGCTACTATAAAGCTGGAAATCGAATATACCAAGGGTGGTGTTTTAGAAAAATCCTTGGCTTATCAATATGGAAAAATAACAATCGATGGTGAAACCTCAGAAGGTACCGAAGAAGCTAAAATTGCCCTTGGTGGGTTAAAGTCCGTCCAGGCTAATTTTGCCACTTTTGCCGCCTTGGGTGGTCTTGTCTTTGTAGCGGCAATCGTCCTCATACGAAAACGTCGCCAAAAATAAGCCAGCCATCAACTTCTTTTTTCCTTTTCTTTTTTTTATTTTTTTTAGGCTAATTTTCTCTTTAGCTTTTTGCCTTAACCTTAAATGATTTAAAAAGTGGAGTGTATTTATAGTGTGCATTTAAGAGAAATAATCTTTTTTACAGCACTCGTTAGAGGAATTTGCCATGGTGGGATCGCTGAAAAAACTCTTGCTTATACTCTTACTATTCATTACTCCCTTTTCTTCCTTACTCCCAAGAATTATTGGAACTGTTACTGTTTCTCCACCGGCTATTGCTCGAAAGGCTCAGCCCTTTTCCCCATTTGAGCAATCTCTTCCTTCCACTGAGGGTGGTGTTCTTTGGGAATCTATTCATGAGCTTTCAGGAGATATTACTACTCCTCCGGTGGTTGCTTATCTTACAAGCGCTGAAGACGAGCAAGTTGTTTTTTTGGGTACTGAAGTTGGTCTTGCTTTGATTGCCGTTTCTACTGGTGAAATTTCTTGGTTCCATAATACTCCTGGGGCGGTTCTCAGTATTACTGTTGTTTCTGATCTTACTGGTGATAGTGTTAATGAGGTTTTTCTTACTCATGATAGTCAATTATTTAATAACACTGAATTGCTGAGTGGTTTGGATGGCTCTCTTCTCTGGTCCTTCCGTCCCACACAAAATTGCTGGGTGGATGGTCTTGGGTATACTTCCCAAGAGACAAAAAGCTGGTCCAGTTTGGTTCTTGATGATATTTCTTCTGATGGTCAGCCTGACTTTCTGATCACTTCTTACAATGCGGCTTTTGCTCTTGAAGGTTCGACTGGCAAACTTTTATGGTCCTATTTTGCTTCTGACGATCTCTGGTCCTCTGCTTTACTTGATGATATTGATAATGATGGCTTTTCTGATGTTGCCTTGGGCTCTCAGGATGGTTACTTATTTGCTCTTAGTGCTCGTGATGGTTCTCTTCTCTGGCAAGTTCTTGCCACTCAACCTGAATCGACGGTTATTGACCTTGTTGGCACCATGTGGTTTGATCGGAGTGTTTTTAATGTTCTAACTATTCCAGATGTTTCTAGCGATGGTAAACAAGACCTTTTAATCACAAATGAGAATGGCTATTGCATTATTTATGACGCAATGAATGGCGAATCTTTGAGTCGGGTGAAAGTCTACTCCCGGACTGGTGAGGTTCCCCCAGAGTCTTATTATGGCAGCCAGGACTTTTATAATGTAGTTGCTTATCCTCTTTCCTCGAGTAGTTATCCGGGTGCCATTTTAACTGTTGGTCGTTCTTCTGTCACTTTTGGTAATAGTAGTTTTACGTTGTTAACCCTTGATGGAGATGAATTGTCTATTGAATGGACTAGCACTTCTCTTCCTTCTGCAGACATTCGAGGGTATGCTGCTTTTGAAGCTGAAGATTTGACTGGCAATTACACCAAGCTTATTACTCCAACAGGGACCGAGAATGAAAACAATATCCGTGAGATTGAGGTGCGTTCCCTGGAAAACAATTCCATTGTTGCTATTTGGGAGATACCCGTCTTCTGTAGTTCTTTCTCAGAGAATTTTAATTTTATGGAGAACTCCTTTACCTACCCGTTTCGTGGCAATTATGCTCTTCTTGTTGATGATTTCAATGGCACTTCCAGCCCTGAAGTGTTAATCTATCTGACAAATGCTGGTCTTTTCGCTTTGGATGGTGACACAGGCGAGGAGCTTTGGCGTCAAACTTTAGTCCAAAAAGTCTCGATGGAAGCTTTTACTGATGTAAACAAGGATGGGACAATTGATTTACTCCGAAAGAAGCTCTTTTACCCTGAGAGCTTTCAACAAGACTATTATTTATATTCAGAGCTGGCTGTTCTTTCAGGTACTACTGGTGAGCTTCTCTGGAATTTCTCTCTACCTATTAAAGAGCTGGCTCAGATTGGCGGTGGCTTTTCTGATTACATTTTCACTGAAGACCTGACTGGTGATAATGTTAGTGATTTATGGGTTGTGGCTCAAGAGGGTGACGAGATCGAAGGCTTATTAGATAATGCTTCCAAGATTTACCTTTTGGATGGTACTACGGGCGCTGTTGTTTGGGAAAAGTTTGCCACTGACCCTTCTTTTGTGTATTCGAAAGAGCAGCTCCGCATTACTTCTGTGGCCACGATTCACGACCAGAATGGCGATAATGTTACTGACTTATTAGTTGCTTGTGAACGAAGTATTGTTTATTGTATGAGTGGTCTTACTGGAGAACCGCTCTGGAACCTTTCTCGAGAGGTCCCAAGCTTCTTCCCAAATTATCGTAGTTTCATTCCATGGGCGAGTACGATTATTAATGCCGGCAATATTCTTGGCAATGAAACAGAGGATTTTATTTTCATTGGTGATGATAGCAAGGTTAGAATGGTGGATTCCGATAATTTTTCAACAGTCTTTTGGGAATGGTCCCTTAGTGATTATTGGGTTAATTATCGTAGTTATCTTTTTCAAAGGGATATTACTGAGAATGTTAGTTGTCTGGTGTTCACTGCAAATAGGCCTGAGTCTTCCCATTCTATTATTCTTAATCTCACTTCTGGCGAACCTCTTCTCATTGCAGAAGGCGACTTAACTCAACAGATTTACAAGCTTTTTGTGGTAGATTTTAACTACGATGGTTTTAAGGACCATATCTTATTCAAGCCCTATAAAACTGCAGGACTTGATGCGGGAATATATATTATTGATAGTGTTACAGGGTCCTTGTTAAGCTATTACTCTTTACATAAGCCCCAGTATGATACTAACACCTGGATTTTCGAGCAATTTTTCAGAGCAGGTGTGACTGACTTTTTCGATGTTATAGATGATATGGATGACGATGCAATCCCTGAACTGATTTTAGGTTATTCCATTGGGCGGTATAATGAAGATGAAGAAAATCAGGGTATGGTCATTGAAATTATTAGTCCTGGAACATTCAAAGCAGAAATGATTAAACGCTTTGAAATTGTGAAGGAAGAAATAGACCAATTCTCTCGCCCACCACTTTATATTGCTCCCTTTGTCAAAAACCTTGGTGATATTTCTGGCGATGGTCTGTCAGATATTCTTGTTACTTTAATGGATTATAACTATGATTTTGTCAGTTCTATTGTTAGTTTGGACCCTAATTTGGAGAAGGACGAAGAAGACTTCTCACTCCTCTGGAAACAACTCGAGTTGCCTATTTTCGATGCTCTAGATCCCACTAAATTAACTGGTTTGCTGAATAGTAAATTGGTTTGTACGGATTATTTTGGTCGTGTGATTCCTGTTGATAATGCCTTTGAAGTTGTTATTAATTCCTTTGAAGTTATTAAGAAAGCAACAGGAAATTACTTGATTAGCTGGGAAACTACTGCTGACTCGGTTATTTCTGAGGTCTTTCTGAATGGTTTATTAGTTGCTATTACAACAGAGTCAGAGTATCAGCTATTCTTGGGAAATGAGGCTTATAATATTAGCATTGTTGTCATTGATCCTTATGGTATCAAAGCTTACACTCAATTGTTCTATAAAGTTGACCACTTTAATAGTCTGTTTGTTGTCTGGATTATTATTGGAGTGGTATTAGTTTCCTATTTTGGCTTGAAAATTATCTTCAAAGTAAAGAAGAAGGAAGACTTGACTCAATTCGGCCCTGAGATCAATTTACCGAGGTAAAGAAAATGACCTATCAAGAGAATTTCCCGGAAAAACAGCAACAATTTGCTGCGCCCCCCACAATTGCTGAAGAAGAGATTGAGGTTGATGAAAGCATAGCTATCCAGACATTCGGTTTGAAGAAATATTTTGGTCGGGGTTACAATCTCGTCAAAGCAGTCGATGGTATTAACCTCGAGGTGAAAGCCGGCGAAATTCATGGCTTTCTTGGACCAAATGGCGCTGGGAAAACAACTACAATGCTTATGCTTGCTGGGACCTTACGCCCCACTGCTGGGAAGGGGTTTATCTTTGGTAAGCCTATTGGCACTCCTGCAGCGAACAAGTTGTTAGGCGTAGCTA
Source organism: Candidatus Heimdallarchaeota archaeon (assembly GCA_019056785.1). Taxonomy (GTDB): domain Archaea; phylum Asgardarchaeota; class Heimdallarchaeia; order JABLTI01; family JABLTI01; genus JABLTI01. Next base: position 26,971 of record DXJV01000062.1, read on the forward strand.
TTGCCAACCCTCAGTTCTGGAAGACTATGAGTGCTTACAAATATTTGGTCTATATGGGGCAACTTGCCGGCTTGCGAAAGAGCTTGGCAAAAGAACGCGCTAAAGAGTTTATGCACATTCTTGAGATGACAAAGCACGGCCATCGTTTACCTGTTGCCTTCTCGACAGGCATGAAAGCAAAGTTGGCTGTGGCTCAAGCCCTAATGGCTCATCCCAAGATAGCCATTCTCGATGAAAGCACTGCAGGACTAGACCCTGAGTCGCGCTTTAAGTTAGTCAACACTATTAAAGAATTGGCTCAAATTCTTAATGTTAGCATTTTTGTTTCAGGCCATATTCTCACTGAGATTGAGAAGCTCGTCTCTCGGGTGACGATTATTGTCAAAGGAAAGATTGGCTTGACCACGACGATTCGCGAGATGCGCAAAGAGTTTTCGACAGGGCAATTTGCTCTCGAGTGCACTAACCCCCAGCAAGTGATGCAAGACCTCTTTAACCTGGGTGTTACCAGTCAGATCTTTATGGACCACAATGATGTAATCATCTTCCAAAGTGAGTTCATCGATTATGTTTATGCTCAATTACCTGAGATTCTCCGTCGAAACGGCTCGAGTTTGATGCGGTTTGCCCCCCTTGAAGTGACGCTCGAGGAAGTGTTCATTAATGTAATTTCCAAGAGATACGGTGCTGACTTTTTATTCGAAGAAGAGCGATTATTTGAAGAACGACTCTCTCGTAAAGCGCGTAGAGGTTTGAAGAAATGGAGGTGAAAGACATGAGTGAAATATCCCCCCCAATAGAAAAAATCGAGTTCATTCCAGTCGAACTTTTGGAGAAGAAAAAGAAAAAGCCAAAGAAAGAGCGTCGTTATAATGGCTTGGGGATTATCTTCCAAAAGACTTTCCTCGAGTTATTTAGCTTAAAACGAGTGATTCCTTATATTCTTCTCTCAGTTATCTTTCCCTTCATTTTTTCTGCTATTCTCACTGGCACACTTGGCAATATTGGTGTTATGAATCTAGATTATCAAATTGATATTGTTGTGAATTATTTTACTTTTTATGCCTTCTTCTGGAATGCTGGGATTCTCCTTTGGCTGTTCTGTGGGCTCTCAGCCACCACTTTTATCTCGAGTGAAATTAATCAAGGAACGATGATTTTTCTCTTAACAAAACCCATCCGCCGGAGCACCATCTACATTGGCAAATATCTTGGCTATTTGGTTAATATGATTATCATGCAATTTTTCTCCCTTCTCATAGCATTAACAACAACTTGCACGATTTTCCGCGTCTCTAGAAAGGTTTTTGCCACAGGAATGTATTATTTCATCCCCATTTTCCTGTTCTCAATTCTCATAATTGCTTGTGTTGGGTTAATTTTAGGCTTCCTCTCCATTATTAACAAACGCGTTGTGGTTGGCGTTCTCGTGAATATGTTGCTTATTATTACTATTTATTTCTTAGGAATCATTCTCCGTTTAGCCATACCCCAGTTCTATACAACCTATCATCTCTATTTATTGGACTTGGGCTACAACTTGAGCTTAATCTTTCTCTTTTTCTTAAGTGGTTTTGGTTTCCAACCGATACCAACTTTTCAGAAAAATATGGGGTTGTTTTTTGGCACCTACCCAACAATGTTAGGTGATACCTCTAAATATCTTGATAGTCTTGATCCTGAAAATGGCATTACCATTATTTCATCGGTTAATAGCTACATCAGTCCCATCGTGAGTTTAATAGTATTAGTTTCAATAACCGTCTTCCTACTCATCTTGGGATTGATAATCCTCGAAAGAAAAGATATCAGCCCTTAACTTATTGTTTGCTGTATAAATCCCCCTTCAAACTGGCGTTCTATGTCGTTTCATCTATCATCAACAACTGCAGGTTTTTCTATCACTACTCTCTTTCCTTCCAGTAATGTTCTTAGAAGTTTTATTCTCCCAGACTTGAAGAGCCGCCAACTAGTTCCTCGCGAGACACTCATTAATTGCCCAGCTTCATCTTGATTCAACCCTTCAAAGTCTACCAAACGCATTGCTTCATACTCGGCAATGGTCAACATAATTTTCTCTTTGCTTTTCAATGGTTTTGGTACTAGTTCTTTTATTTCCGGGAGAGCTTCTATTACTATTTCCTTTAATGGCCTTCCTCTCCCTCGTTCTCTTTGTCTATCTTGAAACCCTCTTGCACCTCCCCTGCGTCCCCTTCGATGATAATAGTCTCTCATTTTTCTTGTCTCTTTCTTCTTCTATTGCTTTAGTCTGCCTTCTTGCACCTATTAATTTTTTTGTTCGTATGAACAAAAATAGCCTTTAATTGAACATTCTCATTTTTTATGAATGCTGTAATATAGAGTAGAAAATTTTTGATGGTAACGAAAATAAATAGTAGAGAACAAAAATAATAGCATAAAAAAAAAGGTCTATACCCTAGAATTGGCAATTACTTTTAGATGATTTATTGGTGCTATTAAAACTATGAAAACATTTACTTAAAACATAAAAAAAGAAAAAAATCATTCAGAATTTGAATGATTTACTTTTGACAATGTTTTTTAATTTTTGCTAATGGAACCGTTGCAAGTGAAAAGAGAGCGATAATTGTTATAAATAGTGGCAAGCTCGTTGGGACAGTTAGGCTATTCGATGATCCAATAATGGCAAATGTAGATTCCGAAATATCGGTAATCGGGTCAAGCTCAACACCAAGATATGTGGCAGTTAAAGTTATTCGAACTCGGTAATTTGGTCCTGTTGGTAATCCGGTTGTGTTCCATTCATAAGAAGTTCCTGTTAAGCCTGAATCAATTGTTATCCATTCAGAATTATTAACTGAATATTCAAGTTTAATCTGATAAATAATCGCTGGGTCGCCTAGATGCAAATTCCAACTTATTAAACAGCTTGTAGTGATAATTTCTCCACCATTTGGATTTATAAGGTTTAGAGTCATTGAAGGGCGGTTATCTATCGTAAAAATGCCTGATATTGCTTCAACAGTTTCTGCAAGAGCATTCTGGGCAACTATTTTCAAACTAGTATTCGCTGAATAAACTATGCTATTATTAGTTATCCAATCGAAGGTTAATTCATCTGGGCCTATTGTTTCATCAATCAGTATCCAAGTCGGTGTATCAGTAGTCGTGGAATAGTAAATACTGAAACCGGTTATATAGTTATCAGGATCTTCGATTGACCAACTAATTGAGACAATTCCTTGGTAGGTGAAACTCGCCTGTGGGGCTAAAAGTGTCACTTCTGGGATGTCGATATTATCGATTTTGAAGTTAAAGTTTGATTCGTCGCTAACAGTAGAACCATAACCATCATCTGCATAAATTATAACTCTAACTGTGTCTGAATCTGCAATTTGACTTATGTCCCAAAGATAGGATGTATTGGTCAATCCAGAAACAATTTCGGTCCAACTACCTCCACTAGTTTGATACCCTATACTATATGTTAGTAAATCATCATCAGGATCAGCGCCAGACCATTCAATAAGGATCGATTCGTTATACGTTTCACCCCCGTTTGGTGAGAGGAGCGTCACTTCACAAGGACGATTAATGACGGTATATCTGAAATAATTATTATCCATGTCTAATACTGTTTTCGAATTACCATTTGAATCTTGAGTGAAGATGTACCAAAGAATTTCTGTCCCGTGTTCGTGGCTGAAGATGTTTGCATACCAAACGTTGGGGTTGTTTATCCGTTCTTGCATTATAATTGTATTCCAATAATTGCCCCCATCTGCTGAATAAATCAGTAAAGCTGTATCTATGTCCGCCTCATCTGTAATAGTTAATTCAACAAGAGGTGTATCGCCTTCAGAAGGACTGTAACTGTCTCCATCGGTATTGTATGTTATTACCGGATACGATGTTTCAGGTGAGATAACATCCCTTGTATTGTGTTCCCAAGGATTCGAGCTTTTCGATTGTAAAAGCGGGTTCTCAGTAGGGGTGTTTCTAAAGATGGGTACCCCAAAGCGTTTGTCAACTCCAACATCATAGTGGAAGTAATCCTCTTCATCATCATCCTGAATGTGAAAGAGCGTTTTAATGGAATTTGTCTCTTCATGATCATAATCATATTTAAAGGTAAAATGTCCCGTTACTTTTGTACCGGTTCCACCTATTTTTACTGCCGTTGAATGGCTGATAGTGAACTCAAAGTTGATTCCCCATTCATAGCTGTTTGACTCTTCGTGAGTTACTTCTCGGTAACCCGTCCCACCTTCTAGAATGGAATTGCTTTCTTGCCAAGAAATAATATCTGGATCGTTATACAAGTCAGTGTTGATGTTGGGATTTTGATTCAGCCAAGATGGAGGTGCGTTTTCGCGTGAAACAAGCGCATGATCTGAGTAGTCAATCCCATATCGAATATATGGGTTGGTATATTCTGTCACACCATTAGCATAGGTTGTCTTTGTAGCACAAACCTCCCAAAGAAGAATTTGGAATTCCCCATAATAGATGTCACCATAGCCTGGACCAACGAGTTCTCGATTTTCATCGTTTATCGAAGAAGTTAATTCTTCTATATCGGTAAAAACATTTTCCCAGGCAAAGTCCGGACCGCCATTAAGATCAATTGTTGTTTTTGTTGTTGACTCGGAATTAAAAAGTTCAACACCTATTTGTCCTTCAATTTGAACTCCAATATTAAATTCGATAGAGTTTTTAATTCGCACTTTGGTTTCTGATGTCCACGAACTAAAGCTTTGATCCCCTGGTGGGTCATATAGTATGAGCATGAGTTTACTTCCTAACTCTTTTTGTCCTTCTTCTAAAAGTTCTGATTCAATAGTAATTATTTTTGAGAAATTGAAAGTACGAGTGACAGTCTTGACAACAGACCCTCCAACATAGCCACGTAAATCTGCTCTGACTAGTCCTTGTAACTCGTTCATATGTTCACCTATATCAACTGTTTTGCTGATGGAAGTTCCTTCATCTGTGTAGTCACCGCCAAACTGAGTGGTGGGTATTGAACCTGTAGGACCAATATACAATCGTACATAATCAAAATTTGAAGCAGAATAAGTAAAACTAAATGAATTGCTTGAAGGTTGGAAAGTAATCAAAGCATTATTTTCTGGTGAAATCCATCCAAGTTCCGGAGGTGCCGTATATTTTGTGAAAACTGGTACAAATGAATAGCTAACAGTTCCAAGTCCATCACAGCTTACTCGAATATAATACCACCCGTCCTCTGTACAGGATACTGAGCCACTTACAAGTCCCATACCTCCAAAACTGTCAATTTTATCATAATTGGGATCATAGATCTCTAGACAGAAAGTCTCCATTTCAGTTCCACCAGAACCGGTTACACTTATAGTTGTTCCGCCTTTGCAGCTTAGCTTATAATAATCCCATATGTCTGCACCATATTGCCAGCGAACATGTCCTGAAATAGTTATTCCTGAGTCAGAAATTTCATTTGCTTGTTCAAAGCTATTATTTGGTTCTGTATCCGCAAGAACTAATGCTATTTCAATATTCATTGCCAAAATAATTATTGAACTCATAAAAAGTCCAACAACTAATAATGGATAATTCATTTTTTTAGTTTTTTTTGACATAAAATCCCTCAAAATTACTGATAAGGAAATTGGTTAAATAGCTATATAAAATCTTTTATTTTTTTTTAATCTTGATTGATAATAAAATTAGAGTTGTTTATTTTAATATACTCATAATTGGATTTTTTTAAAGTAGAATAGTTACATTAATGCCCCTATAGCATATACCTCCATCGATTTTTTCGCGTTTTATAAAATCAGCGACGTTGTTCTTGTTTCTACTTAAAATAATAACATAAATACTTTGCAACTTTTGATTCTTTTGTTTGTCGTTCTTTTATCATAATATCCGTTTGTACTTTTCTTGACAAAATAGATATTGTGGCAAATAAATTGAAGCTTTTCCCTTGTCCCCCACTTTTTAAGCTCCCTTTTCCCTTATTCAGAACGTTGTTCCATGATTAATCTTTTCCCTTCTGTTAATACTGAGAGCATTTTTGCCCGTCCTGAATCTAGGAGCCGCCAGATGGTTCCTCTCGAGACATTCATTAGCTCTCCGGCTTCAGCTTGATTTAACCCTTCTTGGTCTACTAATCTCATTGCTTCATATTCTGCGATTGTTAATACCACCGTTTCCTCGCTCAACAATGGTTCTGGCGTGATTTCTTTTACCTCTGGAAAATCTTCCACCAAGACTTCTTTTGGTGGTCTTCCTCTTTGCCGGCACTCCTCATCAATCTCTTCATACCTCCTCCAGCCTATTTTTCTCCCCATCCGTCGTCGATAATTTCTCATTGTCTTCTCCTCTACTGTTTTTCTATCTTCTTCTTTCCTTTTTTCCTTTTTATTATTTTTGTTCATATGCACAAAAATGTTTATAAGTTAGGAATACCTAACTTGGTACTTGAGTATAAAAAAATTAAAGGTGATAAAAAAATGCGATATGGTCAAAATCGGAATAATAATTCCAATAATCGTGGACGGCATCGCCGAATCTATGAGTTAACTGGCGTTCCTGGTTGGGTGCGTTTTGGCTCTTCCCCGGGTTTTGCGGGTGGAGGGGCTGGAAGAGGGCCTTGCGCTGACTATTTAGAACGGACAGGGCAATTAGATGATTTTCTTAGAGACATTTCCAAAAACAATCCGAATTATGATGTTTGGACGAATGCAATAGAAAACACTTCAAAAAGCAATTCTGCTGTTGGAAAAGATCAACTCTTGCGAAGGATCAAAGATCTTGAAGAGGAACTGAAATACTTGAAGAAGGAATTGAAAAACAATTATTGAAATGAAGATTAGAATTGAATAAATGAGAGGAATTACAATGAAAGTAGCAGTTACGTCTGTTAGCGATTCACTGGATAGTGCTGTTGACGCTCGTTTTGGTCGCTGCAATCGTTTTCTTATTATTAATTTAAATGATATGTCGTTTGATGTCCTACAAAATCAAGCACAATATGAAGGGCATGGTGCAGGTATTAGTGCTGCTCAAGCAATTATTAATCAAGGTGTTGGTGCTGTTATTGCCGGAAGTTTCGGACCGAACGCTTTCCGAATCTTTGACTCGGCAAATATTCCGATGTATACATTTAGTGGTAGAGTTTCGGATGCGATTTATAAATTAAAGAACAATCAGTTACGACCCATTAACAGTCCCACTGATGGTAGTCATTCTGGACTAACCAGTAGCTATGGTGTTGGCCGAGGGGCTGGTAGAGGTGCGGGTCGCGGTGCTGGTCGCGGCGGCCGTGGAGCTGGGCAAGGAATGGGTGGCGGAAGAAGGCGTTTCTAAGGTGACTACCATGAAAATCGCTTTTCCTGTACTTGCAAAAAATGATTTAGATAGTCCTTTGGGCGATCACTTTGGTCGTTCTCCTTTTTTCACAATCTATGACACTGAAACAAAAACCGTAGTTACTATTGACAACGCAGCGGAGCATTTTGGTGGCGTTCAATCAACACCGGCCTTTTTGAAAGAACATGGTGTTAATGTCCTAGTTTGCAAAGCTCTTGGTACTAAAGCAATTGTCTTATTTGATCAATTTGGTATTGGTGTTTTTCTCACACGAAGTCTTGTCGTTCGAGAAGCACTTGAGGGCTACAGTAAAAACGAATTGAAGCAAGCCACTCGAACTGATGGCTGTTCAGGCAATGATGAACATCACCATCACGATCATTTCCAGTAGCGTGAACTGGAAATGAAGAGTACTATGACGATTATCAGGGACGATTAGCGAAGGCCATGAACAATGAGAATAGCAGTTGCGAGCGGGAAAGGTGGTACAGGTAAAACCACCATTGCAGTTAATTTGGCTTTATCAATTCCCAATAGTCAATACATTGATTGCGATGTGGAAGAACCAAATGGTCATCTCTTTCTCAAACCGAAGATTGATGCCACTAAAAAAATTAAGGTGTTCTTACCAGAGATAGATGAACGACGTTGCCGGTTATGTGGTATTTGCGTTAATGCCTGCCAATTTAATGCCCTTGCAATTGCTGGAAATAAGTTACTTGTGTTTCCAGAATTATGCCTGAGCTGTGAAGCCTGCAAAGAGGTGTGCCCTATGAGAGCGATTAGTCGCAAGGATAGTGAAATTGGTAAAGTGAATGTTGGCGCAACAATGGAGGGTAAAATTGCCTTTGCTGATGGTGAACTTTACATTGGAAAGACTCGTGCTGTGCCGGTTATTGAAGCTGTAAAGGAAGAAATCCTCGAGGAAAAAGTTGCCATTCTTGATGCTCCCCCTGGAAATTCTTGCCCTGTAATTGAAACAGTTGCAGAGAGTGATTATTGTATATTAGTTACCGAGCCAACTCCTTTTGGCTTTTGGGACCTAAAAATCGCCGTACAGGTGGTGCAAGATTTGGGGCTACCTTTTGGCATTATCATTAATCGTTCTGGCTTGGGCGATTTCGAGCCAGAGATTGTAGACTTTTGTAAGAAGGAGAAGATCCCTATTTTACTGAAAATCCCCTTCGATAAGAGCATTGCTGAAGCTTACTCTCGAGGGCAAAATTTGGTCGAGTTTCGACCTGAATGGCGGACCGAGTTTAAACAATTATTCGAGACTATAAAGGAGCAGGTGAAAAATGGTTAAACAATTAACAATTATAAGTGGTAAAGGTGGGACCGGTAAAACGACTATTTCGGCGGCTTTTGCCTATCTTGCTAAAGGACGGGCCGTATTAGCAGATGCAGATGTTGATGCACCGGATTTGCACCTGATCATGCAACCTACAGTTGAAAAAGAAGAGGAATTATATATTTCGCAAAAAGCTGTCCGAAATGAAGACCTCTGTACTCGTTGTAATATTTGCCAACAGGTCTGCCGCTTTGATGCGATTAGTGCGTATGACTTTAGTTATTACAAATGTGAAGGGTGTGGTTTGTGTGTATATGCTTGCCCGGAGCGAGCTCTCACACTTGAAAAAGTTCTATCGGCAAAAGCTTTCCAATCAACCACTCGCTTCGGCCCCTTTGTCCATGCAGAAATGACTATTGGTGAAGGAAGTTCAGGTCGCATTGTCGATGAAATTCGTAAACAAGCACGTGAGGTGGCTGAAAAAGAGGAGAAGGAGCTTATAGTAATTGATGGCTCTCCTGGCATTGGCTGCCCAGTGATCGCCTCTCTTACAGGCGTTGATTTGGCACTTATTGTTGTTGAACCCACTCTAAGTGGGATTCATGATTTGGAACGAGTTTTGGCTGTTGCTCAGCATTTCAACACCAAGGCAATGGTTTGTATAAATAAATATGATTTGAACCTTGAAAACAGCAATCAAATAGAACAATTTTGCAAGGAGAATAATATTCCTCTTGCAGGTAAAATCCCGTTCAATGAGATTGTACCAAATAGTATTATTGCTGGTAAAAGCATTTTCGAAATGCCGCCGAATCCCATCGCTGATGAGCTTGTAACCATATGGGGAAAAATCGTTGCGCTTCTCGAACTCGAGAAAGAAACCACTGCCACAAAAACTCAATATTCCGTACGTTGAGGGGGTTTGTTATTAGTTTACTATTTTCTAATAGCAACCCCCCTATATTTCTCCAACCAACTCTTTTTAGCCCTTTTTTTGGGCTTTTTTATAAAGACACGGTATTTGTTTTTTTATAAAATAGTTAATTGTGAGAGAATGTTTGTTTGGTAAGCAACAAGAAACTACGATTAATAGAAAGTTAAAAAAGTATTTGTGCTTATTTACATTTCATGAAATTATCTCAACGGCAACCAATCTTTACTATTATTATTCTAACAGCCATTCTCTTCTTTAGTATATATGCTACTCTCCCGGAAACAGTAATTGTTAATGGCTCACCTGATTATTGGCCAACTAACGGCTGGATGACAAAACCGCCGGCGGAAGTAAATATCTCCTCGAGTAAATTGGCTGATATGGATGCCTATATTAATGAGAGTTCCATTCTTTTAAAGTCGCTTTTAATTATCCGTCACGATTATCTGGTGTATGAACGTTATTTTCTTGACAATAATGAAAGTTCTCTTCAGGAAATTTACTCGATAACTAAAAGTTTTACCTCTGCCCTTATTGGTATTGCTGTTGGTGAGGGGTACCTAAATGTCAGCCAAAAAATGCTCGATTTCTTTCCAAATCGAACTATTGCCAATCTGGACGCCCGGAAAGAAAATATAACGATTGAGCACCTTTTAACCATGACTTCAGGCTTGAAGTGGAATGAAGTGTTTAATGATATTCCATTTGCCCAAAGTGATGACCCTCTTCAATACGTTCTCGATCTTCCGATGGCACATGAACCTGGAACCGTTTTCAATTATAATAGTGGTGCAGTACATATTCTTACGGCTATTCTTCAGAATGTTACCGGAAAAACCGCTCTCGAATATGCAGAAGAGAAGATCTTTCAGCCTTTAGGTTTTCAAGACTATAATTGGATGATGGACCCACAAGGAATTTATTTTGGCGGTTTTGGTTTAAAGCTTCTCCCTCGTGACTTGGCGAAATTTGGCTTTCTCTATCTTAATAATGGCACGTGGGAAGAACAACAGATTATTCCTGCAGCTTGGGTGGCAAATTCTACCACTAAAAAAGTCACTGTAAGTTGCTCTATTAATTACGGCTATCTCTGGTGGCTCTATCCGAAGCTCAACTATTATGTTGCCTCCGGTTTAAACGGACAAGAGATTTTTGTCTACCCAAAATATAATTTGATTGTCGTTACTACTGCTTGGCAACTCGAGGGAGCAATTTTTAATTTATATGAGAATTATATTCTTCCAAGTTTGTATGACTTTCCATATACTCCAACGTCTTCGGCTGTCCTTTTTATCGCGGCACTTACTTTTCCTCTTCTCTTTGTTTCTCTAGGAAAGAAATACTTTTTTCGAAAGAAAAAATAAGTGCTAATTTCCTTTCCTTTTCTTTTTTTATAATTTCCCTAAAGTTTCTTAGAAATGATTAATTTAGAACCGTTTAAATAGCTAATAGCGATAAGATATTTTCAGAAACCAAATTAGTTATTAATTTAAAATTTGGAGAGTAGAGTTGAGTGCCAGAAAAATCACTATTTATTAATAGGTTTTTGACCTTAGCATTTTTAGCGATTTTCCTTATGTCATCTCTAACACCAGGGATTAGTTTTGCAGTAAAAGCAGCTAACCCAAATGAGGAGATGCTTTCAAATGCTATTAAAAACCTTTCCAGTGAAAATGATGTTTTAACTACAACGAATGATCCTTCTTCACTCTCTTTGAAGAAAGGTGATTTTTTTGCTTTGACAGAAGAATATGATTATACTAATGTTGAATATAAACCATGGAAAGAAATTCTTTCCAATGATTTTTCGACGGAAAGCTTTGAATCAGAATTTTTCAATGAAAAGGACAATGATTTTTTGGTGAAGGTCCAAAATGGCTTTGTCTTTCTCATTGTTGGTGAGACAAAATGGACTGGTTTTAGTTCGGATCAACATCTTTTATTGTTACAACAAACCAATGCTAAAGTTATTGACCAAATCCCACAAATTAAAGCTACTGTTGTTAAAGTGCCCATTCAGAATCTCAAGATGTTTTTTGAAGAAAGCAGAGCTTTGGCTTCTTACAGGTATATTGAACCCGATATGGTGACTCGTATATCCGGCGTTCCAAATGATCCTCGTTGGACTGATCAATGGGGTCCAGCGAGAATCCATGCTCTTGAAGCTTGGAGTTATGAATCTGGCAATAAAAGCGAAATTCTTGTTGCTGTTATTGACACTGGTATAGATTACAATCATCCTGACTTAGTTAATCAGTATGTTGCTTTAGGTTATGACTGGCAAAACGGTGATAACGATCCGATGGATGATCACGACCATGGAACACATTGTGCTGGTATTATTACTGCAACAATCAATAACAGTATTGGGATCGCAGGAGTAGCTGATGTTAGCGTAATGACAGAGAAGGTCTTTGACCAATACGGCTGGGGTGAAATTGACGACGCAGCTCAAGCAATCATTCATGCGACAGATGTCGGAGCCGACATTTTATCGAACAGTTATGGTTTCCCCTTTTCTTCTACTACTTTAGAAGATGCTGTTGCTTATGCTGCTAGTAAAGATGTTGTTATTGTTGTTGCAGCTGGAAATGATGGCAGCGTAGTAAACAACTATCCTGCAGTCTATCCCGAAACCATCTCTGTTTCAGCATTGGACAAAACGGATACATTGGCTTATTTCAGTACTTATGGGCCAACAGTTGAGTTAACAGCTCCAGGTGTGGATGTTTTATCTACCATTCGTGTAGAAAGTGATAGCTACGGCTACATGAGCGGCACCTCTATGGCTTGTCCTCATGTTGCCGGTGTAGCAGCGCTTTTACGTTCTGCACACCCTGACTGGTCAGCCGAGCAAGTGAGAAGATACCTCTGGTTTACTGCTGAGGATTTAGGCGAATCTGGACGAGATGATTATTTTGGTTATGGGCTAGTAAATGCTCTTGAAGCTGTTAAACCTCTACCCACTCATGAGCTTCGTGCTATTTTAGAGGTTCCAAATATTGTTCCCAAAGATGAAACGACAACCATTTCAGCTCAAGTGATAAACTTAGGGACAACAAATGAAACCAATGTTGAATTGCAGCTTTATATTAACGGTACGCTTGTTCAAAGCCAGGTCTTTGCGGAAGTCGCTATATTAGAACAACAAACACTTCTCTACAATTGGACTCCAACCCAGATTGCTTCAGTAAATATTACTGCTTATGCTGTGCCGGTCAGTGGCGAAACATTTGTTTCGAATAATAAACTCAGCAGGAACGTTTCTGTTCTTGCAGTTAAAAATTATCTTATGGATGATCGTTTCCCCTATTCTTGGATTGATGCTAGGTCTGGTCAAGTTTTAGAACTTGGTGATGATGAGATTACACAAATAACGCTTCCCTTTAATTTCACCTTCTATGGAACAAATTTCACTTCCCTTTACGTTGGAAGCAATGGTATCCTTTCTTTTGTGAGCAAAGATATTTCCTCGTATTACCCCAAACCTTTCCCAACTAACGACCCTACCTATCAATATGTTATTGCCCTGTTTTGGACTGACCTTTACCCCCATAATAATATTTTCGCTCTTAATACTACTGATAAGGTAATTATCGAATATTATAATATCAGTTTCTACGGTGGACTTGTTGCAGGTTCTTTTGAAGTCGTTTTATGTAAAAATGGTGATATTTATTTCAATTATGACTTCATAAACTCACTTCCAAATCGTTATACTATAGGCTTAAATTTCGGTATTCTTGAAGACTATTACAACTATTATACCAACCTTGAAGGCAAAACCGACGATTTGACTATTCGTTTTTCAACTCGACGAGAAGACCATGAGCTTATAGCGACCCTTGGAGTGCTCTATAATGTGAAAGTTGATACGGACACGCTTATCAATGCAACTGTTACGAACTTTGGCTTATCAAACGAGACTAATGTAGAATTACAACTACTAATTAATGGTACTATTGTTGCTTCGCAAGTCTACCCCACCCTTAACAAAGATACAAATGCAACGTTACAATTCCTTTGGCATCCGGTGAACTTAGGAAAATATAATCTATCAGTCTATTGTTTGCCTGTCGAAAACGAAACATTTCTTTATAACAACATATTCACGCAAATGGTTGTTGTATTAAATATTTCAATGACAATTATGTTCTACCTCGATGGAGACGTTAACCTCGAGTCTTTAGCTATTTTGGATTTCAACGAACTCGAGGCTGGTTTGAAATATGTTCCTATGATTAACATCCTCGTTCTTTTTGATCGTCATCCATATTATGACTTTTCGAATGGCGATTGGAGCACGACCAGGCTCTATGAAATCAAAATGGATGAAAGTGAAACTATCCAATCAAAACTTTTGCTTGATTTTGGCGAGCTAAATATGGGTGATCCGGCGACTTTAACGATGTTCTTGAACTATTGTTTTGCCAACTATTCGAGTGATCATTACCTCCTTAATTTCTGGGATCACGGTGGGGGTATTAATGGTCTTTGTTGGGATGATAGCAACAATAATGACTTTCTTACAATGGACGAAATCCAGACAGCAATTCGTGCCAGTGAAACTGCTTATGGTGAGAAAATTGACATCATTAGTATGATTGCTTGTTTGATGAATATGATAGAAATTGCTTACGAATTTCGGGACCTTACAGATTTAATTGTCGCCTCTGAGGAAGTAATGTATGGCTATGTTGTTGATTGGACTGATGTTTTGCAACGATTCAGTTCCTATACAACATTTACATTAGCTGACTTCGCTTCCCAGATCGTCGAGTCTTACGCTGAAGATTGGGAAAATAACTATATAGCAACAACGTATTCCGCAATTAATACTTCGGTAGTAGCGTCTATGATTCCTGTGATCAATGACTTGTGTATTTCCTTTGATGATGTTTTTACCAGTAATAAAGGAAATGAGATTGTTTTCCAAATATACAAAACCCAAAACTTCTATTATCCTTTCTATCGTGATTTTAGTCATTTCCTTGAGAATTTACAAAACAGTTCCTCGTTCCAGAAAAACTTCCCGGCAGTAACTGGAAATGCATCCGCTCTTAATTCACTTCTCCAGGACGCCATTATCGCAAATTACCAACACATGGCTTATGATGGCAACGCTAATGGTCTTTCAATCTTTTTGCCATTCAATTTCGTTTACTTTAGCGATTTAATTGCCAATTATACTGGTCATCTTGATGCTTTTGTGGGTCTCGATTGGCTAACTGACACTCTGTGGGACGAATTTATAGATCAACTTTCTCAACTGGATTATGTTATTGGCTTGCATTTAGAATGGACGCAATCAATGAGTAATTCCTATAGCTCACCAATTTTCTTGGATGTCGATCATGACGGTATTAAAGAGATTATTTATACTTCTCAAGAAGGACTTCATTGTATTCGAAGTAACGGTGAAGTAGTTTGGAATCAAAGTATTGATTTTACCTTTAATTCTCCTGTCGTTGCTGATTTGAATAAAGATGGCGATTTCGAGATTCTAATTACACAATCAAAGAGTGTCCTTTGCTTCTTTTCAAATGGCACCCTCTTTTGGGAATTTAGCACTACTGATAATTTCGGCGTTGGAAACGGTGTTTCTGTGGTGGATTTGGATGGCGACCAACAAGTGGAAATTATTTTAACAACCAATTATTACGGAGGACTAGTTTGTCTTTCTAATACTGGCGAAACCCTGTGGAATTACCGGTTTATCTATGCAACGGCTTCACAACCTTCTTTTGCAGACCTTAATTCTGATGGCAAATTGGAAATTATCATAAGCACAACCGAAGGATATGTCTTTTGTTTAGATGCAGACGGCAATCGTGAATGGATCTTTTATTCTGAATTAGGAACATATACTGAAGCTATTGCTGAAGATCTTAATAACGACGGAAGCATTGAAATCATTGTTGGAAGTCAAAATGGCACTATTTATTGTTTAGACAAGGAGGGTTCGCTTCTCTGGCAAAAAGTCTATGGAATTAAGAATAGCTATGAACGTGCAACGCTCTTAGTGGTTGACTTCAATTCAGATGGCTATAAAGAAATTGTTTACACTTCTAAATTGACCCTCTTATGCCTTAATTACACGGGTGATGAACTTTGGGGTATGCCAACATACAATTCAATTAATGCGCGTCCTATTGCTGTCGACTTAGATAATGACTCTTGTTTAAATTTAGTTTTGGTGGATCAGTTTGGATTTGTTTATCTCGTAGATGGCTCTGGCGTTATTAATGGGATTTATCAATCCAATGTATTTACTCAGAGTTCTCCATTGGCTCTTGACTTAGATAATGATGGCATCTTAGAAATTGTTGTCAATTCCAACTATGGTCTTCTCTGTTTCTCTCTTGAAAATGTGACCGCTTCAGGACAAAGTACTTTCTATGCCTATCGTGGCACGATTTTTGGGACAAACGCACCTGATTCTGATGGCGATTTAATTGATGACTTAACAGAGCGATTCTACAATAGCGACCCACAAAAAATTGATACTGATGCGGACGGTTTAACAGACTATGAAGAAATTATGCTCTATGGTTCATTGCCCGATGTGATTGATTCTGACTCCGATGGTTTAACAGATATCGACGAAGTTACTATTTATCATACCGACCCCACACTCTGGGACACGGATGGCGATGGATTCTCCGATGGTATGGAAATCCAGAAGGGAACTGACCCATTGGATCCAAAAGATCATCCTATGAGAACAAGTGTAAAAATCGTTCTTGGCATTATACTTCCAACGATCGTTATTGCTGCTGTTTTGTTACTTTTCTTCTTTCTTAGAAAGAAAGGGTAAGTGTTAAGCTTCCAGCAGCTTTTCTTCTTTCTTTTTTCTCCTTTTTGCCTAAAGACTAATTAATCTTAATGGTATTTTATTGCTTAGTATCTTTAGGAGGGCATGAAAAAATCATCAGTCTTTGTGTAGGAACATTTGACGATAAAAAGGGTCCGCAACCTGTTTATTCCTATGGTGTTTCCTCCAAAACTGCTAAGAAAATTGTTTTGAAAGTTATGCTCGGTGCCTTCTCTTTTAGGGATAAAGAATATCACAAACCCGCTCGAAATGAGAGCATTTTAACTTTTCAAGAAGAAGATCTCGTTGCTTTTTCCACTTTTTTTGAAACTGATTGCAATACTTGTCGTGGTAAAAAAAAGCCTTTCTCTCTTTCCGCTCTTTTTCCTCTCGCCGAGCAGAAACGGCTTTATCGTTATGCCAGCAATCTTTCGATGCTTTTAAAGAAATTAGGGGCCATTTTCGAGAATACTTTCCAGCAATATGGTGAATTTCCTCCCTCTTTTCTTGCAACTATTCAAAAATTACTCGAACAAAACATTCACACGGTTTCTGTTACGTGTCCTGTTTGTTATAGTCGTAACGAAATTTTCGCTTTCAATTTTGAAGATACAACCATTTTTCTTCAAGAAATTCATGCCGGGGATATTTGTCCCCATGACTTTTCAATTTATTTTGATAAAGCGTTTAAGATTTTACTTTATAAATATTCAAAAACTGATTTAAAAGAGCTTTCAATAAAATTAGCTCAATTAAAATCCCCTTATAATCATTTAATAAAAAGAGGTTAAAAAAACATGGTGAGTCTGGAGCCAAGAGAGAGCAAAGAGAAACAGGGAAACAAGAAATCGACAAAACTTCAGACGGTGATTATTCCTGAAGAATTGGTAGAACAATTTCAAAAAGCCGAAACAAAAGTTAATCAACATTTTGCAACAATGGAATGGGATCCCACCAATGGTCGCATCCTAATTGGTGGTGAACGCTATGTCTTCATACGAGCTTCTTCTCTTCGAATTGGTTTTCCACAAGCAATTGCTTCACTCTTAGAATTGGATGGTGGTATAAATAATCCTCTAATTGTGAAATTGTTATATGAAATTGCAAAGTCACTCGGAAAGGCGGATGCAAAAAAATTCCATCTTTCTATGGGACTAGATGATCCTATCGAAAAATTGTCTACCGGTCCTATCCATTTTGCTTTCACCGGCTGGGCAAAGGTTGATATTATGCCTGAATCTCATCCTACACCTGATGAGGATTATTATTTGCTTTATACTCATCCTCAATCCTTCGAAGCCGACTCTTTTATCTTAAGTAAAGGTGAAACATCTGTTACCCCCATTTGTGTTATGAATGCTGGTTATTCTGCTGGCTGGTGCAGTGAAAGCTTCAGTTTGGACTTGGATGCGCAGGAAATCGCTTGTAGAGCCAAAGGAGATAAGGAATGCCTTTTTATAATGGCACCAAAAGACAAGCTGGAACAAAAAGTTGTTGAGTATCTCGATGCTAAGAAAAAGGAGTGACTCGAGCTGTGGCTCAATGACTCTTCTTTTTTTCTCATTGTTAATCTTTTTTTTCTTTGTGTTTTTAAAAAAGGAAAAAAGAAAAAGAGGAGGATTAATTCCCCGCTCTCTTTGCAAGGCTTTTCGGATATTTTTCTCGCAGGGTAAAGAAGGTGCAGACTACCACCATTATTGCTCCGATAATAATTAGAATGTTACCAATAATTGCAATTGGCAAATCAAATGCAATTACATTTGTTGTTGCTATTGCCAACGATAAGAAGATAACATTTAGAAAGAGCAAAACAATCAAATCGAGTACTTTCTTTTTAATGCCGACAAAGAAAGAGAGAATCAAAAGCAAAGCTGCAAACAAGAAGAAGAGAAATTCAATGAGTGCCGGGAGAAAAGTAATTCCCAAGTCAGTTGTAAGTGTGCTATTAAAAGCATCATTGTTCCTGAAATAATAATAATTGAATTGTGTAAAGACTCCCAAAATGATTGCCCAGACAAGCACAATGAATTTCTCAAAAATTCCAAATTGATTTCGCTTTCCAAAGTTCAGTGCAAAAACAACGATTACACCAATACTAAAGAGCGTAAGAATTACTATTCCTATAAAATTAAGTCCGTTAGAAACATACCCTTGATAAAAGCCCAGAAAGCCCAAACCAATATAGTCTGGTGCAAAGAAATGTGCAAAAACATAGACAAAGCCATACCCAACACCAAGAATGATTCCGATATTCAAAAGCAACACGTCTATTTTGGGTATAAACAGCCATAAAATAAATGCTATCAGGGCAAAAATGCCGAGAAAATTAGCAATAACAATTAATGCCGGATATGCTTGCCTTAAAAATGCTCGAGTCATTTCTTGCAATAAATAAAACAGTAGCCCTCCAAGACCAATTGCTAATCCAATTTTGAATGATAAATTAAGCGCTTTTTTTTCAGCTAAAATCAATTGACAATAACCTCCAAAGACTTAAACTTATGTAGTATAAATAAACTTTATTCAAAAAACTTCTAGAAAAAAAGAAAAAAAAAGAAAAAAGTTGTTAATTTATTTTGGCATGATCCACTCTTTTTCCATTACAATGTAGATAATATCAATTAGTGTACCAATGCCACATAGACCTAATGTACAAAGCCACAAAATTCCTGACATTGTATAGCCTTTCATAAATCAGTGGACACCTAAATTACCAAGAAAAATCGCTATCAATAGATCCATTAGTTTCTGATCTTCTTTACTTTTTTCGCTCATTTTTCATCCCGTTGGTTAAAGAATTTCTAGTAGGATATTTTGACATAGTATAAAAGCTTTTCTAGTTTAAATTTTGTTTTTTTTATTGATTTAAAGGCAAGATTTAATAGAAAAATCTCTTTCTCTTTGAATTCATGAGCAATATAGCCATTTTTTCCGGAAAAAAGCATAAAATCCCGCGAAAGTATTTGTCACAAATTCTAACCTTATTGCAACAAAATAATCAGGAATTGCTGCAAACTCGCCCCCCCGCAAAAGAATTTTACAAAAGGCAATTAATCCTTAGTCAACCATCGGATTCTAAGAAAGAGTGGGTTATTGCTACCAATGCCGACAATGAGGTTGTGGGTTATGGTTATCTCTCTTGGAATGTAAAATACGATAATTTAGACAAAGGAAACTTTTGGCTCTATGTGAAACAGAGCGAACGAAGAAAAGGCATTGGAACAGCCATGCTCAAAGAAATAACCCAACTAGTGCCGGAACAAATAACGACTCTTACAACAAACACTTTCTCCTCGACAAAAAGCGAGGGGTTCATCAAGCAATTTAAAGAGCGAGAAAGTTATACTGAAATAATTAGCATTTCAGATCTCACTCGCTTTAATCTGCGAGAAGTTGCTGCTGAAGCAAAACGTCAACGAGAAGCAGCGAGTAAGAAAGGCTATGACATAATTTACATTGAAAACTTGGACTTTATGTTTCATCTCGATTTAGAAGAATATGTGAAGATGCTTGAGAGTATTTGGGCTGATATGCCACAAGAAGACCTTCATTTTGAAGATGAGCGCTTGCCGGTAGAGCGCTTTCTTGAAATGTACCAACGCTCAATGTTCTTAGGATTTAAATCGATGAACTTTGTCGCTGTTGAGAAAAAAACCGGGCTCCCTGTTGGGTTAACAAACACATTGCTTAATCAATATCAACCACATGTGGCAATTCAAGAGGATACTGGTGTGCTCAAAGAACATCGTGGGAATGGCTTAGGGTTGGCAATGAAGTATCAAATGCTTGAAAAATTGTTGAAGGAAACTGAAGCTGAGCAATGGCAGACTGGAAATGCCGGCAGCAACAAATATATGTTGCGAATAAATCAACAATTGCATTACGAGCCAAAAATTACCCTCAAAATCTATGAGTTAACCTCTCAAGAATTGAAAAACAAACTCCACGCTTTCTCATCAGGGACTCGCTGAAAGAGTAAGCTATAAAACCCTTCACAATTTTTTATGATCTTTTTTTCTCATACCATTTGCCTAAAATAGAAACTTCAGAAAAAAAGATAATGAAATTAAAAAAGAGTTTGGTTGGGAAAATTCCTCTAATGGGCAGGTGGTGTCGCTTCGAGATAAATATAGAATGCCAGCAGTCCCATTCCTACTACTATTAGAAAGATATTTACCCATACTACGTTTATTTTTTTTCTTTTTAGCATTAGTTTGAAACCAATGAGAACATGGGCTAATATTAAAAGCATTAGGCCAATATCAAAGGTTGTGTGTATTTTTTCGAGGAGCCATTCTGGTAGGGCACCTCTTGTCCAGTTGTAGTAGCTAAATCCCGAAATTAATGTTAACAAGACAAAAGCAAGTATCAGGCATTTTGTTATGTGTTGCAGTAATCTTAACCAATGTTTTTTCGGTTGTTTAACAATTGTTTTACTCATTCTTGTATACAGGAAGGTATAGGTAATGTGAAAGAGCAGTAATAAAAACATCGCCCATTTGAAAATGATATGAATGTTTATCCACCGTTCGCTGTTTTCTGCCCAGTCTCTTGTGTGTGCATAGCCAGCGAAGATTCTCATGAAGGCAAATGCTGCTAACCACCATGCAACTATTCGATGAATTGTTACTCTGAATTTCATTTTCTTTCCCTCTGTTTTCTAAGTAAAAAGTCGATGAGTATTGTTGTTCCTGTTGTTGTTATTCCCAGGCCGAAGCCGATAAGGGCGTTTCTTGCTACTATTCCTAAGATTGTTGGCTTTTCAAAAATAACGACCAGCACATCATCTGTCACTTCTCCCCAGCCATCTCTGGCTTCGAAATGATAGGAGTAGTTTCCTAATTCAGGATGTTCTAAAGTGAATATTATGGGCTCATCTGTTACCCAATTCCCGCTTTGAAGCATTTCTCCGTTGTGATAGGTGACGTATTTTGGTTTTGTTACATTTCGGTCAGATACGGTCCATGATAAAATCTTTTGAGGGTCATTTAGATAGAAATACGTAATATCTGTTGGTTTGTTAACAAATTGTAGAAATGGTGCAGGAGTTTTTCATGACCAATTGTATAGAAGATATCAATGTCGCTTTCTGATCCTCCCAGATTAATTGTTCTATATCTTAATAGATGAGGTGGATTTTATCTTCTGAATCAATGGCCACTTCCGGGCGCTAAGGGTCATTAGAGCTGCTTGAGAGCACTTGATAGTTGCTCCATTCTTGTGCTGTACTATTATAGCTTCGATAAAAAATATCCTGGTTGGTTCCCGCATTTAAAATATCGGTTGTGTCGAACCAGAAGGCATGAAGAATCTCTTTTGAGTCGAGGATTATTGTTGGGACATTTGAATTTCCATCACTTTGATCTGAAAACAAAGCTACACTCCCCCAGCTTTTTATTGTAGCATTCCAAATGCGATAGAAAATGTCGTCATCCAGTCTTGCCCCCAAAATATTCGAGCTATCAGTCCACACGATGAATTTATTGTTGGAACTATCAATTGCGATTTTTCCTCATTCAGAGTCACTATTACTACTCGAGATAACTTCTGTTGTCCCCCACAACCCCGTTGTTAAACCGATAAAAGGTATCCATATCTATTCCCGCACCTGCATAATCACCTGCATCTCCCTAGCAAATGTGGATATTATTATCCGCATCTATAGCCAAATCTGCAAACCTCTAGGTTTCATCGCTAATCGTTGAAATTGTTTCTGCTTCTGTCCATGTACCATTTACATACCTTACAGCAAAAAGGATGTCCTCATCTGGGCCATTTCCAAGATAATTGGTTATATCTTGCCAGGCAACATAGACCTTCCCCTCTTTTGTTATCAAGTCACAGTCATACACCTCAGCAGTACTGTTAAAGGAAACTAATTCAATTGCTCCCCATGTTTTTGTTGTTCCATTCCATAACCGATAAAAAATATCCGAATCGCTTCCCAAGCCGAGAATATTTATTTTGTCTTTCCAGATTATATGAACATTCCCCAACTCATCTGCAGCAATTCTAGGGTCAGTTGAGCCAAAGGTCCCTGAAGGCGAGAGCACAACTGTTTCTGACTATTTTGCTGAGGTGGCGTTCCAGTATTTATAAAAAATGTCATTATCTGTTCCAGCCCCACCGAGATTCGTTATATCTTGCCAAACTATATGAATGCTGTTATTTGTATTAATTGCAATGTTAGGTCGTAAGGAACGTTCGGTGCTTTCATTTGAAATTACAATTGCGGTTGTCCAGATGAAAAGTTTTGGTTGCATCGACTCAAGAAGTTTCACCGTTCTTTCTTGAGCTGAAATTCCTATTGTCATTCCACTCCCAATTAAAACAACAATCAAAGTTGTCAGGAGAATTTTTCTCATTTGACTCTTTTTTTGGGGGACATAACTGTTAACCCTTTCTAAAGTTAATAAATTTTCCAATTTAATTATCAAGTATGAAGTCGTTTTTTATGTTTGATTTTCTTGCCAATTCTATATGGCAGTTCACATTTGACCTCTATCAGTGTCTGGAGAAAAGCATACTCTGATTATGTGGGAAATATTTATTAAAAAAAGAACTGTTTTCTTCAAAAGAATTTGGGAAAAAGTCATATTCTCCAAAATAATTATTTTGTGTAGAGGAGATCACTCATTTGTTGCGGCCAAGCAGTTTGATTGAACCAACGAAAATAACTCCCAAACCGGAACGTATTGCTTCCCTTGACTTCCAGAGAGGGCTTGCTATTTGGATTATGACTTTCTTACATACTTTTGAGCATGTCTATAATTATAATTGGGTCAAAGAAAACCCTGAACAAATTTTCTCACTTCCTAAAATTGTCATTTTCATTGGGTTATTTGTTGGCTTTTTTGCCAGTTGGAATGCCTATTTTTTGCTTATTTCTTCCGTGGTCAATTCTCTGTCGATGACTAAAAAAGCTGCAAATGGTGTCCCCCCAAAACGCATTTTAAGAAAACAATTAGTTACGGGTTTTAGCATCCTTCTCATTGGTTACCTGGACAACTGTTTTGGTTATGCCGGTTATTTTGGTCTTTCTATTCGTACCGGTGATTGGTCTAATTTCTATCCCATGTGGAGTGGTTTTTTTGCCATGTATACTTTGCAAATAATCGGCTTTTCGATGATTATTAATGGGATCATTCATTATTTTCTCATACGTAATGGCGGTCATAAGAAATTTAGAAGGAATATGCTTACTTACTTTTTCCTTGCTCTTTTTATCATTATTCTCAGTCCATTTGTTCATCACTGGGTAGATAACATGCCCTGGGAGCCCCTAAAATACCTCCCCCCAGAAATAGGCTTGGGAGACCACCAAAACTGGCCCAGTATTCATTTCCAAGCGAGTAATGCTTCTTTTAAAGGCTGGCTCATGACTTTGTTTGCAGGCGATTATGAACCTCTTTTTCCCTTTCTTGCAACCTCTTTTGCCGGTTCAATGGTAGGACTTGCTCTAGCTCAACCAAAGCCGTATCGCCGGTTACCTTTAATGGGTGGTGTCATTTCTTTTGGGTTGATGACGCTGGGAGTGATTTTCATTACAGCTGGTTTTATCACACTCGGGAACAATCGTCCTGCTTTGGGAAACTTTTTACTCATGCTTGGAGGACAGCTTGGGGTGATTTTTTTGTTACTTGGACTAGTTGAATACCGTGGCAGAGGAGAGAAATTTGCAAACCGCCGCATTGTGAAACATTTACGCCTTTGGGGGATGATCTCTCTTTCAATTTATGTTCTTGCAATTTTTGATCTCTTTCCCCGGTGGTGTTTAAGTGCTATATACAATCTTATCTATTCCTCTAACATAAACCTCATGCAATCATCTCTCTTCGGTTATGGAAAGGAATTACAAGCTCTTGGAGTGGCTGTTTTCGTAATTTTTACTTATGAGCTTCTTGTCTATCTCTGGTCAAAAAATGATTTCAAATATAGTTTCGAATGGTTTGTGATCCAGTTACAAACTCTTGGTTCAGCAATTGTTTCTTCACGGTTAAATGTTGATCTAATTATCAATCAAACTCATTGGATTAATTATAAACTAAAGGTTAGTTCTCCTTCTGAGTTGCCTACTGATAAATTGTTAATTAATGATAGCTGATGGGACTTGCGAGTTTTTTTAATGCTCGGCAGTTTTGCTATAATCTCAGCTTTTTTTCGCTAGTGGTTTTTTAGTATTTAAATTTAAGTGAAAATAAAGCGAAATCTCTCGTATCAAAATAGCTTCTATAAAAGCCAAATGCTTAAAATTTTGAACATCTACCTTTTATTGTAGGTAAGAAAAATGCCATCTCAACAACGCCCTTGTTTACGCTCTCTCGGTTTTTCTGTTGGTTTGTTGCCACCTGGAACTTTGAATGCCATTACTGATGTTCCTGGAGTTTTAGTTGGGCATTCAACCATAATCGAAGGTGAGGGGAAGCTTGTTCCTGGTAAGGGGCCTATACGCACCGGTGTTACTGTAATCCTCCCGCATTCAGAAAACATTTACCGGCAAAAGGTTCCGGCAAGTTCATTCGTTTTAAATGGCTACGGTAAAACTATTGGGTTAGTGCAAATTGAGGAGCTTGGATATCTCGAGTCAATCATTGCATTAACAAACACTCTTAATGTCCCATTGGTGGCTAATGCTCTCATCGATTATCATCTCGAAACCAATCCGGACATTGGTATTAACACTTCTTCTATTAATGTTGTTGTGGCAGAATGTAATGATGGTTATCTAAATGACATTCAAGGCAGGCATGTGAAAAAAGCGCATGTTTTTGAAGCCATTAAAAATGCTTCTCAAATTGTTACTGAGGGTGCTGTGGGGGCAGGCACTGGCATGAGTGCTTTTGGTTTTAAAGGAGGGATAGGCACGGCATCAAGAATTGTTTCTACTCATGAGGATCAATTCATTCTGGGCGTTCTTGTTCTCACAAACTTTGGTCGGAAAAAGGATTTACTGTTTCTTGGGCATCGGTTCCTTGAACTTTTATCACCACCGGTTACTGATGATAATTTTAATGCTCCTGCTGGTTCTATCATCGTCGTACTTGCTACTAATGCTCCCTTAACCTCGAGACAATTAAAACGACTTGCCAAACGCATTCCCTTAGGGATAGCCCGAACCGGTGGGATGGCTGCCCATTACTCGGGTGATATAATAATTGCTTTTTCAACAGCAAATAAACTACTTCATGATTCTGATGAGATCTTTAAAACTTTAACAATCGTTCGTGACTCGAGTAAATTGTTTGGTGAGCTACTGCAGGCAGCTGTGGAAGCTACAGAAGAAGCCATTCTTAATTCGCTCTTAAAGGCACAAACTATTGTCGGAAGGGATGGACACCAAAAAACTGCTCTCCCACTTAATGTTCTTCAGCAGTTAAAAGAAAAATAATCATTCGTTAAAAGACTTATAAAATGGATCGCTCTGAGAAAGCATTATACTTCTACGACAAGAATAATCTCTACTGGGCATTCTTCTTCTGCTTGTTTTGCTAAGTCAATTTTGTCGTCGTCAAAAGTTCCTTTCGATATTTCTGCGGTTGTTTCGCCATTAATTACTTGTGAAATGCCATTATTGTCGGATTCGAAATGACTTGGGTCAACATTCCAGCAGTTGCCGCATTGAATACACTCTGCTCTTTTAATTACGATCTGGTATTTGGTCATTACTTCTCCTCAGTTGTTTATATTCGCCCAATCAGCCATTTTTTCTTTATCAGGAGGAATGTTCGTAAATGGATGCGGTTAATTATTCAAAAATTTCACAATGACCTTTTTCACATCTTTTCGATGCTCAATTTTCTCTTGTATCTCTTTTTTGACATTATTAGCAAATTGATGATCTTCAGGCAAGTCGACCGTTATTTCGATAATTTTCCCATCACTGCCATTTTTAATTGAGATATTCGAGATAAGGTTTGTTCGAATAACATCAAGACCTGTTAAGGGATTCATTACATGCCGTAATCGCCGTTTTACGACTTCTTCCGTTGTCGGTTCGACCTCGTGAATGATGCCGTGGCGTTCTTCATAGTTTCGTATTGCTTCTCGTAATGAGGAGACCGCTAAAACAGAACAATGTGCTTTCACTGCTGGAAGACCGCCTAATTCTTCTGAGGCAGATTTCCAGGAAATTTTCTTGGCTTCATCTATTGTTTTGCCTTTTGCCATTTCTGTAATTATCGAACCGGTAGCGATATTAGACGCGCAGCCATAGCTTTTGAATTTAATGTCCGTGATTCGTTTTGTTTTCTCATCGACTTTTAAAGTCAGTTGGACCATATCACCACATGCAGGGCTTCCTTCTATGGCCTTTCCATCGGGGTTCTCAATTTCCCCAACGTTTCTAGGGTTTTTGAAATGCTCTAAAACTTTTTTGGTGTAAGGTAGTTTTATCTTACTCATTCCTCCTATTTGTTGCTAAGCGGACTTATTTCTCTTAAATTTTTTACTATTTCTGATATAATTTCTACTACTTTATCTACTTCTTTTTGCTTATTAAATCGTCCGAAAGTGAATCTAATTGACCCATGGGCTCGTTCATGGTCGCCACCAATGCCCATAATCACATGACTTGCCTCTAGGGATTTACTGAAGCAAGCTGAGCCGGTGCTTACAGCAATGCCATGCATATCAAGGTGTAAAGTTATTGATTCTCCTTCTACGAAATGGAATGTAATATTGGCATTTTGTGGCGTTCGCTTCGTTCGGTGGCCATTGAGTGTGACATCCGGCACTTGTTTAAAGACTTTGTCAATCAATCTATCTCGAAGTTGTTTTAACCGTTCATTTTCTTCTGCAGTTATCAATTCTACTGCTTTTGCGAAGCCAACTGCACCTGGTATATTCTCAACACCTGGACGAAGGTTGAATTCTTGAAAGCCACCATCTAAGTGTTTTTTAATGGGAGTGTTTTTCCGCACAAAGAGGGCTCCAATTCCCCGGGGTCCGTGGATGGTATGAGCCGAGAGAGTTAAAAGATCGACGGGGAGTTTTTCAATATTAATCGCCACTCGGCCAAAAGTGTGTGTGGCATCTGAATGGAACAAGACTTTTTTCTCTTGACTAATCTCTGCGATAGCTTGTATATTTTGCAGGGTTCCAATTTCTTGATTAGCGTGTTGGATAGAAATTAGCACCGTTTCAGGAGTGATCGCATTTTGTAATGCTTCCAGATCAATGAACCCCTCACCATCAACAGGCAGATAGGTCGCCTTATATCCCTCGCGTTCTAATGCCTTCGCAGAATTAAGGACCGGAAAGTCTTCAATAGTTGAAACAATAATATGTTTGCCTTTTTTCTTATTTGCCCGGAGCACGCCTTTTATTGCCAGATTACTGGACTCCGTGCTCCCTGAGGTGAAGACAATTTCTTCTGCTGTTGCTTCGAGTTTTTTTGCAATTTTTTCTCTTGAATCATCTAACGCTTCTCGTGCTTCTATGCCTAAGGTATAAGCGAATTCCGAGGTAGCCACAGCATAGGTATCAAAATAATACTGTTTCATTGCTTCTAATACTCGTTCATCAAGGCGTGTGCTTGCTGAATTGTCTAAATAAATTAATTCATTTGCCATTTTTTCATCATCTCATTCATTATCTTTGAACAGTATGCAGGGTGATTCCTTCGATCTTAGGCATAGACCCCTACAGAACAGCATTCAGTTATTACCTTTTCGCTTAAATCTTCTTTTTTTAGCATTATAATTTCCAAAATCATGTCTTTAGTGAATGTTTTTTCCTGAAGTCCCTTAAAGTCAACTAATTGGTGTCCAACAAGTGGATTATTTGCTTTAATTGTCTCCAAGCTAATTGTCAATTCTCCAACTCCTGCCAACTTCTGAAAGTCTAATTTTTGGCTAAGGGGGGCTTTTAATGTAATAACTTCGTCAAGAGAAACGTTTCGCATGGCTTTATTTGCTTCCGGAAGTAGTGGCAGACAAGTTGCTCCTAAACGATTGTCTCTTACTGTTTTTTTGGCTCCGATATTAACCATGATTGGTTTCACACATTATAACATCTGCCTTTTTAAGATATGAATAAATCCCATTAAAAACTAATCTTTTGAAGAAATGAAACTTCAGAGTCTTAAATTTGAATTAGAATAAATGAGAGTGGAGTTTCTGTGGAAGACTCGATCTTTTGAAGTTGGTTTTCAGCATTTATATAGATTTAAATAAATCTTTGTTGTTTTACTAATTAACCGGAGTGTTTGAGAGTGATGTTGACATGCTAAAGCTTAGGAAAAAAGTTTTGAATATTCTTGTTCTTTTCATTATTATTTACAATTTTAGTTTATATGATGCTTTGGGGAAGAATAGTGCCTTACTTTTAGAAGAGGAACCATTGGAAGTTCCAATCGGTAATTTCACAAATTTTAATTTAATTTTTGATAATGATAAAATTACCAGTATAAATTCCATTTCACAAATTTATTTCCAAGGTGGAGATATCCCTTCGTTCTATGCCGGCCCTCCTGTTAATTGGTTTTCTCCGGAGAAATACTTGCTCAGTCTCGAGTCGCTTGTGGGTAACTGCAGCACCTTCACGGTCCAATTTAAAATTGATTATTATTTTCCAAATGAAACGGGAATTACTAGATTCATTATTTCCTTAGAGTCAAAGTATAATAATAAAGGGGAAAACATCCCGACCGAATTTTTATCAATTGATCAAACTTATAATAGCATCCGTATGCAAACTGTCAAAGTTTTGGAACGTGTGAAATATTTTCACTTGTCTTCTCCCATAAACGGTTCTTTTATTTTCAAAATTCAGAAAACAGCCAAGACGCTTAGCTGCTCTTTTTGGGACAGTGATATACAGGTCACAAAAACAAGGAAATGGTCTTCTGGTAATTATTATCTTCCACTCCATAATTTTACTTTTGCTTTCTATTCCAAGACTGTGGATAATTCCTTGGTTATTTCTGAGATAAATGGAACTGTTGTTTCAGAGAATCTTGATTGGCAATTTTTACGAAAGATGGCGCTGATGTATACTACACTGGAAGCAGTAGCGGTTGCAATTATTATTCTTTTAATATTCTCGTTTTGGATCAGTAAAATCATTATGAAAAATCGCGCAGAAGCTCGAGCAAGGAGAGAGAACAAAATCGATTTTCAGAAATATATTCAACGAATAAAAACTGCTACACAAAGAGCCAAACAACGCAAAGCTGAGTTATCTGCTGAAGAACTCGCTTCTTTAACCCCCACTGTTTTTGAAGGTGTGCTAGAAGAGGGCGAAATTTGCATGATTTGTAAAATCCGGCTAAGAAAAGATAAAGAAATCCTGCAATGTCCACTTTGTGGTTCACTCTTCCATAAAGAGCATTTGTTAGAATGGTTAACCGAAAAGGATTCGTGTCCTGTCTGTAAGGAACTTTTGAAACAAAAAAATGATCACTGAAAAATTGCGATGAGCTAATAAGAGGTGGATAGCTCAGGAAGGGTTTAAATCTCACCCCTCTTTTTTAAGAGGGATTCGAATGCGAATGATCCATTCATTCCCTTTCTCTTCTACACTCAACAATTCGAGTTTTAAGGCTTTGACGGCCATAGGGATTTCTTTTTTAGAGGGAGGATGGTCACCATGAACTTCGATGATGTCTCCTGGCGAAGCTTTCCGGATTGCATTGCGTGTTGCTACCAATGGAATGGGGCATGGTTGGCCTTTGCTATTAACAATGTATGTTTTACTGTTAGCAGTCATCTTCGTTCTCCATGTGCTACTTTAGTCAGTTCTCGTTTTTTAATTGCTTTCCTTATAAAGTAAACTTTGATTTTGTTTTTACTTTATCTTTATTCTTATAAGTGATTATCAGGCAATCTGATTTCGTATTTTTTATTTTGTTTGGTTAATAACCTTTTATGTTGCACAGTAGGAAAGTTTCGCAAGATCTTTAGAGAAGGTGAGCAACGCAAGTTTTAATCCTTCCATTTGTGTTAAATAAGGGAAGAACTCTTCTGCAATTTCTTCTGTGGGGATGGACTTTTTTTTACTGTGAGCAATGAGGATTGTTGCCAGGCTAATTAATTCTCCGGCATTTTCCGCGAGAATATGAGCTCCAACCAATTTTCCCGAGTCTTTCTCCCGCAAGAGTTTGATGAACCCTTTTGTATTATGTGCTGCTAATGCTTGTGGAACATATTCCATTGGTAAGGTTGTTGTTTCAATACTCATACCTTGTTCTAGTGCTTTCTATTCTGTTACTCCTATTGTTGCTACTTGTGGTTCTGTAAAAATTACTTGGGGAAGGACAGTGAGGTCTAACACTTTGTTGCTGTTTGTTAAAGCATTTTCTGCTGTGATTTTTCTCCCGGCAACAGCGATTGTTTGTTTGTCAATGAAGTTTGCTGTGCCGCGAAGGAGTATGATATTTTCGTTTGAGGTAATCACTTCTTTATATTTGCTCTTTCGTAATTTATTCACTAAGTTATCTTTTTGTTGGAGTACTTTTGGCCATGAAAACGAGATACTCTTTGCAGTAATAGCCGAGAAAGGTTGCTTTTCAAAAATGCATTTAGTTTTTGCCATTTTAATAAGAGTTTTTGAAGGAATGCAACCTATATTGACACACGTTCCTCCGATAATTCCTTTTTCAATTATAGCAACGCGAAAACCCAGCTCTGCACCTTTTATTGCCGCAAGCCATACCGGTTCCACTTGTGCCAATAACCACAAGTTCATAGTCAAAAAATTTCAGGGATGCAAATTGTTTTTTTTGTGGAGTAATTTTTTCCCGTGCGGTAATTTTGGCTTGGTATCCCACTTTGGCAATTGCCTTTTTAATGTCCCCATTATTTACTTCTCGAGTTGTTTGGATAATGCCTGTGCCTTTTTGCCAACCCGGAATATTAATTGCAAGTACTCCTTCCATAGCTTCTAAAGCGTTTTTAATATGTGTAACACAAGAAGAGCAAGTTATACCTTGAATTTCTAGGGTTATTGTTTCTATTTCTTGTATTCGTTCATTCTTCTTTTGATTTTCTCTGGATTTCAAGTTGCATCCTATAAGTACCTTCTCTTTAATAATTCTTCAAAATACTCATTTAGTTATTAAGGAGCAATAGCAATAAAAAGACATAAAATGAAAGCCAGTGAAAAGTTAGTTAATTTAATTTTTCTTTTTAAACAGATTTAAGTAGGATGGTTGTTATTAGATTTACAAGTTGAATCTTTATGAGTTCTTTTGGTCTTTTTGGAGCAATTATAGCTAACGCTAAGCTCCGTAAGTTACACAAAAAAGCTGTGGCTTTTGCTGAAAAAGGTGAATATGACAAAGCTATTGCAAATTTTAGTAAAATTCTTGAGACGGTTCCAGATGATGCGAATACTTGGCGGAATCGAGGATTAGTTTATGCCTTGCAAGGGAATTATTCTTCTGCTTTGAGTAATTTTGAAAATGCTCTTAGGCTCAAGCCTGACTATATTGAAGCCGAAGTCAATCTTGGGGAGCTCCATATGCGTAAAGGAAATCTTGAGAAAGCCATATACCATTTGGAGCATGTTCGCTTGCAAAAGCCAAAAAATGACATTGTTTTAACCAAACTAGCGAAGATTTACATGTCCATGAAAGATTTAGAAAAAACGCAAGAACTCTTGGAACAAATCCTGAAAATTAATAAAAAGAATATTGATGCTCTGAGCTTACTTGGAGATATTGCTCTTGCAAAACAGGATATCTCAAAAGCAAAAGATTACTATGAACAAGTTCTTGCTCAAATGCCTCAGCATATTCATAGCCTAACTAGTTTAGCACAGATATTTGTTAATGAGGGGAAAATCGATGAGGGTATTGCTCTTCTCGAACGGACTGTCACCCAAGCACCTGAATTTCAAGATGCACTTTATACTTTAAGTAAGCTTTATATCCAAAATAACCAAAACATTAAGGCTGTACAAATATTAGAAAAATTGCTACAACAACATCCCGAGAATTTAGAAATAATGTTCTTTTTAGGAATGAGTTATGGCAACACCGGAAAGCTGAATGAAGCCATTGAGCTTTTTGAAAAAATTGTTCAAAAGAACGAAAGTGTAAGTAAGGCCTGGGAATTTTTAGCGATCTGTTATCAAACACTAGGGAAGAAAGAAGAAGCAAAGCGTTGTCTTTCAAAGCTAAAAGCGCTTCAAGACAATGTTAATTAAATAATTTTTATTTTTAGTTTAGTTAATCTGATAGCTAAAAAATCTCCTAACATATTTTTTAAACTATTTTTTTAAAAAAAGTATAAATAGTAAAATAAATTTAGTTTTTTTGAGAATAATGTATAATATTGATTACATAATGAGTAAGATTCCATTTGATCACGACCTCTTAAAAATAATGGCTGTAATTTACCCTTTTTTTCCAAATTATCATTCGCTAGAATCAATTCAAAAAAAAGTTAATGAGAGATTTTCAGAAAATTTCGCCAAGGAAGAAATTTTCCAATTGCTTAAATTTGGGATTTCCAATGGCTTGATTGAAAAACAATCAAATAAAGGAAAAACCTCCCAAGCAACAAGCGTTTTTAAACAAGCAGCAATAAAATATAGACTCACTTCCGGGGCGTGGGAATATTATAAGAATATAGATGTAATTGATCCAGAAGAATTAGCCAATGAATTAGAAGAAATAGATAATATGGAACAAAGAAAAACGCTAAAAGTAAAATTACGCCACATAATAATTTGGACAATAATAGGTTTAGTAATTTTAATGATAATTGTTTTTATCTCATTATAATAAACCAGTGTAATAATTCGCTTTTGATTAATCAGTGATAGATGTTTTCATTGTTGTAGTAGTGGCTTTTCTTGCACAGTCGTTTAGCGACGGTTATAAAAGGCAGTGCTCCTAATAATAATGGAGCTATAACCCCAAAAATACTGAAAAAGAAGTTCTTCACTGGGTACCATGTTATTATTCCCAAAAAATCTATTACAGAAATTATTGTTAGTCCTAAAAAGATTAATCCAATAACTGTAATTATAAACGCTATAGTAAATAAGGGGATTTTCTTATTCCAAGCAATTTTTCCTTTCTTCAGTTTATTCTGCCCTAATAATCCTAGACTAGTCGGCAGTAAAAGAAAAGGAGTTGTTAACCCTCCAATTACCATATAAAAAATAACATGCCAGAATGTGAGTTTGAACTTGCAAATTTTTTTCGTGTAATATGTAGTTATGGTGAAGATTATTCCATAGATTACCCATATAATTAATGTTAAAGTTAATGCTGCAAACTGATCAAGGTTTACAGCTCGAATGACAGGCACTTTACATAAATAGAGAAGGGCATAAAAGAACGCTGTAATGTACATTGTTGCTACCACGAAAACGAGGGTCGAAGTAATTAAAAAGTCAAAAGTTTTTCTAACAGATTTTCCACGACCAAATAATTTTCTGGGATTATAAATAGCCGCTGCTGTTTGTCCCTTCGTCCAACGGAACATTTGTGACATCATGTGATCAAAAGACTCGGGAAGGAGAGAATGAGCCCCAAATTCATTTAACCAATAGCCTTTCAAACCTTTTCCAGCGAGAGTAATTGTATGTTCAAAATCCTCGAGCAATTTTCCTTCTGGTAATGGATAACTGAATTCCCTCCTAAAACAAGCCGTTGTTCCACAGAAGAGTACTGTCCCGAGCCGTCTTTTTCCTGCTTCTGCTAGGAAGAATTGATATTGTGACATTGCTTGCCATACTTGTACGGGGTTTTGTACATTTCTAAAGGAATACATTGCTTGAACAAAAGCAAATTCAGAATGGTGTTCGAGAATAGACACAAATTTAGTTAGAATTTCAGCTGTTGGAAGATGATCGACATCGAACAGTGCAACATATTTTCCTTTTAATGTTGGTAAGATGAGATTTAACATTCCTGCTTTGAAGTTCTGGTTTTGTTGAAAGAAATATTGATAGTTGTATTTTTCTGTGATTGCTTGACATTTTTTTGCCAATGATTTTTCTGTGCTATCATCTGCTACCCAGAGCTTGAAGTTTGGATAAGTGACTGCTTGAAAGCCCTGTAAAGTTTCTTCTAAAATGACCGGATTAACATTGTGAATTGGTATTACTACATCAACTTGTGGATAGGTTTTGAGTGGCTCAAGTTGATATTCTACTTTTCCAATATCCAACAATCCATCTAACAATTGGACCATAAAATAAATCGCATAAAAAGGACCAAAAACCTCGAAAAAGAGTGCGAAAATATTCAAAATAAATCCTTTAATGCCAAGAAGGTTGTAATTTTGAATTAACAAAGCTAATGACCAGTTAAAATAGGTTAAAAAAAGGAGAAATAACCCCCAACCAAAGCAATGATTTATGTTTGAAAGTAGTTTTTTTCTGGTCATTTGAGCATTGTTCTAAGAATGCTCTTATAAATTTTTTTTACTTACAAGAAAAATGATTAATGAAAAGAATCATAGCTGAGTTTATTCTGTTGTAATTACAAGTAACTTCTTTAGTAAAAAAGATAGGAATGTGGTTTTTTATGAGTAAAAAGACCGAGATGGAATGGAAAAGGCAGCTCTCAAAAATTGAATATCATATATTACGGGAAAAAGGCACAGAACCACCTTTTTAGTGGTGAATTTTGGAATCATAAAGAAAAAGGAGTTTACAAGTGCAAAGGTTGTGGCGTAGTTTTATTTTCCTTTGAAACAAAATTTGCTTCGGGTTGTGGTTGGCCAAGCTTTTTTGACGCTCTCTCTCGTGAAAACATCGAAGAAAGGATCGACCGCTCGCATGGCATGGTTCAGATAGAAGTTCTTTGTAAATGTTGTGGTAGCCATCTTGGCCATGTTTTTAATGATGGCCCTCCGGAGAAAACAGGTCTAAGATATTGTATCAATTCTCTTGTATTAACATTCGAGAAAGCAGATGACTAATTTTTTTTAAAAAAAAGAAAAGAAGATTTTGACGGGTTTTTGTCTATTCTTTTCATTTTGTTTTTTTGCTTATTATTCGTTCAGGAAAGATTCCTTGATCTGCTTTTCGCATATGGTAGATAGCGCTTGAGCTATAAACCAGTGCAGTGAGAAGAGCATGAGCAAAGAAGGTTACAGTCAAAAAGTACTTGGCTTGTAGTATAAACAGCACTAGAATGTGGAGGGTGTAGATGTTTCTTCTACCATCAAATCTTCGAAACAGCCGGTCAAATTTGCTGCTATCTGCTAAGGAGAGCCCCACAACTAAATGATATTGCATTGAAACGTGACGATTAAAGGAGTCTAGAATGAGAAAGGCGATGAGGAAAATTATCCAGGGAAGCAGTGGTTGGTTTGTGATTGCAATTGTATACCATCCTGCTGCGAAATAAATAGTTTGTTCATACAGCTGATCAAAACTGTGTTCGATGTTTCCGCTAATTGTTAATCTTCCCCTTACTCGAGCCAATTTGCCATCGACTCCGTCCAAGACATTTACTGCGATTAGCAAGACAAAGGCAATCCATGGGAGGGCTGTGGTGATAGTCGGATGCTTATTTCGTATATATGGTGCAGTTAACAGGCAAGCTGCCAGACCAAAAGCTAAGAGATTAACAAGCATTGTAATATGGTTTGGCGTCAAAGGGCTATTGGCAATTGTAAAGGTTACCATGTGCTCCAAAGGGCGGTTAAAATACCAAGCAATAAGGTCTAATGTGCCTTTTTGGGTCAATTTCACTAAATTCCATTTTACCCGTAATAAATCTCTCTTAGTCTCGAGTTTGAAATAATGGACAGGTAAATTTCGTCGCATAGAGGGAACATAGACAGGAATGGTCGAGAGTTTGATGCTCGCGGTATTTGTTTCAGCGAGAGTTTTAATAATGTTCCAAACTGGTTCCTGCTCTTCTTTCATCTCGCCAGAATTTTTCTCAGTTTCATTTTGGAAACTTTTTCTCAAGAAAAGCTTTGTAACTCTACAAAGCGGAAGATAAGAATTAACCTTAAGTTTACTCGAGTCTTCTGGTCGTTTAGTTTGCCGGTCTTCCTCTACAAGTAAAGATAAAGCCGTTTTCTTTTCTTCAGTCTTATTAACATGTTCCAGGGAGTGTTCTTCTAAAATTGATTGAATAATTCGTTTATCAAATAACCATTGCCCATCCATAAGGAGTACTGTGGTACCATCATTACTTTCTATCTCCTTGTTAAAAAGGCTTGGAGTATTAAGTAGCCTTTTAGTCGAGGAAAAGTGAAATGTGATTTTCTGTTTAAATGGTATATTCCTCGATTTTAAGATGCTTTCTTCCACAAGGGCTAAAAGTGATTCATTCTTTGATGTGAGGAAAATTTCTTTAACACCAACTTCTTGAAGGAGATTGACCTGGCGTTCAATTAACGATTGTTTTGCCAGCTTTCTTTCCAAATAGAGACTTCGCACTTTTTTATTGGAGGTATTCTTTGTTCTTACTGACTCTTCATTTGACATTTCAGGTAAATAAATTATCACTTGGAGGGTATTTTTTACGTATAGGTTGTTTTCTTCTGCCAATCTTTTCACCTCGAGGCTTTTTGCTGCGTTTTTGAAGAAAGACGAACGGGGAGAGGGGTGAAGAATTACCATAAAAAGCAATTCTTCATGGAAAGTCTAAATCGTATTTAGTTCCATGTAAAAGAACATCCATCTCACCGGAGATCTGGTCAAATAATTCTACTGCATACGAATAATCATGGTAGTTATCTACATCAATCCAAGTTGGCATTGGTATATCCACATATTTGACAGATTTTCGAAGTTCGATTGCTCTCTTCACAACATTTGTCCAGCCAAAGGTTTCTCTTGTGTCTGCAAGTTCTTGGGCTAAGCGATGAATGCTATGATTCACATGAAAAACTCCCATATCGATTCGATTATATTTTGTTAATTCTTTCCCAATATTCACCACTACACCATCTTTTGTGCCTAGTATTTTTGTTGCTTCATCAACATCAAGATAGAGTTGGTCTATTTTACTATCTGTTGCTATAGAGAGGTCGCTATAATTTAATCGATTTGTGTTCCAGAAATATTCGATTAGTTTATAGGAATACAGATGGTCGCCCATTGTAAGCATGAGATTATTCGAAAATCCAACTTCTCGTGCTTTTTCAAGTCCTAAGAAACAGCTGAAGCCATTTCCTCTTTGAACCTCATGATTAATGGCATAATGAAAATTAAACTTCCGGTCGATGTACTTCTTCTGTAAACGTTTCTGTAGCGAGATCAAATGCCGGTGAATAACTTTCCATTTATAACCCAGAACGATGATAAAATTTTCAAAATCATTCCAAAGATAATTTTCTACAATAAAATCTATGATTGGTTTATCCCGAATCTTCACCAGTGGCTTAGGATATCCCATAGACCACTCACGAAGCCTTGTCCCAAAACCTGCACAAAGGATTATCACAGTTTTAGGAACCATTGTAACTCACCATCCACAATCAATTCTGTCTCAATTGTTTCCGGTTTCATATAGACGAGATTAGCTCTAAAATAAAAATCTTTCTCTAATCATTTAAAAAGGGGTATGCTTTTTCACATTAAAGAATAATTAAATAGATATTTTAATGAATTATTCATTAAAACATTAATTCATCACTTTTTAGTGTAATTTTTTTCCATGAAAAATGCGGGGAAAAAACATTTATTGGTTCTATAACATTACTGTTTAGGAGTGACGCTTATTGGAAAGAACTGTCAGGAAGGAAGTTAATAAGCTCTTTATTACTAAATACAATTGTGCACAAACAGTTCTAACACTAATTACAAAGCATATGCAACTTTTTAGTTCTTCCTTGCCATACCTCGCTGCCGGTCTCGGAGGTGGCGTGGGAGGACAGGGAGAAGTTTGTGGAGCTAT
Organism: Candidatus Heimdallarchaeota archaeon; assembly: GCA_019056785.1. GTDB lineage: Archaea > Asgardarchaeota > Heimdallarchaeia > JABLTI01 > JABLTI01 > JABLTI01. The sequence continues at coordinate 65,165 of DXJV01000062.1, forward strand.
CACCGGTGCTACCTTGGCGATTGGTTTATTACTCTCCCAAAGAATCAAAGATGTTTCTGAACATAAAGATCTAACAAAAACGTTTACTAGAGAATTTCTGAAACGGATGAAAAGAACATTCAATACAATTAAATGTAACAAATTGCTAAATTTCGACATTCGTGATGAAGCATTACATAAAAAGAATATACATGTCTTCACTGAGATTTGTCCTAAAGTAATTTCAAAAGCTGTTGTGATTGTTTTAGAGTTATTTTCAGAATAGAAAAAAAAGAAGAGAGACTGTGATAAAGCTTTATGCTTGTTTCTTCCTCTTTTGGATAGTGTACGTTATTGCTGCTAAGGTTGCAATTGCTGCCACTGCCATAATTCCTCCAAAACCAGGGAGGTGGAGTTCTTTGCTTACTTTTTCTCCGACAACAACGGTAATTTCTGTCATATCTTCTTCGGTGTAGGCTGAGTTCGTTGTCATACCATCACCCTTTGGCTGGAGGCTGTTAAGATCCACTTCAGCAATAATAACATAAACTCCTGTTTTTTCACCAAAGTATGCAATGGCTGTATAGAAGCCCTGGTATGGGGGCATAAAGTAATGCTAACCCTGCTCTTGGAACTTCATCGGTTATGTCCTTGATGTTAGGATCTATAAGCGATATATAAGAGCGCACAGTATCGTAAAAGTCTTTATCGTACTGATCTTTATCACTGTCTGCATTATATGAGACACCAAATCCGCCGGTGGGAGGAGGCGTATTTGGTCCTGGAGGATAACTCGCAGAGGGTTTAACCCATACTTGAGTAAAAAACTTCAATTGTGCCATCTGTTGAGCTTTCTTCAGAAACTAGAGTATAATCGTTTTCCACAATAAAGTCATCTGTTTGAGTCAAGGCATATGCCGGACGAGAGATGCCCTTTACAGGAAAAACGCTTATCAGCAACAAACCAAAAAGAGCAACTGAAAATAATTATATCTTTGTCATTTTCTTCGCCAGTTATAAAGATGTATTCTAAATCCTTGGGATTTTTTAACAAGTAAAAATTGTCTAATTTTTCTTTTAAATATTCTGAATTTCTGAAATTCAACTAAAAAAGTGGATTGAAAGCTATTTAATCTTCTTTACTCATTCTTTTTCACTCAGTTCAGCAATTAAATTGCTTTTTGTATAATATGCAATATATAGGCCTTTTTTTGAACCAATAATTAAACCAGCATTCTCTAAGATCCTCAAATGATGAGAGATGGAGCTCTCGCTCATGCCAAAAGTTTCAGCTAAAACACATGTACAGAGTGATTCAGATTCCAAGAGTTTCAAGATTACCAATCGGAGTTCATTTCCTAAAGCAGTAAAATATGTTAAATCCTTTTTAAATTCCTCTTCTTTCTTAATTGCTTGAACTTTTTCTTTCAATTCTTTGATGTACTCTTTTTTTGACTTTTTCTTATTTATTAACTCTAACCAGTTATTGATTTTTGATGACATAAGTTAGATATTACTCCAGCCTTTATAAAAAATTTGGAGTAATTCGAAAAAAATTTAAATAGAATGATTTTTTTAAAAGCCATTCAAACTTTTATTGATTAAAAAATAGCGATTTAAAAAAAGGATAGATGAAATATGACTAAACTAAATGTAATAATTGCTAGTGGTTCGGATACCTTTTGTACTAATTGCAAATTAACTGAAACACGATTGAAGAAAGTTATTAGTGAGAAGTTCAACGAAGTGGAATATACTATTGAGCATATCAATGTAACAACTCCTGAATCAATACAAAAGTTTGGAGCGTTGTTATCACCCACATTAATTCTAAATAATGTAATTGTACATGAGGGTGGTGTGCCAACAGAGGCAATGATAGAACGTGCATTAAAGCAGCTTTTAAGATGATAAAAGGAGCAGTAATTTCGAGGAATCCTTCATGAACGAGGTAGCAATAACTCCCCAACTCCAAGATAAAAAAGATCTTGAAAATAACGCTTTTGAAACTATTAAAGAGGAGAAGGAACAAGAACATATACGCTTGAAGGAACGTTTCCAACGATTTTTCAATCAAGAGCGTAAAAAGAAAATTTACACTGTTTTTTACTTTGTATTTCTAGCTGCAGTTGTAGCGTATTTTATTTATAGCAAGGTTCAGATGTTCCGTACTCCACCACCAGAGGAGGTTACAGATTACAGCCAGTATGCCTGGTATTATATTCCAGCAATTTATATTGTTGATTATTTTCGCCATGCTTGGAATTCTCTTCTTATAGCTTTTCTTCTTGCCGGAATAATTTATGAATTTATCCCGAATAAAGTGATTAAAAAACGCCTTGGTGGTGGGAAGTTTTATCATTATCTTCTTGCAGCAGTTCTTGCTCCTTTTTTCATTACTTGCAGCTGTTCTGTTATTCCTATTTATGTTGGCATTTTAGCTTCAGGGGCTAGTCTTGGTGTTGCTATGACATTCTTTTTAATGGCTCCCGCGGCGAATTTTATCACAATAATGATGACTGGAGAATATATTGGTTGGAATCTGGGTCTTTGGCGGCTTGGTTGGTCGCTTGTTGCTGCAGTGGTTAGTGGGATTATTTTCGATCAATTCAGATTTACAAAGGAGTTACAAAACCAATTTGAAATACGTGCTCCTGCTACAAGCGAAGAAGGTGGTACGACAATTAAACGGTTGGAAATTAAAAAAACAATTCATGATAGAACTGAAAATGCTTATACTTTCAGCTGGAAGTTAGTAAAAACCGTTCTTCCACGATTAATAATTGGGCTTGTTGCAGTGAGCTATTTAATCGCTTATGTCCCTGATAAATGGATCACTGATTATTTTACCGGCATTCGTGGGATTGTAATTGCTGCTCTCTTGGGAGGACCACTTTACACCCCAACGCTAGTCGAAATTGCTATGACAAAATCATTACTCTTAAAAGGAATGGATGGTGCTACTGCACTCTCATTTATGATGGGCCAACCCTATGATTTCGTATCTATGGTACCAAATTCGAAATATTTCAAATGGAAAGGAGTAATTATTTATTCTGCAGTATTCTTTATATTTAGTATCCTTTCTGCAGTAATCTATGCTTTAATTTATCATATACCATTAAAATAAGATATTTCAAGATGTATGAACATTTATCCAGGCTACAATCAAAAAAGATAGAAGAAGCTCAGTGATCTCCTTGAAATTTCAATGTCCCATCTGCCATGAAGAACTACAAGAAAATAATAGTAACGTAGCTTGTACCTATTGCGGGAAAGTTGAGCACGCTGAATGGCTATACCCAAATAAGCACTTTGTATGTGAGGCCTGCCGTCTTGCTGAACCTGAAGAAATAACTTTACGAGTATGCAATAATACTAAAAGCAAGGATCCTTTTGAACTGGCAAACTTGATCATGCATCATCCCACCTTTCGGGAGCATGGCAAAGAGCATCATCTAATTGTTGCACCGGTAATTATTACTGCATTAAAAAATGCGGGCCAAATTACAATTGATACGCGAAGGAATAAAATTGCTATACGACGTGCAAAAGAAATGCCTTATGGTATTTGCGGATCGAGAGGCGATTGCGGAGCAGCTGTTGGAGTTGGAATAGCAATCTCGATAATTACTCGAGCAACATATCTATCAAATAGCGAGCGTTCTCTGACCATTGAAGCAACAGGTCGCTCACTCATTGATTTGGCAAAAAGAGGTGGACCTCGTTGTTGCAAAGAAAGTGTCTACTCGAGTATTCAATCTGCCTTGAAATTTCTGAATGAGAAAGAGATGATTCATTTTTCTGAGCCAGTCTGGAAATGTGAGTTCAAAGATATGGAAGGTTGCAAGAAGGAGGATTGTAATTATTACTAATCAAAATAATTTTTTCCAGGCACGATTATTAATTGACGATTTTCGCGATCCTTACAAACATTTTGCTGTAGAAGAGGGCATTTTGCGACAAGTAGCGGACGGTGTTAGTCCTGCCACTTTGCGAATTAGGAGATTTTATCCTTCAGTATGGATTGGTGTTAATCAATACCTAGAAGAGGATGTTGATCTTGCGTATTGTCAACGAGAACAAATTCCAATTGTTCGAAGGCCTAATCCTGGGGGAGCGGTTTATCAAGATGAGGGAAGTTTCTGTTATTCGTTTTTCTTTCGAACCAAAAGCTTTTTGCAACATTTAGGAATTAAGGACACAAAAAAACTTTACTCGCTCTTTGGGCGCGTAATAATTGAAACCATTGGAACATTTGGCCTAAAAGCAGATTATTCCGGTGTGAATGATGTTACTATCAATAATCGGAAAGTCTATGGCTCTGCACAACTTGAATTAAATGATGCTTTTGTTCATAGTGGGACTTTTCTTGTGAAAACAAACATCGACAGACTGGCAAATACTCTAAGACCATCAAAATTAAAATTTATAGACAAAGAGTTTACGAATGTTAAAGAACGAGTAATCAATTTTTCTGACGCACTTCAGAGAGATATTTCAATTAAAGATGTTTATCATGTGCTTATTCAGAAAATGGCTGAAATTTTGCGGATAAATTTTAGTCCTCCGACAAAAGAGTTGTTACTCGAGGAAGAGAAATTAATGGAGATACTTTACAAAACAAAATACGCAACCGCAGAGTGGAATTATCGAGAGAAACCTAAACTTGAGAAGACAGTTTCAATGAAGACAAAAAGTGGGATTATAACCCTTTCAGTTACTTTAGATAGTGCAATCATTAAGGAAATGGTTCTTAGTGGGGATTTCTTATTTGCCAAGAAAAAGGAACAAGATGAATTGATAGAGCAATTGATCGGACAGACAATAACAACTGCGTTGAAAAAGATCTCCGTTAGCAGCTTATCTGAGGAAATAAAAAGGGCATTAACAATTTTGTTTACTGAAGTTAAAGGTGATGAATGCTGTCAAGGAAAAAAATGAGATTGGAGCTCTTATTGGCTGCACCGCCAACGAGAAGATGTAAAGCCTTAGAAGAAATGTTCAAACAATTTGTTTCAGAAAATCCCAAATTAAAACTTGATATTTATTATGCCGGAACAGCTTGTTCTATACCAACTACTAGAGGATTCAAAAAAACCATTAATAAAACAATCAAAATACCAATGGCTTTTATTAATGGGAAACCGATCCCTAAGGAATTGCATAATGATATTGAAAAGATTCGTGCCATTTTAAGTGAAGAATTCTCAAAAGGCGAGAGTAATTGGGATGACTAAGATTATACTTTACAGCTAAATTTGTTCCCAAAAGAAGACTGTTTAAAAATTTTCAAGGAGTGGTTTTTCTCTCTGCTTTTTTGGAAAGAAACTTCTCAAACAGCACCGCAGAACTAGAGTCGCTTGGCAAACTTTTCGAATAAAATGAAAGTCTAATTTATCAATTGTATCTGCTTCAGTATGATAAAAAGGATAGCGAAAATTCGCTGTGTCGGTTACCATTATTGCTGGGATACCATATTTAAGAAAAGGAGCATGATCAGAACGCAATGAATCCCTGACCTTCACTGCAAGAGTCTCGAAATTATACGGCAAACAATAGTTAACATAGGGAAGTTTTATATTTGCCTTTTTACATTGCTGGCAGAAGAATTTTGCCAGGGCATGCGATTGTTTATCGCTAATTATCCCAATAAAATTCCCAATCTCTTGTCGCAGATTGGCCCGGTATTTTGGGAAAAACTTGAAAATTATTGAAGGGATAAGCTGTGAGTGTTTTCTTGAAGAGGTATAACCAATAGTCTCAAGATTAATTACTCCAAGAATGTTGCGTTTTTCTTTCATTGCCTTTTCTACATACTTTGTACTGCCAACGAGAGCTGTTCTGCCAATCCAATCAGTAGGATTCTTCAATTCCTGCAAGAGCTCCAAGAGATAGCTGAAATAGGCTTGCTCTCGCTCGTCCAAATCATCCTTGAATTTTTCAAAAGTGAGTTTAGCCCCCTCTGTATAGCTTTTTCCGGTGGAAGTCAACCGCCAAAATTGCTTTAGAAAGTTTTTAACGAGTTGTTGGGTGTGGAACCGCAAATACCTGTCTTTTTTGTCTACTAAACCCAATTCTAATCGCTTCTTGAAAAGACGGGAATAAAAGATCGGGTGGGTTTCCTCCTGTGTGAAACTAACAAATCGCAAACAAAAATTGTCCATTTTTTGTCTTGCAAGGATTCTGGCAACTTCGAGCATGGCAACCACGCCTGAACCATTATCATTTGCTCCCGGACTATTTTGGACAGTATCGTAATGGCTGGTGATGAGTAATGCCGGCTTTTTCTCATCGCCAAGGATGCCCTCTACATTTTTGAATTCGTGAGGAATGCCATCAAAAGTAAAGACTTGTTCTTGAACCTGCAGACCGTAGGCTTTTAATTCCTTCCTAATATAGTCTGCTGTTTCCGCCAATTTCTCAGGATTGACTTGAAAATGTCTTATACCTTCTATTGCTAAGCTATGCTGATAGAGCCGCTCGAGATCAACCCGATTAATAATTTCTTCTTGCAACAGTATTCTTACCCCAAAAAAGATAGACTCTTGCAACTATAAAATTATCCTAAAAAAGAAACAAAACAACCGTTTTAATAGAAGAGACACTTTTGGTTCTTGAACCTTTTGCCCCTCAACTGTTAATTCGTGTCATTCTTTGTTGTAGAAAGCGTTTGTTTTTGCTTTTGGAAACCTTCTGGAATCGTTTAAGCAACCATTGTCTCTAACTGTTTAAAATTCACTTTGTCTCAATAGCTACTTAAAAGAAAATTATGAGGTATTAATAATGAACAAGAAACTCGCAATAATCCTACCAATTGTTGTTATTGGCGTGGTTGCAGCTTCCATTTTCCTTGTCCCAATGATAATGTATGGAGGTGCAACTGTTCCTGTTGTCGAAGGAACGCTCACTTTTGAAACTACCAGTACATCCCCTGCAGACTTTTCCACACTATTAGTAGGTCCTAATATTGGCAATGTGAACTTAGAATTACACAATAAAACAATGAGTGCTATTAACTATGGCTTTGATGGTATTAACGGGAGAAATGAAGCCGGTGAAAATAATCCTAGTGGCGATATCTCACTTGAATTATCAATTATTTTTACCATTAGTAAAAATGATACTATCCTCAAGGAGATAGACATTGGCGTATTACATGGCGAAGGAATTCACAATGTATCAATTCTCTTAGGACCAGCCGAAGGGCTAACAACAGAAGGAACATTCGAGCTTACTATCAGTATTTCTTTGAAATTGCATACGCCACTTAATGATCTCACCTTGGACGTTGATCTTGGCCCCTTTAGTTTCTATTTCAATCCCCAAGCTTAGCTTATTGGGCAGGGTTTTTACCCTCCCTCTTTCTTTTTCTAATTTTTAACATTCGATGGGTTAAAGTAATACTTTTGAAACCATTAGGAATCCTTCCGGCAACTGTTGAATAAAATTATTTAAAGAGTCTTTAAAACAATAAGTATATCAGCGCCCAAGCAAGAGGGGTTAATAACAGTTAAAGTTCCAGGTTGAAAGCCATGATTAAACATAAAGTCAAAAAAATTGGTGTTGCGTTTATCATTCTATTTCTTATTCATTCCTTCCCCTTGTTATTAGATGCCCAACCTGAGGGGATAACCTTTCAAGAGGGGTTCGACAACATTACTATTATAACCAATTTTATGACGCTAAAAATCAATAGCCTTAGCCCGTATTTTACTTGGTGGAATAGTAACTCATCCTCACCATCTGAAAAGTTTAATATCAAGTTTATTTCAATAAAGGAGTTTTTTGGCGATGATGAAATCCTTGATAGCCCAGCCGAATTAGGTGGGATTTCTTATGATTTGGCGGCTAATGATTGGGACTATCGTATAACTTATGATGACAACTCGGTAACAGTAGAATTACAGCTCAGTGGGTTAGCAAATGGTGCAGAAATTCTTTTTGTACTTACTATTTATAACGAAAATAAAGCCATTACCGGCACCGATCATTTTGTGGACGCACTGAGTGAGATTAAATTTGACATTATAGTAAATAATTGGCCATTTAGTATAAATGCTAGAGGGTTGGCTCTTTTCACTTATGTTTTTGAATCACTTGAGAATTCAGCTGTTAAAATTAGAGATGGTACACTAAAAGAAGATGGTAATGCAACCCAAAGTCTGCAATTTGAGTGTTCAGAAGATAAAACAGCCTTTTTTGAATGGACAACTTTTGCTAATGTCTATAATGGCGCAAACTTTGTCAAGAATATTACCGTTCGGAAAGCTTCTCTAGCAGATCCTTTCTCTCTC
>DXJV01000078.1 GCA_019056785.1 Candidatus Heimdallarchaeota archaeon
ACCCTCGAGGTCTAGGAAGGTTATTTTCTTTTCCGGCCACAGTGCCAGCAATTTTTCCGCCCAGTCATGCCAGTCTAGTTTCCTTTTCTTTTTTTCTTCCGGCGGCATTTTTGTTATTTCATCTACTTTTTCCCCGAATCTTATGGCTGTTCTTATTCCGAATTTTTCGCTAATAGTAGCTTCTATTTTCAGTGCTTCTTTTAACGTTGCCACTCCCTTCATTATTATTGCTTCGTCCAATCCCTGTTCTATTAGCCGGTAATATTTTCCTTCGCTTCTTTTTCTCGAGGTTATGCCTACTTTGATGATCGTTCCAAATCTTCCGATATAGACCAGGTGTTCCCCATAGCATCTTATTATGTTCTCCCTGTTCCCGCACGGGGGGTTTTCTTTACTACATTTTTTCCCATAAGGCTCTCCCGGTCCTTCGAAGATGCATCTTCTGGCTTTGTATGCTTCTTTGTTGTAGCATTCTATGCATACTGCTTCATAGCTCTCTCGTGGTATTCTTTTCCCGCAACGCTCACAAAATTTCTCCCCTAGTTTCAGATAGACTTCTCCTTCTAGTGCTATGCTATAGCTTGTTCCATCGCCATTATCGACTAATAGTAGCGGCTTGATCTTGTTCTCTGTCATTTTTAACCAGTAGCGTCTTATTATTTGCCTGGGATATTGGCATTGTTCTTCTATTGTAGTTCTCAGGGTTCTGTTTTTTGTAGTGATAGTTATTAGGTTCATTGCTGATCTCCTCTCCAAGTAATAAGAGTGTTTTTTAGAATATTTTAACAAATCATTCCCAGAAAAGGTCTGTTCTTCTGTTCTTTTTTTCCTTTTTGTCTTTTCTTTGCCCTTAATTTTAGATTTTAATGCTGTAGGATTTTCATTTTCTTTTCTAAATACCACTAGTAAGGACTGTTTTGGTTGAGTTTTTTTCCTTATCCCCTCCCTTCACCAAAAAAACTCATTTCGTCCAATAACTTAGGTCTATTTTTTTATTCCAAAACCTTGCTTTTGGTTAATTGCGCTGGTAGTTTCTCTGAAGAAAGCCAATTTTTAGTTCTCTTACCTTCTTTTTTTCCTTCCACAATCAGGATTTAGCTGGTTGTTTTTCTACTTCTTTAAGCGCTCTGTACTCTTTTTCTTCGCTTTCTGCTGTTTCCCTTTTAGTTTCTTTCAGCTTCTTATCTGTGCTCAATTCATAACCAACCATTACCATTAGAAAGGCTAATTCTATGATGGTTATGCTATTTGCAATTCTAAATAACCTAATGAAGTTGTCCAAATCATATTGTGTTCCCCATAGGAGCCATGCTACTATTATTAAGAAGATCACTGAAGCGATCATTGTTAAACTAGGGATGATTACCATCCAGCTGTTTTTTTTCTTTTCTTTTTTCTCTTGCCATTCGCTGTAGCCTATGCCTAGTAGAAATGCTGCTATTGGTAATAGGTCTGTTAGTATCAGTGTAAATGGTTTTGCTTTTGTGTACCAGCTGGTTATTCCTGGTATGGCGCTGTTTTTTATCAACCAGTTCCAAATGAGCCATATTCCTAATACTTTTAGCGGTATTATTATGCTGATAGTTATTATTGTCAAATAGTGTGAGTATTTTTGTTTCTCTCTTGCTTTCTCTTTTTTCAGCAGGCTATAGGCTATTATTGTTGTTCCAAAGGTGTATAGCGCTAATTGTGGCAGGTCGGATGCCGGCAGTATTCCTCTACTACTGACGACTAATTGTGAATTCTTGACCGTTGCTATTAACCAGATCATACTTGCACTTATCACTGCTGCGCCAATAATTGTCATTACTTTTGCGCTTTCTTTTTGCATTTGTTTCTGTTCTAGGGTGCCTTCTGGTTCTGGTAGTTCTATTTCTTGTAGAATGAAGTAATAACCTACAAGGTTTATTCCGGCAAAAAGTACACTCGCCCCCCAGAACATCTTAACTCCCAATGCATACTGGGCAACTTTTTGTAAGAGCGCTCTCCCAATTATCTCGAGTAGTAGGAGTAGCAAGTTTAACGCGGCAAGAACGATGATTGGGCTGTTTTTTCTTCCCTCTTTTTTTCGCAGTTTCATTATTGCCGGCGTCACTATTATAGTGGCTATTAAAACACTACAAATTAATAATTGATTGGTTATTTTCCACATTCGTTTCTGAAAAACAGCTGTATATGCTTCCACCAATGCATAGTGGTCTTTAAATCCGTATAATACCAGATATCGATAGAACAAAGCTGCCGGGATGATTGCCACCACTATTGGGATTGTTATTAGTAGTATTTCGGTGATTTTTTCTTTTGTTTTTCTTTGCAAAGAAATTATCGCCCCCGGGATCAGCGATCCTCCTGCAACTATTAGTGCTATTAGCATAATCAAGTACCATACTTCATCCAGGTAGACTGCTTTTAAAGCAATAATAGCTGTCACAATTACTAATGTTACAAATATTGTAAAACTCGCAAAACTTACTGTTAGAAACGCTTGCGACAAGTGCTTCTTTTTTGCCCCTGTTAATTCTCTTATTGAACCATTCATTATTTTATCGACCCTATTCATAATTTTTGTTTGGAGTAAGATACAACTGTGGTTAACATTAGGTGTTGTTTTTATTTATACTCTCTCCAACAACTGTTTACCAAATAGTTTAGCTACTTATAACGATCGATTTTTGTTTTTTTTCTGCTTTTTTAGTCAATTCATACCTCGAGATACAAGTTGAAACTTTCCTTGCTCTTCAGCTTCTTTTCCCTTCTTTCGATATCCTTTTCTCTTTTCATTTTCACGCAAAAAGTTAAAAATCGTTAAGAACTGCAAAATAGCCACGAATCTAGTGCTCCCTAAGGCCTCCTCGCCAGGTGACGCGAGGACCAGCACTTCGAGCATTCCCAATTTAAGGAGTGAATAACTAAAATGATTGATATTGGACGCATTGTCGTTAAAATTGCTGGAAGAGAAGCCTTACGAAAAGCAGTTGTTGTTGATATTATTGACAAGAATTTCGTCTTAATCACCGGTCCCCCTACTTTGACTGGTATTAAGCGCCGCCGTGTCAACATCAAGCACATCGAGCCCACTTCGAAGAAGTTGGAGATCACTCGCAAAGCGACTGACGCTGATGTTCTTGCTGCGGCAAAAGCTGCTAATCTTGATGGCTTCATAAAGGAAAAAGTCAAGCTGAACGTTTAATCGTTTTGTCTTCTCATTTTTTCTTTTCTCTCCCCTTTTTTTAAGCAAAGATTTTATTTTTCTATATACTGATGTATGTTAAGTTTTATCTTTCAGTTCCTCCATGGTGTCTTTATGTCTCGAGAGCATCTCTTACCTTCAGAGCAAAAACGCTCGTTCATTGTTAAATCAGACGACTTTGAAATTACCTCCTACGGCAAGCGTCCTGAGGAGCGAACCGTCCCAGAGCTGCTTCGCCTTGGCGTTATTAATGTTGATAAACATCCTAACCCCACGAGTCAGGAAATTGTTGCCTATATCAAGAAGATTTTCGGTCTTACGAAGGCGGGCCATTCTGGTACCCTTGACCCTGCCGTTAGTGGCGTTCTCCCTGTTGCTCTCGAAGATGCCACGAAAATCACCAAGGCTTTGCTTACTGCCGGCAAAGAGTATGTCTGTATTATGCATTTGCATTCTGAAGCCAAAGCAAGTGCTATTAAGAAGGTCATGCAAGAATTCGTCGGTGAGATCTATCAGAAACCGCCTGTAAAGTCTAGTGTAAAGCGTGTCCTTCGTTCCCGGACGATTTACTATCTTGATGTTCTTGAGATCGACGGGCAAGATGTCCTCTTCCTTGTTGGGTGTGAAAAAGGAACATATATTCGCAAGCTCTGTCACGATATTGGTCTGGTGTTAGGTACCGGTGCCCATATGAAAGAGCTTCGCCGGACAAAATCCGGTCCTTTTAAAGAAGATGAAACCCTTTCTTCTCTAACCCGTATTTATGATGCCTATGCCACTTATACGGAATCTGGCGACGAGACTGAGCTGCGTAAGGTTGTGCTCCCGATGGAGCGCGGATTAATTCATTTACCTAAGATTATCATTCGTGATAATGCCATTGGTGCTATTTGTCATGGTGCGAGTCTTGCTATTCCTGGTGTGTTAAAGCTTCATGATTCGATTGTGAAAGGCGACCTTGTCTTACTTGAGAGTCTGAAAGGAGAAGCTGTCGCCCTTGCTATTGCTGAGTTAAATGCCACCGAAATCGTTGCTGCCAGTCATGGTCTTGCCGCTCGAACAACTCGTGTGTTAATGGATCGGGCAGTATATCCGAAAGTGTGGAAGGAATCGACCAAGCGATGACCGGCCATTATTTCTCAGAACATCCTCAAAGCTCGGGTAAAACTGTCCTTCTCCGGACTTTTCAATTGGGCAATCATTTAACCTTCAACAGCCAATCTGGTGTTTTTAGCTGGCGAAAAATCGATAACGGGAGCGAGCTTCTTCTGAATAATCTTACCTTGCCTTCCAAGGGTACTGTTTTAGACCTGGGTTGTGGCTATGGTTTTTTGGGCATTGCTCTTGCTAAAGCTTATCCTGAGCTTTTTTTCGTTTTAACAGACGTTAATGTTTTAGCTGTCAAACTTGCGAGAAGTAACTGCAAATTAAATGGCGTTACAAAAAATACTCGTGTTCTTCAAGGGAATCTCTATGAACCTGTTCGAGAGCAAAAGTTTGCTGCCATTATTACCAATCCACCTTTAATGGCTGGTAAGAGTGTCTTGCAATCGTTCATCACCGGTGCAAAACAGCATCTCCTTCCCGGAGCGGCTCTTCAGCTTGTGGTTCCAAAAAAGAAAGGTTTGCTTTCCATTCAAAAAATGCTTGTTGCTGTTTTTGGTTCTTGGGAGCTTGTTGCTAAGGGTTCTGGTTTCCGGGTTCTCAAAGCAATTAATGATCAATGATATGGTCATTTTTGTTACAAAAGTTTACTCCCTCACTCACGAGTCTCCCTCTCACAGATTTTTGTTACAAAACTTGACTCACGACTAACTCTGTTGTTTAGTGCACCTCGAGTAAGAAAGTCTTGTAAAAGATTTGTTGTTGATTTTTATTCACAATTTTGCTTCTTCCTTTTCTTCTTCATTAAAAATCATTCTTAGCGGAAAACTAAAAAAAGGGTAATCCCGCAACATATGTTGTTTATCTTCAACAACAGCTGAGGTGGCCTAGAAACCGAAACCTGTCTGGCTTTGGTTTGGGCATCCTGGTAGGGCGGTAGCCTGGAAATTTGGTTTTCCTTAATTTCCACTACCGGTCAGCTACTGTGCGTCAGCACGCGCGAGTTCAAATCTCGCCCTCAGCACCATTTCTTTTCTTTTTCTTTCCTGGTTCTTGTAGTTCTTCTTTGAATACTTTCGTTCTTCTCTTGTCTTTCTCTTTTAAAAAGAATGCAATTAGGTGTTTTTATAGAAAATTTCCTTACTAATTATGAGTATATAGTTTGAGTTGACAGCTATGACTATTGATAGTAAAACCACCCCCAAAAGAGACTACAATAATGGTAATAAGAGCACTCGCGTTTGTGACATTGTGCATTTTTATAATAAGCAGCGTTCTAACAGTCTGCAAGTCTATGTTGAAGACCCCTATTTAAAGGATGGTCGCTGGCTCACCAGTGGCGCTATTCGAATGGTTCTCACGAAATACGGCGACCAGCAACAAGTTAATGCCATCAAATTGACCTTTGCTGAGGCAACCGAGCTGATTTTCCGTCTTCAAAAAGCTCTTTCTACTGCAATTGAGAAAGAATTCGCCTTACAGCAATAATTACCGTCCTTTTTTTTCTCTTTTCAGCTCTTTTTTTCCATTAAATTGATGGAAAGAATAAAATAATCAAATTAGTTATCTTTTTCCAGAAATAATTAGTAATTCATTAATTTACAAGGATTTGGACATTGTGAGACGCTCGAATGGTGGTGTTATCTGGCTATTAATTGCTGGCGCGGCGCTAGCTTTTGGTTTTAATCAAGTAGTTGCTTATCTTTTACAGGTGAAATTTTTCATCCCTTCCTTTCTTCTCCTGGTATTAAGTGGGTATGTTGTTGCGCGTATTATTGGTCGTGTTGGCGGTGAATTTTCTGCCGGCGCGAAGCCTTATTCCATTCTCCTCGAAGGTTTTGTTTTCGGGTTAGCATTCGATCTTTTACGTATGCGGTATGATTGGATTATCAATATCTTCAAACATATTGCCCTTGGCACCTTTTTCATTCTCATTGCTCTTGCGTTTAAAAGCAATCTCGAGAAATATACGGACAAACATCCAAAAGATGGCCCGCATCTGGGGTTACTACGTGTTTCTCTTCTCTATATTTTTGCTGGCGTTTGCTTTGGTTTCACAATCAATAATTTAGTAGAAGCCTTTTTACAGGACCTTTATTTTATTGCTTTACTTCCCTTTCTTCTGACATTGGCCGTTCTTATTATGATCACCGCTAAGGCGGATTTTGACTTGCTTTCAGACAGGTCCGGCACCTGGCAACAACTTCTTGCTGGTGGTGCTCTTGGTGTGACCGTCGACCTTCTCCTCTTCAAAATTGTTACCTGGTGGGACCTTCTCAATGTCTTCGTTGTTTTTGCAATATTTGTGATTACTGCCTCTGTGATCCGTATGAAAGAAGCTACAGCAATCTCTTCAGAGGGAGTTGAACTTTCCCTCCCAGCGAAAAAGGGTAAGAAAAAGAAGAAGGTGGTAGGCACCATTGAACTGACAAAACGCCCCTCTTCCTCCACGAAGAAATACACTCGCCCTAAGAAGGAGCGTTCTTCGAAATATAAAACAAAGCAATCCAAATGAGGGAGTGAAGAATCAATGAGAAAAAGTCCTCTTTTGACTATCTGTATTGTCTTCCTCTTCAGTTATTCTACGGTACTGTTCTCTCCTGCTGTCACGCAAACTGTGAGTGGTTATGCTGAGAACGTTCAAATCGGTTTTTCTTGGATCAATGGTATTGACGGCGCTTCCGAGATGGTTGGGGCAGGCTATGCTAAAGCCATAGAGATGGGCGCCCAAATCGAGCATCGAGAATACCGTTGGGATTACTTAGACCTTACTATGACCTCTCTTAGTGAGTGGAGTGACCTTTATCTCTCTAAAAACCCGGAAATAGCCGTCTCTTTAGCTTTGTCTGTTATCAATGGTAATTCCACTGCTTTACCGTTTAACATTACTACCTTTAGTCGTTATACTTCTCCGGCAACAAACGGCACTCGTTTCAATGACACGCTTATTTTGAATACCTTGAGAAACATGACCATCAAAGTATTTGACGTTCTTAATCTCACCTACATTAGTTTTGGTAGTGAAATCAATGGCTTTTTTGAAAGTTATTTTGATTATGACACCAAGACTTTCACCAGCACTGCAATGCTAGAAGACTATGTTGATTTGCTCGAAAAAATGTATGTCTTCATTCATTCCCGTTTTCCTGCCACCAAAGTTTTGACCATTTTTCGCTACCAGCTTCCAATGGATATTGATACCATTCAGGCTCTTATTCCCTATTTCACTAATACCTGTGATATCTTTGGCATTTCGGCTCGAATTTTCACTGATAACTATGGTCGCTTGGCATATCTTAGTGATCAGGATGTTTTCGAACGTTTTTCTGCTGTGGCAAACTTAACTTCCAAGCAAATCGCTATTACTAATACATATACCATTTCTGACAGCCGGGCTGGAGGGTCCGAACTCTATCAAGCAAATTATATCCATTATCTTTTCAACACCATTAAAAAACTCGATAATCGCTTGGCATTTGTTTGCTGGTACACCATTTACGACTACCCACCTGGTTACCTGGGCACCTTTTTCAGCCCCTTCTTGGAGGTCCATGCGACCGCCGGCCTTCTGTCTTACACCGGAAATGTGAAACCAGCCTATTTTGCCTGGATCGAAGAGATGACTGCTGCAGGAAAATTGCCCTCATATTACTCTGCCTGGAAAATTAGCTTGATCTCGCTTTTCATTGCAGCCATTCTTGGGTTCCTTATTTTTGTTTATGTCAAGGAATTTCCGGAGTTTAAAAAAGACTGGCCGACTCGAGTTAAAGCGCCTAAAGCCGAGAAAGTTGAAGAGCCGAAAGTAATTCAACTCGAGGAAAAGAAGCCTAAGAAGAAATCGTCGCCTCCGATAAAAGAACCGGAACAAGAAAAAGGGTCAAGTGAGGAAAGCAATACGTAACCTTTCCTCTTATTTTTCGTTTTTTCATTCTTAGAGATGGTTATCTTCCGCCTAAAGCGGGGAAATAGTACTTCTTTCCTTCTGCATAACTGGCATCTATGCGGGCTATGCCGGCTTCGCGCATGGCTTCAAGAACGCGCTCGCATCGTTCTTGCGTCCAGCTTGTCTTTAGCATCAGTTCCTCGATGGAAATCCAGCCTTTTCTTGTTGAGATAGAAAGCACTTCTTCCTGGTCTTCTGTTAAGTTTGCTGGAATGAATTCAACCAAAACAACGCCACTCTTTAATGTCCTTGGTTTTGGAATGAGTTTTGCGTCCACTAATTTTTCAATTGCTTTCACGACATCCTTTGCAGCGATTATTTTCCCTGGCCGTTCTTTATTTACCAGCAGTACAACTTCTCCGAGGGTCATTAACCCCCCTGTCTGCTCTTGTACCTCTTTTGCTTTCTCGAGTATTTCTACGCCTAGCCGTTCAAAGAAATCTCCCCCACCAACTCTATCCCAGAAGGTGGCGCTTTCTTTCCATTCATAGACGCCTATCTCATTTGGCAAGCCCAGTTCTTGTCGTAATTCCACTAATTTTTTGTAAGTATCTTCATTCTTCTCGAGGTCTTTCTTCCACTTCTTTTCGAATCGTTTCAATTGTCCTCGAAGTTCGCGTATGTTTTCTAACATCCGCTCTAAGTCTTTAATCATTAATTCTGCTTCTTTCTTTTTGTAGGCTGATTTCACGCCGATTTTTTTCTCGATTTCTCTTAAACCCATTGCTATTCAATCCTCAGATGATTTTTAGTTCAACACTCAATTTAACATTTCGAAATTGATCGTTATATTGGCGGTTGTTTATAATATTTTTTTAACCAATCATAGATTTTTTCTCTTAATTTTCGTTCGTCTTTTCCCTCGAGTGGTAAGGCTTTTCGTTCGATGTACTTGGCATGCAATCCCCTGAATTGTTTTCTTAATTGATTGGTTAATTGATGCTTCTTGCCAAAAACGGTTTCACATTCATATAATGCATTACTTAATTCTTCAAGGACAAAATCGGAATCCAGTGATATTTCGAGGAAATTTAGCAATTCCCGTAGGTGTTTGTAGAGATTTCTATAACCAACTGGATTACCACGCATTTTTGTACCTCTTATTATTTGCTTCTTTTTTCTTCTTGTTGCTTTATTTAAAAGGAAAAATCAAGGAACACTATTGGTTCCTTAACGATCTCCTGAAGCCATTGAGCCAGCGGACAGCTTCAAATTCAAGTCGTTTTGCTAAGCCCTCTTCTAGGACTTCATCCGGCGGCTTCACTTCAAGCATCTCTTTCCAGTTCTCGAGTTCTTTGATGACTTCAGAATCTTTGCCATAACCCGGGAATTTACTCAAGATATCGATCATTTCCTCGAGATTAGGGACAATTAATTCCACCCTGGCGACTGAGCCCAAGCGCAATAAATCGATGAGCTCGATTGCTGTTGCCACAAAATCTGCGGTCTTTGCGGGGAGGTTTCGCATCTCAGCAAAGGGCATGGCAATAGTTTCTTCTGATGAACCTTCACTTACTGGTGCCACTCCTTCTGCGAATCGAAGTTTTTCTGCCCCATATGGATATTTCTTTACGATCTGTTCCCGCTCTAAAAAGCCGTCTAAATTGAACCCTTTTTTCTGCAGCAAAAATCGTGCTTTGAATGCATCTCGAATTAATGCTCGGAGTTGCCGTCGGTACATTCCAGGGTCAAGTATGCCGTCAGCAAAGCTATGGCTTAAATTATCAATTGTTGCTATGCACGAGAACAATTCCGCTTCTAACTCTAATTGTGATTTATTTTTTGACGAGTATGACATTTTTCCTACCTCATTTCTTTTCTAGCTCTTTTTCTACCATGTAGAGCTCTTTGGTGTACTTGCGATATAGTTTTGCAAAGTCAACCGGGCTAATTTCACCATCTTTGAATTTTTCATCCAAAGTTGAGAGCAAATCTGCTAAGGCAACTAGTTTTGCCTGTAAGACGAGTTTTTCATTTTCCTTATCTTTGCCAAAAAGCAAGACATCCATATCAGCTACTTCTTTTGCCGAACCGCCGGTCGTTCCTTTAACTAATTGTGCCCGCAGTTTCCGGAGCTCGTCGTCTCGTTGTTTGATTTTCTCTTGAAGTTTTGTTATTGTTTTATTTATCTTCTCCATCTCGATTTCTTGTGGGCTTTTTGCTGTTTCAAGTGATTGTAAGCGTGGTTTTTTCCGGGCTGTTTTCACTGCCCTTGTGCCATCAAGGAATTGTGGCGGCACTTTAGCGAAGAGCCGTTCTAAATGTTGTACCACTTGGAAGACATGGGTGTCCGGTCGCCAATCATGAGTTATGCGTAACAAAACATTTCCATTTTTTTCGATGTTTGGGTGTTGGATGTTTTTCGTTAATACTCTTATTTTTGGTGGATATTGCGGGAATTTTAAGGGGATAAATACCTCTACCGGCACTTTCCGTTCGCCTTGGGGTGTGTTAATGATAATATCTCCTTTCCATCTATTCAATTCATTTCCAATTGGTGAAAAGCCTTGCGCGTTTGAGAACATGAGCTGCGCTTCTCGAGCTATTGCCAAATCATTTATTGCATTCCGTGACAAAGTCTTCGATTTCTCCTCTATTACTATCTATTACAAACACTAATTTAAACATTAATAATTGACCAAAGTTTATTTTTTTCGGGGAAGAACTTTTCCTTCCATGTTTTTATTATGCTCTAATATGCTAAAAATCTGTCTTTTTTATTTCTTCTTTTTTTCTTTTGAGTTTCTCTCTTGTGTTGTGCGTTTGGCGCTTAGTTTGCTGTCATTTCTTCTTTACGTTTTTAGCGGAGATAAATTACAGATAATTTTCTTTTAAACCTTCTTTTTGCTGCCACTTCTGAATTTTCATATACTAACAAAATTATTATAAAGTAATCTTCTTAAAAGGTGTTGTTTAACAGCGTAGAAAAGCTTAGCTCTTAATTAAATGTGTTATGCATGTTAAACTTAATAAACGAAAAACAGTAAGCATAGTGTAGTACAAAAAAGAGTGATTACTATGAGTGAATTTTCATTCTGGGACCGTGTTAAGAAAAAATTAGGAATCTACAAAGAACCAAAAGAAGTGGAAACTGCAGAAGCTTTTGAGCTGCCTGACGATCCCAATCTTTTAATTGCTGTGAGAAATCTCAAGAAGCATTTTCTCGTTGCCGGTGGGGGACTTATTTTCAATCGTACGCCAATTTTTCTAAAAGCCGTTGATGGCATCTCCTTTGATGTCCGAAAAGGCGAAACTGTTGGCATTGTCGGTGAGTCTGGTTGTGGAAAGTCAACTGCTGCAAGAGCTATCCTCCAATTGTTAAAACCAACCTCAGGCCATGTTTTCTTTAGAACCGAATCTGGTGAATTTGTTGATCTTGTTGGGCTTGATAAAAAAGAATTGCGAGATATGCGAAGACAGATGCAAATCGTCTTTCAAGACCCCTCTGCTTCCTTAAATCCGAGAATGACTGCTTTTGACATTATCTCCGAACCGTTAATTATTCATAATGTCGCTTCTGGCGATGAATTGAAGATTCGAACCATTGAGTTAATGGAAAAAGTTGGTTTAATGATTCATCACGCTTTTCGATTTCCGCACGAATTCTCTGGCGGGCAGAAGCAGCGTGTAGGTATTGCTCGTGCCTTAGCACTTAACCCAGAATTCGTTATTCTTGATGAGCCCGTCTCAGCATTAGATGTCTCGGTCCGTGCTGCTGTTTTAATGCTCTTACGAGACTTACAACGAGAATTTAATCTTGCATATATTTTCATTGCTCATGACCTTTCTGTTATTCGTATGATCTCTGACACAGTCTGTGTTATGTATCTTGGCAGATTAGTGGAAGTCGGGACAGTCGAAGAAATTTTTGAAGACATGCGTCATCCCTACACCCGGGCACTGATCTCCGCCATTCCGATCCCAGATCCTACTGTTAAACCTGAGCGTATCTTTCTTGAAGGCGATCCTCCCTCTCCAGTAGCGCCTCCTCCAGGTTGCAACTTCCATCCACGCTGCCCGATAGCAACCTCTATTTGTACACAAGAGGAACCACCGAGAATTCAAGTTTCTCCCACTCACTTTGTTGAATGTCATCACGTTACAACAAAATGAGCGTCGCTGTAAAGAACCCGTTAGGTTTCCCCTAACACTCTTTTTTTCTCTTTTTAGTTTTTACAAGTACGAGGGGGATAATTGTTATAAGCATTATTGCTGCAGCAAGCAGAAACACCCACGGGTAGCCGCCTAGTTGTTTTATTGTTTCATTACTTTCTTTTCCTTCGAGAATAATGCCTTGAATGATTGTTGCAACCGGTTTTGCCATTGAGGCAAATGCGAAAAACAGCCCGAGATAGGTTGCTTCTTTTCCTTGCGGAACACTTTCTGCTGGGAGCGTGAACTGGAAAATGCTCAAGAGGATATTCCCAAAAGCGCCAAGAAATACGATGAAATAGATCCAATTGAATGTCTTCATAACTGTGAGTAATAAGCAAAAGAGGGCATAAATTCCACTTGTGAGTATACTCCCTGAAATTTTCTCTAACTTCGTTGTCAGTAAAAAAGTAGGAATAAGAAGAAAAACAACAAATCCCCCCATCAGGATGTTGCTGCTAACTGCTGCCATCGTATTAGAAACGGAGAAGCGTTTTGTCAAAGAGTCTATAAGTCCTGTTTCTACAAGGTGCGAGCTAAACGCCCACAACGAACCAACGAGAAAGAGTAAGAGCCACGAGCTTTTGGCGAAAATCTCACCATTGTTTTCTCTTTCAACTTCTATTCTTGTTTCTAATTGCTCTTTGTCCATTTTTTTTCTGATTGGCTGAGAAATTGCTGTCAGTAGTGCCGTGCTTAGTAGCGCACTTCCAATTATCAACCAAATTATCCAGGGGATCTTTTTGTCTATTAATCTTGAAAAGCTAACTGTGGCAATTGCTGCGCCAAAGGCACCGATAAAATTGACACAGATTGCAGCTGCTACTTTTTCATTTCTATTGAATAATTCCGGAAAGAACGCCAACCAGGGTGCATAAGCGCATCCTATAAAGAAATGTCCCAAAACTAGGAGCAACATTATTAACGAGAATCGTAGCTGCTGTTCCTTAACAACGCTGGTTGCTAATGGCAAACTAAAAATAAACACACAACTGACTATTGTCCCCAGTAAAAGCATTTGTTCTCTTGTAAACTTATGCTTAAGGCTATCACTTAATATCCCCCCGCCTATCGTTCCTATCCCGAGCGCGACAAGTGCACCGGCTAAAAGCACTGATTCTTTAATACTAGAGGTAATGCCGGCAAATTCCATGATCGCTCGAAATTGTACGTAATCTGCCGTGATCAGAAAATTCATTCCAAAATTAAAAAGGCCAACGATTACAAAAAGCCTAATTATTCCTTCTTGTTTTGAAAGACGCTCCATGATGCTTGCAAAGTTTTCTTTACTCATGTCTTTCCATCCAAAAGGCAAACGTTCTCTACTTATTGGCTTCTCAAATCATAGAGGTTCGATTTTTCCTTATCTTACTCTTCAAGCTTTTTTCTTATAAAGCTCTAAATGTTGTTTTCGTGAGAGAAAAGTTAATTATTTATGAATCGTAATTACATTTTATCTCTATAAGAACTAAATGTGATATTAATGGCGTTTGAAAATTTCAATCTTTGGTATTACTGGCTGATTCTGGTGGTTTCCCTTCTCCTCCTGACATTAGCTCTCTATCTTGGCGTTCGAATTATTTGTGGGCGGAAAAAATTGGATGCCAGTTATTTCTTCCGGCTCTTTTTTGTCTCCATTATCCTTCTCGTTGCTGTTGAAGCGGTTGCTCAGGCTTTGGCGACGATTACTGATATACTTGTTTTTTCAACCATGTTTTACATCTTCTTGACTATTGGCTTCATCTTAGTTATCCGCTATCTTCTTATGGTCCCCGCTGTTCTTCCGCATGCTGCCGGTTCGGGCGATAAATACTGGCAATGGTCTATTTGGATCACCATTATCTCGTTGTTTTTAATATTGGCAATTGCTTATATTATCTATGCAATTTCTAGTGCTTTTGGCCAACCCCTCTACATCTTTGTTCCGGGTTAACCGCCCTTTTTCTTTTTTTCCCCTCGAAATTTATTAAAAAATAGATAAAAAATATAAACTCTTAAGTTATCCTCATCTCTAAAGGTGAAAAGTTTGACAGCTGAGCAGCCACGTGGTGTTTCGAATGCTATATTAGATTCCACTGTTTTAGTTCTCGACTCCGGCGAATTATTATGGTCGCCTAATCGGGGAACACAAGAGAAGTGGGAAGAAGATGTATTATTTGCTGGGTTGATGGTTGCTCTAAATCAATTGTTTTCTTCACTTTACAATGAGAATATTTATACTATTCAGAGCAAGGACCAACGCTCAATCATTGTGATGTATTCCAAGCCTGAAAACAATTGGTATTTAATTGCCCGAAGCCGGTATACGGAAAAGTCTGTTATCTATGATTTGATGGAAGAGTTAGGGGACACGCTTTCAATTGGTCTTGGGCCCACTCTCTCACATGATTCAGCAAATCTTGACATGATTGATTACGTCATTGATAACGTCATCAGCTCCTTCTCAGGGTAATTTTCCTCTCTTTAAAAAAACCTCTATTCTCCTTCTTTATGGCTCAAACCAAATAATTTTAAATTGATGTTGAAGTTATTATTTAATAGACAATTGAATTTCTTATTCATCATTGTTGAGTGCTCAATAATAGATGGATAATTCGGAGGTCTTAAATTAAATGTCAGAAGAAGAACCACCAAAAACTCCCGAAGTTGAAGAAGAGACTCAAGCTGCTTCGGCAGAAGCCGCTGCACAACCTGATGCCTCTGCTGAAGAGCTTGCACGCGTTAAAAATGAATTGGCTGCTAAAGAAGATGAGATTGCAGCCTTAAAAGATAAGATTAACCAACTTGAAGCTGCTGCTACGGGCTACGAGGAGAAGATAAATAAGCTAACCAGTGAACTTGAAGAGCTTAAGAAAGCGGATGTTGCAAGTAAAGAAACAATAAAAGATCTGGAACATCGCTTGTCTCAGAAAGAACTCGAAGTAACCCGCCTAGAAGGCTCTGTAGAAGACTTAAGCATTGCCAAAAAGAAAATAGAAGACCTTCAAGTAGAATACAAAAAACTCGAAGAAAAACTTCGTGCTTTCCAGAAAATCGCTGAAAATGAGCCTCGATTTATTATTCTTAACGACTTGGAAGAATTTGGGGAAATGCGCTTAAACCAGGTTGCTATGAAAGCAGGCGTTTCTCCTGCCCAAGCAAAGAAATGGCTTGATGAGCTAGAGCATGCTGGGCTCGTAGAAATTCATGGCGAAGGACGCGATAGCAATCCTCTTGTTTCCAAGAAGAAATAAGCAGTAAAACTTGTCCCATGGTATCCAAAAGATCGGCTTTTTTTGGATACTTCTCATTCTTTTTTTTGCAAAGGGCAACTTTTAAAATTCATTAAACATTAAAAAATAAAGACAAAGAAGTTTTAAATTTAAACAGCTATAATAATTTATCAAATATCTCCAGTAGGAGAAGTTATAGTGTCGGTCATTATCAATGGCCCTGGCTTGATTGGAGGTTATCCATCTGCGCGAAAAAAGGTTTGCTTTAAAATTATCACGAAATTCTTTTTGCGGCCTTTTACTTGTAATTCTTATACTTCTCATGCAGTTTGGTGTAACGGCTGTTGTCTCTGACCCTGATTATTCCTTTTCCTATGATGATTTCTCTAATGTTGAACTGGTGGAAGAAATTAAAATTTCAACCGGGAAGCTAATTGGTCTTTATAATGAAAAATTGGGCATTTTCTTATGGAATGTCCAGAACCCTTTGAATTTGTCTCGCTATGGAAATCTCACAGATCTTACCAATAGTGATGAATGCTTAAAACAGCTGGATGCACAGAAATGGCTGGAAGGTCTTGCACAGGATATCTCCTTGCAATACATGATTCTTAAACGGAATGTTCAAATTGCTTTTGATACGGTTGGTTCTGTAGAAGAGGAAAGCCGGTTTAATCGTGAATGGGTCTTCATGACTGAAGGCATTATTTCTTGGATTTATTATCGGGTAGCTACCAATGATGAACTTATTGATATCTTAAGTTCCATCTCCGCGAACCATGATGGCTTCAGTGAGTTTTGGGACAGTTTAATCCGCCCGAAATATAATCCCATTATTGGCGAGCGTGTTGCTCTTTTGCCTGATACTCTCGAGTTGGGGGCAAAAATCCTTCGAGCAGTAGAATTTATGCCCTATTTCACCTCCTATGAGCGTTATTCCATTCTCCTTCTCTCTGAGATTGCGAGCAGATGGTGGCAGTTAGTAAATCAATATGCTTTGTTTGACCCTGAATTTGCTGTCGCCGGTTTGGGCGATTCTTATTTACACTCTTATTCGGAAAAGTGGCTTGGTTGGAAAACTCTTCAATTGTTATTTGAGAACGGCACGTTCGCACCCATTGATGTGTTTCTTCCAGAGCATCAAGACTTCCAGAATTATCTTTATACTTCGCCTCAAATCGCTTTATTATATGTAAAATATATGCGGAAATATTCCGCCGGCAGTGCCATAAATTGGCTTGAAGAACGTTCTTCAGAATATCCCATTAACAACGTCGTCCTTGCACGCTCATTTTCGAAGATTTTGAATGCTTATGCTGACCACATTGCTTGGGTTGACAAGCAATTGCTCTATATCTTTAACCCATTTGGAAATAACAGCTGGCTTTCTCTTGACAAACGATTTTCAGGTTATTCTTATGTTTGGTCGAAGTATTTCATTGGCTCACAAGATTCTGATAACGATCTTAATCAATACAAAGTCGACGATTCTCCCCTCAAGAAGACCGGCCTGCGGACTTTTCAAGGTGCAGGTGATATCAGAGGGTTGATGGATATTTATGCATTACTTTCTGAAGGGTTCATCCGAGATTCGAGCATTCAAGTAATTGAAGAAAAAGCCCTCTTACTCCTTAAAGAAATTTTACGCGCAAAAAGAGCAGACAATTCATTCCTTTTCAGTCCCTATTTTGGCACTGCTCTCGGAATGGATATTGTTAATAGTCCATTAATTAACGATGCCGAATTAATTCATCCGGATATTTTACCTCAAGGCTTGAAACGTTTCACAGGCACAATGTCTGTTTTATCATTTCTCTTGAATGCCTACCGAGAGCTACTTACCATTGGTTCGTATCAGGATAAAATTTTGGCCCGAGAATTTGCAGCCTTCCAAGAAGACTTTAAAGAGACAATTATGAGCATCGGGGAGTTTTTACTCTCAAA
Organism: Candidatus Heimdallarchaeota archaeon; assembly: GCA_019056785.1. Lineage (GTDB taxonomy): Archaea > Asgardarchaeota > Heimdallarchaeia > JABLTI01 > JABLTI01 > JABLTI01. The sequence continues at coordinate 17,546 of DXJV01000078.1, forward strand.
AATTAATAAAAAGACGATGGGCATTCAAAAGCAAGTGATTATTGGAAATGTCCTTGGTGGTCATGAGACTTATCCCTATTACAAAGTTAAAAGTGTAAAGGTTACAGTTGATCTTAGGCATATTGGTATGCCTTTTAATGAATTACCTGACTGGCTTTACATTTTTGATAGCTTTAATGTAAAGGGGAAAACCCTCCTCTATCAATGGGATTATCTCTTTCTCTTGAAAGAGCTCTTCCTTTTATTTAATGAAAAACGATTCATTGACCCTGCTTTTGAAACGCTTTTGACTTTTAAGCAGGACTACTCGGAAGATGAGCAATACCAATTAACTGCTATCTGTGAAGCAAAGGATGCTGTTGCTCATTATTTCTTTGAGCCTACTTATTTTGTGGATACTGTTGAGCTTTGTGATAATACAGGCTATTTTGACCTCATTCCCTATTCTTATCGTGCAGAAGTTTTGCCGGTCACAAGTGCTTTTGCTACTGAAACGCCGCAACAAGTCACCGGTTTGATCTTAACTGTTCTTCCTTCTCTTCTCAAGGACCTCTTCTATGATCCTATGAACAGAGTCATTCTTATTGGCTTTCTCACGGGATTCGTCTTAACAGTTATTGTTATTTATCTCAAACGGCCAAAATATCAATGATTTTTGGCACTGTTACCGCTCTTTTTTTTACTTTCATTAACCATACCAAGACTTAAATATTATATAAACCAATATTGTTTAGTAATCTCTACCAAACAGAGGAGTTCCCCCCCTTGCAATCCTTTGAGAATAAAATAAATGCTTTTTTGAAAACAATAACAAAAGCAAAAACACGTTACCCTGCTGAAATTTTGAAACTAAATGATGACAAATATGCTTTTGTTAGCACTCATTCCATTAAGATTCTCACTGAAACTCAAAAGGAGTTAGTCGAGCTATTAATTGATGGCCCCCGGACAGGGGCTGATCTTGCGCGGCTTACCGAAGAACTCCCCCATCTAACGAAAAAGTCACCACAATTCATTTCCAAATACATGACGGATCTCATTAAATGGGGAATTGTGGAACATATAGAAGCTCCGTTTGGTCGCTCTAAATTTTATGTCTTGAAATTTGATATTAAGAGTGAAGAAGAAATCAAAAAAGTTCACAATCAAGTCATCCCTGCCTCTATTAAAAAAGAAATTGAAAAGCGAGGGGAAGTGGGGAGTTTGATGTCACTCTCATTCAAAGAAATCCTGGACCTCATCCGGGAGCTCAAAGATACCGAAAAACAAAAAGTCCTTGACTTCATAATAGACTATTGTCAGGAAGTCGAGGAGGACTAGAAACACTGCAAGGTGAGAAGAAGCAGCTATCAGCTAAAATACCGGTCTCTGCAAGAGTTGTCAAAGAATCACTTAAATCGATCATCTTAGACGGTGAGAGCGAGCTTGATAGGTTTGTCTCTCATCGTCTTCTCTATATCTTCGGTTTTTTAACGGGTTGGAACCCCCGACTGTTCTCCCTAGAGCTCTTACCTATCGGTTATTTTTTCATTTGGGCAATAGTCCTTTTTAGTTTGCGTGATTATTTTCATTATGCGTTACTTTTCCTTGCCTCGGGTGTTTTTGTGATGGCTTATTTTATCTTTTTACACACCTTCATTTCGAGCTGGGATAAGATTAAGCGTTGGTTCATTAAACGTGCTCGTAAATGTGGCGGCGTGAAAAATATGACTTTAGATGATGTTCGCTTTCTTTTGGTCTATACTCGCAAGGTTTTTAGCGTGAAGGCGACCATTCGTGAAGAAGAAAAGGTTGCGCTGGATCCTGACCGTTTTCGGAAGCTTTTAGTGAGTAATAAACGCTGGCAGTATGCTTTAAATGCAACGATCATTTTAGAATTGTTTCTTATTTCTGGCGGCGGGATTTATGGTTTTATCCGTGATATTGAACTTATCCCCTGGCTGTCTCATTATTGGTTTCTCGTTATTCTTCTTTTTCTACCGATCATTATTGTCGCTATAGGCCTAAAAATTTCCAAATTGCGAGTGAAAATGCTCATAAATCGAGTTCCAATAGACGATCTTGACCAAGTTCTTACTATTTTGAATGAATTTCGTTTGTTTGGTTTTAGAAAAAGACGAGATTAATTATTGTTCTTCTTTTTGCTTTTCTTGGTACCAAGCAACTAATGCTTCAATGGAGTTTTGCATTTTCTTCTGTGCAAGTTCCATCAGTACTTTATTAATTCGAGCTCGATCTAAATTGTCGAAGAAGTTGTTTTTCCGTGGCGCTTGGAGAAATTCATAGAGTGGCAAAATTGCTCGTTCATCGCCGAAATTGCCCAAACTTATAGCCGCGCTTTTTCTTGTTTCTTCATCTTTATCAGTGAGCATTGCTTTTGCAAGTGCTTCTTTGCTCTGTTCATCGCCGAGTCGCCCCAAAGCTAATGCGGCTCGTCGTCGCACGCTTCCTTCTTTGTCATGTTGGAGGACATGAATAAGGTGTGGAATTGCAGAAAGATCTTGTGCTAAAGCTAGTTGGTCAACTGCTTTTTCCCTGGTTTCCTTCTTTCGTGCCTTTAATTCTTCAATTAATTTTTCTACTTCCAACATCTTTCACCTTATCATTGGGTCCCCATGTAATGTCTCTTGTTCCATTTGATGGAACAAGCTAATGATTATTTGGAGCATTTCGCGTGGGTCATCAATTATATAATCAGCATCAAATTCCTCTCGAGATGAAAAGCCCCATGTAACTCCAATGGTATAAAATCCATTGCTCTTTCCTAACTCGAGGTCAAATTGTGTGTCGCCCACAAAAATGGCTTTTTTAATTCCTTTTTCTGCCACGAAATTCTTGAACACTTCTTCTTTATTTTTCTTGTTAGAAATAACTTCTTCAAAGACAGAGGGCAAGCCAAAGTGTTGAAGTATTTCTTCGCGCTTCTCTTCGTCTTGAATTTCCGTATCGTGTGTAACAATAGCTATTTTGGTTTTCGTAAGTTTTTTTAGCCGCATAAGAACTTCTGCAATACCCGGGAAAGCTCGTACTTTTTCCCAGAATTTCTCCTTCCGAATTGCTTCAAATTTCTTGTTTCCTCCAAAGAGGTACTTTAAAGGATTAATTTTGTATTTCCGCATGATGGCAAGTTTAGCCATTTTTGGATAATCCTTGTAAAGGCTCTTGACTTCTTCGGTTGTAAATTCTCTACCAAGGACAGCCGTATAACTTTCCGCTAATGCACGAACAGTATCGACTAGTGTGCCTGAATAATCGAAAAAGATCCATGGTGTGGTATCGATTTGTTCTTCCTCTTGCTGCTTAGCTGACTTTTCTCCTTCTTCCTCTGTTGCTATCATCTCTTCTTTTTTTAATTGGCTCATAACATTCCCAACAGTTCAATGTTCTGACTTTTTCTCATCATTTTCTAAAAATAAATCATTCGCTAGAAATGATTTTACGAAAAATTGCTTTTAGTACTCTTGTTGAGGTTTTGTATCTTTTTAAAGAAAATATCTGAGGAATTAGTTAGAAGATAAATAAAAATGAGTGTGATTGATTTGCCAGTCAAGAAAAATATTGAAACAGCTATTGAGAAATTTATTGATAAGAATATGAAAAAATATTCTCTCCCCAAAACCGCTTTAAAGGCGTTAAAAGATTTTGGGATTTTTGACGCCCGAGTTTTGAGTGTCTTAACAGAAACCGAAATTGCTGCAATACCGGGTATTAGTGAAAAAACTGCCAGTGCACTTGTTCGAGCTGCGGACGATAATTTCCGTGGTCCACTTTTCCAGAAAGCAGCTGACCAATCTGAACGTCTTATGGAGAAGAGAAAATATTTCACTACAGGTTCAGCAAACTTGGACGCTATTTTAGGTGGCGGCATGCCTACAAGTGCAATTGTTGAGATTAATGGAGAGTATCGGACAGGGAAAACACAAACATGTTTAACGTGTTCTGTTACTGCCCAGTTGCCTGAAAATGAAGGTGGTTTAGGTAGACCGGTCATTTATTTTGATACTGAAAATTCATTCCAAGCTGAGCATTTGCAAAAAATCGGCGAAAGATTTGGCTTTGAAAAAGATGAGATCTTGGAAAATCTCTTCATTGTTGAAGCAGAACAATTGCGTTATCTAAATCAAGCCATTGACCGTTTGCCAGGCTATGTTCAAGCCCTTGACCCTGGTTTGATAGTGATTGACTCTTTAATGGCGCCATTCCGAACCGAATTCCACGAATTAAATCTTTTAGCTGTCCGCCAGAAAAAGCTTGGGCGCCTCATTGGACTATTGAAACGTATTGCAATTGCATTTAATACCTGTGTTATTTTCACCAATCAAGTAATGGCTAACATCGGGACATATGGTGCGCAATTCAATCCTGTTATAGCCACTGGCGGTCATGTTGTTGCTCATGCATCTGATATCCGGATAACCATGCGAAAAAAGAAGGATGACAAACGGGAAGCAAAAATCCAGGATTGTGCTTGGCTTCCGAGCAATGCCGCAGAGTTTTATATAACAAGCAAAGGTATTTCTGATGTTGAAGAAAAGAAGAAAGATGACAAGAAAAAAGACGAAACAGAAGAAGTAGCTGGTGTTAGCCCTGTGAAGGAGGGTTTAGAGGCTGTTGCTCAATCGAAAAAAGCCAAAAAAGCAGAAAAGCTTTCATCTCCCCCTCCTGAAGAAGGAGAAGACCCCCAAGTACCATCTTCCCAGCCTGTGAAAGCTGCTACGGCTGCTTCAGAAGAAGCAAAGGTTGAACATGAAGAGAAAGCACCCATAAAAAAATCAGCCACAAAGAAAAAGGCGCCAAAAGCATCAGCAAAAAAATCAAAAGTTCCCGCTTAGAATCGCCTGCTCTCGTAAAAAAACGTGCCATCAGTGCTAATGAGGGACTTACGTCTATGTTTTCAAATCCAGTAGAACGAGGGCATTTTTTCCACGCGCGAAATGTCGCTCTCATTTCTTTTGGTGCCTTTATTTGGTCAATTTATCTCGCAGTTCAGGGCCAGTTTCTAAATGATTATTTGCTCGATTTGCAGCAATTTTCTCCTTTGATCATTTCTCTTCTTGTTAGCCTTGTTTCTTTGACCGGTGCTATTGTAAGTGTTTTTACCTCTTCACTTAGCGACCGGTTGCACCTTGCTTTTGGAAGGCGAAAACTCTTCATAACAATTGGTGGGTCCACTTCTGCACTCCTCCTTTTACTTTTGCCATTGAATTATTCTTTACTTTTCATTTTTACATTAAATGTCTTGATGAGTGTCTTTAATACTGCTGCCTTTGTTTGCAATAATTCCCTGATCCCTGATATTACTTCAAAAAAACGTCTTGGTCGAGTAAATGCTATTGCTTCTTTTGGCTCCTCGATTGGCACTATTGCGGGGTTTGCATTAATGCTCCTTTCAGATTCGAGTGTTTTTTATGTTTCTGGGGCCATTTGTTTGTTTGGCTTTCTTGTCCTTGGACTCTTTTTTCAAGAGCCCGTCCCACAAGAACCTTTTACAAAGCAACCATTTCAGTGGCGTGTTCTGCTGGACTTTTCAGTTTTAAAAGAGCCCCATTATTTACCCTATTTACTAAGTTATTTCTTTCTTCACCTGGGAATTAATTGTTATCTGCCTTTTCTTTTAATCTTTTTAACCCAACAAAACAATCCCTCGAGTGGTGAATCAATTGGTTTGGGTCTTTCCACCCAAAACGGTGAGGTGCTTATCGTTTTTACTGTTATGACTCTTATTTCCCTGGTCAGCACCCCGCTAATTGGTCTTGCTGTTGATAAAGTGCATGCCGGTAAATTTTTGGTTCTCTCGCGGGTCTCTTTTGCAGTGACCACAGCGGTGATTACTCTTACACCCCTCCTCGGTAGAACAAGACCTCTCCTAATTGGAACATTATTCATAATTCCATTTGGCTTAAGTAATACTGCTGATATTATTTCACGGTCTGCATTTGCTCATAAGCTTGTTCCTGAAAAAGACCGCGGCCGGCTGCTTAGTATCTTATTTTTAGCCAAAACGTTTGCTCAGATTCCCGGTGTCATTATAGGCGGTTTGGTAGCTCATTTCTTTCAACGGGGGTATCAATATTCTTTCTTGATTAGTGGGTTTTTCCTTCTTCTCTCTGTGCCCTTTCTTTTAGTAGCAAACAGATTCGCCTTCCCACAAATCGAAACGGGGCAACATGCTGCAACCCCTCCTACTGGTTGTTGAAAATTGCATCGGTTAACAAGAAAGCCAATTGTTCAAATCGCTCTTTTAATGAGAGCAACCCTAGAAATTCTGCCAAAGGAATAAGGCCGGCGATAAATTCTCTTAGGCGCATTTCGACTCGAAATAAGTCGCCTTCAAAAAGCTCATTCTTTCGCAGAATGGCCTTAAAATCTCTTCTTAAAATAATGTGTTCGTAAATTGGTTGCAAAAATTCTCTATTGTCTCCGAAAATCTCTTCTTCTAAGTTTGGTTGTTTTTTCAAGCATTCAATAAGTAAAGAAGTAATCGTGGGTTTTTTTCGTTGAAGGGTATAAATTAGCCAGTCACGAAGCATCTCAAAACGTTCCTTTGAAACATTTAATTCTGCCATAATCGTTCCTTTTGTTGTAGTCGTCAGTCTCTTTCCAGGGATCTCTTTAAGATATCCTTCAGCTACTAATCTGTCCAGGATTGCGTAATTTTTATAAAAAATCTTTTTCCGTAGCTCTCGGGGCATTTTTTGCATGACAAGAAAAGCGTGTTTACAAAGTATTTTACTCCCGTTACAATTACAATTAATAATGCCACCCTTCAAAAAGAGCATAACTGTTTCTTGTCCATCTCTAAAAGTGATCCGCTGAAAATTTTCGCCTTCAAACTGATCCACAATTTGTAGATTCTCTAGTTGAAATTTTCTCTCGAGGTTTTGGAATAATTCCTCAAAAGGTTCGGGTGTCGTTTTACCTCGTAAAAGTAATTCGAAAAAGGCTCTCCCACTCTTTCCTTTTCTTTCGTTTTCTTCTCTGAAATTAAAGTAGCTCCTTCCCAAGATTTCAATCAATTCCTTAAAAGTCGGTTTACTTGTATAGATAACCCCAATAACCATCTTCTCAAGTGTAGTAAGGGTTGTAATTTGACTTTTAACAACATCAAATTTCAGCTTGTTCTCTCGAGTCCAAAAGCGTTTAATGATTGCGTTTTTTTCCCGCTGATCTGAAGTAAAAATTGTGCATTTGCCATAATCATCATATCCTGGTCTTCCAGCTCTCCCGGCAATTTGATGGAAAATATTTCGGGACAACCATTCATTATTCCATCGTCGTGTATCAAGGATTATCACTTCTCTTGCCGGTAAATTTACTCCTGCCCCTAGCGTTTCCGTGCAAAATAAGACCTGTATTTTTTTTCTTTTAAACAAGTCCTCAATCGCTTTTTTTGCCTCTCTACTTAAGCCTGCATGATGAAAAGCCGTCCCTTTTTGTGCTAGTTCATAAATCAATGCATTTCCTGGCGTTTCTTTTGGGAGTGCGAGTCTTTCCAGATAGTCTTGTATTTCTGTTCTATCAAATGTTTTACTAAATTGATAGCATTGCCTGGCGATAAAGTCGGCGTACTCTTTGGCATTTTCCTCTGCTTTCTTTCTTGTGCCACTAAAAATCAACATTTGAGCTTGTGCTCTTACGTTTTCTCTAATTATCTTTTTTATCTCATTTTCTGGTGTGAGTGTTGTGATTATGGTATACTCGAGGGGAACAAGCCGTTTTTCGCTTAAGAGAAGTTTGGCGTGGAGCCAGCTAGCTATTTCAGCAGGGTTAGCAATTGTTGCAGACAATAGCACTAAGCGCACTTTCCCTACCAAGTGAGTCAGGAGAGTCTCAAGTGTTTCCCCGCGTGATTTGTTTCCTAAAAGATGAAACTCGTCTACAACAACGTTTTCGACGAAGTCTAATAGTTGGGGGATTCTATTAAGAATAACTTTGAATCGTTCATATGTTGAAATGATGATCTCGCTGTTAAGGATTTCTTCTTCATTAAAATCAACATCAGACATTGAAAGATGAACCTTTAGTTTGAATGGCTTATATGTAGTTAAAAAATCCTTAGTTTTCTCTTCAGCTAAGGCTCGTAATGGCACCAAAAAGATACTTTTTTGAGAGGGTGATTCATTGTTTTGTTTTTTGTTGGGATAGTCTCTGGTTGTGCTGTTTCCTCCTCCATCTTTTTTTCGTTCATATAAAGTACTTCTCAAAACGATCAATTCAGCTATTAGGCTTTTCCCGGCACCGCTTGGAGCAACAATTACAAGATTTGCTTCACTTTCGATTTCTTTGAAGGCTTTTTTCTGAATGTCCGTTAACGTAGTAATTTGCTTTAGTTTCAAAATTGCTTTTATTAGTGAGGAGAAAAAATCTTCTTCTTGCTGAAGCAAAGTCATTTTCTTTTTCTCCTCCTCAGACTTTTAGCTATAATAAAGAGCTACCTTCCCCCAATTGGTACTCCAGATTTTTTGTGTTTGCTCTTTGGCTTTCTTATAATCGTTTAAAGCAAAGTCAAAAAGTCCTCGATTTAGCAGCTCCTCTGAGAAAAGCTCTTCGAGAAATAATGTTTGAGGGATTTGGCAGTTGCTTCTCTGAAGCCGTTCTTCTAATTGTTCCTGGCTCAGTTGCTCGTTATTTATCCGGACACTTAACCACTCTTTAATCAGTCGTTTGTTTGGCATTGAAATGAGTTTTAATTTAGTTACACCTTTTATAAGTCCTGTTTTTCCACTTTTCATTTTTTTATTCATCCTCAGATTGACAGCTGCCTTCTAATTAGCATCGTTTATAAGCTGTTATTTTTGGCATTTGTCAGTCAAAAGTACATCCCCAATTTTTCTTTAAAAAGAAATAAATGCCTTCCAGGATTATCTTTTATCTTTTTCTTACTTTTTGCACAATTATCAGTAAACTAAAACCTAGAATGATCGTAAATAAACCCGTAACAGTAAGGGGCCTCCAAGCAATGTTGGTTGTTATTGGAATAGTCTCTGACCCCACTACAAATGGATACCCCAGTTTTAACCATTCGTTAAACCCTTTCTCTATGTTTGAAACATTTGTATAGCCATAGCTCAATAACTTTTCCGCAGCCGTTTGTGAGCGGAAGCCATTGTCACAATAAACAATTATCCCTCTACTGCTTTCTTCAGGGAAAACCGGCAATAAAGAATGGTTCGACACCAGGTAATAGACATTAATATTTACTGCACCCATAATGTGTCCTTTATAAAATTCTACACTTGAGCGAACATCCAGAAGAAAAATAGTCGGGTCCGTTTCAAGTCGTCTCTTAGCTTCGTAACAGCTAATATTCTCATAAGCGTCATCAGCTCCCCGCAGCTGTTGCATTGTTGGTGTTGCAACAATTGTTATAAGTACCAAAGCCACTATCCACGGGGTTATCAGTTGCTTATTAGCGGGCATTTTCATCAATATTCTCGCATTTTTTTATTAGGTAGAATTATTAATTTGCCTTTAATTTTTAATAGATTTTTGCAATTTAAAATATATTATTAAAACAACAAAATTATTAACTTGTGTAATTATCTTTGCAGTGTGAAATATTATGTCCTATACAATCCATTCTTTAGTAGAAGCTATCATGGTTCCTCCTGCAATGGTTGAAGAGAACGATGGCATCACTGTTGTTGCCAAGGTTCTTTTGCAGACCAATAAAGGGTGTGTGTTCGTTACAAGCATTGGCGAAGTTGTTGGAATCATCACCGAACGCGATATTTTGCGTGTCATTCTTCGAGAGGGCGGCATGCTCACCCCTGAACTCAAAGCAAAAGACTTCATGGTTCAACCTGTAATTACTATTCCTAAAACTGCTACCTTAGCCCAAGCTGATGATCTCATGGCTCAAACAAATGTTAATCGCCTAGCTGTTGTTGATGAGGAGGATTCTCTCATAGTTGTTGGTTTGATAGATGCTGAAATGATCCGAACTTCCATAAAGACTGAATTGTTGAAAAATTTAAAGAAACGACAAAAATACTTCGACGAGAAATAAGTATCGTCCGTTTCTTCACCCTTCTTTTTCTTTTAAATAATCCCGCAGGTAATATTCACATTTATCCGTGAATTGGCAGAATTTACATATCCATTTTTGTGGGCTTCGATTTGGTTCCCGCTTTCCCTCCCAGTAGCCCATCGCCCACTCCATATCAGTTTCGAAGCTCTCTTCGTGAAAAAAGGTTCGTTCAACATAGACAATAGTTCGATCCTTTTGGTGTAAGTAGATCGCCTGAAGTTCATCAGAAAGTTTAGGAAGTTGTTTTAATAGTTTAAAGTTTTCTTTCAGCAATTCTTCTGGTGTTTTTTCTGTCAATAATTCTGTCAGGTTTTCCGGGAGTTGCTTTAGCAATTCTGTTGAGGGTTTGAGTTTTTCTTTAATTCCCAAGAATTCTTTAAACATTTCTCTCGTGAATTTTCCTGTCAATAAATTATGCAATGTGTACCAATAAACTTGTAGCTGGATATTATTTCGTCGTTTTTGTTCGTAGGATGGTGCGCGTTTTGACTTTCTGGTCTTATAGTCTGTGATTAGCAATCGCTTTTCATTTCCAACTTCAATTATTTCCAGCTGATCTATTATACCAATTACCGGAAAACCTGATAAAACGCCTAAAACAGGCAGCTCTCGAGTTAGTCCATGATCCTTTAGCATTTTTAATTTCAAATATTGCTGTAAAATAAAGGTTATAAGCTCGTCATCTCTGGTTTCCACCGAAACTTCGACGACAGGTCCTAATTCTTCCTCGAGTGACCGGTGGATATCTGCGCCGGCAATCATTACTTCTGTTGGTTCCATTCCCAAAAGAAGTCTGAAGTGAAGCTGCATTTCGCACCAAAATTGATCGGCGATTTTGGTAGGTGATAGGTTTCTCACCTTAGGCGCGTGATTGGTTTCGGGGGTTTGTTCTTCTTTCGTTGTCTCTTCTTTTTTAAATTCTTTTTTAGTCATTGCTGTGCTTCCGGCTTGTCAACCATAATTGCTACTTACCTTTCCCTCTTAATTAAAAAACTTTCATTTTAGTGGTCTTTTTATCTTTTTGTTTTGCTTTTCTTGTGGGGAATATTAAAATGCTTGCTACACAAAAACCTCTCCTCTTCTTACATTTATTAGATGTTTTTTTTGATTTTTCTTCTAAATTCAATCAATGGCTAAGCTATACCTATATTGCTGTTGTCTTATTTCTATTTGTTCTTGGCGCTGGCTTTTTACTTTTCGGGCTAATTCTTTGGGTCACAGACAGAGATAAAAACAAGGGACGAAAAGCCCTATTCAAAGGTGTTATCTTCATCTCTCTTTCCCTTGCTCTTGGTGGTTTTAGCTTTATAATCGCGAATGCTTTCCACATTCTTTAACGCATACTTCACGAGTATAAAATTAATATTAGTAAACATCAATCATTATATGCTAAAGGAGAAAGTTCTATGTTTCAAATAACATTACCAAGAAAGTGGTTTATTGCTATTATTGGTGTTGCCGATTGGCGAGAAAAGGCAGTGGACTTGCCATATAAGGAATTTGTTGAGCTGCAAGAAATTATTGATGCCTTTCTCTCGAGGACATATAAAGAATTCCGAAAAAGAGGTGCTTTGCTTGGGAGTCTTTTATGGTCACATGAAAATTTAGCTCCTCTGTTTCTCCTTGAAATTTCTAGAGAAAATGAACAGTTTCTAAAAGAGCAACGAGCTATCTACGACAATCTTCCAGAACAGATTCTAAAGACGCTTTCAAGCGACGAAGAAAAAGGCTCGTTAGGTAGGAATCTCATGAAAGTCTCACCTGAAGGGAAAAGTCTTCTCCTTCAAGGCACCATTCCTTTTAATGTTGAGCTCTTTCCAAATGACCATCAAGTACTAAGCGCTTTTTGTGATGCTTTTAATGCTGAAGTTATAGCTATCAAACGTTCGGAGCATGATTTTGCTGGCCGCCGACAGTGGTTGGCTGGGCTTGATAATCTCTTGCATCGGAAATTCATCCGTGATGTTGGTCCTGTTAGGAAATTGCGTGCGGCAAAAGACGTTGAAGGACGGAAACAATATGAGAAGAAATCGCCGGGGGATTTTGAAAAAATCGTTAAAATTCTCTCAGAAATGGTTCCTTTCCGTCCCTCGTTATTTGAGCTTGAAAAACCACAAACAGGAATGATGGCTGGAGAGAAACCGTTAGGTCACTTGCTAATTCATTATCTTGCTACTGGTGGCGATTTTCCGGTTAAATTGTCCGAGCGTTCGACAACTTTTGACCGTCTCGGACGAAAATTCGAGATTTTCCAATGGATCCTTGCCAACCATGTGGAATGGAAAGAATTAGATAAATTACTGACACATCTAAATGAACTTGTCTATGATAAAATCGAGCGAAAGATCGCTGACACTGGAGGGATAAAATTCGACAATTTCTGGACAGATAATGACTTGTCAAATAATGCTTTCTTTTTAACGAATTTCGCTTTCTCCGAAGATGTGCTGAAGGACTTGAAGCAATTTATTAATCACCCTGAAGAGCATTTTGAGCTACAAATTGGTCCTGGGACAACAGCTCTTACTGAACTGTGGCGAAAAACCGGATTGCATTTTAATCTCCTTATCTTTGAGATCAGTGGTTTCGATTTAGATGAAGAAAAGAAATTAGTTCAATGGGTTAATGCATTGAAAAGCAGAGAGCTTCCGGGCCCAAGTTATTGTGGCGATAAGTTTTTACTGGAGCAACGACATTATCGTCCTTTTTAATCATACCTTTTCTTTTCTTTTTTTTCTACAGTACCGCCATTTTTCGTGCTTTTTTATTTTAGAATCTGTCATTTAAATGTAATTTTGTCGCAATATTGTTTGAGTGATGCATAAATGATATCCCAATTTGAAGCTATTGAAGAACGGCTAATTGATGACATTTGGGGTCGAAGCTGTATTGAATGTGACAGCCTTATGAAACCTCGTGTTCATCTTTACCGTATAAAAAATGAAGAAATTGCAGTTCTAACTTGTCCTGTCTGTGATTTCACCATTGTTGTGGTCGAAATAGAAAAGCTGCGTCCTAAAGAGATCGAAACTTCCTCGAGTGAGAATATTAAACTAACCCTGACGCCTCCTTCTCAGTAATTTGTCACTTTCAGCTGCTCACAGGTGCTACAAGTAAAAACTGCTCGTTAAAAAAAATTGCTTGCCTCTTCAAAAAAGGCTTGAAAGTAAAAATTTAAAAAAAAGTATGAGAAAAAAGCCTAAAAACAAAGGATTTAATATAGGAATATCACAATTATTCTTAGGTTAAAAATAATTATAGGTGAAAAAATTGGGAAAAGCTATCGTAATTGTATTCGCTGCCATATCATTTTTACTTGTGCCCATAAGTTTATTTTATGTTGCTGACACTGCTACTGATACTTTTATCTTAGATTTCCAAGGGCGGTTTTATGACATAAAAATGGGCGATGAGAAAGGTTTTGGTTTCTTTAAATTTGTACCTGGGGGGTCCAATTTCTTTAGTCCCAGTGCTTGGAATACGGCTTTTCCAAACACTACTATTTTTGGTATGCAAGTTGGTACAATACTTATGATTTTATGGTATGTTGGTATTGCCGCTCTTTTAATAGGCATTATTGTTGCCTTCTTTAAAACCAAGCTGTCCGGCCTTTTCTTTGTATTGGCATTTCTCATCGACGGTCTACAATCCATAGTCTGGTATTTGGGCATGAAGGGAGATGCAACCAACCCGTATGACCTTTACTTCCCAATCCCGGTAAGTGTTTTATTCCTCTTGATAACATTCATTCTTGCCTTTACTTCTAAGAAGAAAGAATCTTATTATTATTCTCCAGGTTACTCGTATGGATATGGTCGAAGATAATTTCTCCCTTCCCTTTATTTTTCTTTCAATTATTGCTTGGTTGTCTTTGAGAAGTCCGTTCTCTTTTTTTGCAATTCTCGCTTCCCATTATTCGAGTGGTGTCGATTACTTTCGGCAATCTCCTTCTCGAGTTTGTTCTTTTTAAAGAAAAAGTTCAGAGATAATTAATAGAGTGCAAACTCTAAAGAATTAAAGGGTCGGTTGAATGATAAGATGGCAAGTGAAGTAAGTGAAATCGCAATAGAAGAAGGAAAAAGAGCTCTCCAATACCGGGATTTCAGCACTGCAACGCAGATTTTTTCAAATGCTCTTATAGAAGGAAAAATAGACGAACCTGAGTATTGGTGTAATTTAGCCAAGGCTTTGTTCTATCAAGCTCAATTTGAAAGTGCCCTCAAATGCTGGCATGAAGCTGCTACAAGAGATCCTACCAACAAAAAGATCTGGGTCCGAATCAGTGCTCTTTATGCATTGATGGGGGATGATGATCTCGCCATTTATTATTACAAACTAGCTGAACAGCTCCCCGTGCCAGAAGAATGACCCTTTTGCTTGCCCACCCAGAAGGACTTTACAAGAGGGAAGTTATTTATTTTAGTTGTTTAATTATCTACTTGGTTATAAAGTCGTGAATAGTTTACTGAGGAAAAAAAACATGCCATGGAGCATTACATTCAAAGTGATCGAGAAATATGATCTTGCACGAAAAGAATTGGGGTTACGAGTAGCCATTGCTGGTTTTAATGCTTATAAAGGCCTGAAAATCCGCTTCTCGGCTTTCCCAAGTATTGAGAAAACTTTCACAAAAACTGGTGCTTTAACGTTTGAAGCGATTGGAACACCCGGTACAAACATTCTTGAAGTAATTGAGCCGAAAAGCGGGAGAATTATCCAGGCTATTGGTTCTGTCAATAGCAATCTCTTCACGGAAGGGCCAACCAATCAAGAAATTAAGATTACACATTACGGGCAAAAAGCAACCATCACTCTAACCAAAGTGCCAAAATTAAAGGAAGAATTTATCCGGTTGGATGCTTCTCCAAAAATTTCCCTCTTCTTTGGTGTCAACCCTGAAACGAAGCAACCAATTTACACTAAAAAAGTTGATAAGAAAGGTAACTTCCAAGAAACGATCACTGGCCCTCTGAGCGAAAAACACGAAGTACGTGTTTTAACAGGCCAAATGGTGAAAATTGTATCCATTAAACCGCCGGAACCATAAAGCTCCTTTCTTCTCTTTCTTTCTCTTTGTGTTGGTTAGAATATGGTCAGTTTTTTGCAGCTCTTTTTTATATTTTAGCTAATATTAAAAGGGAAGAGAGTCAATTTGAATTACAGAAAGATATTTTTCTTACATACTAAATAGATGGTGGTAAACAAGTTTGGATGAAGATCTTTACCAGAAAATTTTCGAGTTAGCTGCCAAAGAACAGGTCAGCTATGTAGACGTCCGAGATGAAGACTCCCTCTATACTGTTATAGAAGTTGTAGACGGGAAAGTTCAGAGGTCTTCGGTCGGGTCTGAGGCAGGTATTGGTATTCGCCTTCTTAAAGACGGTGCGTTTGGCTTTGCCTACGGCTCAAAAAAGAGTTTCAAAGAGGTTCTAGCAATGGCGTTAGAAAGCCAAATTGTCGCTAAAAAGATGGCCAAAAGTGATATCACTTTGGCTGAAGTGAAACCAATCAAGGACAAGGTAGTTATCTCGCAAAAAAAACCCGCACAAGATGTTTCCTTCGAAGAGAAGATGAAACTTTTACTCGAGGTTGACAAGGAACTGAAAGACAAGGATAAGAAAATAAAATCCGCCCGGAGTTATTACTTCGACGTTTTGCGCCGACAAACTCTTGCAACTTCAGAAGGAACGCTGATTTATGAAGAACGACCATATACTTATCTCTATGTCATACCAACGGCCAAAAAAGGCACTGATACCAATCAAGGTTTGGGCCGTGCCGGACATATCGGTGGTTTCGAACTCTTTGATGAAGTTGATGTGAAAGCACGAGCAATTGAAACACGCGAAAGAACCATCAAAGGTTTAGAGGCTAAGCGAGTGAAACCCGGAAAATATCCTGTCGTGATGGATGGCACCTTGAATTTTCTGTTTGCCCATGAAGCATTTCAAGAGTGGGTTAATTGAACTTCTCATCTTGTTTTGCATGGAGAGCAGCAGGACATTCAAGCGAAGGCGATTTCCTCCGAACGGCGGGCGTCTTCAAAGGTAAATTGGGAAAACGTCTTAGTCAACCCTTTGTAAACCTAATCGATGATGGTACGCTCGAGTATGTCCCCGGATATCCCACAAGGACATTTGGTTTCATGCGCTATGATGATGAGGGCACTCCTGTCCAGCGAACTGAAATCATTAAAAACGGTGTTCTTAGGACTTATCTCACCGATCGTGCAACAGCTGCACATTTCAATTTAGCACCAACAGGCAATTGCCGTGCTGAGTTCTACTCCAGTTATCCCATAGTTAGGATGCGAAATACTTTCCTTAAGGCTACTAGTGGCTCTGCACTTTCTGAGGAGGAAATTCTCTCTTTGGTGAAAGAGGGCTTGCTTCTCAAATATGGTGGTGGTGGACAAGTTGACCCTATCCGAGGTACCTTTAATTTTGGTGTTGGAGAAGTATATGAAATTCACAATGGAGAAATAGGCGAACTGCGAAAAGCTACTACAATCTCCGGCAATACTTTAGATACTCTGAGCAAGATTATTGGCCTTTCTAATAAAATGGCCGACCCCTCAGCGAATGTCGGTTTCTGTGGTAAAGATGGTCAGCGTGCTCCCACTGGCACAGGTGCAGGATGGATGGCTGTCAAATTAATGACAATTGGAGGTTAAAAAGAATGGCAAAAGAACTTACATTAGATGAGGCACTCAAATTTTCATTGAAGTTTGCAGAAAAGAAAGGTGCAACAGAGTTTGAAGCCTATGCCGTCTCCTCTCGGGAGATTTCAATTGGGCTTGAAAAGAGCATCCCACAAACAACTACAGGCATTTCAGAGGGGCTCTCAATTCGGGTGGTGGCGAACAAAAATATTGGCTTTGCTTTTACGAAAACATTGACAAAGGCCCGCCTTGAATCAACGATCAAAGCCGCGCTTCAAAATGCACGGTCCAAAGGACCTGACCCTGATTACCATTCTCTCCCTCAACCCGCCTTACCGCCACCGGTTAAATTCACATTTGACGAAGAGCTACTTACAGTTACTGCTGATTCACTTGCAGATGGCTTGGAACATGTCATTAAAAAAATCAATGCGGTAAAATCACTCAAATTTTTGCAAGGACAATTGAGTTTAACAGTAATCAAAGACCATTTAATCAATTCAAATGGTGTTGATATTAGCTCACAAGGTGGTGGCATTGGGGGCTTTACAGCGGCAATTACGACAAAAGGCCTAATCCCCAATTATTCGTATGGCATTCATGGCTCTCCAACTCTGAAAGGATTTAATTATGACATTTTAGCCCAAGAAACGATAAAACAGACACTTCGCGCAGCAGGACCAAAGACCATGAATTTCAATAAGGAAGTCCCAATCATCCTCGAACCGGAAGCCTCTTTTGGCCTTCTTGGAGGGTTGTTTTCTTTGTTGTTCACTCAACTCCAAGGAAACAATGTCGATCGTGGTGCAACTCCTTATTCAGATCAAGTTGGGAACCAGATTGCCGTGGAAAATTTCACTTTGATTGATAATGGTTTGAACACTGAAAAAATCAATCGGAGCCTTTTTGATGCTGAAGGAACGCCTCAACAAAAGACAGTTCTTATTGAGAAAGGCGTGCTACAAACATACCTCTTGGACAGTTATTACGGCCATAAACTTGGTCTCGAGTCAAATGGTAAAAGCACACGAATGGGCATTTTTGGCTTTGGAGGTGACCCAGTGAAAACCTATCCTTCAATAAGTCAAACCGTCCCAGAAGTTGCACCGGGTGATTCATCAAAAGAAGAGATGTTCGCCGAGACGAAAGAAGGGTTCCTTCTCCGCTCACTTATGGGTATGCATATGTCCGACTCGAGTTCCGGACGCTTCTCAGTGACGGGCTTTGGTTGGTACATTAAAAACGGAGAAATCCAATATCCCGTCCAGGGTATAAATATTTCTGGTTTTCTCCCTGAGTTGCTCAAAAACATTGACCTTATTTCCAAAGAGCGGGAAGCCTTACTTTTGGCAGACAGTCCATATATTCGTTTCGCCTTAGTTCCTGTGACTGCAAAGAAGTTTGACTTTAAGACCCGTTTTGGTCTAACTCTCCTCAAAATCATCTCTGTTCTTACTGGAAAACATCCCATGATATGATGGTTTTCCATCTCTCTCTTTTTTTTCTTTCTTTTTTCATTTTTCTCTCTCGAGAATCTTTTGTATTACCTCATCAATAAACTATAAAAAACATAAATTAGTTAGTTGGTTATTCTGAGGTTTGGAAGTTGAGTGATGAACAACCCGTTCTAACAACTGAGCAAAAAGAATTGCTCTATTTAATTGCTCGATTGACAGATTCCTTGAATTGCCCAACATCCTGGATAAAAGAGACGCCTTTACAAGCACTGATCTTTCATGGCATCCGAAAGGGGCTATTCAATGAATATGACTATGCACCAATTTCTACTTCCTTCTTGGGGCAAGGCAGGAAATTTGTTAATATTTCCAAGGAGTGTGAGGACGACTTGGGAGATCTTCGTGAGTTGGGTCTCTTAGAAACCATTCGTGTTTCTTCAGAGAAACATGATTATATTACCGGCTATAGACCAACAAAGGATTCAGTAAATGTTATCAAATCCCTTGAGAACGATATTCGAAACCGTGTTGATACTCTCTTTCAATGCCCCTTCTGTAAAAGCCCTAATTACAATTTGAACATCAACGTTGAAAATTCAGCTTTTATAATGAAATGTGCGGACTGCAAATATGTTGAAAACATCCCGCTCATTATTCCGGAGGATGTCTCTTACAACACTCAACCTTATTTCTTCCCATTTCTCATTAAAAAAGACACAAAGGAGCAATGAAGAATGACAGCAGTTGGAAA
This sequence comes from Candidatus Heimdallarchaeota archaeon, assembly GCA_019056785.1. Lineage (GTDB taxonomy): Archaea > Asgardarchaeota > Heimdallarchaeia > JABLTI01 > JABLTI01 > JABLTI01. The sequence goes on from DXJV01000078.1 coordinate 36,445, forward strand.
TATTGACGATGTATTAAGCGAGCAAATCAAACTTAAGAATCCAAAAATTGTTCTTGTTGAATGGTTGCCTTTTGATAGAAACCAGATGTCTGCTCTTAATATTAAGCTGGATAGTTTTCATCGTCGCCGGGGGCACATTGTCACTGCTTATAAGGATAAGTTTCCAAATGAAATGATTTTTCGCGATGAAGGGATTTCCTGTCATGTTATTGTAAAAGATTTCGCACAATCGGAATTTGTTTCTTTTGTTGCCAAGTTAAACTATCCTGAAGATGAAGGTATTGTTCAAACAGAGATTCTTAGCGGTTATATAAACTCGTGGGGACGCGTTGTTTATGGTGCAGAATTAACCGAGGTTGAAAAATCAGAGGATGGTTGGGTATCTTTGGATGTTCTCACAAGGATCATTGTGGATCTCACCCTTGATACAACAAAAATGATAGATTCACTTCTGACTGAATACCAGCGGAATCTTCTTGAATTAACCTACATGGGGCAAGCTTCAAAGAGAACGAAATATGTCTTACTGCTGGCTGAAGATATCTCTGTTCGACCTGAGATGCCCGAAGATTTCCTAGATGGGGAAGAGCTACAAAATGAACTCGAACAAATTCTGAATATTATTTATAAAGTGGAAACATTAGATGATGGTTATTGCTTCTTCGGCAGTATGGCGATTATTGCTGTTACTTCACATCACCAAAAATACGAACAATCACTTCTTGAACGCTCTTTTTCCCATGCCATTCGTATGTTTTTAGATGACTACTCTGCAATTATTTGGCATCTATGGGACGAGTCGCGTTATATCGAAAAGGATATTGATAAGGCAATGCTTGGTGATATCACCAGTTTAACCCGCGCTCAAAATTGGATTACTCGAGCAAGTTCCGATGCAATTATGCTTCATGATATTCTTTCCTATCTTCGTGACAGTATAAATGAATTTAGCAATGATTTATTACAACATGCTCCTTCTCGTGCTCCTGATGATCCTGTGCTTTTAGAGCTTCAAGAGCTGCGTAATGACTCTTTAATAACAACAAAGCGTGTAAACGACACCCAGAAAGTCATCCAAGGATTAGAATCCAAAATGGTTGCTCTCCGAGACTTTTCAAATGCCTTGGCTGAAAAACACATGCGTCAGATGTCAGATTCTATGGCCCAAAATCAAAAATCGATGGCACAAATGACCGAATCCAATAATCGTGCAAGTGATGCCCTAAGTATTATTGAATTGATCTTGGCCGGTTCGGTAATTATTGAAATTGTTTTAATGTTATTCGGTGAATACTCAATACCTAATAGTTGGGTCACTGCTCTCGGCTTAGATCGTTTTGGTGGCATTGTTGTTCTTGCAATTACCGTCATTTTATGGTTCCTTGTCTTCCTTTTCTTGCGTATTGGAAAAACGCGTCTTGAGTCCTCAGCAGTCCGACGCCAAAGGGGTGCTTATACTATTGGTAAGAAATGCAATGTCCAAAAACTCGAAGATTACCTTGCAACAAAGCATATTATGATTCGTAACATCGAAAGGGAGGGTACGTCTGAAATCATCACAGTCACTTTTGAGAATTCCGAGAAGAAAAATAAAAAGACGAAACCACACATAAGTCAAGTGATCTTGGAATATGACAAGATCGAGGAATTCATCATACATCTTGAACTGGAAACGCCAGATATGACTATCAACATCAAAGATTGTTTTGACTTTTTGATTGATGAAATGGAGGCTGCTGGTGTTTTCACTATCGTTAAGGAAGGTGAAATATGCTAAGGACCTTTCCTCTACTTTTTCTTTTTCTCTTTAAATACAGGGTTTGTTTTATCATTTTTTCGAAAAAAAGAAGGCATCAAGAGTTGGTTGTTGTTTTCGTTCCTCAATAGTCTTGATCGTTTTTTCTAAAGCATTTCGTACTCTCGTTTCGCTAAAACCTCTTTGTCCACAGAGAAAATCAACTATTCCTTCGATATCGGGTGTGTGCCATTCCAATAGATAATCAGTTGAAACTTTGGGTTTGAGAAACAAGTTGCGTATGGTTTGAAAGTCCAAATCTTTTTGAGCTGCACTCATTGAAGGCAATTCGAGTATTTTTTCGATGGTTTTATGTTCCTTTATCAATTTTAATGCGGTTTTTGGCCCTATGCCTGAGACACCTATGCCATCAGGATTAAAGTCTGTCCCTAAGAGGATAGCAAGATCGACGAGTTGTTCCCTTGTAATTTCCAGAGCGTTAAGCGACTGTGCAAGGTCGATTAGTTCTGGTTTGACTTCAATATAGACGTTTTTACGGGGGAGTTTGCGTTTTCCTGAGACCGTTAGATTCCTGACGAGTTTTGGTGCACCAAAAAGAAGGCTGTCATAATCTTGAGAGCAGCTTGCCCATACATCGCCTTTATTTGCCATAAATGCTGCTTGCCCTTCTCCTTCCATGGGTGCTTGAATGATAGGAATACCCATCAAGATAAGGAATTTTACAGCATCTTCAATCATTGGTGACGTTAATCTTGCGGTTCTTTGAGCATAGCGTTGAGCTAATTCCATGTCCCCACGTTCTAAAGCTTCAACATATGCAATCTCAGCTTCTTTTTTGACTTTTTTACGGCGAACTAATTCTTTCATCTTTTCCTCTGGTGGTTGCCCATCAAAAATGAACACAGCTTTAATTCCTTTCTCAACAATACGTGTCAAACGATAAAGTAAACCAGAGAGATGGCTTGTAACATTACCATTCTCATCGGTTAATAAGCTCCCATCAGATTGTCTGATTCGTGTCAAGAATTGATATAGAATGTTGTTACCATCAAAGGCAATGGCTTTCTCGTGCAAATCATCGAAGGTAATTTCCTCTCTATCTGGGAAAAGATCTCCAAGTTTGGTCACACCCATTAGGACGTTTCCTCCATCATTAGCTATCTTTAGCTGCTTCGAAAACTATTAATCTTTCTAAGTCTTTTGACCGAAATGCAAACTCCTGAAAATAGTTTTTTAATTAATGACTTTACTTAGCTAGAGTATTCATAAGATTGGGTTGGCGAAAATGACTGTAATCCATAAACTTGTCCGAGACCAGATCCCGGAGATTATCAAGGCTGAGGGGCGTAAAGTAAAGGTGTCAATAATTGAAGACGATAATGCGTTTCTTCAAGCTCTGAGTGAAAAATTAATTGAAGAAGCAAAAGAATTTCAGGAGAGTAAGAAAATCGAAGAATTGGCCGATATCCTTGAAATCATCCTGGCAATCCTGGACCTAAAAGGTCTCTCGATGCCTGCTCTTGAATCCCTCCGCAAACAAAAACGAGCCTTACGTGGTGCTTTTTCTCGGCGCTTTTATTTAGAGACCACCTCTCCTTGACACTTTCAATTTTTTTGCTTTTCATAATAGTTTAAGTTATCTCTCCTAACCTCTTGGTTTTTTGATGAGATTGTATATTGCTGTTATCCCTCAAATCAAAGTACTCTACCGCTACAGCAAGGAATCTGCTGCTTGAGTTTCTACCGGAGATTTTACAATGGCCCTTCAAAAACATTGGAATGCGTTTGTAACTCTTCGAGAAAATCCCTTAAATAACGATTCACTTTCACTTGGAACTGTTGCCAACTTAAGCCCTCATCATGCGGGACGTCTTCCCAAGAGATCACATATTGAATTGTTTCAGGTCGATGTTCTGCTTTGAAATTGTACAATCGCATATTTACTGCCTTTAATAGTCGCTTGTCGTCGAGAAAACAACTGGAGAAATACTCTAAAGAATAGGCCACTAATTGACTATTTCGTACTTTCTCCAAGAACGCAGCTTTACCATCCATCACTCGTTGTGTCTGTCTTGAATACGCCTTCGAGAATTCCACAATAGTTGTCACTTATTTCACCTGCTCTTATCATCTGTCTGGTTTCAGCTAAGTCCCCCTCCCCTTGATTTCCACTGGAACTTTCATTCAGGGGAGAGCGGACGCTACTACCAGCTAGACCTATATTCGTTACTAATAATGTATAACTAATCATCTATAAAGTTTTTGGTTCATCTAAACAATTAGGGTAATATCTAAATATTACACAGATAGTCTATACTTTTAAATATGTGATTCATAGAACGTATATTCAACAAAACAAATATGGTGTGAGAAAAAATGATCACAATACAAGAAACCCAAGAAAAACTCTTGGACCTGATAAATTCCCGCTTATCTGTAAGACAGCTAAGTACGCCCGGAGTGAACAATCCTTTACGAATGCTTGGTGAAAAAATGCTCAATATGTTTGCCGGACAAATGATCAATGATTCAATCTTAGCAGAACAAAAAGAGGATATCAAAGAAGAACTTCTTGAAACTGTAATGAGCTCCCTTGCTTTGGCAGGATTACTGGGAATTGATCTCGAGCGTGAATTATTAGATGCCATAGCTTTACTCGAGCAAGTGACCGCTGAAGGCGCTTAAGCAATTAACATCTTGTTTTGCCTTTAGCTCAGGTCATTTCTTTCTTCAGATAGTTATGTGACTTTTTGGCCGGGCTCTCCCTCGGAGTTTTTTGAACGGGTGGTAGTGTTTTTTATGCAACAAAAAGCTTTTAGAATTTGGAAACAATACTAAATACTACTTAAGAGTTTAAACCTTTCATAGTAAATAATTTGATAGAATAAAGTGGTTATTGTGAGTTATCATGTCTGAAGATATTAACGTTCCAATACGAATGCTTGTTTTTACTTCCCCTGATTGTTATGCCTGCCCGAATGTCGAACGTATCGTTCATAAGCTGGTTGGAACCTATTATTCGGATATGTGTCACATAAGTACTGTTAATGTTTTAGAAAACCCCAAGATAGCCGAAAAATACCATGTGATGCATCTCCCAACTGTTATGATAGATGACGAAATTGTTCTTCAAGGATTGGTCACAGAAAGTGATATTCGAGATCTTTTATGGCAACGTGTGACCGGCTCCATCATGAGCCGTGTGAAAACATTTGACACTCGCAAAGAGACGCTCTTAACTATCAGTAAAAACAGCTTCGATTCAATTATGAATGAGGAATTCATTCGCCCCAATATTGGAGATTACATTCATGTTGGGGTCATGCAACAGATGATGGTCTCTCTAATTGCCCTTGACAGCCTTGTGCCCCACCTGCTCTACCAGGCTGGGCGTGATGTGGGGCTCTATGGTGTGGGAACTTACCTTATGATAACCCTTAACCCAAATATTGGCACAGAATTTCGAGCAAAGGAACGTTTTGAAGAAGTAATAAAAGGGTTGGTGAAATATTTCTCAGACAATGAAAGCATTAACATACCAATGAAATTGGCCGAGTCAGCAGAGATCATCAAAATCGAAAATGACTTGGCAGTTTTACGTATTTATGGTCTTGCCAGTGCTTGTGGTGCACCTTTTGTCGGTGAACCATTGTGCCATTTTTCAGCTGGGGAAATGGCTGGTTTGATCGAAGCCTTGACTGGCCGGAATGCTGTTGTTCATGAAACAAAATGCATCGGAACTGGGCATGAATTTTGCGAGTTTGAAATTCAAGTCTCAGATGAACGTATCACTCGCAATATTGCAGAATACCAAGAACAATATGTTATCGAAGACCGTAACCAGCACTTTCAAGGGATCCTTCATGACATTTCCACACGCTTACATGAATCCTTCATTAGTCCGAAGGATGTTTTTAATCGCGGTAATATTGGCAATGAGGTGCATTTCACCAAGTTGCAACAAGCTATTGTTAATTTAAAGATGACAGATCCCTTCTCCGGATCCCTTCTCTATGCAGCAGGGATGCAATTAGGGATTTTCGGCCCCGGTCGGGATATTCTTCAACGATACCTTGAAGATGAGAATTATTCTTGGCCCTTAAATCTCAAACAAACCCTCTATGTGCTCAATAAATTCTTCCATTTCGGTATGATTCAAGCGGCAAAAGAGCGCGCAGATGTTGCTATCATTGAAGAAGGTGATGAGCTTAAAATTCGCGTATTTGAATGTGCAATGTCTTCAGGGGCGAAAAATTCAGGGACAACTTTCTGTGACTTTATGGCTGGCTATTTAGCTGGTCGCATCCAAATTCTCACCAGCCGAGATTGCGTTGTCACGGAAACAAAATGCCATGGGTTAGGAGACAAATATTGCGAGTTTGAGATTTCGTTTGTCGATGAATAGCTCTCGTAGAAAACAAAGAAGAAAGGTGCATTAACATTTCCTCCAAAAATAAGAAGACAAAAGTGGTTGTAGGGACGAAAGCGCCCCTATTTTCCCTTCCAAATCAAGACGGAAAGGAAATTAGCTTGAAGAAATTCCTGAAAAAGAAGATAATCGTTCTTTTCTTTTATCCCAAAGATGAGAGCCCCGGTTGCACAACTGAGGTTTGCAGTTTCCGCGATCGATATGAATTATTTACCAAAGTAGGTGCAGAGGTCATCGGCATTAGTGGCGATTCTCTCGCAGCTCATCAACGATTTGCAGCTAAACATAACCTGCCATTCCTCCTTTTAAGTGATAAGGACAACACCGTTCGCAAGTTGTATGGCGTTCGTGCCACCCTGGGACTAATTCCGGGAAGGGCAACATTTATTATTGACAAAAAGGGTATTATTCGGCATATCTTCGTTTCACAGTTTAACCCGAAAAAACATGTGGACGAAGCATTAAGGATCATTGCAGAGCTTAAATAAGAAAAAGAATAAATAGTCCCTAAATAGTATAATAAATGATTTAAAATATCCTTTCAAGAAACAAAAGCGAATATTTAAAACTTGAGAGGATAGTCACATAAAAACCAAGGATGAAAAAATTGATGTTAGCTAAAGGCTCCGAACCAATTATTTTAATCTCTTTACTCTTCTTTGCTACATCAATGATTTTTGTACCATTATCGTGGTTTTTGCTCATTCCTGTTGCTGCTTTTGGGATATTGCTTGGCTTTAGCCTGTTCTTTTTCAGAGACCCAGAACGCATTGCCCCGGAAGAAGAAGGTGTAATGGTCGCTCCCGTTGATGGTCGCATTGTAGCTATAGATGAACTGGATAACGGCAACTACCGCATTCAAATCCAAATATCCATTTTTAATGTTCATATTAATCGTACGCCCTTAAGTGGAACAGTTATTAATGTGCAAAAGCAGCATGGTGCTTTCTGGCCTGTGTGGTATAAACGGAAATATGAAGATAAAAATGCTCGGCAACATGTCGACTTGAAAACTGATGAAGGGTTCGAAATGCGAGTCACTCAAATCTCCGGGATTGTTGCTTGGCGATGTGTGAGCTATGTCTCACCAGGAACCCACTTAGAACGCAATCAGCGGTTTGGCTTAATCCGTTTTGGATCTGCGATGCGTGTTGAATTTCCCAAAAGTTCCGGCTATAAACCTGTAGTGAAGTTAAACGATAAAATTAGATCTGGTGAAATGATCATTGCCAGGAAAGAGCAATAATACAGAAATGTTGCACCAAGAACCTATTTCTAACGAAAAAGTTAACCAAGAAGAACAGCAAGAACGTGGCGAGCAAACCCGGTCGTGGACCATACCTGAATTTTCTCCTGGTGTGCGACTTTTCTTTAAAATTCTCGCCAATTTCATAACAACATTGAATTTTGCTTCAGGAGTCATTGCTATCATTCTGGTTGCAATTGCCCCTCGAAACCCCATATATGCTCTTTGGGCTGCAAAATTAATCCTCCTCGGGATAATTTTCGACTTTTCAGATGGTATCCCGGCGCGCCTTGCCCAGAAAAAGCCGGGCTTCTTTGGTACGGTAGTGGATTCTGTCGCAGACACAATAACTTTTGGTCTTGCTCCGGCAGTAGTCATTGCACTAAGCCTGCCTATTTTAGGCACTTCTGGAAGTGCCCTAGCTCTTGCAATTGTGACTGTTATTGTTGGTTGCTATTTTGCTTTTTGCACCATTTTTCGATTAGTAAGGTTCACTAAATCACCGAGTAAAAAGTGGTTTCATGGTATCCCCGCCCCTGGAGCCGGGAGTGCGGCAGCAAGCTATATTATCATTAAGCTTTACCTCGAGGAACAGCTGGGACTAGTGGATACTATTGCAATTCCTGCTGTAGGCCTAATTTTTATGGTCATAACAGCAACACTAATGATCATTCGAACCAAATATCCTACAACAAAACTACGGAAAAATGCGCTGGAAATTTTCCTCTTAGGGTTGGCTGCAGTAACTATTGTTACAGTGGTGGCTATGCCGTTCCAGTTTATTATTTATCCTGCAGGATTAATGGCTGCTTTAACTGTTTTCTATATTTCTTATGGGCCATTTTATATGATTAAGCATATGATGGAACGCGCCAAAGAAGTAGAGGACTATTAATTGCCCCCATAACAAAGATTTTCAAATGGTTTCGGTTAAAATTAATGAGAAAAATTTCCAAAGGAGTTCTAAAGAAAGATGGATTTTAAAAGAATACCCACAAAGTCTCCGATAGCGGAAGCATTTCAAGGTAAGTTTGTTTCGAGTGGGATAGCCGGTTTTGATGTTGCAATTGGTGGGAAAGGTGTCCCAGATGGCTCTTTAATTTTGTTATTAGGAGAACCTGGTTCAGGGCATGAGATCTTTGCCATGCAAATGTTGTATGCTCAAGCAAAAGCAGGCAAAAAAGTCTTTTATGTTTCTGTTGATAAGCCTCCATCAGAAATAGATCTTGAGATGATGACATTTGGGTGGAATCTTGAAACTTTTAAATCATTAGGCACGTGGACATATGTAGATGCCTATGGGGCAAAATATGCTCAAGAAGATTCTTCACCGGTCATTGCCTGGGATAAAGGTTTGATAAATCTCTTAAGAACGAAATTTATTAATGCTGTTGCAAAAACCATTCAACCCTTCACGATCATTGATTCTGTATCGCATCTCTTACTGGATTATGATGAAAACCAGGTGAGAGAGCTGATTGAGAATTTCACTACGAAAGTTGTACGAAAGACTGGTGGTGTTCATCTCTTACTTATGGTTAAGGGAATGCATGACCCTAAAACAGAGGTCCTTTTCAGTCATATTGCTGATGGTGTTATAGACTTCTATTTGCGAGAGCGATCGGACCAATTACAACGAACATTCCGCGTAAGAAAATTACGCAAGGCGATTTATGACACACGCCTTTATCCGGTTAACCTTGAAGAAGATGGTTTACAAATCGAAACTGCCAGAAGATTGGGGTAAAAAACCCCCTTTGCACTTTCCTCTTTTTTTCTCTTTGTTTTTATTTGCCGTTAAGCTTTTATGTTGAAGTTAAAAATAATAATCAAGTTTAATAAGAACACTCCTAATAACTAGTAGTTGAATATAGAGGTCGAACATTGAGCGTAGACATCACTCCTTGGACAGAGTTATACCGCCCCAGTAATTTAGGGCAAGTTGTTGGAAATGCTGAAGCAGTAGAATCCCTTCGGAAATGGTTTGACTCTTGGTCAGTTAATGCGAAGCGGAAGGTGGCCCTCTTACATGGGCCGGCTGGAACGGGGAAAACCAGTAGTGTTATCGCACTGGCAAAAGAACGCTCATATGAACTTGTGGAAATGAATGCCAGTGATACCAGAAACAAAAATTCTGTCTTGCGAATTGCCGGAAGCTCTGCTAAAGAGGGCACATTAACAGAAGGTGCTCGAGGGAAACGCATCCTGTTAATTGATGAAGTTGATGGCTTGGCTGGGCGGGAGGATCGTGGTGGTGTTCAATCATTAATTACAGTAATAAAAGAAGCATCAATCCCCATAATCTGTACGGCAAACGATGCTTATAGTAGCAAGTTAACCCCATTGCGCAAATTGGCGAAAGTTATCGCTTATCGACCATTACCAACAGAGGACATTTTGAAAGTTTTGAAATCCATTTGTTACAAACAAAAAGTTCAACTGGATGTTGAGGACCTTATCTTCATTGCTGAAAACGCCGAGGGGGATTTACGAAGTGCCATCAATGACTTACAAGGAACAGTTCTCCAATTAAAGAAAGGGCAAGTAACAACAATTGAGCTGTTGCGTCCGAATAGGGACAAAGCAAAGGATATTCAAGAGGTTCTTAAAGATCTTTTCATGGCACAAACATTCCTTGAAGGGAAACGTGCAATAGATGGCGTCAATATGCCCTATGATGAATTACTTCTCTGGGTGTTTGAAAATGCTGAGAAACACACCTCTACAAAGCAATTGGCAACAGTTTATACCACAATTGCTGATGCTGACAGATACCTTGGAAGAATCATTCGCCGGCAAAATTGGCGATTGTTGTCGTATTTTTTTGATTTGATCACTGGCGGGGTAAGTGTCACCGTTGATAACAAATCAAGGACAGTAAAACAATACACTTACCCACAAAAAATTGCTCTCTATGCTCAAACCCGTTTTTCTAGGGGGCTACGGGACTCCATTGCAACGCTCGTGGCAGAAAAAACCCATGTCTCAAAGCAAATCGCTAGAAATGACTATCTGTTCTTAGTGAAAGAAATTCTCAATGGAAAAGTTGGAGATGCTGCAAGCCTTGCCTACTGGTTAGAACTTGACAATAATCAATTAAAAACACTGGTAGAGGATAAAACAAAACTAGCTCGAATTCAGAAAGTACTAAATGCTATGGAAGAAGAACGGATCAGGCGCCAAACATTGATGAGTGGTTTGCAACACTCGAGTTTTGATAGACCGGGAGAGGATTGGACAGACATCCTGATTAAATGGCAGCAAAAAAAGGAGAAGGAGTTAGAGGAAGAACGAAAACGAAAAGAAGAAGAAAAAAAGAAAAAAGCCGCTGCAAAAGCAGCCGCAAAAGCGGCGAAGAAAGCAAAAGCTAAAAGTGGTGCTAAAAAGTCAACTAAAAAAACCACACCGCCTAAATCATCATCCGACGAAGAAAAGAAAGAAAAGAATCAAGTGTCGCTTGATCAATTTTTCAAATAAACACTCCTCCCTCAGTGAATTAGCTCTTTTTATAAAAAAACTGTCGAGTTTCTTTTGAGCAACCAGTCGAAAAGAGGGACTTGATAATTAATCTTGAAACAAACATAGCAGAAGATGAAGATTACATTACGTTTTGGGAACGGCTAAATGACATTTTCCCTTACCAATCCTACCGTAAAGAACAGTTCTCCATTATCTCTGCTATCCAAAAAGCAACTAATAAAGCTCTCTTAATTGACGCTGAAACAGGTGTAGGAAAAACTGCTGCTGTAATATCGGCCGTGTTAAGTAGGAAAGAAAAGGATGAACGCATTTTGATTTTCACAAAAATGCTGGGGCAAATGGATGCTTGGTTTCGCGAATTGGGATTAATAAATGACTATAATAGAAAAATAAAACGGCCGGCTTATACTCTGCTACCTTTAGTGGGGAAAAACCATGTCTGTCCGCTCGTCACGAGAAAAACTCAAAAACAATTTTCACAGATAGGTTGCCAACTCTTTGATTGTAATCAACCTGCTCGATACCATTCTTTTAAGAATTCTTTTGAAGAGAATGTCACCTTCCCCAAGAGAATCTTAGAAGCAATTGGCGAACAGATCAAAGGTGGCGTTGACCTTTCAGAAATACTTTGGCTACTGCAGAACAAACTTTCCCCGGAGAGTTGCCCCTATCAGTCTATAAAAATGGCTTTAAAGCAAGCCGATTTAGTAATAACAACTTATCCATTTCTTTTGAACCCTCCATATCGGGAATTTCTCTTCGAACAAATGGGATTGGATCTTGCAAATACAACAATAATCATTGATGAAGCCCATAATTTGGCAAAGGGAACCTTCGGTGAGCTTTCCTATCGCACACTTTCGAAAGCCATTGGTGAAATTGGCCCACATCCTCTCTTTGATTTGTTATTAAATTATAAAGAAAAAACAGGTTTGCATTCACTCTCTATCCCTGAAGTGTTAAAAACGGACCTTCTAACAAAGGGAAAACGGTTTCTAAAAGAACAGTTCAAGAAGGGTTCAATTGACATTAGCTCCAGCTTGCTTGTTTATGATTTTGTAAAAAATTTGAGCTATTGCTATCTGGCTACAGACAGGAAATTCTTACTCTATCTAAAGGACCCTCGAGAGATTCTTCAGCCTTTTCAGTGGGTAAAGCAGCTGATTCTCCTTTCTGGTACCTTACGCCCCCTTCGATATTTTGCTGATTTTTTCGGAGTCCCAAAAGCAAGCAAAATATCCGTGGTCTCAGAAAAGGCAAATATTAGTAGGATAATTCTGACGACAAGTGACCCCTTAATGAACATGCGTTTTAAAGAACGAACACGAAAACGTTTTCTTTATTATACGCAAGCAATTAAGCAATTGCTAATGGTCATCCCTGGCCATACACTCATTTTCACTCCAAATTATGAACTGACCGCTGTTTTTGCAAATACCTTAGAGACGACTTTTGTTGAAGAACCGGCACAACCAATATCGAAATTGATTGCCCAAGTAAAAGAGTCTAAAAAACCTGCTGTGATTATTGCTCCTGCTCGAGGGAAAATCTCTGAGGGAATAGAATTCGTCAAAGATAACAAATCAATCATTTCAGCAGTGATTATTGCAGGATTGCCTTTCCCACCGCCTTCTCGTTCCTTGTCCGAAATAATCCAAAAGTACAGTCGCTTTTGGGGAGAATATCGTGCAAGACATTTCATGACAACTTTACAAGCAATTGTTACCGTTAGGCAAGCGTTAGGGCGGATGATCCGTTCCGAAAAGGATCGTGGTGCATGGATTATCCTCGATAGCCGAATCTCTTCTATGGGGGTTTTTCCCCGGGCAATAGATTGTAAAAATACTCGCAAAATGGTGGAACACTTGGCCTACTTTTATTCCAAAAAGCACGGGAACGAAAAATGAACCCATTTTTTCTTCATTTAGAGTTTTAAAAACAAAATTTCCCGAGAGATCTTGTGAGATACATCAAAAAACTGTCAGAGGTTGGAAAAATGAAAAAGAAAGTAATGATTATCCTGGCATTTTACCTCTTCATGAGCATGAGCTATCCGTGGCAATACCAGATAGCCTTCCTAACAGATCAAAGTACATTTGCAGTTGAACATCCTTCCATATCAAAGGCTGGTTTGCAAGGAACTATCGATGACACCAGGTTGAGACTCCAAGCTGCAAGAGATGATGAAAGCGGTACCATCGTTATCAATGATATCATTTCGCCATCTTACACTAGCCTGACAACAACGGCGAACAGTTCACTTTCAGAGGGAAGTGACGCAACTTTCACCAGCCAAACAACATCCGCCGGCACTGGGGTTTCTGAAGGGCGAGTGGATTTTCTTGACCTAAAACTCCTCAAAATAGACGATGATCCAACTTCTGATAGCATCTATTCGAATCGTTATGCCATAAAAATTTCTCTCCCGACAGAAACCTCCTTAGCCGGTTTTGCTGTGGATATCACTCCTACAATTCGTGAGGACATCAATTTTTATGTTAAAACAGGTCTAAATGGAGCTGTCTTAACAGAAGGGCTCATTTCAGGTTACATTGCTAGCAGTGCGCACACAACAGGGCAATTGTTGTATGTGCCTTTTAGCTATTGTGGTGCTGCGACAACTATTACTTTGAGCGCAGGAATGAATTATTACTTCATTCTCGAACCGACAGTTTCAACAAGCAATACTTTCTTCGAATTTCACCAATCAGCTGACAATCCTGATAATATGGCAGTTTACAATTGGTGGAATTCGAATTACGAACCGGTATATACAGATGTAAATTTCTATCTCTTAACCAATGTTTCAGCAATTACAGAAAATGTTCCCGTAAATAGTGTGGGGGTGGCTTCAACTACATGGATTGCTTCGAACCAGGGAGACCATACTGTCCTTGCATGGTACGAGCGTTCAACATTCTATGGAGAAAGCTATGGTACAATTGAGCTTACTGTTTGCCCCTCTCAAGATCCCTATCAAGTATTTTTTGAACCCATACGGACTGCCTATCTGGATGAAACGCCTGTAACGGCAACAGTTTTAGAGCTGACAGATAATCCTGCTGTGGGAAAAACGGTCTTCTATTCAATTAGTTTAGACGACGGGGCAAATTGGGAATTGATAGGTTCTGCTTTAACCAATGCGTCTGGAGTTTCAGTCCTCCTACATCAATTTGATCAAGCCCCGGGCAACTATTCTTTAAAAGCTTGGGTGAATGATCTTTCATACAAAGAAGGTTATTTGTTATTGAGTGCAGAGCCTTTGTCCTGGTACGGCATTAATTTTATAGGGCAATATCGAAATAATCCCGGTGCAGAAAATTACACGAAACTCACAACAACTGTACTCGTCTTAGATGATGAAAACCAACCCGTCAGTGGGTTAGATTTTGAATTGTGGTACAAAATCAACGGGACATACAAACACATCCCTCATATTTTCACTACAAACAGTAGCGGACAAGCAGAC
>DXJV01000031.1 GCA_019056785.1 Candidatus Heimdallarchaeota archaeon
AATGATATTGAAGACCTTCCTAAACGTCTTCAAATGTTGTTCAACTAATGGTTTTGTCGGGGCCAAAATTAGAATGAATGAATCAGGGTATTGTTCCATACGTTTCGCGGCTAAAAGGGCGAGAATAATTGTTTTCCCTAAACCGGTTGGTAAAACGACAAGTGTATTTCCCTTCAAAGTCTCGGCAAAAATGGTTTGCTGATAAAGACGAGCCTCAATAGCATTTGGTTTCAAATATTTATGTCGAATATATTTCTCGCCGGACATTTTGAGTTCACGCACCTCCAGCCAATCAAACTGGAAAAGCCCAATCTGGAAAGGAGAACAGTACCATGCTTTTTAATATAGTTTACTAACAGAGCTGTCCAAAACTAAAATGTTGCGATTTTTAAGCTTTCGTTCCCCAAGCTAATCTTTAAAAAAATAGCCTTTCTAACAATAATGAGACAAAATGGTGAATGATGTAATGCCTTCCCAACAAAAGAATGAAGAACAAGCAATGCTCAATGAAACATATTTACAATACTATTTACAAAAGTATTCGATGTGGCAATCCATCCTCCTCTCAATGTTTGTACTATTAGATATCATCCCCTTGTTTCTAATAAGGAATTTTTCTTTCGTAGAAATTTTTTATTATTTTATTATTTTGCTCATTCTGCTAACAATTGGAATTGATATACTAATTTGGTTTGATGGGAACGCTCTTCGAGCAATAGTAATAGCGGTGATTACCGGTGTGATGCCTACTATTGAACTCGCTATTTTTCTGGCACAAAACAACCAAACCGGAACAAATTTAGCCTTGGCAATAATTTCACTCTTACTTGCAATTAGTCAAATGATACTACCAATACTAGTGGTTATCCAGAAGACAAACAAATTACGAAATAAGAAAGAAAACTAGACAAAATCGAAAAGGCTCTTCTGTCCAGCCATTTCTGAGAGTTCTTGTGACAGCTGAACATGAAAACCAACTAACGACGAGAGGTTAAACGAGAAATAAGTTTTTTTATTTTTCAAAATAAGAATAGAGCCTTTTACACCCACAATTTCGCCACTTAAGAAGAACGGTTTGTCCTTTTCAAGGCGTTTGATCATAGGGCGCCCTTTCAGGTTTGAAATTGCACCATAATAACTATCTAAAAATGTAATGGGTTGAAGCTGGTTACGAGGTAAAAGGATAGGAGAAGAGACATCGGCATAGATTGCATCAAGTACTTTCATGATAGCAGCTTCCATGGTTTGATGGGAGATAGGGGAGCCAATAACCTTCATTTTTTGGCTCACACGAATAGCTAAGGGAAGAGAGAGTTTGAGGGCAAGCTGATGCTCCAAGGCGCGAGGGTCAAGACCTATGCCTTCACCGATCACAATGCCGGCGTCACTCCCTTGACCAAGCCAACGACGGAAAGGATTCGTGGAAGAGCCCACCTTAACTTTTCCAGCGATAGAAGTGAGGTAAACACTTGTCTTTGTTTTCCAGCAGAAATCACGCGCCTCTTCACTTGAGGGATGACAAAAATCACCCAAACAATACGCTCGGCAGCTAAAAAATTCTTGTGAGGAACAGGTTTGACATTGCATGTGACTCCGGGGTATAATCGCGGCAGTAGCACAAGGATGGCGTTGTCCTTTACTGTCGTTAAATCCTACACAGAACTTTGGTTCATTAGCCGCAATAGAGAGTGTTAAAGGCATTTCCGGGGAAAGATCAAGCACCTGTTCTGCAGACGATTCGCCGGTGATATAGAGAAGATAAGGGAGGGGTTTAGGCTTTAAACGCCAACCATTATGTAAGATAAAGGCTTTCACGGCTTGTCCTGTCCATATGTCTTAATTAACTAAAAAGGAACGGTTGAATTAAAATAATTGCTTCACTAAGAGTAAAGGGAGAAGAGCATTAAAAAGACAACTATAGAGATGATGAAAAAAATGAGAAAAGTAATGATCATATGCCATGGCGATTGTGATGGGATAACAGCAGCAGCAATTGCACTTGCTGCAAACCCAGGCGCACGGATTTGGCTGACAAACCCCGTTAGATTGGACAACGACCTAAGACGTATCACAGAAAAGTTTGATGAGATTATCATCGTTGACATCGCACTCAACGAAAGAGATTACCGGCAAGCGTTCCAAGAGATGAAACGACTCACAAAACTCGGAACGAAAATAACTTACATTGACCACCATCCATTGCCAGAAAATGTGGAGCGAAAAACAATCCCAGCAACCAAGGTACTGCACCAAAAGAAAGGTTGTTCAGCGGAATTAACCTACCTACACTTCGAGAAAAAATTGACTTGGAAGCATAAAATTCTGGCAGCAATAGGCGCAATAGGCGATTATGAAATGGATTCGCTCTTTGCACAAGAAGTGATGAGAGACTATGATGAGCGAAGTCTAGCATTCCAAGCAGCAATCATTGTGCAAGCCGGCGGAGAAATACCAACAGCAGAAGATAACGAAATTAAAAAAAGTGTTATTGAACGGCTGGCGCTGGGAATGATGCCGAGCGAGTTGAACAACCTCGTAGGAAGAGCTTTACGAGGAAGCTCTGTGGAACGAATGGTGAGAGAATATGTTCATGAAAATGCTGAACATTTGGAAAACATTGGCTATATCTTAGACATTCCAACAGGAGGGGGGTTTGTCGGGAAAGGGGCACTCTTCGCGGCGGCAGCAACGGACAAACCGGCAGGAGTCTGTGGAAATTCTCTAGGAGAAAAAATATCCATGTCATTAAGGCGACGGCTGTCAAAGGTCGACCTCAATGCCGCTGTAAGAAGAACGGCAAAAGAAGTAGGAGGAAGTGGTGGGGGGCATCCCTCAGCTGCAGGAGCAACAATAAAACGAGTAAAATGGAAAGAATTCCTGAAAAGACTTGATTATGAAATTGAAAAGCAATTGTAATACTACTGAAAAAATATGGAGAAGAACAGCAAATAGGTAGTGATGATAAGAGAGCAAGAAAACAAAGGAAACCTCGACTAATAGGGGTAAAAAGCAAATTGTAACATGCCCCTACGAAATGAAGAACCTAAGGACAAGGGGTGCTTGAAAAAGGAAGGCTACTTGCTAGTTTTCATCTTAGCATAATTGTAATATTTCTCACCATATTTTCTGGTGCGAACTTTCTTGCCTTTATAACGATGCCAATCCGCTTTCTTCTGGGCTTCTTTTTTAGTCAGGCCTTTGCTAATAAGTTTGAACCGTTCATTCCCGATTTTTATTGTCTTAGGAACCTCTACTTTCTTAGCCATCTAAAAACACCATTAGTAATTTTCATGTCTAAAAACTCATCAATAATAAATAAAGGCTTCTCAAAAGGAAAAAGGCGAAATTTTTTCTCGAACAATGAAAAAGACCGACAAAGAAACTACTTTTCAAAGCCAAAGAACAATGTGATACGCACCAGAGAAATAAAGTTAAGATATTTAGCACAAACCGAAAGCATTTATTTAGGATGAGAGAATAACAATACAAGTAAAAAATGATTGAGAGCTGTCACAAGAAAAACAATTGGTCGAGTGAAGAAAAGATGGTGAAATTCCACATGATAAAAACGCTGAAAAAGATCATTAGAAAGCGAAAGGCAATCAGTCCGGTAGTTTCAGCATTGCTACTTATCGCACTGGTAGTAGCGTCAGTAGCGTTCGCCTATTTTATAATCATCCCTTTTCTGAATAAAAGCAATTTATTCGCAGAGGCATTGGGAGTTAGAGATTCAAACAAAGACTCAAGATATGATGAGATGACACTTTTCCTGTCAAACACAGGAACAAAAGAAGTGGAAATAGCAACAATAATCGTTTGGACAGCCGTAGAAGGAGAAGTGGGCAACCAAGCAGCATGGGTGAAACACGAAGGATGGAATTTCACAAGAGCAACGGGAGGGATAGTGCAAGCAGGAACAACAAAAAAAGAAACAATATTTAACGATCAATTCAGTCAGCAAATAGAACTCACAATAAAAAAGAAGACATTTTACCGGCTGGAACTAACAATAACAGGCTCAAGCAACCATTACTTTGGCGACTGGAAAGTACTAAATGACCAAGTGGACTTTTCAGACTTGATGGATGACTTCGAAACATTCGACCTGCAAGCATGGGGATTTGAAGGAACAATAGATGTGCCGGGATGGACATCAAACAACTACTTTACTTATGGGGGGCCAGAATACGGGCCAATACAACCAAACCAATACCTATACTTACCAGTGATAAACGAAACAGATTGGGTGAAATTCTATGTGACAGGAAAAATAGTCATATTCCACTCAACAAATGGAAACTTGACAAACCAACCAACATTCTTACAAATAAATAGAACAGCAAAACCATTTAAAGCAAGAAAGTTGTTCCTACTAGGACTCGCAGGCTCCTGGGGAGATGAATTCCCAAATGATGCATGGGCATTGAAAATAAATGTCACATATACAGACGGGACAAGCTCAATATGGGAACTAGGGCACGAGTACATTGATGACTGGTATTACTCTTCCAATGCAGACACCTCACCTACCCATAGTGCTGAATGTGTTAGCGCACCCTATGGCATGATTACCGAGATTGACTTAGGTTATCAAGTTGATTGGCCTCACGTTCACATTCACACTCACACTGCTGGTTTTGAGCTTGACTTTTTCAAGTATGTGCAATATATCTCCTTTACTGATCCTGGTAATGATGCTTCCGGTCCCCACCTTCTTTCCATCACTGCTGGGTAAGAACGAGTTTAACTTCATTCTTTATTCTTTTTTTTTCTCTTCTTTTCGGTCATTTAGTTTTACATTTGATAGAATAATATTAAGACTAACCAACACTAGAATAGCTGGCATATAAAGTATTTTTATGATGTATGAAATTCTCCCTTCCATTATCAAAGCGATTTTCATTTCTTTTATTAGAGTGGCAGTAATCGAATGGTTTGTTTGTTGCTGATGTTTTCCTGTTATTGTTTGTTTTTCATTTGTTGCGGTGTTCTCTGTTGTTTCCTTATTTATTTTCCAGAATTCTTGTGGTAGTGAATTTATCAACTCTTTGTCTTCTTTGTAAGCCTTTATGAAGACTTGCGTGCTGTTCTCCAAGGTCTTTCGGTTAATTGCAATATCTTTGCAGCCATCATTTGTCATTAGGAGTTTAAACTTCCCATCTCTTTCGAGCAAGTAAAATTCATAATAGGTAGCATTTGGAATTGTGAACCAGTTGAGTGTTATGGTGGTTTCATTTATATCTACAATATATATGAGTTCCTTAACATAGGTTCTATAGTCGAATCTTAGTTGCTTGGTTTGTTCATCATAGATATAGCCCCCTCTTCTAGCTATGGTTTCGTCAGTATTATTTTCCTCTATTATTTCTCCGGTAACTGTTATTATCGTAGGAGTTTCTGGTTCAAAATTCAAAGGAAGCACTTTTGCGCTTACATAGGAGTAAGGTCCTGCTTGATTATTGCTATTGTATGCACAAATTCGATAAGTATATTCTCTATCTGGTGATGGAGGGGTATCAATCCATGTTTGCTTTGTGGAATAACCACCATTATGGGATTGAGTTTTTATCAAGGAATAGCTTCCCGAACCGTATTTCCGTCAAATCTTATAATACCACCCTCCATCAATCCAGTTTGTTGGGGAATACCAAGTAAGAGTGATTTTAGAAATCCAATCACCTAGAGCTGTTATGTCTCTAACATAGTCCGGTACTGGTTGAGGTGGTGATTTTGTGGTTATGCTCAAAATATTGCTATAATATGACCATTGGTTATCACCACTTCTTCTTTGTCTCGCTTTAAATTGATAAGTATGAGATGAGAATAGATGGTCGAATGTTGCTACCCCATCAGAGGAGTATGTTCCTTTTAGAACCCAATTCCCGTTTCCTTGATCCCAATAGAGCTCAAGTTCATCTGCAGTATCGGACATAAAATAGTTAACTTTAATGGTATCATGATTCTGACTCTATAGATGATTTTACAGAAGAAAACTTTTATTATACTTCTCCGATGAACAACGATACTGATTCGGATAAAATTCATGACTGGACTGAAATTAGATATTTTAAGACCAATCCTATTAATCCAGATACCGATTCGGACACTCTTGATGACTTTATGGAATTAAATTTTTATACAACAAACCCACTAACTAATGACAGTGACTCTGATTCTATATCTGACCCAGAGGAGCTCTTTGTTTATAATACAGACCCGAACAGTGCTGATTCTGATGGTGATACACTTTCAGATTATGAAGAGCTTTTTAATTATTCTACAAATCCTAGAGCCATTGATACCGACTCGGATGGTATGCCGGATGATTTTGAGATTGTATGGTTGCTGGATCCTAACAATAGTTCGGATGCAGAGCTCGACTTTGATAATGACGGATTGGATAACCTTTCAGAATATACCAATGGGACAAACCTTTTTCTGAATGACACTGATATAGACGGTTTGCTAGATGGAGCTGAAGTTATTCACTATAAAACCAACCCTTTCATAAATGACACCGATAGCGATCATTTACTAGATGGTGAGGAAGTTTACATTTACTTTACAGACCCCGTAAATAGTGATACTGATAACGATGGTTTAATTGATAGTCAAGAAGTGCTCATCTTTTTTACAAATCCTTTATTATCTGATAGTGACATGGATGGGATTTCTGATTGGAAAGAAATTACTTGTTATTTCACAGACGCTCTGAAAAATGATACGGATAATGAACAATTAAGTGACGGAGAAGAGATTTTAGGTTTTTTCTACCCGACAAATCAATATGGGAATCGAACAGGCTTTTTCACCACAAATCCCCTAAATAACGACACCGATTTAGATGGTTTACTTGATAAAGATGAAATAGTCGTTTATCTTACAAACCCAAATAATAATGATACCGATAATGATGGAATATGCGATGGAATTGAAGTATTAATTTATGGAACTAATCCGCTAACAGAAGATTCAGACCAAGATGGAATGCCAGATGGTTGGGAAGTACTCTACTATTTTAATCCAGTAAATTCTACTGATGCAGAAAAAGACTTTGATGGAGACGGATTAACTAATTTAGAAGAATACTTTTACTCAACAAACCCAAGAAAAGACGACACAGATAATGATGACTTAACAGATTATGAAGAACTATTCAACTACCAAACAGACCCCTTAGATGAAGACACAGATAATGATGGTTACTTGGATGGTTGGGAAGTAGAAAATGGTTACGGCCCATTAAACCCAAATGACCCACCAGAACAAACAAATCCACTACCTCAAACAACTAAAAAACCTATAACAGTTGGTGCAATTGCACTAAACATCCTGTTTGCAGGCTTCTTAGGAACAATTGCCTTTACGATAGGTTGGTTTACAATACAAACAATAAGAAAGAAAAAAAAGTGAAAGACTTTAACGCAAAATCTAAGACAAGAGATGGGGTGCAGCAGCAGCGGGGTCGGTGGAGATAATTTGCTTGATGTATTTATATAAATCGAAAAACAGGTTAGATGAGTGTGGGATATGGGAATGAGGAGTTCAGTTTGTGTGCTTAAATCAATACCAGTAATTAATCTTGAAGGAGGAGCGATGCACTCGTTCCAGAATCCCAGTTTATACCACAAATCATCTAAATAAGAATAATGCAATAGAAAGGTATCACTGCTAAGAGTAGTCTATAAAAAAAGAAAAAAAAGGGAAAGTCTTTAACGCAAAGTTAAAGATAATAGATGGGGTGCAGCATAATCATCGCCAGGGTCGGTGAAAATGATTT
This sequence comes from Candidatus Heimdallarchaeota archaeon, assembly GCA_019056785.1. GTDB lineage: Archaea > Asgardarchaeota > Heimdallarchaeia > JABLTI01 > JABLTI01 > JABLTI01. The sequence continues at coordinate 7,781 of DXJV01000031.1, forward strand.
GTTTGACGTATTTGTAAAAATCAAAGTAAAAACGAGTTGTATGTGTGTGGATATGGGAGTGAGGAGTGTCAGTTTGCGTACCCAAATCAATCTCAGTAATTAATCCATAAGGAGCAGAGATACATTCATGCCCAGGATTTGCACGATACCACCAGTCCCCCGAATACGAATGATTCAACAGATAAGTGTCTTTGC
>DXJV01000080.1 GCA_019056785.1 Candidatus Heimdallarchaeota archaeon
ATCTCTTACTCTCGAGTCATTTGCAAGTTTCTTATGGTGCCATTGCATGTGTTCAGAGAAAATCTTGTACCAGCGGATTTCCAAGCGTGAAAGAACAACAGCAATAACAATTGCCCCGGCAAAAATTAATACTGCTGCAAGAAAGAAAATTGCTGTTATAAGAGAAGAATCTAAAACAGTGATACTATCAACGACAAAGGAAACCCCACCAAAAGCAAACATTGCCAAAGAGCCCAAAAGGAACAAGTCTAAAAGAACGTATGACCAAAAAATTGTTTGGCCTTTTTGAGGAAGAGGATGGTCTTCTTGATAGTTAGGCATGTGAAGGAGATGCTGGCGCAGTTTCTTATAGCGAGTATATTGAAGAAAGGGAATAAAAAAAACATTTAATGTCACGAGTAAGAGAGTAGCAACAAACATATCAGTAGTGGTACTAAGTTCATTTTTCCGGTGCGGAAGATACCAATGGTCATTAAGTGCTTTTAGAGATTCGAGGAGATAAATGAAATAGGAAATCCCAAAGGAAAACGGTCCGAGAAGAATCATTTCTTTGCAGTTAATTTTCCGGATCGGGACTTTCGTTGAAGTAATCTTTGGTTTGCGGGGTGGCTTTGTGGGGAAATATTCTTCCAAGTAATTAAAGAGCTCTTCTCTTGTGAAACGGTCTCTTTGGACAGCAAAACAATGCGGGCAAATGGGTTTTGTTTCCGGAATGGGTTTGTGGCAATTAGAACAATGATAAGGCAAAGACATCACCAGAGCTTGTACCAAGTAGATTATTTTTAAGTCTCCACTAATAAAGTCTTACATTTTGTATTAATAGTTCTTTCTTCTATACCTTCAATAAGTGAGAAAAACATTTCCAAAGTGATGGTTAGAAGCATGAAAAAACTTGAATGGAAAATGTTAATGTTTAAATAGACTATTAGACCATTTCAAAACAACAAAATGTCTTTCAAGAGCGAAAGTCATTAGTAATCAAGGGAGAAAAAAAAATTCTTTTTCAAACTCCAAATCGGAAAAAAACGGAGAAAAAAATGATTGGAAAAAAACCTATAAAACAAATTTTCTTAGGAATTCTAATAATAACTTTGTTTAATTCACTTTCACTAAACAACATATTCGTATTTTGTCATGCATCTCAACTCGAGTCGAGCGCTACTTCAAACACACTCCAAACCAACACTGGAGAATTAACACTAATGAAGCTAGGGGAATATGTAGGTATAGAAGCGATGAGTGTTTGGGTTTCAGGTGATTTGGCGTTTCTTGCTGATGATACAAATGGTTTAATCATCTTAAATGTCAGTGATCCAAGTGACCCCCGACGAATTAAACGATTTGATGATGGAGGATATGCCTTAGACATAACCTCAGAAGGGCCTTATGTTTTTGTTGCTGATGGCGATAATGGCTTGGAAATTCTTGATGTGAGTTTCCCTGATGCACCAAAGAAAAAAGGGCAATTTTATGACGGTGGATTTGCAGAAGACGTTGTCGTTGTTGGTTATTACGCTTTTGTAGCAGATTTGACTGACGGACTTGAAATCATTGATCTACATAATCTCAGTGCGCCCACAGAGGTAGGGCAGTATTCTGATGGCAGTTATGTCTATGGCGTGTGCGTTGCAGGAGACTACGCGTATTTGGCAGCCTATTATGAAGGTTTGAAAATAATAAATATTAGCGACCCTTCTTCACCAACGAAAGTAGCTGAACTACCAACAAATTTTATCCCCGCAGTAGATGTTACCTTGAAAAATGACATGGCATTTATCGCAAATGATAAAAATGGGCTTGTAATCGTCGATGTTAGTTATCCAACCATCCCGGTACAAGTTGGGCATTTTTATGATAAGGGAATTGCTCAAGGAATTTTCGTAACGGATGAGTATGTTTTTGTCGCAGACGGTTATGATGGTCTTGAAGTCATAAATGTGACTAATCCAAGCAACCCCATCGAACTGGGACAGTTTGATGACGGTGGAAACGGGCGGAATGTCTTTGTTGAAGGGGATCTGATATATTTTGCCGCGGGTGCTAAAGGATTGGAAATCCTTAGAATAATCTCAAATGATGCTACAAATGAGGGTGGGATTTCAATACTACCTCTTTTAATGACAAGTACTCTTTGTTTTTTGCTTGTTTTGTTGCTAAAAAAACGAAGACAGCATGAATAAGCTGTCCTCCTTATTTTTTCTATTCATTTTAATGCCATTTTCACTCGAGACTCAAAAAGAAAAATAACCTATTACCGATATGTTGTCTCTTTTTTTATGTTTAAGTGCCAAAGAATTTGCCTGCTGATATATACTTATCAATTCTATTCTCAAAACAATAGATTTTTTAATTTAGATAGAATGAATAATTTGTTTCATAGGTTAATGACCTTCAGATTGTTTTGTAATGATCAATCTTTTCCTTCAAAGAGCGTATACTAAATGCAGAATATAAATGTCATTATCGATGCCCTTGCAATCCCTTTCGGCTCAATTGCGACAATTGTTATTATTTCTAAAAACAAACGAAATGTTGTTAATATTCTCATGGGTTTAACTGTGTTTTTTGGTAGCGTGGCGAGTATAATTTTTGCTTTGTTAAAAGAACTTTATTTTTTCCATAACCTCTCCTTGGCTATTTTTTTCGCCAAAATGACCTATTTCTGCATTTATTTTATGACAATTCCGGTGTTCCACTTTTCCATCTTTTTCTGGCGCTCCCAAAATAAGAACATTCCTCGTTTCCTTCATTTTCTTGTTTTCTTACCAATCCTCTCTCTGTCTCTCTGGCTTTTTCTGCAACAGGATATTATCCACCTGTCAGACATCTATCTTGGCGATAAATTCTATATTGTTTTTAATTATGTTTCAATCCCCTTTACAATCTATTCCAGTGTTATCATGCTTTTCACAGTAGTGTTATTAATCGTAGAATTACAGCTCATAGCCCAAAGGACAAAAGACTTTCCGAGTTTAAAAAGGCGAATGCATATTTTAGCAGCAGTCTTTGCTCTGGGCTTTCTAGGGAGTTTAGTATCAATTTTCTTTGTTCAATTTTTAACTTCTAAAGTGAAATATCAACCAGCTGTTATTTTTGTCATAGCGTCAACAATCAGCATTTCACTCATTCTCCTCAAAACGATAAGTCGTGAACACCGAAAACTTTGGCATGGCTGTCCTAAACTCCTCAGAGAAAAAGATGGAACAACTTATTGTTTAAATACGCCAGATGGTGTTCCTAAACAGGTGAAATTACTGGACCTTGGTAATATTATTGAGAAAATCCAAATCGAGGTAGATATTTTAAGAACGGGCGAAGAGAATTGTGCTAATGTCCTGTTTTCTGATGATGAGAATAATGTTCGATGTTTAACTACACATGAGTATATAATGGTGCTTGATGAAATTGTTCAGCAAAAAGAGATGGAACTTGCTCAAGAAATGGATATTATGGAAAACAATAAACTCTGCTCAGAGTGTCTGCACAAAATTATTGCCTATCGCAAAACCCACAAGGATAAATCAGACGCTGAAATCCGGACGTTCTTTTTGGGCGTCCGTGCGGAAGAATTTTTCGGCCTTGTTTAAATTTTCCAACTTGATGAATGATATGTCCGAACAATCGGATCAAAGTTCACAAGAAGTTCTAAATCACTATATGCTATTCGCCCAATTCTAAAGGTAGCTTTCTTGCAATTTAATAACTCTCGAGATAATTTTCCTTCTTCAACCAAAGATTGAATGTGAGGAAATGTATAGCCCCGTTTCAGCGTGGTAAAAGGTTTGAGAACAATTTGATTGCCGATTTTAGATGCCACTTGAAAGATAAATTTAATCTGATCAGGCGAGTGAGGAATTAAAGCGTTGCAATAGACAACGATATAATCATTAATTTTCACCTCGTGAAAATCAGAGTTGTGCTGAAGGGCAAGATTATCCAGCGTGAAACGATTATGCAACAAAACATCCTCTGCAAAAATTGGCATACCATGCCTGTTATCGAATTTTGCTCGTGAGTAGTTTTTTCTTGTGCTGTCCACCTTAATTAAGAAGGCGTCTGCTTTTTTAAGAACAACCATTTTTCCCAACAAAACTCTTTAGCAAAGTTCTAGCTTTAAATGTTTCCTATTTCTTTGCTCAAAAAACCGGTGTCTCTCTCCTGAAATTTTGCTCTTTGCTTTTTTTATTTTCTCTTTTAGCGAAAAGTTAAAAGTAAAAATAACGAATACCATTTTATAAGTCTAAGGTGAACAGTTTTGCATGATTTGATTAGCATTAAATATTCCGACCTTGCCGATGCACTCTATTATTTTGAATTTATGGGCCCTCTCTATAAGCGGATCAAATGGCTCGAACGTGACAAAAATGTTTTCCAGCTTTACAAATTGATCCGCGAAATCAAATTCCCGAGGTTTAAAAATTTCCTCCCTTATACACGCTTTGTATCCATAAGCAATGATATTTCGTCGCCAACTCAATTGGCAAAACACATCCGTGACCACCCCCCCAAAGGCAAGTTTGCCGAGAAATGGGTGGCAGAGTATGAGAAGATGCGGGATATTCTCCGGGAGATTTACAACTATTTCATGAAAAATGTTCTTACTAATGAAAAGAAAGAAGAGCTGGAAAAGCTCCGGAAAAAAATCGAAAAGAAATACGGGAAAATTTGGCACAAATTAAAAGTCGAGTCTGAAAAATTGCCGGGAATATCCTGGAAGCGAAAGAGCCCTATTGTCTGTCTTCTCTATCCTCTTGATGGCAAACTTTCCCATAAACTCAAATTTTCAGATATCGCCTTTATTGAGACTTCGCAAGCAATGGTGGATGATGAGGCGCTCTTTTTACATGAAGTGGTAAAATTACTAAATTACACAAAACCTGTTGGCTCCTGGGTCCGGCAAGATAGGCGAGGCATTCGAGCCATTGCATATGAAATCTTTACAGAATTACAAACATTGAAAATCGTAAACGCACTCTTTGATAAGAAACCCAATTATAAAACAGTTATTAATTTAAAGCTGGATTCCATTTGGATCCCCTTCATCCGCCCTGAGACCTCCCTTGATGAAGATGAACTCGAGCGTGTCTTAGCAAAAGCTTACAAAAAAATTAGTAAGCATGAATATGATGCAATGTTTCAAATGAGTGAGCTCTACACTGAATTAAATATCATCCTTCTCACCTAAAATTAAAGGGGAAAAATGCGCAATTTCATTTGCATATTTTTTTATAAGAAAATCAAACAAATAAACATTAGTATCAGATATTTGGTGAAAAAAAACATGAATGAGGAAATATTCTATTGCCCCTATTGTGGTGCGTTGCAAAAGAAAGGGCAGCAGTTTTGTAGCTCTTGTGGTGCCTCCTTAGAGTTTTCTGATTCTCCTCCTCAAGAGGAAAAAAAGGTTCAAATCATTAAAGAAACACCTGTTGTTGAAAGTGCATCTGTAACAACACCACAACCGCAACCATCTCCGTATGGTGCCTATCCTTCGGCGGTGCCTTCAACTCCTGCCGCTCCAGCAAGAGATAATGCAATAATTGCTCTTATTCTTGGAATTCTTGGCTTCTTTGTAAATTGCTTTATCTTTCCGATATTCGGTTTAATTTTTGTGAAAAAAGCAGAGGAGAATAATGAGGACAGAGGAATAACTGTTGCAGCAAAGGTTTTAAATTGGATTTTAATGGGCTTAACAATTCTTTCCATTATCGGACTAATAATCTATTTAATTCTCTTTTTCACAATAGGCTTTTCTTACTAAAAGCCCACTTTTTTCTTTTCTTTTTTAAAATGTAAAAGCTGATAATAGGCGAGTCTGTGAGGAAGAGAATCGATAAGCCGGAGAAAAAGTTCCGTGCATTATCGAAAAATGCTCCGAATGAATGGATGTAAACCAAACCGTTCAGAGCCATCTAACTCTTCGAATCGTTGTAGATACTGCTTCTGTTCCAAAAGGTTGATTAGTTCTTCTGCGTCTCGCTCCGAGATTTTGAGATATTGAATTATATCCGTTAAAGTAACTCGTCTTTTATATCTGATGAAGGAAATCAATCGTGCTTCATTCGAATTGAATTGAAATTTAGGGCTGTTAGCAATTATTGGCTGCTTGAAAAAGGTGCTTTGATTCTCTTCCTCTGTAAGGCCAAAGATACGAGATACTGTTGGTTCTATTTTCCGGAAGATATCAATGGGGATTGGGTCACCTGAATTGAAAACCTCATTTTTAAACAGCAAATGGAATTGATCGGCAATTCTGACCAATCGTTTGTACGTGAGAGGGGCATGGTCAAGAGTATCCGTGCAAGCAACAAAAATAATGTGGTTGCTCATCTTGAACACAAAACGGAATTTATTGGTTTCAATCCATTTGATTTCAACGTCAAAAATGCCTACAAAAGAATTCACCGCACTTAGAAAACCGCTTACGAGATTTTCGTCATTCGTGTTATTATCATATTTTTTGTGGAAAAGACAAGTCCCTGATTCTTCCAAGATCCAGATCTGTTTTAAGCCCACCGTTTCTTCACCTAACTAGTTTCACACATCCGTTTTTGCTCAATGGATAGATAAGATTGCCAAGATTAAAAGAAATGTAATATTGAGATACTCTTTTCATATCATCTCCCCAAATTTTCTCTTCCTCTCACATGTATTTCAGACTGAAAGGGTAATTATTATAAAGGACTACCTTTGCTTCAGTACTAAAAGAAAAATTGCTAAACAAAATTAGTGGTTAAAATGGCTCACGAATTTGACTTTGGAGATGATAGCGGGGAAATAATCGGTCGTGGAACATGGATCGACAAGCTTGCTGTTGAAGTCATCAAACGAAAAGATAACTTGCCAGGCAAACATCCTGAGGTGATTCGCACCGAAAGTGGGTTGGGCGCTTCCGGTTTCCCGCATATTGGTTCGTTTGCTGACGCATCTCGCGCTTATGCATTCAAACTTGCCATCGATGATCAAGGAAGAAAAGCAGAATACATTGCTTTTGCAGATGATTTAGATGGCTTGCGGAAGGTTCCAGCGGGTACTCCTCCTGAACTAGCTGAGCATCTCGGAAAACCTGTTTCCATGATCCCTGACCCTTGGGGTTGTCATAAAAGTTATGGACAGCATATGTCTTCCTTGCTTATTGAAGCACTCGAGATAGCCGGCATAGAGTTTACTGCTGGTTCGGCCTATGAATTTTACAGTTCAGGAAAAATGGCTCCCCAAGTTAAAAAAGTATTAACAAAGGCTTCTCTTGCAGGCCAAATTATTAAAGAGACAACAGGCCAAGAAAAGTATCTTAAAGCCCTCCCCTATCATGCCATTTGTAAACAATGCGGGCGGATTTACACCACAAAGGCAATCAGTTTTGACGCTAAAAAAGGGCTTGTTGAGTATATTTGTAGTGGTGATGAGATCAAAGGTAAACAGCTCAAGGGTTGTGGCTATCATGGCTGGGCTGATATCTCCAAAGCAGAAGGAAAATTAACCTGGAAGGTAGAATTCGCCGCAAGATGGCACCTCCAGCAAATTGATTTCGAAGCTTTTGGCAAAGATATCTTTGAATCGGTCATCTGTAACGATAAAATCAGCCGGCAAATTTTCAAGTACGAACCTCCTGCCCATGCACGCTATGAAATGTTCCTTGATAAAGGCGGGTCAAAGATTTCAAAATCTGCTGGAAATGTCTTTACACCGCAAACATGGTTCCGCTATGGTTCACCTCAATCTCTGAATCTCTTAACCTATAAGCGAATGACTGGGAGCAGAACACTTGCAATAGACGATATCCCTATTTACATGAAGGAATTAGACTACCTCGAAAGTGTTTATTTCGGTCGCATTAAAGAGAAGAACCAAGCGAGAAAGCGAAAGTTGCGGGGACTATATGAGTATTGCTGGCATTTACACCCACCCGAAAAGATGTCCATTCAAATACCATACGCTCTCCTTGTTAATCTCCTCTCGGTTGCTCCAGAAAATAAAAAATACGAGTTTCTTGAATCTCGCTTGATCGAATACGGCTATCTCAGAGATGGAGCGACAATCAATGATGTTAAAGAACGAATCACCTTCGCCGAAAATTGGGTGGCTGACTTCAAGCAACTCGAGGAATTTAAGCTCTCCCTCACTCCAGAGCAAAAAGCTGCGCTGAAATCTTTGGTGAAAGTGTTGGAAAAAGTAAAAACAGCAGACGAAATTCAGACCAGCATTTTTGAAACGGCTCGGAAGCACGAGCTAAAACCCGGTGACTTTTTCAAATTGTTGTATAACATTTTACTTAACACCAATCGTGGACCTAAACTGGGGCCTTACATTCATACGATTGGTACCAAATTAGCCATTCAAAAAATTCGAAAACAACTCTAATTCAGCAGCTAACTTTTTTTTGTTAGCTCTTCCTCCTTTTTCCCTATTTTTTGAAAGTCAATTTTTAATGGTTGCTTGTCATTTGAGAGAATGACAACCTTGCTGTCTTCCATCTCGTAAACGAGTTTATACTCAGGCAACCCCTCAAGAATCTTATTTGCAAAAGCACGAATTTCTTCATGAAAGGGCATGTTCCCTCGCGTGACCCGGTACTGAGAAAAGCCAACATGGACATAGCCCTTAATTTCTATAAATGCGGGATGAGCTTTTTTAATTAAAGCTACATATTCTACTGGGTTTTTCATGTTCAATTCTTTCGCCATCGTTAGGCGAGTAACCGTTCGTCCGCCTAACTCTCCAAGCAACTCGAGGCTTTTATTTAATCGGTCCCAGCCATTTTGAATTATAGGTTTGCAAACATGTAAGTAGTCCTTTTTATTCGGGGCAGGAATCGTGATGTAGAGTTGTGTCGGTCGTACACCCGTGGTAATCATTTTCGAAATGCTTTCAGGCATTGTTCCGTTGGAAACGAGAAAAGTAGATAAGCCTTTTGCATGTAAAAGTTCAAGGAGTTCTGTAAGGAAAGGATAAAGAGTGGGTTCTCCGGCCAAGCTTAATGCTACATGCTGTGGGTCCATTGCCTGGTCAAAAAGCTCTTTCGGAACAATCGGCTTGTAGCCGGAAATGGCTCGTTTCCATCCCCAGAGCAATCCCTTGTAGACTTCTTCTGGTGAGTCAAATTCCGAATCGGGGACATTCCAGACCGGTTTTAAGCCTACATCTTTTTCTTGGAGGCGCCAGCAAAAAGTGCATTGATGGGTACACAGCAGTGTGGGCGTTGCTTGAATACACCGGTGGCTTTCTATCCCATAAGCGTTTTTATAACAATATTGCTCTTCTTTGAGATATTTGTGGGTCCAAAGGCATTTTTTTACTGCCACTTGTTTTCCATAAAGCTGATAACCCTGTTTTTTCAAGCGTTCTTTGATTATAGGATGAATGACTGATTTTTTCTCAGGATTGAAACGCAAGTTTTCATACGCCACCAATTATTTTTAAGGTTTGGTCCAGACAAAACCGTAATAGCGGACTTCATTGTTAGAAAGAATAGTTGCAATAACAAATTTCTTTTTTACTGAGGTTGCCAATCGCCCTGCACGAATGAGTTCGAGGGCTGTTAATTTACTCCCGCGTGGGAGAGCAGAAATAACATACGGGGAATGATCAATTCCGGGTCCATGTTGATAGACTGCAAAATCAGCACCAAATTTCAAACCAGGCCGGGGGACCAATCCTCTTCGTCGCATGTCTTTATAAATGAGCATCTTCTCTTCGAAGAGAGGGATCGTTCTTTTTCCAATTGTTTCCAACTCTTCTAGAGAAATTTTGTTCTCAGTTGTTGTTTTATAGATAATTATTCTTCGTTTTTCAAGTAAAAAGCATGCTTCTATTAAAGATAATTCCAAAGGACGATCAAAACTTTCGCCTTTTGGTTTGCGAATGCCAACAGGTTTGCCATAAAAACCACTTGCATACAATTTCGAACCTTGATTATGCTCCCAAATCATTACTCTATCTTTCACCAGTTCTGCAAGAATGGGCATGGAACTGGTAGTAGATTCAGTTGGTTGCTTCATAGCCATCAAAGTTCGACCTCTTAAGAGTTATCGAAAATACTCGAGAGTATTTTACGTACTTTACTTTAGAAAGCCCTTTAAATAAAAATGCTTCTTAGTTGCTTGTTTTTTTTAACGAGACATTGCATATTGTCGGATGAAGAGTGCCGCGTCGCGGGCTTTATCAACCATTTCCTCAATACGGTCCACCGCTTCACGAATAATTATCGGCGTGCTGTGTAAGGCTGTCATTCTTGCTAAGTCAATAATTAATGCGCGATAGTTATTGTCAGCATCATTTTCAATCATTTCAATTGTTTCAGAAAGCTCTATCACTTTATCTAGTTTTTGATATAAGGCACGTATCAAATCAATGAGATTTTTTGTCGCGTAGAGAGTTTTCTCAGCCAGTTGAATCATGTTCTCGACAATTTCGCGAGGGGGAATCCAATCAGCTTCCAGGTTGTTCAAAAAAAATGCCGCTCCCTGGGCGAGGTCGAGAATCTGATCTGTGGTTCGAATGATCCACATAAGGTCTTGTCGAAAGAGTAATACAGGCCCAGCTAATGATATCTCTTTCATAATATCTTTTTTAATTTCATTGGCTTGTGCCTCGAGAGAATCAAGTAACTCAACATTTGCGTTAAATTTCTCTCTACCGGGGGATTTCCAATTATCAATTAATGCTGTGAGAACTTCTGTACCTTTTTGTACGATTCTGACGTGATCTAGCAACATGTCTATTACTTTATTTTCAACCAGATTGTTGCCATTTGCTTTTTGGTAAACCATTTCTCATCTTCCTAAAACAATTGCTCTGTTTGCTCGAAAAACACCTCGTTTGCTTTTTAACCTTTTAGATATACTCCAGAAATTTCTCTTAGTATTTTAAGAAAACGTTTTTCATACTTTTTATAACAAGAAAAAAGATAATATTAAAAGGAACTATTATCAATAAGGAATATCTATTTCAAACATGTAATTCGCTTGTTGGATGATTTTCATGAGAAAAAGTACCTTTCAAGAATTTGCAGAAGTGGCGTCCAAAGAATATTCCAACCAAGCAAGAAAATCCTTGGAAGAAACACTCAACCATTTCGCTAAAGAAACAACAAGCGATGTTGTAAGACAGCTGGGGCTACCCCAAGTGTTGATGTTTTTCTCTTCCACAATAGCAAAGCAAAACCAAAATAAAGTCATCCAAAGCACAGATGTTGAAGAAGCATTTTCCCTTTTACAGTATTTACTCGAGCGTGACTTAAATTCTACTCTCCTTGTAAATGATGAGTTAAATCTTGGCTTGCCGTTTGCAATGAGACAACAAAACCGGCTAGCCATTCTTCTCAAAGTTAAGGGGAACATGAAAACAAAGAATAATCTTGACTCCAAGATCTCCAGACTTGTTGATTTCCTAAAAAGTCAAAAATTGGCCCAAAAACACATCAATCGTATTGTCACAGAGTTAAAAGCCACAATCTTGTTTATTGCAAGACTCCTCACTCTCACACGGTCTGCAAGGCGATTGCAGGTTTCCAATGAGGATATAGATTTTGCCTATGACTTTGCTCGCTATTTGATTTTGCGTCTTGACTTGACGAAAATCAAGATTTTGACGACGCTTTATTCAGTGGAAGATAAAGAAATTTGGGGAAAGTTCTCGAAAATTGTTTTTGATACAACAGCTTATGATCATTTGAGTAGCACAGCTTATGCGGGCTGGGAAAACGATCTACCAGAAGCTTTTGAGACCCTTAAACAATACATTAATTGTGCCTCGCGCCTATTTGTTTCAGCAATTTTCGGCTATTCGGAAATTTTTTGCGCGAGAAAGAAGATTTCCAGGGTAACTACCGATGAATTAACC
>DXJV01000051.1 GCA_019056785.1 Candidatus Heimdallarchaeota archaeon
CTTCCAAATATGTTTTATACTCTTTTTCTGATACTTCTTTTCCTTTCAATATGCATTTTAATAAATTTACTGTGGGCGAAAGTTGTTGCTTTTTTTCTATTTTTTCATTCCGAATAACTTGGAAAAAATCTGCAACAAGGCGAGAGACCGATTTTCCTTTTTTGGCAGAGTATTCTTTTGCGGCTTTAATCAATTCTTCATCTATTCTCAATGTTAATTTAAATCCCATTTTTCCCTCCAATATGACGTATAGCTAGTCGCCACTGAAAAAATCATGTTTATGAAAGTGAATATTGGAAATTTAGAGCTTGTATTTCCAAAATGCCTAATAATCTGGCCAATTTTCTTAAGATAAAATAAGGCCATAAGAAAACTGCTAACAGTTTTCTCATATTAAAACCGCAACCACTCAGAATAGCATTGATTTTGTCCCCTTCAATGCCCTTCAAATAGTTTTTTGACATCCTGTTATCAGATTTTACATGTCCAAACACAGGTTCTATGGCGCTCCTCCGTTTAAACCACTTCTTAACTGTTCTGGTTAATCTTTTCATTGTCCTGAAATTCACTATATGAATTTCTGTATCTCCATCATAACCATGACCCCGATACCCTAAGTCAACATATGCTTCTTTTATCTTCCACCCTGTCAGCCGTTCTGCCTGCTCTATACTCTCTCTTAATGTGTGCCCATCATACGGATTGTTATGAAACGCTTTTATCCCTATTATCCAGCTCTTTTTACTTGTAGTCACCATGCCCACTTTGTTCCCAAATTCGTATCGCTTATGGGCTTTCCCTTTTGATATACATTCCACATCAGGCTCATGTATGCTGTATAATTTGTGTTTGCTGTCTCTTTTCTGTTCCTGTAAACGCTCGGCAAGTTGAAGTAAATGTCTTAGCTTACTATCAGGCTCGGGCTCTTTTCTCTTTATGTCTCTATAAACTCTACCTAAATAAATCTTTAACTTCCGTACCTCTTTCCGGGAACGCTTCATCTGCTTCGCATGGGAATAACGCCCTTGCTTTGAAAGCGCTCTCTTGGCTAACCATTTATAACTCTGCCTTAAATTAATGCCTCTCTCTTGTGCTGCTCGTACTAATACCTCCCGCATCTTGTAGTATAATCTAGCATCCGTCGGAAATGCTATGGCTTTCTCCTGTACGGTGGTGTCTATGTTTACTTTGTCTAAATCCCTCCTCTTTAAATACCCCTCTCGTTTGGCTGTCTGAATAAGCTCCTCTAACAGTTTCTCTGAACCTGACTCCCCAAGACGCTTCCTGAATCTGGTTAAACTGCTTGAGTCTATCGGTAAATTGTGTTGAAAATATTCAAACCCACAAAAGTATTGCCAATAAGGATTCTCCAAAAATCGGGCAAGCACTGATTCATCACTCTCATTAAAACTGTATTTCAAATAATGCAATCCTACCATCAAACGAATCGGTTTGCCTGGACGTCCTCTGTCTTCAACGTAAGTCTTGCCAAACTCCTTCTCAAAAAATGACCAATCAATCTTATTGGCTAATACAAAAAGAGGATGGTTACGATTCAATATCTGATCAAGTCTTGACCTGAACAAATCTGGCGTCTCATACTGTTTTTTGGGCTGCATAAATCACCACCTTTTTTAACAATTCTTCCATTTTCTTGTAATTTATGCAATTTATTTGCCTTTTCAAAGAACTATTTTACAAGACGTTATAGATTTTTTCAGTGGCGACTAAATTAGCCAAACCCGATAAACTTAAGGAGAACAAAACCATGGTGCTAGTTGGCGGCGGCAGTACTAAGGGTCTGGGAGCAGCTAAAATCGACAAGAATCAGGAACTGGAGCGAGTGAAAGAGTTGATCGACGCGGCACGAAAGGCCAACCTGAACATCATCACCGTTCACATCGGTGGTCCAGCACGACGCGGCCAGCTTTCCGATGTTTCCAACCACCTTTGTGCGGAAGATGCAGATTATCTGATTCTTCTAAAAACCGGTGCTGAAGACAAGCTGTTTTCCAGAATTGCCCAAAAGAAGAAAATTCCAATTAAATTGCTGGGCAA
>DXJV01000066.1 GCA_019056785.1 Candidatus Heimdallarchaeota archaeon
TCTTTTACAGGTATTGAACCACCAAAGTCTTTACGCAACCAGTGTCCAACTGTATGTTTATATTCTTTTGGGAATAATTCGGTAAATGCTTTTTTTGTTAAATTATTTTTTTCCGAACATAATTCAAATAATCTGCAATAATATTTTGATTAACATTATACAAACGTTGAACTGCAAAAAATTCTTCTTCTACAGAACTTCTTGCGCCAGGTGATGCTCCCCAATTTTTTCGTTCAATATCGTTAAACTTACCATTGTAATTTCTACTTGTTGCATTTTTTGCAACAATTTGATTATTATCTACATTTACTTTTATTATATTGCCACAAAAAATGACGCATTAAATGCTCTTGCGTCCGGTGAAATTGATATGGTCGATGCTCAATATGTCATTCGAGTTGATGAAGTCCCATCAGGAGCTGCTTATACTTTGGTTAATACAGAATCGTATTATGAAATGGCAATAAACAATTACCATCCTATTATCGGCACAGGTGAGCATTGTCCTATTGCAGGTAAACAATCAGCAAAGTATGTCCGGAGAGCGATCAATCATATAGTCCCAAGAGAAGTAATAAAAAATGCTTGGGGTGCCTATCTTCTCGAGGATGGCATTGTTCCTTGCCCACAAAATTCTCCCTTCTTTGACTCTTCTCTACAGCCATTTAACTACAATCTCACGAAGGCAAAACATTACATGGAATTAGCAGGTTATACATTTCAATCAACGCCTCCTACATGGTCCATTAGTTTGACAATCACTCCAATTGCTGCATTAATGGGCGCAGTGGTCATTTTTCTGCGTTCTCGTAAAAGGCAGAAAAAACCTTCCTAAAACTTTTTTTTAGTTTTCTGTCAGCAATTTTTTGAGAAAAAAATAAATGCAAAGAGGATTATTTATATATTGAGAGGGATGTAATGTCAAGAGTTGAAAGAAAAGTAAGAACGATTATTCTTATCGGACTGCTTTGTGGTTTTTTTCCCACGTTAAATACAAGGTTGGTTTTTGCTAATGACTCAAATCCAGAGCCTGTTTTTTACATCTCAATTTTAACCCCAAATCCTGGTGGTCCACCTCCTAGTGTTTTTGTATTAACTCTTGCAGAAGATCTCCCAAAAATAGGCATTGGTGTTGACTTGTGTATAGAAAATTGGAATTTTATCATTAATCGAACGTGGGGTTATCCAGGGCCTTATCCTATTCCTACCTACACTGAGGGTGGTTATGATACCTTTTCTATAGGTTGGCGGTGGGGCCTTGATTGGAACCCTTACGATTTATATGCTGAACCAACTATTTGTGGAGGGGGGATGAACTTCTATCAATACATTACAGATGAGATCAATTGGGCTTTAGAAAATTACACTCGAACCATTGATTATGCTGATAGAATATTTTGGGGCAATAAGATTCAACAAATAATCTATGAAGATGTACCGCTTCTCCCAGTTTCGCAATCAGATGAATTTATTCTTCATGACTCTAACTTAACTGGTTTAGATGGGAAACTCTTTAGGTATGCTTATCAATCGATGGAAAATTGGTCTATCCCTACACAAACAGAGCTGCATGCATCAGTTGGTTATTTTAGAGATTTCTTTGTTTTTAATGCGCATCAATTCACGGACCTTCTCTGGTTAAACCAAATTTATAATTCACTTATCAAACGTGACCCGAAGATAGGCTATTTCTATGCACCGGATATTGCTACTTCTTTCACTACTACTGATGGGTTAACGTATACTGTCTCAATTAATCCCAATGCCGTTTGGGCTGATGGCACACCATTAAATACCTCTGATGTTGCCTTTTCTTTTGAACTTGTAGCAGCTATCAGTAAAAATTTGAATAAAGATCTAAGTTCAAAGAATATTGCCTACGATTATTCGATCAACATTATAGATGAACATACTCTCGAAATTTCTTTTGACAACCGCTATCATTTCCTTCCTGAGAGCAATTTAGATGTCTATTTAATTCCAAAACATATTTGGAAAGATGTCCCCATTAACAATTTAAGTCAACAAGCCTTAGAGTGGGCTAAAACGGATCCAACAAAACTCATAGGCACGGGTCCCTTTTATCTTTATGAATACAACGAATCTCCCAGAGTTATCCATTTGAAAAGGAATCCCTTTTATGCAAATTGGTCGGGTATAACTCCAAATTTTGAAGATATTTATTTTGAATATTTGCCTACACTTAGTACTGCTAAGGAATTGGCCGCTCTTAAAAATGGAGAACTTGATCTAATAATTGATAGTGTATCTGTTGGGGGAACCAATCTCTCTGCTCTTCCGGCAACAATTGGCTATACCATGATTGATTCCGATAGCGTGCATGAATTTGCCATTAATAATATGCACCCTATTCTTGGCACTGGAGAAGTTTGTCCCATTGCTGGCCCACAATCAGCAAAATATGTGCGAAAAGCGATTAATCATGCCGTTAACCGAGAATTAATTTGCAAGGAACTACCTGGGCAATTTAATGACCCTGCTGCAACTCCTTGTCCAAAAAGCTCACCGGTTTATAACAGTTCCTTGAAACCTGCAGAGTATGACCTCGAATTGGCGAAGGAGTATCTACGAAAAGCGGGCTATGATATTCCATTAACTATAATCTCATTTGGTATTGGTGTATCATTTCCTGTCTTTGTTTCTCTTCTGGCTTTAATTGGTGGTTGTGTTACAGTTTTTCGTCGAAAAGATCGTTAGTTATCTTTCTCTTCCTTTTTTTTATTTTGGCAATTCAGCTAAAAGGAGGTCGAGGAACTTTTCAATTGTGGCTGGCGTATAAGAATCTTCACAAAAACCAACGCTCAAAGTTATTTTCTTTTTATAGGAACTTATCCCCATACTAAAGCTAGGTGCCCAATTGATGGGGGTTATAATGTGTGCATCCTCAATTTCAACAGAACCAAAGTGTCTTTCTGTTGCTTCTATTCTTCCAACATTGGTGATAATTGGGTGCATCTTATTTTTTCTACGAAGGCCTTTTTGGATTCGATGCCAACCCCAAGAAGTCATTTTGTAATTAAATCTGAAAAGATTATGAATTACAAACATTTGCCCTAACCCAAGATAGATTTCTTTCTTTTTCTTCATTTGCTTGCTAATTTCTTGCAAATTCTTGTCAAACGAGTCATGGGGGTCGAACTTCAAATTGACAAAGGTTGAAGCAACCAAATTAGCAACACTATCAGCTTTTTTCGTTGGTACCAGTGCTCGAAGGTCAGTTGGCACTGCAAGTGTCATTCTTTTTTTCGGCTTCTTTTCTTGCAACTTAAATAAGGCTCTAAAAGAGGCCGTTAAAAGCATATCGTTGATAGTGGCTTGATGTTGCTTTCCATAGTTTCTTATGTGATCAAATCTTTCCGGGGTAATTGTGCGAAGTATGTAATTCTTCTTTTCCTTCCCATGGCCAATACTTGGGAAGGACCATGTCGGGTGGAAACCTCGTTCTTGGAGAAGCGATTTTATCTTCATAAATATGGAATAATGTTTGAAGATTTGTTTCAATCCTCTCTTTGGCGGCCAGTTCACTGTAACAGAATAATGAGGGTCCTTTAACAACTCGTTATAAATATTGCAGAGAAGGCTTAAGTAGTCATAAAACCCCCCTCCATCCATGACACTATGGTCGGATTTTATAACGAGGATGTCCTTCTGCTTGCGGAAAATTCGAATTTTTATCAAGGAATCTTTCCCAGGATCAATTTCACTTAGAACAAATTGCTTGACAGCTTCTTTTGGTTTTTGTGTCTCGAGTAATTCAAAGTAGTCCAATTCATCAAGGTCATCTCTTCGCTCCCAATAGGCTCGCCTCCAATGCTTAACATATTTACAACCAAGAATTGGTTCAGCATCTAAAGACAAACGAACGGTTTTTCGCATAATCTTCTCATCGATTTTTCCATTTAAATAGAACACAAAATTGATTTGTTGGTCTGTCCCGGTATGGAGAAAGTAGTTAAGATTATCGCCTGTTGTTACTTTTACTCGAAGGGGTTTTTTGCATTCTTTTTTGGCATGGAAAACACCAGGATATCAAAATTGTTTCAGATAATTGCTATTTATAAAAGAAGTACTTTTTCTTAAATAACAATTCATTTTTTACTGTTTAAATCTTTATTTTTAGCTGCTATTTTAGAGCGTTTTTTGTAGGATGGAATAAAGAGCTTCTTCCGAGAGTGCAACGGGGTTATATCGAATACTCGAGCTTTTCAAAACGAGTGGGATAATTGTTTCAAAGTCCTGTTCCTGTAATCCTAAGCTTGATAATTTTGGAATTTTCAGAAGGTTGGTTAGCTGCTTTAAACGTTCAATTAAGTTAAAGGCTGTTGTTTTGATATTCTCATTTTTCGGCACCCCAAAAAGGTATGCAAGTTTGACATATTTTGTTAGTGTGCGATGATATGGTACTTCCTTTACCATTTGCCGAATGTTTTCTTCAATAACCGGCTTTAAAAGTGCAGCGCAAATAACTCCATGGGGTATCTCGAGTCTCCCACCAAGAATGCCGGCAAAGCCATGTACTGCTCCTAGACCAGCATTTGCCAAACATATCCCACTCAGAAGTGCGCTAAATGCCATGTCCTCTCTAGCAGATACATCCTGTCCGTTGTCATATGCCAAGAGTAATGACTTTATTGCTCGGTTCAATCCCATTCGGGCCAAAACATCTGTTAATGGCTGTGCTTTATTCGAAGTATAGGCTTCAATAAGTTGGGTCAAAGCATCCATGCCCGTACTGGCTGTAACATTTCGTGGCATTGAGAGCATGAGTTCTGGGTCAATTATGGCAAGTTTTGGGATAAGTAATGGGCTGCGAATGCTTGCTTTAATTTTCTCTTTCTTAGAAAGAATTACAGCGTTCTTTGTCGCTTCACTACCGGTTCCGGCTGTGGTAGGAATCGCTATTAAGGGTGCTGGCTCATTAGTTATTTTTTTACCTGTGCCAATAACCTCCATGTAGTCTTTAGCTTCCCCTTCATTTGTTAATAGTCCAGCAATTGCCTTTCCTAAGTCAATAGCACTCCCGCCACCTATGGCGATAACACAGTTTGCTTGTAGCTCTTTTCCCAGTTGAACACCTTTGTCCACTTGGGTGGTATCCGGCTCGCCTTGCACCTCGAGTAAACCAACAGTTACTTGTTCATTTTCCCTTATTTCAGCTAGTATCTCAGTTATTTTCGCGCTTTTCAAAACACTTCGATTGCCAACAAAAAGGCAATTGGTTGCCTTAAATTGCTCTAAACTTTCTGGCAATTCTATGATTCGTCCAAAACCAAATTTTAGTTGTGGAACCTGTAAAAAGTCAAAGCGAAGTTCGTTGCTCACATTTTGTCCCTCTTGGGCTTGTATTGACTATTTTGCTTCAAAGGCTTCTTCCGTTTCCGGGAATAGATTTGTATATTTAATTCCTTCCCGCGGTTTAGCCATCATTGGTGCAACATTTTCACGCCATTTCTTATAGTGGGCCGTTTCTTTATGTGCTGCCATCCCACTTTCATTTTTATACACTTCATAGAGAAAGAATTTGTTCGGATCATCTCGAGATTGGAGCACGTCAAATCGTAAATTCAATGGTTCCTGCCGGGTGTTTTTTGCATTTTCGAGTGTTTCCTTAATGAATGCTTCTCTGAATTCTTCTTTAACGTAAATTGAAATGCCAACTATGTACAATTCATTATTTCCTCCACAAGTTAGTTATGAATCTTTGTTACCCTCTTTTTTTATCAGTTTTTTGCAAGAAAAATTCTTTAGTAGGAAGTTTTGCCACCATTATATTAACTATAACCAATTATTATTAAGGAGCTCATCTTTCGAATGGCAGTGAATGCTTCAGGCTTCCAAATATATGGTTGATGGTCATTCATTTTAAATATTTCAAAGTCCTCTTTTGTTCGTTCGGTAATTTTTGCAATTAGAAATAGCTCACAAACCCCTCCTGAAACGGAAAACAATCCTTTGTCTAATTGTGTTCGTCGCAATAAAATTATTGGGAGCCGTATATTTTCCCATTCTTCTTTGGGAAGTATTTTTGCTGCTAACTCAAGGTCTTTTTTTCTCATAAAATGGTTCTTATTTTTCTTTGTTTTTACATGTGGCTTTTCTTCTGTTAATAATTGCTTCAAGCTTTTTCGCTCTGCAGGAAGGTGGTCATTAATGGTCTCAATATCCAAAGACCAGATGAGATCCAATAATTTATCAGACATTTGCTGGAAAATTCTTTCGCAACTACTTAAAAGTTTTCAATTCCGTGTGATTTTTGCTTAAAAAGAGTTGATTTTTTACTCCCAGAAAGATTACTTTCTAAACCATCATCTTTTAAAAAAAATCTCGTATATTTATTAGTTAATACATAATTGAAGGTGCCACAAATGTCTGATGATACTTTTGATCCGAAATTGCCCATTGGTTTCAATTATTCGCTAAAAAATGGTGAACTTTCAATTCAATTCTTCTGCGACTGTTGTCATAGTGAAATCAAAGTTTCGCAAAAACTCCAACAAGACCTTGAAGTTGTTGAAAAGAGCCTTGCAAATATTTTTGATGATTTAAAAAAAGAACTGGATGGAAAATTCCACCGGTGCGAACAATGTGGTTTTTTAATCTGTGAAAAATGCTGGAATGCTCGACACCAGAAATGCATTGAATGTCCTATTTGTATTGACACGGACATCAAATAATCGCTCACAAATCTTTCTTTCCGAAGAAAAGCTTAAAATTCTAGCTTTCTTTTCCTTTTGTGTGGCGAAAATAACTATGTCTTTAAAATTATTTAGTGAATTTACATTAAAGCATTTTAATTTGAAAAACCGGTTGATGCGTTCTGCTACCACTTCTTATTGGGCTGACAGAGAGGGGATTTTGCGTCAACCAATTATTGATTATTATAGAAAGCTCGTTGAGGGTGGTCTCGGATTTATTGTTAAGGGGCATTCGTACGTTCTGGAATCAGGTAAAGCTCATGAGGGGCAATCAGGTTTAACCAGTGAAAAGCATCTGCCAAAAATGAAAGTTCTTACGACTTTGGCGCATGAAAAGAGTGTTCCCATTATCGCGCAATTGAATCATGCCGGTTATTCGAGCATTGTTGAAAGAATTACTGCTTCGGAATATCGCACTGCTGAGTGGGTTGCGCGTGAAGCGACTATCGCTGAAATTGATGAAATTGTTGAAGCGTTTGCTCATGCAGCAGAGTTAGCTCTCCAAGCGGGATTTGATGGTGTTCAAATTCATGCGGCCCATGGATATCTCATTAGTCAGTTTTTATCGGATCGTGTTAACAAACGGACAGATAAGTATGGGGGAAGTCTTCTAAATCGTGCACGTTTGTTATTGGAAGTTTTTGATGCCATCCGGAAAAGAATAGGAAATGCGCCAATTTTGTCTGTAAAAATGAACTGTGATGATTTTGCACCTGTTGGTGGTATACAAATTCAGGATGCTGTTATTATTGCAAACCTTTTAGCGGAGAAAGGCATTGATTTAATAGAACTTTCGGGGGGTGGCCCTGAACAGAGCCGTGACTTGCGAAAACAGCGAGGGAAACCTGCAGAAAATTCTCCTTATTTTGAAGCCAATTTTTCCGGACATGCAGAAACAATTCGTAAAACAATTTCAACTACCCCTTTAGCATTGGTAGATGGTTTTCGTACTCGGAGAGCAATGGAGGCAATTTTAACTGCTGATGTTGTTGACCTCGTTTCTATAAGTAAGTCAACTATTTGTGAACCTGATCTCCCCAAGAAACTTCAAGCAGGACAAACACGTTCTGAATGCATTGATTGTCGGCTCTGTTTATCAAAAGAACGCTTCGGTAAAATGATGCTTTCTTGTGCGCAAAAAGAATAACTATTTGGAACTAAAAAGCTCTTCCTCTCTTTTTTCAGTGCTTTCTTAACTTTTCTTTTCTGTAATGATGTTGTTAAATGCTTTTACCCAATAGGCTTCTTCTTTGGCCGTTCGAACGGTGAATGCTAACCCTGTAACTGTTGCTGCAAAAGCAATTGGGAAAAGAATCATTAGCGCATCACTTGTCCAGGCAGGATTCACAAAAAGATGATGAAAGACGAGCCCAAAGCCCGTTGCTGCAATCCCCCAAAGTAAGAAGGCTGTAATCGCAAAGCCAACAAATTTTAAGGGGGCAATACAATTCAACCGTACACTTTCATCAATTGTTTCTTTATCTCTTTTCTTTGCTGGGGGTGCGCGAGATGGTCCAAACCCACTTATATACTCATTCAATAATTTATAACGTTGGTAGAATGCAATAGGCGCTCCAATACAAGTTAAGAGGAGAAGAAAATAGAGCACAGGAGAGTTTTTTGGCCGGGGCACTCCTTCTGGAGTGGGGTGTTTATCTAATTGATTTAATTTTATAAAACAAATGAGGTTATAGATGGGTATCCAAGTTGTCACCGTAACAAACGAAAGTATCAAGTGTGTTCTGAATTTGATTGGTTTGATTTCAAGATTTTCTGGCAAAATATTTCGTTCTCCTGTTCTTACAGTTTTCTGTTTTTTGACAAATTATCTGTTAACAACTCAAATTAATAATTGATAAATATTTTTCTGCTGGTATTTATTTAAAAAAACTAATCTTTCCTTCTTTTGCGAATTATAAATTAAGACAATAAATATTTTAGTTAAAAACAAATAGTATTAATTACTTTACTACTGGCGGTAAATGGATAGTGCAATATAGGCAATATCTCAAAAAACGAAAAAAAGAGCCTAAAACATGGCAGTTAGCTGCACGAGAGCGTTTTTACAAGCGTAATTTCATTATTTTTGAAATTGGCTATATCCTTGTGGCGATTCCTGTGTTAGTTGTTGCCTTAATTTCTATACCAGTGTTAATGTATTATGCCATCAAGCAGCATTTCTATCTTTGGACTATAGTAGCAACATTAGTATTGATTGTCTTTTTCCAGATTTACGGTTTTCAATTCTTTATACGAAAGTACTATCTTTCACCAAATAATATGACACTTGGGGAATATCTGAGAATGCACTATGAAATTCGACTTCGAAAACGGAAAAACAAGAATAAGAAACCTGAAAAACAAACAACTTGGTATGACAATTTGGACGAATTCATCCTTTGTATAAAAACAAAGCAACGAGAACAAACCATGCGTTTGTATGCATTACAGTATAAGAATCTGGATCTTTCCATGGAATAACTCGCCCAAAACTCTTTCTTCTTCCATCGCTTTTTTTGTTTTGATTAAAGTTCATTTTCAATTCCTCTTATCACTTTTCACGAGTAACTTTCAAAGCTTCAATATGCAAAGGAGTTAAAATTAAAAAAAGAGAAATTTATTTCTTAATAACACCATCTTCAAAGGTGAGCCCCGCTTTCTGGGCAGCCTGTTCAAAGAGTGTTGTAAATGTTTTAATGCGATAGTCTTCGGTATCGGGGACCCAGGGATTGAACAAATAAATGATATATATTAATCCTCGAAGGAATTTTTCTCTTAGCGTTTTATCTTTTTCACTTCTAAAAACGATTTTCTCTTCTTCACGTTTTTCAAATACCTTGCAGTCTTTAAGCTTCAATTGTTTTGTTTGTGAGTTGCTAAAATATTCCTCAAGATCTCGTTGTATTTCTTTTAATTTGCCATAATAAAACATCTGTGAAAAGAAAGAGGAGAATTTTTCATTTTTTCGAAGAAAATGCAATAATACCGTTGCTATTGGCCCTGAAACGATTGCTCCGCCCCAAAATCCTAGAAAGATCCCTCCAAAAACGCCTCCACCAAATGGGTCAAGTAAGAGTGCAAAGATTGAGCCAAACATTGCTCCAAGAGTAACGCCAATCCAGCCACCAAAAATGGTTCGGAAAATTATATCTTTCACCTTAATGAAGAAATTTCCGTAAACAAGTCCTCCTGCGAGATAACCAGCAAAGCCACCAGAAATGGCCCCATAAACAATGGGATAGAAATTTGATGTAAATTGTAAGTCGCTAAAAATAGCGAAGAGCATGATAAGAATAAAGGGAAACATATTGAAGATTCTGGCATTAAACATTTGCTCTGCTGGATTTCTTCTCCGAGCGTCTAGAAATGCAATGCCAAGAAAAATTAGTTCTAAAAAGACTCCTACAAGAGCAATCACCCAATTTTTGTATGTAATGGTTGGGGTGATAATCCGGTGTAAAACCATTAAAGAAAGCACTACGCCATTTAACAAAGTTAAACTAGTGACATCTACAATAAACGCAAAAGTCGTCCATCGGTAGTCTTTGGTTAAAATGGTTGGCTTTCTTGCATTGGTGGCGGTTTCAGAACTCATGATAATCTCTCTAATGTTTTCCAGTCTGTTCTTAAATCTTTTTTCATTTATTTTTGAAGTTTCGTTTTCATTGCAAACTATAGTGGTGTAAGAACAAATGATAATGATCAACAGGCATAAGATTACCTGCAGCTCTATCCACCACCTCGTTTAATGCCGGATGAATGTGCATTCCTATTCTTAGTGGGAGGATACTCCTGTCATGGGTGTACATCAAATTAATGACCTCCTGGATTAGCACCGAGGCTGAAGGGCCAATAATATGCGCTCCGAGAATTTCTGATGTTTCTTGATGCAGAATTAACTTCACAAAAAAGTCTTTTGCGGCCATTGCAATGCCTTTTGCGGTATCTTCAAATCTCTGGAAACCGATCAGGATGTTATCTTTCCCGAATTTTTCGACAGCTTCGTTTTCAGTCATTCCAACAGCGGCAATTTCAGGTTCCGTAAAGACCGCGTGGGGAACTGCATGGTAATCCACTTTTTCTCGCGCATTTTTAAAGGCGTTATAATAAACAATAATACTTTCATAGTTTGCAACATGTTTAAACAGATATTTGCCGGTTGCATCTCCGAAAGCCCAAATGTTTGGTTGAGAGGTTTCTAAAAAGTCGTTTACTTTTATCCAGCCATGCTCGTCAGTTTCAATGCCTGCTTTTTCCGGGTGTAAAATGTCGGAATTTGAACTCCTACCGGTAGCGACTAAAATTTCGTCGGCAACAACTTCGATAGTTTCTTTTGATGCTTTCTCAACAGCAATGACTTTTATCTTCCCCGTTGCTTCTTTTCTCACTTCCTGTACTTCTGCTCCGGTGATAATTTTCATGTGTTTTTCTAATTTTCTTTTTGCAAGGTTTGATACCTCGGGTTCTTCTTGTGGGAGAAATTGTGGGTTCCTTCCGAGAATCGTTACTTCTGATCCCATCGCTGAAAAGAAGTGCCCATATTCTGCTGCGATATACCCACCGCCGATAATGCAGAAGGTTTTTGGTAATGTGCTAATTTCGAGAATAGAGTCACTTGTATGATAATTTACCTTGTCTAACCCCTTTATGGGTGGAATTTTTGGTTTCGAACCAGTACAAAGTAAAATCATTTTACCTTTAATTTTCTCTTTTCCAACCTTTAGTGTATAGGGGGCAATAAATTCTGCAATAGCCTGATAGTAATCCAATTCTTTTGCATTAGAGAGCCCCTCTTCAATGTTTTTAATATCATGCCCAATGATGTCACGCATGCGTTCCATAATTTTTTTGAATCCAATGTCTTTGATCTCAATATTGATACCAAATAGTTTTGCCCGCTCAACGATCCTAATAATTTCTGCCGGGTAAAGTAAAATTTTCGTGGGAATGCATCCTTTTGTTAAACAAATCCCTCCCGGCCGGTCCTTGTCAATTACAGCGATTTTTAAATCGGGTTGACTGCCAGTAACAGCACTAATAATGTTCATCGCTGAACCTGTACCAATTGCAATAATATCATATTCTTTCAACAAAAATCATCTCTTTGTTAATTTATCTACAATTAGTTTTAAGTATTAAGGATTATAAAATGATGGATTTCTAATGTATTTATTTGGAAATTATCAAAATAGTTTATGTTAAACAATAAATTTTGCAGTCATTAATTTCTTGTAAAGGGTTCTAAAAAAGCGTTCTACCTGATGCTACGGAGACATGGATTGAATAGTTTTTGTCCTTAAGATGATGTTGTTAGAATTGTATCTCTTCAATGATTTTTTTGTTTGTTAGTTACCTCCTACTTCTCATGGATGACTTGAATTTGCTTGGGAAAATTTATCAGTAAGTTAAATTAACTTAGTCTAAAAAGAAATGGGTGCAATTCAAACAATAATCAACCTACGTATTTTTTCCCTTTAGTTTTCTCAAGAAATTTTTTGGAGAAAACTTTTGAAGAATTATTTTTGACATATTTTGTAATTGAATTGCAAACGGTTTCGGGTCGTCAAGTAAAGCAATATCTGTGCTATATGCATATCCTAGAAGTCTTAAATACTTGAAAAGAACTTTTAGAGGGTATTTCGAATTTAATGCTGTGTTCATTCCCATTGGGATTGGCCAGCCAAACGGTTTGTTGTTCAAAAACCTGAAATGTGGTTTAGTATCGCCATTCACTGCTAATTCATAAAGCATATGGGGAAAATTCATCCCCGCTGATATGGCACATTCTGTTGTCCCCCAAAATTTGGGATTAACTTCAATTATTTTCGCCACACCATTTTTATCTCTTTTAAATTCCGCCATCCCCACTCCATGCCACTTGAAAGCCTTCAGCAATTTGATTGCATTTTGAATGACTTTTGGTTCAAAAACAGTTCGATTCAATGCTCCTGACCCTCCGGAAACAGGAAAGGTTAACTCGCGTCGTTGTGAAACCACCCCCCTTGGTTCTCCCTTATTGAAAATAAAGACAACATCTATTATCTCTCCTGGGAGATACTCTTGAATCAAAGGTTGGCTGCGATCGATTATCCCTGTTTTGTCATCTTTTCCTTGTTTTGTGAATTCCTTCCAAATAGTGAGTGCTTCATCTTTCGACTTTGCATATCGTACTTGCCGAGTAGAGCTCCCCTTTCTT
This sequence comes from Candidatus Heimdallarchaeota archaeon, assembly GCA_019056785.1. Classification (GTDB taxonomy): domain Archaea; phylum Asgardarchaeota; class Heimdallarchaeia; order JABLTI01; family JABLTI01; genus JABLTI01. The sequence continues at coordinate 12,913 of DXJV01000066.1, forward strand.
GCCTTAATTACGACCGGAAATTGGAACTTTTTTAATCCCTTTTTTAACTCTTGAATGTTTTTTGGTGCTATTGTTAATGGTGCAGGGATGTTATTTTTTACAGCCATTCTATTTACTTCTTCTTTATTATGCACCCGTTGAAAGACATCATATGTGGCAAGCGGTACTTTTGTGAATTTTTCGAGTTTCTCCTTTTCTTGGGAAATAAGTGTACAAGGGCCGATCCCTACAGGCATGAGCACCTCAATTTCATTTCTTTTTACAATGGCCAAAATTTCTTTTTTAAATTGCTCTGGCTTTCTTTGTGGGTGTGAATAGACAAAATGCTTTTCACTATATTTCGAATAAAATGTTTGCGCCGTATTTTTCTTCCCAGCAGTATAAACAGTGAGCCCTTTTCGGCCCAATGCCCTTGTTATTGCAAGAGCATTTTTGTATTCGGCATCTGTAATGAGAACGGTCATTCTTTTCACCAGGATTTTTCCTTCACATATTTATTTTATAAAATGTCTGATTTTTTGTTTTAAGTAGTTCTTCGAAAGGAATTCGCTGATCTCTTTGTCTGCTTCGAATTGTTGTTGGGGTGTTTCCAAGTATCCTGCAATAAGCCGAATGGCTTGTTTGGCCCCAAATCTCTTTATTCCTCGGACTGCTCGGCCAAGAACAACAAGGAACGGATAGCCAATTGCTCGAAGCATTCTTCCATAACGAATCATGTCAATATTGGAACTGCTAACTCTTTGAGAATGATAACCAATGTCTGTATAACCTTTAACTTCGTAACCAAGCATTTGTGCCTTAAAGATGATCCCACTCTCCCAGAGAAAAGAGGGAAAGGGATATTTTGCTCCATAGAGCTCCCAGAATTGCTTTTTAATGATCCGTCCTGCCCCGCGAGCATGATCGCGGTTGATTTCCTCTCCATGTTGACATCCGGAAGCGATGACTACTCTCTCGTTTTTCTCGAGACGTTTTACAATTGTTTCAATATATTTTCGGTCATAAATACAATCTGCTCCTGAAATCATTATATAATCATAATCAATTTTCTTTTGCTGAATGTACTCAAAACCAATGTTAAAAGGAAGCGCCATTAGGGGGGTTCCTAATAAGCTAGGGGCCCCAACCCGTTCTTTTCGTTCTAACAATACAACTTTTTTCTCTTTAAATTGGCGGACTACTTTTACGGTTTGGTCTGTGCTCCCATCATCCACAATTATGATTTTTTCGGGTGGGAGGGTTTGGGTTAGCAAGCTTGTAATGGTATCGGCAATATATTTTTCCTCATTTCGTGCTGAAATTACAACTAATACTTTTTGCTTGCTCATATTTTGGCATCCATTTTAACTATCTTTTTTTATTATTAGTGAATGATTTATTGGATTTTTAATAATCTTTTCCTTTCTTATTGTTAATCTTCCTTTTTGTTTTGTTATTTGTTTTTCTTTTTTTGTCTGTGGTTCTTTGCTGCTTTCTTTTTTCACTGCACTTGCTAGCGGCGGGTTTTTTCCTAATATGGTGGTTAGTATGAGTATTTATTCCGAATAAGGTAGTTTGTTTTCCCAATTAGGAAAAATATTTTTATATCAGTAAAAAAGAGAAGATACTAGTAGGTTGATAATCATGAAAGCATCAACAAAACTATTGACATATGCTATCATAGCACTCGTCCTTGGCATTGGAGGCGGAATTGGCATCGGATTTTTAATCCAACCAAAAAGCTCGCAGACATATGACTTGCGCTATGGTGGTCAATACTATCCAGGTGAGTTCCTGCTAAAAGGAATGCCAGAATTTTGGACTAAATATGGATTAAATGTTGACCACAGGATTTTCGCTTCCGGCGGAGAAAATAACAATGCTATGATTGCAGGAGAAGTTGACATCAACTGTGGATCAGACAGTAAAACTGTAGGATTATTTAGTTCGATTGATAATGCACTTATTATTGGGACCATTCAGAGAGGAGATCGCTATTCAACGATCGTAACGGATATAGCTACATACTCTTCATGGTTCGATTTAGTTGGCGAGACTGTTGCCTTGCCATTTGGTACAGGCGCTGAACAAGTAGTAGGGCGTTATTTTGATACTGAACCAACACTTGATTGGGACAATTTTACCTGGTTAGACTTACCGGTTACTCAATTAGTTTCAGCACTTGACTCTGGGCAAATTAAAGCATTCACCGCTTGGGAACATACCCCATCTGTAGCAGTGAGTCAAGGTGTAGGTGAAGTTATGATGAGTTATGGTTCCTATGCCATGACCCCAGCATCATTACATACCACTACAGACTTTGCTTATGCCAACCCGCAGAAAATTATCGCCTTTTTAGCTGGACATTTTGAAAAATATAATATGATTATATCCAATAAGACAGGTGCAGCAAAGGTTGCATCTCAAGCAGCAGCAACATTAAGTGTAAATATCAGTGCAGCCGCTTATGAATTGATCTTCGACAAAATTAACTTCCAGATTGACTTCAATGAAACAGTAATTGCTGCAATAAACAATACCGCAAGCTTTCTCTACAGCAAAGGAAAAATCAATTCGATCCCAGAGTTAGTTTGGGATACACGTTTCGTCGAAGCCGCAAAAGAGCTCTATGAGAATTATGGCACACCTTCTACTGGCTTTTCCGCTAAAGCCTTCCAAGAAGGGTTAATCAAGGTCACAGAGAAATACTTCTGTGTCGAGTCTTATCAAACACTAGCTTTAGGGCTATTCAGCTGCACATTTGGCAGCATCATTGTTTTAACTGCTCGAAGGAAACTACGATCCTAGAAAAGATTGAAGCTAAAGCTTCAATCTTTTCTAAATTTTCCACAATTTTTAAGAACAGCAATGTCATAGGTGTGTTGACTCTGAGGTAAGAAATTTTGACGGTTCAAAAACCCCCTGTAAAAGAAGAAGGTTTGACAGAAGAAAACACTAGTCGCCCTAATCGTTTTCTCCTTTTCTGGGAATATTCAAAGAAAGACTTAATGTCAGTAGTTTATACCATTCTTGCCGTGGGGCTTTTTCTATCCATTTGGGAGCTTCTGGGCTATTATAATGTATTGAAGGAACCACAATTCTTTCGCCCCTCAGTAATTTTCGCACAGACGTGGGTCCTTACTAAGAGTGGCGAGATATTTATTCATATTTTCTCCAGTCTTGCACGATTATTGATCTCCTTTTCTCTGGCAGCGATTTTCGGGCTCTTAATCGGCTTATTAATGGGGCGTTATAAAGCTGTGAAAGCCTTTTTTGATCCTCTTGTTACCTTCTTTATTCCCATTCCAGGTATTGCTTGGGCTCCCTTGATTTTTGTCTGGGTGGGAGTTGAACCACTTTTCTCTCGTTGGGGGCTTATTGATTCTACAAGTTGGTGGTGGAAGTTTGGCTTGGGAAATCCGGTACTTATTATTATTGGTACCATTGCAGGCATTTTTCCTGTCATTCAAAATATCAATATGGCAGTTCGAACTGCCGATAAGAAATTGATTTGGGCTGCTCAAACAATGGGGGCAAGCAACAATTACATTTTCCGCAAAGTTCTGCTTCCAAATTCTTTACCCTTCTTATTTACCGGTTTTAAATTAGGACTTGCGCGAAGTTGGCGAACGATTATTGCAACTGAGTTTCTTTCTGCTGCCATGGAAGGACTTGGTTATTTCATATTCTTTAATCGTACTTTAGAAACACGCTTGACAAGAATAAACATTTATGTTGGGATTTTTGTCTTATCTGTTGTTTTCTACGTGATTGAGCTTGGATTGAAATATCTCGAGCGAATAACCATCGAGAAGTATGGGATGGTTCGAAAGGGTGGTGAATCACTTTGAGTACTAAGAAAGATTCGAACTCTTCTTCAGATAAAGTCTATCATGATCCTTTAGAAGAAAAGACACCAACCGACACCTCTACAGAAGAAAATTCGCAATCACGCCTTGCAGATTTCAAAGAGCATTCAAAAAAGTATCTTTGGAACATTGGGAAAGCTCTTTTGCCTTTTGCGTCTCTCTTTCTTTTGTTAGAAATTGCAATGTTAATCGTTCATGCTGTAAATCCTGACATTAGTGATAACCTTTTCCCCATTCCTCATGAACTGGTTGCTTATGCTTGGCGAGCCTTTTTCCCTGGAAAGGACTCTTTTGAGCCCTCTGTTGCGCTTCATATTGGCCGGAGTTTTGCGCGTGTGGCAATTGGCTTTGCAATTGGAGTTGTGTCCGGCATTCTAATAGGAATCTTAATGGGAATAAGCAAATGGTTTTATCGATTGCTAAATCCATTATTTAGCTTAATGATCTCTATCCCAACACTTGCTTGGGTTCCCATTCTTTTGACGATTTTTGGTTTGAATCCTACAACAATTGTGATAACAGTCTTTTTAGGCTGTTTCTTCCCCATTGTCTACAGCACTACAAATGGTATCCGCTCTATTGACAAGAAGCTCATTTGGGCTGCACGAATTATGGGGGCA
>DXJV01000061.1 GCA_019056785.1 Candidatus Heimdallarchaeota archaeon
AAAACACTGACCTCGAGTAAACTATTACCCATCAAACGATTGCTACCGTGGGTTCCACCGGTAACTTCGCCAGCAGCATAAAGATTAGGAACAGGGGTCTCAGCATTTGCATTGATCTTTAAACCACCATTTTGGTAGTGCAATGTTGGATAAATAAGCATTGGATCTTGAGTAATATCAATACCATAGCGACCGAATTGCTTCACCATTGCAGAGAAGTTTTTCTCAATAGTTCCTTCGCCATGAATGATATCGATTAATGGTGAGTCAAGCCACAAGCCGCGTTGCCCAGTAGGAGTGATGATCCCGTTATCTCGACCAACACATTCTCGAATAATCAAACTTGCTTCTACGTCACGTGTCTCTAATGGGAAGCAGAATTGTTCACCATCTTTATTGACCACTTGCGCGCCTTTTCCACGTATTTTTTCGGTAACTAATAAGCCGACAATTTGCTCGGGGAAAGCTGCACCCGTAGGATGATATTGCACTGACTTCAAAAGTCTGAGAGGAACACCTGCACGATAGCCCATAACACAACCATCGAAGGTAGCACCGTAATGATTTGTCGTTGGAAAACCTTGAATGTGCAATCGACCAAAACCACCTGTTGTAAGAATAGTGGTTTTTGAGCGGACAATAATGTATTCTTGGGTATCAAGATTCAAAAGAACGGCACCGGCAACTTGCCCTTTATCATCTTTAATCAATTCGGCTGCAGGACTAAACTCGAGAATTTTAACCCCACTATTAAAGACTGCATCTCGAAGAGTGCGCATGATTTCTAATCCAGTATAATCTTTTGCAAAATGCATACGCATACGAGAAGTTCCACCACCATGGATAGCATCCATTGTGCCGTCTGGGAATTTATCAAACATCATCCCGAGTTCTTCATACCACTTCAACATAAAAGGAGCATCTGATACTAACCGTTTGACAAGCGCGGGATCATTCTCATAATGTCCCCCACCCACAACATCAACGTAATGAATTGCAGGACTATCATTTTCATGGACAGCGGCCTGAATACCTCCTTGAGCCATCGTAGTGTTAGCATCTCCCATGCGCAACTTGGTGGCAATGATAATATTTTCAGGCTTTACACCACTTTTCATAGCCCAGAGAGCAGCGTTTGCTCCGGCACCGCCACCACCCACAATAAGAACATCAGTATCAAAGTCAATTTTTGTCAAGTCGATGTCTTTGGGGTTAATAATGGATTTTGTTTCGATAACTCGTGCAACTTCAAGGGGAACAACTTCTCCTTTTGAAACACCAAATCGTAATTTGGTTTTTTGTTCTTTGATAAAATCTGGATGGTATTTGCTTAAAACATCATCAATTTCATCAGGAGAGCATTGATCAAAGACTTCTTTTGCACGGCGATCGCGAGTTTTTTCAACTTTATTTATAGATTCTCTCATGTAATCTGGATAAGGATCTTTTGTCATTTTTCTTTAACCTCACCGTTTGACTTCTTCACGCACACGCGCAGCGTATAGCTCCACAAGCTTTTGCTTGCTGGCTTTTGTGAGTTTGCTTAGTTCATCTTCGAATTTACCTTGCTCAATTTCTTTCACGCGTTTTTCTAATTGCTTATATTTTGGAGCGATGTACTTTCCGTAAAGGCGTCTTGCAAGAATGCCAACATTAAATTGAGTGATTTCAGCTGGGCAACGTGTTGCACATAACCCACACATAATGCAATCAAAACTTAACTCAGCCGCTTTTGCAATATCGCCTCGCAAGGCAGCTTGGACGTAATCCATTACTTGGATGTCTTGCGGACAGGCTTTGGTGCAAGTGTTACAAGAAATACAACGAGCAACTTCAGGATAAAGTTCAAGGATTGTATTGGGTTGTGCCTTTAAGCTGTCGATATTGTAGCTTTTCTTATTAGCAGGGCTAATAGGGATTTGAGCAATGATCATACCATCCTCTACTTTGGTTGCGCAAGCCAATCCTGTGTAGAGTTTATGGTCGCCTTTCATTCGGTAGATTGTACTACAGGCTCCACAAAAACCTCCTCGACAACCAACGCCTCGTTTTAGTCTCCAACCAAGATATTCGAGAGCTTTCATTATCGTCAGATTACTTGGAACCTTATATTCAGTATTTGCAACAATTATTCTTGCCATTTCTTGTTTTATTTCTGTTGTTTCAGTAGTCGTTTAAACCACCTCACTTTGCAATTTTTGCAGCAACCTTTTTCTTTTCACGAATAAGGCCGCGCTTTTTTAAAATGGGAACAGGGTCGACGTAATGATCTTGGAAACCCAATTTTTTATAATCAACCCCCATGGCTAATGCCATTAATTGAGTGAAATAAACGATAGGAACTTTATGGAATGCTGGATTTAATGCTTTCACCTCTTTTTGCCGCCTATCAAGATTGAATTGACAGAGAGGGCAAGAAACCATTATAATATCAGCAGAACGTTTTTGCATCGAACCAACTATTTTATTCGTTCGATCTGCCACGAGATGTTTGTCTTTAACAGTAAGATAAGACCCACAGCACTCTGTCATGTATGGGTCTTCCACGGGCTCTCCACCTAATGCAAAGATTAGTTCAGAGAGAATGGAAGGATGTTCAATGTTTTCATCAATAGAGATCTCTCGTGGACGTAAAAGCGTACAACCATAATATGGAGCAATTTTCAAGCCTTTCAAAGGATTTGTTACTTTTTCCTTTACAGCCTGGAATTTTACCCGCTTAACCAAAAGATCAAGGAGATGAAGGACAGTAACATTTCCCTCATAGTCAGGCTCTTTATACATGAAGGCATTCAACCGGTCGGCTTTCTCTTTATCACTTTTAAAGAGGTCATTTGCACGAGCAAGAGTGTTATAGCACATTGAACAGATGGTGACAACTTCATCAAAACCATTTTCGAGCGTACGAATCATATTGCGAATAGGGGCCAGTTGACTATAGAGGTTATCATCGGCCAAGCCATATACAGTGCCACAACAATTCCAGCGGTCGAGTTCAACGAGTTCAATACCCAGCTCTTTCATCACAATTCGAGCTGTTGAATCCATGTACTTTGCATAGGATTTTGCTGTGCATCCGGGATAGTAAGCAATTTTCTCAGTCATATCTTCTTCATCCCATTTTATTATTGTGTTTGTTTCTTGAAGCTGCTAACAAATGCTATTTGTGGGATCTCCTTCAAGTCATCTTCTTCCAGAGAGTCCAAAGTAAGATAACTCTGCTTCGAACGGAGGACTATCTCTCGAAGCGCCTCCATTACCTTGGCAATGTCAATCCCTTTTGGGCAGCGCGTGCTACAGACAAGACAAGTCGAACAAATCCAGAAGGTGTTTGCATGTAAAACAGACTCATCACCCAGCTGAATTTTGTGCATCACTTGATTAGGTAAGAGATCCATTGCTCCTGCTTCTGGACAACCACCAGAACATTCGCCACATTGATAGCATTTAATTACAGCATTACCTGCCAATTCTATGACCTTTTCTCTGAATTGGATGTTTTTCTTCGACTTTGTTAATTTCACAAAGGCCATTTTTTTCACTCCAATTTTTTTAGGTTATTTTTTCTTTAATTTCATTTTCAACTAATGCAACCGCTTTCGGGACAGCATTAGCAACTTTTTCTGTAAGTTCTTCACTAAAAGCATCAAACTTTTCAATTTCAATCCCAATAATTACTACCTCTTCAGGTAGGAGTTCTGCTCCAAGCTTTTCTTTTAATATGTCATAGGCAGTAGCTAAGTTGCAGTCATGAGCACAATACATGCGTTTTGTCGTCATAAAGTCAACGATAGTCAGTCGGTGAACTTCGCCAGGTGTACCGTTCTCTAAAGCCAAAGCATCGATCATTATTACTTTCTCGTATCCTACAAAGCGTTCTGCTAAGCTTAAGCCGCCTGTGTCATATTCATCAAATTCGAGCATTGGGGCATCAGCATATTTCTCCTTTAACACACGCAAAACATGGATGCCAACTCCATCATCACTTAGGATGGGGTTACCAACACCCAAAACAAGCCATCGTTTGCTTGCCGTTTTGAATTGTGTTAAAGAAGAATATCCTGTCATTTTCTTTTAACCACATCTTTTAAGGTGCGTTTTTTATCGTAGATTTTTATCTCGAGAGGAAGACTGCCATGAGGCGTATGAGTTGAACATGCAAGACATGGATCGTAGGAACGAAATGCCATTTCAACCATATTCAACATTGCTTCATTTTCGTAGTTACCATTTCGAATGACTTGTCGAGCTGCTTCTCGCACACTAATATTGATAGGAGCGATATTGTGAGTTGTAGCAACAATAAGGTTGACTTTTTGAATGATACCATTTTCATCGGCAGTATAATCATGAATTAGTGTCCCACGAGGGGCTTCGACTGCAGCAACACCTCTGCCGCCAACCTCCTGAGGAATAACACGATAGTCTTTGTTAGTTATATATGGTTTTTTGGCCAACTCAATAATAAGCTCAGCAGCATTCAGCATTTCTACTAAACGAACCCAATTTGAAACTTGTTGTAAGTGAATTGGGCGACCAATCTGTTCGATAATTTTCTTTTGGGCTTCTCTTGCAAGTGGGGTCGAATATTCTGCAATGTTAAATCGAGCAAGAGGTCCAACACTGTAAACACCACTATCTGCACCACTTTTGAGACCGGTCCAACCAATCTTTCGTACAAACGTTTGTTTTGCGGTCACCCAAGGTTCGGTGTGTTCGCCTATGTGCTCATAATAGACTTTCGGGTCAAATCGATCTATTTCCTTTCCTTCAGGGTTAACAATGACAGCCGTCCCACCATAGTAATCAATTTCTCCTTTGTCATTGACTGTTGCTAAATAATTATACTCGTTTTTGTAAATGTTCCCAACAACGAGATCTTTTATTTTCTTTTTAGCAATGATGTCGTCAAATAATTCCAGAGACTTTTGAGAGAATTCAACCAAAGCTTCAGCACGTTGAATGATCTCTTTTCGTTTCTCTTCAGTTAAACCTATAGAGACACCACCAGCAATAGCCGTAATAGGATGGATCGATTTTCCGCCGAGAATTTGCTGGATTATGTGTGAATGATTCCGTGCTTCCAAAACTTTGACAGTTAAGTCTTTGTCCGCACGCAATAGTCCCAACAAATTTCTTTCAGAGGGCTTTGCATCTGGTCCAAGAATAAAATCAGGACCAGCTAAAGCAAAGAAATGAGCAGAATGAGAATACCAGATATGAGCAGCCAGTCCCATTCTCCGGAGTTCTTCGCCCGTCTTTGTGGGTTGGGCATGAAAGATTTGATCGAGGACTTTTGCACTGACAATATGATGGGGCCAGGGGCAGACACCACAAATACGAGAAACAATTCGTGGCATTTCTTCAGCGGGTCTCCCTTGGCAGAACTTTTCAAAACCTCGATATTCAGTGACTTGGAAGTAAGCATCCTCGGCATTACCTTTTTCATCAAGGAAAATAGATATTTTTGCTTCTCCTTCTAATCGTGATACTGGATTTATTTCTATTACTTTTTTGGGCATTTTCTTTTTTCCCTCCAAATTATTTCGATTTAGAGCTCACATGTTTTACTTGTTTCTTAGCCATTTTCATTTGTTTCATTATTTCAGGAACAGCAAATCGATAGAATGTTCCAAAGGGATCAACTACCTGGTCCATTAATGCTTTTAAGCCTTCTTCACCAAGCTCCCCTTCTTTCTTCGCACCTGCAATGGATGCAATGGCTGAAAGCATTTTAATGCCCGCATCATTTACTTCAGGAGCAGGACCAAAACAACCCCGACAAGGGACATTTGCATTCAAGGTGCATTTTGCACCACAACCAGAACGCGTTGCGGGGCCAAGGCAGATAATTCCTTGGGCAAGTAGGCATATTTCTGGGTCAGGGTCCACCTCATAAGGCCGAACGAATTTGTTAATGACTATTTCATCTGGTTTTGTTCGGCCACACTCTTCACATAAAGCAGTATTACCCGCAATGACCGTTCCTTTTGGTGGTAATTCGCCTGTCTTGATGAATTTAGAGATGATATCAAGCAGAGTTTCCCATTGACCAGGAACAGGAGGGCAGCCGGGGACAAAATAATCAACTTCAACCTCAGTATCTAAAGGCAAGCAAGAATCGAGGAGCTTTGGTAAGGTCATCTTCCGCCCCTTTTTGTATTCAGATGTCGGTTGCATGTGATTTTGTCCAGAGTCATCCATGTTATAGCCATGAACGTAATTCTCATCCAGGATCTCTTTAGCGCTATAAGAATTAGCCAGTTGAGGAATGCCACCAAAACAAGCACACGATCCATAGGCAATCATAATCTTACTTTTCTTTCTAAAGAGATGCGCTGTTTTGATGTGTTCAGAAGTTCGTATGGGACCATCGAAGAGGGTGATATCAATTTCGCCATCTTTTAATTTTTCAACATCCTTTAGTTTGAAGTCTGCAGCAAATTGCCAGAACTGAAGATCAATTGCGTCTTCGAGAGGGATCAACATCTCGTTTAAGGCTACAATACTCATATCGCAACCACCACAATAAGAGCCAGCGGCAACAGCAAGTTTTATTTTAGTCATTTGTTTTTTCCTCCTGAGTAACTCCTTTCAGTTTAGAACTACAGGGTGGGAGATGTTTCAATTTATTCACCATATCGTTTGTAACTGTAACTAGTTTCTTCGCTTCTGCAGTAGCAATCCATTCCACCCTGATCCTCTCTTCCTCTATTCCCATTTCTTTTGCAAGTTTCTTTACCAGAATCATTCTTTTCAAAGTCTTATAATTACCAACAACATAATGGCATTCGCCGAGGTGGCAACCTGCAACAAGCACGCCGTCCGCACCTTCAGCAAAAGCATCAAAAATAAATTCTGGTTCAACACGCCCTGAGCAAGGTGTCATAATTGGAATGAAGTTAGGGGGATATTCCATTCGCGAGACACCGGCAATGTCTGCGGCTTTACTACTGCACCATTTGCAGAAAAAAGCAACAATTTTTGGTTTAGGGTTTAAGATTTCAGGCATTTTTTCCACATCCTCATGTTGTTTCAGTTCTTAAGGCGGCTTTTATCATCTTTTCTAGTTGATCTGTTGAATAGTTCTTCAAACTTAAAGCACCGGTGGGGCAAGCACTAACACAGGTACCACAGCCCTCACAAAGAACTTCATTTACAACAGAAACATTGTTCTCGTTATCGAAGGAAAGTGCATCATAGGGGCACAAGCCTTGGCACACTTTGCATCCAACGCAAACTTCGGAATTGACAGTTGCAACAATTGGTTCATGTTCCAATTTGGGTTTGGCTAAGATAGTCATTGCTTTTGATGCAGCAGCACTTCCTTGTGCAACGGATTCAGGGATGTCTTTTGGTGATAATGCAACACCTGCAATTAAGATTCCTTGGATATAACTTTCAACAGGACGAAGCTTCATGTGGCTTTCTTTATAGAAGCCATATTCATCTAAGCTGGCTTTGAGGACATTTGCAAGTTCCTTCGTACCTTTTGAAGGAACAATTGCTGGAGCTAAAACAACCAAATCAGCTTCAACTTCCAAGCGTTCGCCAGTTAAAGTATTCGCCACCCAAAGTTTGGTTTTATCGCCATCGCGGAAAATTTTCGAGGGTTTACCACGAATATAAACCACACCCATCTCTTGAGCTCGTTGAATGAATTCTTCATACCCACGGCCCGCGGCACGAATGTCAATGTAAAAAACATACACCTCGGCATTTGGGTCTTTCTTTTTCATGAGCATGGCATGCTTCCCGGTATAGGTGCAACAAATTTTACTGCAATAAGCCATATGATGTTCGGGGTCACGACTACCGACACACTGAACAAAAACAACGGTTTCTGGTTTTTTGTGATCAGATGGTCGGAGAACTTTTCCATTAGTTGGCCCACCCACGTAAAGCATTCGTTCGAATTGAAGGCTATCAATCACGTCAACATCTGGGCCAAAGGCATATTCAGGAATTTTGTTAATATTATAGAGATCATAGCCGGTTGCAACGATAATGACTCCAAAAGTTCTTGTTATTATCTCCGGTTGCATGTCGTAATTAATTGCATTTTGTTCGCAAACGTCTTTACATTTTGAACAAACGAGAGGGTGAATCCCCAGACAGTTATCTGCATCTAAAACATAGGTACTCGGAACTGCTTGGGCGAATGGCAAGTAAATGGCTTTTCGAGGACCAATGCCACCATCATATTCACTTGGAACAATAACGGGGCAGGCCTTTTCACACTCACCGCAAATATTACAGAGATCCGAATCGACATACCGAGGGGTTTTTTTGATATCGACCGAAAAATTCCCAACAAAACCGCTAACATTAACAACTTCGGCAGTGGTAATTAATTCAATGTTTTTATGATGTGCCACGGCAGAAGTCTTTGGTGAGAGGATACATTGTGAACAATCTAAAGTGGGAAAGGTAACAGAGAGTTGAGCCATGTGACCGCCGATATAGGGAGCGCGCTCAACAATGGTTACTTTGTACCCTGCATCTGCAAGATCAAGTGCTGCTTGAATGCCGGTGATGCCGCCACCGATGACCAAACAATCTTTATTAACATCGACAGAGATGGGGGTTAAAGATTCATTCTCAGCGACTTTTTCGACTTTTGTGCCAACAATTTTAATGGCTTTTTCCGTGCCTTCTTTAATGTCAGAATGAACCCAGCTACATTGTTCACGGATATTGGCAATTTCAACTTGATAAGGATTTAAACCCGACTTTTCAGCCAGAGAACGGAATGTTGCTTCATGCATGCTGGGAGAACAACAGGCACAAATAAAGGACTCGAGATTCTTCCCACGGATAGCATCTTGGATTTCTTTTTGCCCGGGCTCAGAGCAGAGGTAGTGGTTATCGGTACTAAAGACAACATCAGGGTATTCTTCTTTAATGGTTTTTGCAACCCGTTCAACATCAACAGTTTCAGCGATATTTTTACCGCAATGACAAACAAATACACCAATACGTTTTTTGGGCTTCTTGTTTTCAGGAGAGGGCATTTAAGAGGTAACCTCCAAAGGTTTTGCTTTTTGAGCGTATTTTACCCCCAACTTGAAAGCTTTCTCGTTTAAGGCTTTGAAACGAGGGGGGACCATACGCAAAGTAGATTTTAACAGAGTTTCTTTATCAATTAAATCATTCAACTCGGCAAAGAAGCCAAGCATGACAATATTTGCAACGATACGGCGACCCAGTTCTTTTTCGGCAATTGTAGTTGCAGGAAGCTTGTAGATCTTCCCAGCCTTTTTCATACGGTCATCAACCGGCACGAGATCTTCTTCATAGATGAAGAGACCACCAGGACGGAGAGAGTCGATATATTTAGTATAGGCCTCTTTACTCATGCAAATGAAAACCTCAGGCTCAATAACGTAGGGATAGTCAACAACATCATCGGAAACGACAATATTGCTGGCACTTGCGCCACCACGGCTTTCAGGACCGTAAGATTGAGTTGTGACGCTATGTCGATTGCCAAAAACCGAAAAGGCAGAGCCAAGAATCTTGCCCATAAGAGCAATTCCTTGACCGCCAAAACCACACAAACGAATTTCATGACGAGTCATTTAGTTCACCTATTTGGGAGATGATTTTTGATGAACGCGTTCAACGCGATCCTCTAAAGTAGGCTGAATCGGTTTGTTAATGAATTTGCCGACAACAATATCTTGCCCCAAAACAATGGGAACTTCTTTGGGGTCAATGTTATGTTTAATAACAGTCTTTTCATTGAAATAACGAAGCATTTTAAGGCCGGTATCAAACTCATTTCGGCGACCAAAGGTGGTAGGACAAGCGGAAATAACTTCAATAAAGGAGAAACCAGGACGGAGGAGAGCCTCTTCAATGGATTCTTGAAGACGACGAACATTAAGAGAAGTCCAGCGAGCAACATAAGAAGCACCGGCAGAATAAACAAGATGACAGAGATTAAAAGGAGTCTCAACATTTCCATAAGGACTGGTAGAGGACCAAGAATTAGTGGGAGTAGTGGGCGCCAACTGACCGCCAGTCATGCCATATATAAAGTTATTGGCACAAATTACCGTTATATCTGCATTTCTTCTTGCGGCATGAATGATATGATTTCCCCCAATTGCGAATAAGTCTCCATCTCCTGAGAAAACCACAACTTTCAAGTCTGGATTTGCTAAGGACAAGCCTATTGCGAATGGGATGGCTCTTCCATGTGTTGTATGGAAAACATCGAGATTGATATAACCCGATGCTCTTCCGGTACAGCCTATCCCCGATACTACGGCAATCTTTTTCGTGTCCAATCCAGACTTTGCTACTGCCTGGACAAAACACGACAAAATACTCCCCAATCCACACCCGCTACACCACACATGTGGCAATCGATCTCGTCGAAGCAGGTCATCCATTGGGTGCTTTTTTGCTTCTACTAGTTCATCTTTTACTTTGGTTTCAACTGAGGTCATTATTTTTCACCTAACCTCTGGTAAAATAAATAAAAAGGATGACTTCTTTTATCATCTCTTTTTGAAGAATGAATAATGGTAATGAGTCTTTTTACCGACATTGTACTGCATCGATGAAGTTTTCCGAAATGCACATTTTTCTTCTTAAAAAGTATTTTCATACCTAATAAAATCAAACAGTTCTTCCTTCTCATAAGAAATTGTTTGCTTTTCCCTTTAGCAGGAAACTGAAAAAAGAGCTCCTTTTTCTCCCCTCCTAGCATGCTATATTGCCTTCTCTCCCAACTCAACTTGTAGCTATTCCTCCGGTTTTTATGAAAAAAAGAAAGCTGAGAGGCGGTCATTTATTTTTGCTTGCCTCTTTAATTTTCTCGAATATTTCTGTTGGCGTATGTACGCTTCCGCCCAGCTTGCTTGAAAGTATCACCGGAATGTCTCTTGCTGCTGCTTCTTTCACTTCTTTGATGACTTGTCCATTATTTATTTCTGCCACCACAATTACATCCACTTTCTTGGAATACTCTCTTAATACCGGAATTGGGAATGGCCAAATAGTTATCAAACGTAACAATCCTGCTTTGATTCCCTTCTTTCGAGCGAGATCGACTGCTCCTTTTGCTGACCGTGAGGTAATACCGTAGGAAACCACCAGTATCTTTGCATCTGACGTTTTGTATTCCTCAATTCTCCGAATTTTTTCTTCGTTCAATAGTATTTTGTCGCACAACCGCTTTACTAATTTCTCCTGCGCGTCTGCGTTGATTTCCGGGTAGCCTCGTTCATCATGTGTTAATCCCGTGACAAACACATTGTATCCTTCTCCTGCCGTGGCCATTGGAGGAATCAAATCATCATCAGGCTTGTATGGCAAATAGTTTTTCTTGGAGCCTTTGGGCTTCTTTCGATTTATGACTTTTATCTTGCTTTTTGGTGGGATGACAACCTTTTCGAACATGTGGCAAATGGATTCATCTGTTAGCATGATTACTGGGACACGATATTGCTCTGCCAGATTGAATGCTTCTATAGATAGATCAAATGCTTCTTGCACTGAATTTGGTGATACAGCGATTATTTCATAATCACCATGTGACCCCCATCTTGCTTGCATGACATCTCCTTGTCCGACTAAGGTGGGCAAGCCTGTTGAAGGGCCACCTCGCTGAACATTTACGATTAAACAAGGTGTTTCGGTCATAGCGCCTAAACCGATGTTCTCCATCATTAGTGAGATCCCCGGCCCAGAAGTTGCCGTCATTGCCTTTTTACCGCCCCAAGATGCCCCTAACACAGCTGCTATGGATCCTAATTCGTCTTCCATCTGAATGAAGACACCATTTACTTGTGGAAGCCGATAAGACATTCTCTCGGCAATTTCACTCGAGGGAGTGATAGGATAACCTCCAAAAAAGCGGCAGCCGGCAGCAAGGCAACCTTCAGCTATGGCCACGTTCCCACTGATGAAATGCTGCCCGGTTAAAACGTCTTTTGCAGATGCTTTTTTACTCATTTACTTTCGCCTTGGTTCAATTGTTATTTTTTTTCTTTCTTTTTGTTCGCGGCTTTGTCACCGCCCTCTTCTATTTTCTCGAGGAAAATTGAAAATTCTGGGCATATCAATTCACAAAAACCGCACTTCGCGCAATCATCCATCGTTGCGCCATCCTTTAATTTTGGTGGGTGATACCCCTTTGCATTGAACTCACTTGAGCTCTCCAAAATCTGCGTCGGACAAAATGTAATGCAGAACAAACAGCCTTTACATCTATCCTTAACAATACGCAATTGCCATTTTTCCTGTTTCTCAAATTCCGGAGGTATAAAAGATATTGCTTTTTTCGCTGTCATTTGCAAACGCAACAGTAAAGGTTAGTGAACGACTCTTAGAAAACTTTCCATTAAAAAATTATTCGATATGATTCACTTTTGTAGTGAATAAATTACTTTCCCGAGAAGCTAATAATAAAGCAGCAGATCTTCTGAAAAGAATAGCCGAAGAAATTATATTGCGGGTAGTTCTTACGAGTCTGGATAGAACATATGATGGCAGAGTATTGTACCTACTATGCTTTGTCTATATAAATACGGTATGTAAAGAATGTAAGGTATGTAAAGAATGTAAGGTATGTAAAGAATGTAAGGTATGTAAAGAATGTAAGGTATGTAAAGAATGTAAGGTATGTAAAGAATGTAAGGATGGTCATAAAAATACTAATGCCTTTCTCTTTTTCAGTTAGCAACATCCAGAGGATAGAGAAGTGTAATAGTCTTTTTTAAGCTTTCAGGGGTAGTGCAATAATCTTTGACGAGTTGCAGAATATTCTTGGCGATTTGTATTGCTCGTGGCACAGAATCATTTTGATTGACAATCAGAGCAATAACATAGCCCTTTTGCTTCACTAAAACAATTTTGTATTTATTGTGTTCTGTCACTTCTTCAGCCGTCTTATGTATGCGCATCACCCGAGAGAAAATAGTTGCCTTTCTTCTGATGTGATGTATTGTTGTAATTAACGAAAGGTCAGGCTTAGGGGTAAGAATTACGTCCATTAGATCGCTTGTCTCTTCACAGAGGGTTACACAGGCTGCAATATGAACATAATCGATTATTCTTTCACGTTGTTTAAAGAGCGTTTTAGTCAGCCATTCTTCTATGGTGTACATGCCTTCACCAGTTTTCGCAGAAAATTTAAAGAGGTCGCAATGACAGCGGGTCCTCTTATCAAGCTCCACAACTTCTAAAGTGTCAAGTAATTCATCAATTGAAATTGACTTGCTTGAATCTGCCTTTGAACCAAGAATCAACAGTCGGTCGGGTAAAACCTCCTCAATTAAAGCCCATAACAGTTGCTTATTAAGAGTGAGATGAGCACGGTCTGTGGAATCAACAATAAAAAATAGAACATTCGCACCTAAAATAGCTCGCTTCCATAACGAATGGTCGCTTGGGAGGGAGTCTATAATATCCCAAGTCAATAAAGTAAGATTCTCATGTACATAGAGCTTCAAACCTAAAGATTCTTGCGTGGATATTTGAAGAAAATCTTCAGTTTGCAAAATACGTTTAACTAACTCGGTCTTCCCAGCATTTTTTAACCCAATAATTGCAATTGAAATTTTGTTCTTAACTTTAGAGATTAAAGTTTTCAAGGAAGACATTTTACTACAAACACACTCTCAAGTCAATCTTTAACAACTGTTCGCCAACAGGAGGCATTTTACACAAAAGAAGAAAAAGGCTAGAAGAAGAGGGACAACCCTCTATCCTGTTTATTCTGATGACAAAAAAGTCATCTAACCTTCTTCGCTCATAAATTTCTTTAGACGAGCCAATTCTCGCAACATTTCCATTCTTAGTCCACTGATACTTTGGGTATCACTGTCGCTAGTAGCCGGAGCTGTGCCGGGTGAAGAAACACTTGTTGCTGTTGGAACAGGCGGGGGAACTAAATCAGAGGTTGTTGGAGGAGCAACTCGAGAGGGAGATGTTGTGGGGGCTTTTGGTGGCATGGGTGGTGTTGAAACTGTAGGAGGAGCGATGCTCGGTGGGACGACTGTCGTGGGCTTAGCAGTAGGAGGACCAACAGTGGGGATCTTAGGCGGTGTGGGAATCGGTGAAGAGGGTTTTGTTGGCGGAGTGCCCATTTTAGGCGGCGCGGCAGTAGGAACCTTCGGAATGGAAGATACTCCTGATTGAGCTGTTGGAGGGGCACTGCGTCGAACCGGCGGGGCCGTGGCCGGAATGCCCGGTGTTGGACTTGGAGGAGGGGGTGGAGGGGTCCTTTTTGAGGTAGGAGCTTTCGGCATAACTTTACCACGAATCCGATCTCTACTTTGCTCTAGTGTCTCAGCCAATGATTGGTATTCTTGAGCACCAGAACGCCGTTTCATATCGGAATCGATCTTTGCAATTCGTTGTTTATAGCGATTTGTTAAGGTACTTGCCACACGGGAACTTATCCGTTTATTTTTACTTGCGTCTTTTACTGCTGAAAGAGCAGTGCTGGCCGCCACACGTTCTATTGAAAGAATTGCCATAACTTCTTTTGGATCAGCATTTGTTGTCCCTGTGTCCAGCGATTGATCTGAAGACGCTAACGCCGCCAAAGCTGAAACGTCGACAGCTTTTTTCTTCTTCTTAGAAGTAGCAATCCATATAATGACTAAAATTATCACAAGGCCTAGCCAAACAAATGATGCCCAAATCATGGCATTAAGTGAGACATTAGGTACGATTTCGGGTAGATCGATTTTATCTATAAATGACAACAATATTTGCCCCTTTTTTATTTTGTATATTCTTTTTCTGGTAAAGGATAATTCTCCGTTTTTTATAATCAATTTAACTGCTCAATTTAATGTTGTTGACAGTTAAACGTTAATATTAGCTTGTAGGTTATTGATTGAGTTAAACCTTGGTTACATCTCTAACTAAGGTTTATTTCCTATCGAAACTAACTACAAACTCTTTATTAATTATTGTGTTTATGACATAAAAAAATCATTTGCTCTGGTTTTTATATTTGAATCCTATTTTGCCCGACGAAACCCCTTTATGGCGAGAGAAAAAGGCAGAAAAAGACTCTAATCTTATAAAGTGTATTCTTTTTTATTTAAAAATGACTGGGAGAAGATGATGAAGAACGACAATATCGCTACTGTTTTGGCAAGAGAATATGGCTATCATATTGGAATTATTGAACGCTTTATTAGCTATTTTGGGCTAGAGACAACCAAAAAAATGCTGGAAGCATATAATGTCCCCCTCAAAAAAACAATTAGATGTAATACTCTAAAATACTCACCTCAAGAACTATTAGAAAGGTTAGAAAGAAAAGGGTTTCAATTAGAGAAAAGCCCATATTATGACTTAGGGTTTGTTATTCTTGCAGAACCTTTTCCATTAGGAGCAACAACAGAATATTTACTGGGGGGGTATTTCATTCAATCCCAAGCCTCCTGGCTTCCTGTGCTTGCTTTAGAGGTTCAGCCGGGGGAGTTTATTATTGACTTTGCTGCAGCACCAGGTGGAAAGGCAACACACATAGCTCAGCTAATGGAAAATCAAGGAGTTTTACTTTGTTTAGAGATCTCGAGGGAACGAATGAAGGCTCTGCGATCCAATTTAACTCGATGCGGAGTAAAAAATGTCATAACTAAGCGGATGGATAGCACAAGTTTCTGGGAACTCAACATTAAAGCAGATAAAATATTATTAGATGCCCCATGCACAGGTGAAGGCTTAATGGCGGTTGATCTCGACAGGAGGAAGAAGAGCGTGAAAAGTGATATGGAGCGATTGAATGAAATCCAAAAAGAACTTTTCGCATCCGCACTTCACTCTCTAAAAAAAGGAGGCGTTTTAGTTTATTCAACGTGTTCTACGGCACCAGAAGAAAATGAAAAAGTTATTGAGTGGGCTCTTGAAGAGTTTCCTATAGAAATCCTTGAATTGCAGATTTCCAATATTGCTCCTGGTTTGCAAAAAGTCGTAAAAGAGGAATTCCAACCGGCAATACGAAAAACGGGGAGGTTATTCCCACATCTTCACGGAACCGAGGGATTTTTTGTGTGTAAGATCCAATTGGAGGAGGAAATAGACTAAATGAGTTTAGTGTTCAGAGAACTAACTAATGAAGAAGAAACAATTCTTCAAACAGAATTAGATTATTGGTTAGAAGAAAAAGAGCTATTGAGTTTTAAAAAGGAGAACAGCTTTCTTATTGCTGAAGGAAAATGGTGCGAGCTTGTAATTACAACAAAAAACGTTGAAAGGTTCTTCAAAGAGAATGCCCAAATAAGCCCTTATTCTATAGGAATCACTTTTGGCGAAATTAAAAACAGAAAAATTCTTTTGTCGCTTGGAGGAGCAGAGGAACTCTGCACGATAAGTAGAAAAAAACTAAGAATAAATGAAACTGCTGAACAATTGTTCCTTTACCAAAGAGATATTTTGAGTAAATCTATCATCGGGTATCCAACGCATGTAAACAAAGGGCAGAAAATTTTAGTGACAAACCCACAGGGTGATTGTTTAGGGGTCGGTCAACTGCTTCTCTCCAGAGAAGAAGTAGCAAGAGTAGAAAATGCAGAGAAAATAGCCGTCAAAAATCTGAAAGATTTGGGGTGGTATCTTCGGAAAGGAAAATAAAGAGCTAAAGAGCATTACTGCTTTTTCAAGCGGTTTGCTCTGGAAAGGTAAATCGATCGATAAAAATAATCTCTCTATAGGCTGGCAGATATTTGTTAATGTCAGCAGCAATTCGCATTTTTCGTAATTGAATGTACAAATCTTTTGTAGCGATTTCCTCTGGAATGGTTATTGTTACTTTATCTTTCTCATCCTTAATTGTAAAAGTAGAAAGATCCACACCGGGCATCCGATAATCTATTAAAGCCCCGATCTTCTTTTTAGCAGATGAAATCTTCTCCTCGATTTTCCCTTCATAAACAATCGTTTTTCCCACTAAAGGATGATTGAAATCAACACGGACGCGACCGCCGACAACAGATTTAATGACACCTGTTTGATTTCCCCATTGGATTTGTTTGCCAACAACAGGTACAATGTCTTTTGCAATTAACTCTTTTCTTCCGAGTAATTTGACTTTTGTATGGTCCCAATTACCAAATGTTTCTTCAGGTGGGATGGCAACCTTAAATTTCTCGCCAACTTCCTTACCTATCATCACATCATTGAGTCGTTTGAGAAACATCTCTTCATTTCCTACGACCATAAGCCTTGGGCCATATTGATTCTTTTCGTCGTAAATGTTGGCTCTTTTTGCAACTTTTTCATCGGTCGTTTCGATAATGCGAGCTGTTTCTTTAACTTTCAAAGTAAATGAAATACGGATGAAATCTCCGAGTTTTATTTTAGTGGCCATTTTTTTGGATTCCTGCCAGCTGATTATTTTTAATAATATTCTTTAGACCATTTGAGACTACTACATTCAAAAGAGTTTTGTTGAATCAAGCAATTCTGTAAAATTATCGTGTTAAAGAAGAATGATACGGGAATAATTTAAAAGTGTCAAAAAAGCAATAGGCTCTTGTTTTACTTTCTAAAGGAGTTGAATCATATAAAATCATTAAACGATCAAAAAGAGCTTCATTCACCACACCAAGACCAACAGCAGTAAAAGTGCCTGGTTTTAATTGAGTCTTGCCGGCGTCTTGTATCAAAGAACAACGAAGCTTTGATTTTCGTGCCTTGCGATAGATGCTCAAAAGGTTCTCCTCTGAGCATGTTGTCCAAATTTCAATTGGTTGAGAGTGAAAATCCCACTCGAGTTCACCTTCGCTTATTAGAGAAACCAGTGCATGAGCAGCTTGAGTGGAAAATTTGCCCTTACCCATATGAATGTCTTTGCGCAAAACAATGCCAACCATATTATCTCCCAGTTTTTGCAACGTCCGAAATTTTACAGCCAAAATGCGATTATTATGGAAAAAAGAAGCAATACTATTCTTACTCCAGTGCCCCTTGATTATTGGTTTAAGAATTTTCTCAGGTTCGCAAAAAGGGACATTTACTACAGAAAGGACATAACCATTACTGTTTTCACCAGCAATTTGCAATAATTGCGTTCCGTTAAATGAACAACCCATTTCTTTTACCACACGTCTAATAGCAACAGCACAAAGACGTTCAATGGTTGTATCCTGAAGTGAAAAATCGGTTGTCGTGTTCATATCTAAGGGCGCCGTTTCATGAATGTCTTTAGTAGTTGAAAGCAACCACTTAAAAACCTCGGGATTAGTTTTGAAGAAAAGAGAATAACTTCGCTCAACTAGTTTCATGAGCGAGTCTTTCGACAAAAGCTCTTTATCAAATTGATAACTTAGAAGCCAATTGTTAGAACCAAAGCGCCGGTCCAGTTCAATGAGAGCAGATTTCTTAGGAGGACCAAGAAAAGATGGACGACCAAGAATAGCCCAGTCATTAATAAAAGCTTGAATACAAGTCATTTGTTTAACGCCGTAAAGAACATTTCACATTTCAGCACAATAATTTCTCTTTAAGATTTATTCCATGATATTGAAGAATTAAAATTTTTGTAAAAAAAAAGCAATCAAGAAAGTTGCGTACGCTACTATCAAGGAGAAACGGTTTTTTTAAGCAGAACGAGATAATTTTGTCATTAAATGGTTGGTGGATGTCTTTGTAGTTCTTGCTCTTTTGCCATGATCTTCAATTGGTCCTTTGTAAATTTGACCTTTACTGTCCCGTCCGGCAACAATTTTGCATCACGTGTTCTTACTTTCACTTTTGTAGCAGGGCCGATCTTAATTTTTCGTTCTAAAGTTATCTCAATAAAATCAACATTAATCTTTTCATAGCGCTCCCGGATAATCTGTGAAATTATTCCAACTTTATTATCATTTGAATCGAATACACTTTTGGATTTTAACATCTCTGGAGTTACGCGACTCATGGAAAGTCCACCTTCTAAAACACGCTTGTGCTTAGCCTCAGATAGATTAACAGTTATAATACTTTTTGATTGATTAAAAAAATACTCATTTCGGCAAAATGGCTAAGTCAATACGAAAGAGACCAGTAAAAGCAATGTAGAAACAACCAGATTAGATAAAGAAGCGATAATAGGGACAGAAAGATTGTCGGGATCCAACCCCTTTTTAAAAACAAAAATAATTAATGAGAAAATGACGAAAAGAATGAGAAGAAACCCAAAACCATTGATTAAGAGAGCAATGCCAAATACAACGCCAATATGTGCAAAGTCTCCAGCGAAGACTGAGCCCAAGACACCGTAAATGACATGCAATAATAACCCGGCAACACCAACACCAATGAAATTAGGCCATAAGTCTTTATCTTTAAATGCATGATAAGTAGGAACAATAGACCCCATTGAAAGATGTGTAGATGTAGTGTTTGCGACCATGCTTACTTCATCTCCCAATGTGTCTATAAGAGCAGGGTAGATAAGGAACAACCCAGGATAGTTTGTAAGCGCCGATCCGGCTTTGCTTAGTATGCCCCCCGTAAGAGAATTGATTGTTAAAGTAATTGATTGAATGGGAATGGCTTGTTTTAAAATTGCTCGAAATCTTTTATTCTTTGAGAATTTACTTACTAGAACAATAACAAATGTCAAATAGAGAATCACAGGGATTAACCCAAAATATACACCACGAGAAATTCGTATCCACTTGCCCTCTGTTGTAAACCAATTTGCGGGTTTAAAAAGGAAGATCAACAAAGCGTAAAATACTGTGCTTAGAATATTATTAATTGTCGACATCGTCGGATAGACTAGAATATCAGGATTTAATTTACGTTTAAAAACAAAAAAAGCCAAGAGACTTGTAAGTTGTGATGAGAGCAAAGAGGCCATTGTTAAACTCAAAATGGGGATGACAATAAATGGGAGGGGATTTAAAACACGGCTCGGGCCCAAAGTAGCAAGGTTAGTGATGTAGGAGATAAGAGCGATCCAGAGAGAGTTGAAAACACCCAGGGTTAAAACCCCAGCCATTAATGCCCAATAATTCTTAGTATTCTTAAAAAGGGATGGTTTTATGGAACCAATATGTAAACTTGTTCCGAGATGGCTTGCCAAAACCCCTATCCCCCCATCTGAAGACAAAAGAGGGGGATAAAGAAGAATGATAAACGCACTGGCATTCGAAAATATTGAAGCATATTTTAGGAAGGTATAACTGCCAATACTACCTGCCCCTAGACCAAAAACATCAAAAAGAAGGGCGATAAATGCTTGAGCTATAATGAGAAAAATGATGCGTAACATTGTTGGTTTTTTGAACCATTCAATAAGGTGGATTTTTCTCATTTTTCCCATTGTACTCACGCTGTTTTTTTACTTTGATTTTTTTAAGGGGCAAATAAACATACAAAAGGCACAGCAAATTTGCATGCCTTTTTGTAATTATGAGTGATAGTAATTCACGTAAATAACATAATTGAAAAAGTGTGACTTTGAATCACAAGACACCCTTGCCAGAGGTGGCTCTGACATGCATTAAAAACCAAGCACCTATATTTTAATGTTTCAGAAAAAATGATAAATTCAATTAATAATTAATGTGAATAATTTAAAGAATAAATCAAAAGTTTAGGAACGCGCCCAAGATTGTCACAGCCGTTTCGGTAGATGCCCCATGAGATGAAACGCCAGGCAAAATGAGAAAAGAGAAGATAATAATAAAGCCCGCACAAGCAAGATCGGCCAAACAAGCTGTAAGAGGGATAGCAAAATTATCTGGATCAATTTCTCGTTTGAAGGCGAAAATTGCCAGAACATAAATTAGTGAACCTACAATTACATACGCCAAAATATTTGCAAGTACAGTGACAATTATCACGAGTACAACATACCATTTTGTAACAATTGTACCCCACTTGATGAATGTGCCAATGACTGCCAGTAAAATTGTAATGGTTATACCCCCTGCACCTATCCCTAAAAACTTCAAGAAAACCGTTGGTTTTCGAATGGATTTTAACTCGGGTTTAACATAACCAGCTGAAAAGTCTGTGATTAGTAAATTAACAGTGATGGCATTTTGATCCACAACTGTCCCAATGAGCGCAGGAAATGCTACGAGTAATTGAGGATAGGCTTCCAATGCCGCCTCTCCTTTCGATAAAGTAAAACCGGTAATAGTGCCAATAATACCACTTGCGAAAACCGCAAAGATAGATTCTTTCATCATTTTCCGGTATTCATGCTCTTTTCGATTTTTCATAATAATGTAAATGATCCCCCCAAGAGACAGAGCAACGGGGATAATAGCGATATATGTTGCAAGCATATCACCACTTCCGGCCTGTGCAGGTAGCCAATAATCTGCATCTGGTGCTCCCACTGTCCAAGGTTTTAGAATTTTTAGAATAACAGCATAAATGATTGTTATGAGAATATTATTCACAGTTGACATTACTGGAACAACATAAACATCAGGGTTCAAACCTTTCTTATATGTGAAAAAGGAAACTGCACTAGTAATTTGTGTAGAGAGAGTAGCAGCAATCGCCATAACAAGAATAGGGATTACAAAAAACAGCGTAGGATTGAGCACTTTGTATTCTGGGGGGAATGTTAAAATGTTCATGAGGTAAGTGACTGTTCCTACGATAAGAGCATCAAGCATTGCAATAGTCAATGTTGAAGAGACGAGACTTTTATAGATGGGGGTATTCTTCTTAAACGATGGTTTAACAGTTCCTAAATGAAGACCCGTACCAAGTTTTCCGGCAAGAACAGCAATATCACCCCTCGCCGCCAGAAGAGGGCCGTACATTAGAACCACCCATTTGATTTGTTTGGTATTCATCATAAAACTCGCGATTGTCCCTGAGATAATGCCACCAGAATCAAACGAAAGAGCTATTACTGCTTGCAAAAAAATCCCAAAAAAGAGATTTACCGCAGTTTTCTTAGCCACACTTGTCGAGGATGTTGACATTAATTTCACCAAATTTCACAAAGGGGGTATTGTACAAAGTGCAATTGCACTTTTTCTCAAAGAATTTGACTTGCTTTCAAAGTCAAATGTTCAACGTCTAAGCTTACTCTGTTTTTGATACTTTTTCAGCTGCCTCTTCAGCAGCTTTCTTTGCGACTTCTTTCACTTCTTTTTCGATAACCTCCTTGACTTTTTCTTTCACCACTTCTTTTGCGGCTTTAGTGGCTACCTTCGTTATCTCATTTTCAACAACTTCAGAAGCAACCTCTTCAGCTGCTTTTGCTGCCACCCGTTTACCGGTTCGTTCTACAACCTTTTCAGCGGCTTTCTCAGCAGCTGAGATTGCAACATCTTTAGAAGCATCTTTCACAATTTTTTCAGGTGATTCTACAACATGCACTTCTTTAATTGCTTCTGCAGCAGCCCGTTTTGCAGCGCGTTCAGCATCAACTTTAATAGTTTCTTTTACAATGCTTTCTACTTCTTTTGCAGCCATTTCTGTTGCAGCTTTCTCTGCCTTCTTGTAAACGGTTGCGGATTTTTCTTCAATTTTCTCTTCCGCAGACTCTTTTGCAGCTTGAACTACATCCTTTTTGGCTTCCGCCAGGCTTTTTTTCGCAGCAGCTTCAACAGCATCTTCGAGGACTTTCTTAACTTCCTTTTTATTTGCTCTTAGTTGTTCTGGTTCTACAGATTCAATGGTTTCTTTTGCCACCTCCTTGGCCAATTTTTTAACCATCTCTTCGGTGACTTTTTCCGTCACTTCAGAAGCGGCTTTAGTGATGGTTTTTTGAGTGACTTTTTCGGAAACCCTTTCTATAACCTTTGGTGCGATCTCCACCGCGGCTTTCTTTGAGACTTCTTTTGCAACAGCATCTGTTGCCTCTTCTACGACCTCGGTTATAACTTTATCAACAACTTGTTCGGCTGCTTTCTTCGTAGCTTCCAATTTCGCCTCTTTTTCTTCTACCGCTTCTTCTTCGCGCTTTTGAAACGCAGTACATGCATCACGCAAACCCGTGAAAATGATCGTGTCTCCGGCTCGTATTTTCGTTCGTCTTCGAGGTTTGAAATAATGCCCACCTTTTCGTTTTATTGCTAAGACCCTGATCCCAAATTCATCAAGATAATTACCGGCCGGCACAGTTTTACCAACGAGGGGGGAAGACTCTTCAACGACTTTTTCGAAGATGCTTTCAGCAGACTCACCGATTACAAGTTCAATTATCGGATGAGAGGGGATTTCTGTTAGAACAATTTTTGCTATTTGATTTGCTGAATCAGAAATGTTTTCAGTAGCCTCAATTGTTCTTAACAATCCTTGAAGAGAAGTGATATCCTCTGAGGAGGATTTTGCCAACTTCAAGATGGCGATTTCCGCTTTATTCCGAATGGTGTCCACCCGTTTTTCCATATTTGAAACGAGTTGAGCCAACTCTTTATTATTATAAAGAACAGCGCCATAGGCAAGATCGACCATCACTTCACTTGTGTCTTTTAGTGCTATAAGATAATCTACGATATTCTCAGTAATTATTTGATGGTCAATGTCTTCATCTTCCTCTTCGGGCGGGGAAATTTCTTCTACACTGCCACCAACGAGTAACTTGAGAAGGCTGATACCAGAGCTTGAGCCGCTCGCAAGGATGATGTCACCAGCTTGCAGTGCCATATCCTTCTCAGGGATAATTAACCATTTTCCGGAACGGCGTATGGCAAAAATCACGATAGAATAATTCATTTTTTCGACGACTTCTGCAACAGTGTACCCTTTCAAAATGGATTCTTCGGAGATTTCTCCTCGCATTAAATCACGCGCGACTTTTTGGGACAGCTCTTTTATTGTTGGATGGATTACAAACCCTTTAATGAGAACATTTGCAATGTCTGTTGCGGAATTGGCAATGTCTTTGCTTGCCTGCCCCAAAACAACTAAAGGCAGGGTTGCTTGAGCGTCACGGCCATCACGAACTGCAACTTCAAGAGACATGATTAACAAATAATCGAGATGAACAACAAGATCTCTCAACTCTTTAACTTCTTCTGCTAAGTCTTTATCCTCAAAAATAATGGAGGAATACGCGAGATCAACCATTATACTACATAAGTCTTTGATTTGTTTGAGAGCATCTTTTGCAGAAATTGGTTCATAGGTGATTTTTGACATGAGTGTTCAACAACAAGCAAATTTTATACTTTTGACAAATGAAGCACTACTATTATTATCTTTCCTTTCTTTCCATTTTTGACGAAAAGAAGGTGGGCAAACTTCTACTTCTCGTCACCTTGCTAATTACAGAAAGAAGAAGGAAAAATTTTCAAAAAAAAACAACAATTAGAGAAGGAAAGGAATAATAGCCTTGCGGTTTTCCGGGTAGTCTTCAAATGTTTTTTTATACCATTTATGATGTGAAATCGCTCTTGGGAGCAGATTTGCAACAGTCCAAATAGCGAAATACATGCCAGCAATTGACCACGTTAAAAATGCCCAGCCAACCCATTCGAGAATTTCTCCAAGATAATTTGGGCATGATAAGAGACGATATAATCCTCCTGTGGGAATTTTGTAAGTATTTTCCTCTCCAGGCTTCCTTAAATTCCGTAAAATGTAGTCCGATTGTTTATTGATGAAATAACCGACTGCAAAAATGATCGTCCCGATAATGAATTGAGGGGTATATAACCAAGCAATAGTAGTATAATCCGCATTCGAAAAATTAAAGAGCAAATCATCGGCATAAATGGCATCAGAAAGTGTGAAAAGCCAGCGCCCTTGAATATAAACATTAACCAGATTAAAGAAGAAACCCATTGCAACAATAGTTAAAGTGATTTTCTTTCCATTTTTAATTCTGAACGGATAAATAAAGACCCTGTGGGCATAGTGAATGAACCAGATCATAAGAAAAGCGTAATGAGTAATGCTTGTCTTTTTATCACTGAGACCAAAACAGAGAAGCATGATGACTATTGTAGGGAGCTCCATGATAAACCACCCCAGATGAGTGTTCATTTTTGGCCCCCAATGCCCATCCATATGTCGTCCATAGCCAGCTTTCACAAAGAAGAGCATAATGAAAACCATAACGCCAATTCCCATGGAAACTAAAAGAATAATACTATAAATTAATGGTTCGTTTGGATACCAAAGACCGATACTCATAGCTGACTTCATCCTATGAAGAAGATAGATGGATGAGCAAGTAAATGTTCGTAAAAAGAACATTATTGCTCACTTGACTATCTCTGTTTCGGTATTATTGTCGCATGCTTTTTTTTAAAGGTTTCTTTTTTAAAAATAAAAGCAGCTGGAGCAATTAAATAGCTGAAAAATAACTAGATAATAGGTCTGTTCTAACCTTAAGTTGCACTGAGTATAGGAAAAACCTAACAATGAAGTGTGAAGAGTCAAGAACAGACCTACAAACAATTTTCCTTCACTTTTGCAAGACGGGTGTCAATAACCTCTTTCGCATGTTGATTTATCTCAAAACCAATATAACGCCTGTTTAATTTCAGACAAGCAGCGGCTGTTGTGCCATTGCCAAGGAACGGATCTAAAACAAGATCACCTTCTTTACTCGAGTAGAGCAAAATTTTCTCAACAAGCTTATCAGGGAGTTTTGTGGAGTTTTTCTTTTCCCCGGGGAGATATTCTCGTTTTATTTCCCAAACATCCTCCGGGTAATGCTCTATTTTATTAAAATAGTACTTTTTACTGTTCTTCACGACGAATAATATGTGATAATGGCTGGTGACATATTTTCTTTTTGTAAAGACACCGAATTGATATTTCCAAATAATATGATTTATAGTGATGAATCCCACATCATCAATAGCTTGTAAAATTGCTTTAAGATTATTCCAGCCCGAGAAGATATAGGCACTCCCTGTCGTTTTTAGAACCGGAAAAATCGCTTGAATCCATGCCTTTGAAAATGCTTCATAATCTCCTGCTGTGACTTCTTGATAACCGGCCACAACCAATTCATCTTTCCGGTTGTATTGAGCACCTTTTCCAGTGAACTTAATGCCAAAAGGAGGGTCAGCAATGACTAAATCAATGGATTCCTTTGGAATGCGCTTTGGGATGTTTTCAATACAATCTTCATAATATATCACATTTGTTTTCATACTTGATTGTCACCATCTTCCCTTTAAAAAGAAATTCTTTAGCCGGACTGATAATACTTTCGGTTGTCTCTCCACAGAGGGCTCTTTTTTTTGGAAGAAAAAAGGAGAAACTTACCGAGGAAAGAATGCTGGAAAGTCAAAGTAAAGAGAAAGCTAATTTAAACGTGGAAAAAAAGGCAGAATTAGAAGAATTCGAATGTTTGTAACGAGCAACTCACACATTTCTTTCCTGTGAAATAAAAAGATGTTGAAAAAACACTGTTTGAGGAAAAAATAATTTTGACATTGAACGAGATTCACGATAAAATAATTGTCAAAGGTGCACGACAACACAATTTAAAAAATATTGATTTAGAGATACCTCGAGAGAAATTAGTGGTTTTAACAGGGGTGTCAGGCTCCGGAAAGTCATCCTTGGCTTTTGATACGCTTTTTGCAGAAGGACAGCGTCGCTATATTGAATCGCTTTCTTCTTACGCACGCCAATTTATGGCTCAAATGAGTAAACCAGATGTGGATGCCATTGAGGGGTTGTCCCCAACAATTTCGATAAGCCAAAAAACGACGAGTTTTAATCCTCGGAGCACCGTTGGAACAGTAACAGAGATTTACGATTTTTTACGAGTGCTTTTTGCCCGCATTGGTGTGCCTTATTGTCCTAAATGTCACATTGAGATTAAAGCTCAAACAACCCCTAAAATTGTAGAGCAAATTTTCAGCAACTTTCGGGATGAAGAGATAATCATTTTAGCTCCAATAGTACGAGATAGAAAAGGGGAATATCAGAAAGAACTCCAAGGACTGCTTGCAAGTGGTTACACTCGAGTCAGAATTGATTACGAGTTAAAACGACTTGATGAGATGCCCGAAGAAGAGATGAAACTCTCGAGATATTATCGTCACACTATAGAAGCCGTCATTTCAAGAGTGCGGGTGACCGGTGAGGCAGAAGAGAGAATTACGGAAAGTGTTCAAGAAGCACTTGATCTTGCAAATGGCATGGTAATTATCACAACACAGGAAGATTTGGAAAAAAAGAAACGGCTTTCCCGCAAAAGTTCTACTACATCAAAAAGAAAAAAAATTGATGAACAAGAAGAACTAGAAAGCCATGAACGTTTATTTTCCATTCATTTTGCTTGCCCGAAATGTGGTTTCAGCTTTCCGAAACTTGAACCACGCAATTTTTCATTTAATTCTATTCATGGCGCTTGTCCTGCTTGTAAAGGACTGGGAACTTTGGTAGAAATTGACCCCACTCTACTGGTTCCTAACAAAGAACTTTCAATTAGTGAAGGCGCCTTTGCAGATTTCGACCTGAAAACGAAACGATTCCGTGTGCTAAATTATCGCTTGAATAGAATAAAGGCCATCGTTGAAAAACTCGGGTTTACAATCGAAACGCCATTAAAAGACCTCACGCCCGAACAATGGAATGCTTTCTTCTATGGACCAAAAAAGACTATCTATGTTAATTACGACTTTTCTTGGGAAGATAAAAGAGGAGGGAAAGGGAAGGGGCGAGCCAGGTTGCCCTTTAGAGGGATAAATGACATTATTATGAGCCGTTTTAAACGCACAAGTTCACAATACATCCGGAATCTAATCTTAGAATATACAACGCCTGTTATTTGTAAAGAATGCAATGGCTCAGGCTTGCGGGAGGAAAGCCGCGCGGTTTATTTTAAGGGGAGGACAATTGCCGACATTGCTTCCATGTCAATTGAAGAATGTCTAGACTTTTTCAATTCAATTGAAATGACAAAAACAGAGCAGCAAATTGCAGAAGGATTACTAAAAGAAATTAAGATGCGGTTGCAATTTCTAATTAACGTGGGGTTACCATATCTTTCCTTGGATAGAAGAGCAAACACATTATCGGGCGGGGAAAGCCAACGAATCCGTTTAGGAACACAAATCGGGTCAAGCCTCGAGAACGTCTTGTATATCCTAGATGAGCCCTCCATTGGATTACATAACCGAGATAATTTAAAACTGATTCATACACTTGAAAAACTCAGGGATAAAGGGAATACAGTACTCATCTCTGAACATGATATTGATACAATGCTTGCGGCCGATTGGTTAATAGATATTGGACCATTTGCCGGCGCAAAGGGTGGTAAAATAATTAGTACAGGGCCACCAAATGAAGTGGCAAGAAATAAGCAATCAATTACAGGGCAGTTTCTCGCAGGAAAAAGAGAAATAAAAATCCCGAAGAACAGAAGAAAAGGGAATGGTAAATACTTGCAAATTGTCGGCGCTGCTCAAAACAACTTAAAAGAAATTGATGTCACCTTTCCCTTGGGAGTTTTCATTTGCGTGACAGGGGTCAGCGGTTCAGGAAAAAGTTCACTGGTAACTGACATTCTTTGGAAAGCGTTAGCAAGACAGCTAAATAGAGCAAAGACAAAACCGGGGAAACACGAGAAAATTCTCGGAACCGAATTACTTGACAAAGTGATTGAGATTGATCAATCACCAATTGGTTATACACCTCGCTCTGTTCCAGCAACCTATACAAAGGTTCTCGACCACATCAGAGACTTCTACACCTCTTTACCTATTTCAAAAGCAAGAGGATTTAAAAAAGGACGATTCTCCTTCAATACAAAGGAAGGGCGCTGCACAGCATGTAATGGATTGGGCTATAATAAAATTGAAATGCAATTTCTTCCAAACCTCGAAGTTGAATGTGAAGTTTGCCGCGGAAAAAGATTTAGCGCTGAAACGCTGGAAGTTAAATATCGCAATAAGAACATCGCACAGATCTTAGATATGAGTGTTAATGAAGCACTTGCGTTTTTTAAGGACCACCCCAAAATTACCAAAATTTTACAAACAATGCAAGATGTAGGGCTGGGATATATAAAATTAGGACAGTCATCAACAACACTTAGTGGGGGAGAAGCGCAAAGAATTAAAATATCGAGAGAACTAAGCAAAAAGGCGACAGGAAAAACATTATACTTACTCGAGGAACCAACTGTCGGCTTACACTCTTATGATGTTAGTAAATTGCTCGAAATTCTAAACCGGCTTGTAGAGGCTGGAAATACAGTTGTAGTCGTTGAACATAATCTTGATGTCATAAAATGTGCCGATTGGATAATCGATTTGGGGCCGGAAGGAGGAGAAAAAGGGGGGAGAATTGTTGCAACAGGAACACCAGAAGAGATCGCAAAGTACGAACAATCGTACACTGGACAAGCTTTAAAGAAAGTCTTATTTGAAAGGCAAATTGCCCCTGTTAAAACAACATTCAAAACTACACTCAGAAAAAAATCAGGAGCAAGCAACGAAATTGTGGTTTGGGGGGCAAAAAAGAACAATCTAAAGAATTTAGAGGTGCACATCCCAAAAAACAAATTTACGGTGATTACAGGCATCTCAGGTTCAGGAAAATCCTCTCTTGCGTTAGAAACGCTTTTCGCAGAGGGGCAAAGACGTTTTGTTGAATCACTTTCCACGTATGCACGACAATTCCTTGGACGAATGGATGACGCTGAAGTTGAAAAAATAACCGGTTTATCCCCAGCAATTGCTATTGATCAAAAGTCTGCCGGACGAAATCCACGCTCAACAGTGGGAACAGTTACCGAAATAAATGATTATCTCCGATTGCTTTTCGCCACGGTGGGGATCCCCTATTGCCCTCGTTGTGGGAGAAACATTTCACCCTTGACATTAGAAGAGATGGTAAAACGAACGCTGGCATTGGGGGAAGGCACTCAAATTAAAATTATCGCCCCTCTGGTGAAAAATTCGAGAGGAAACTTTCTGCCATTACTTGAACAGCTTATAAAGGAAGGCTTTTCCAGGGTAATAATTGATCACGAAAACGAGGTGCTCCTAGACGAGCTTGACTTTAAAGAAGAAAAGAACAGGTTTTTTATTAAAGAAAAAGAACATACAATTGACCTTGTTGTTGATAGATTGGTTGTACACGAAGACGAAAAAGAACAGCTTTTCGATTCCATTGAAACGGCTCTCCAAAAGGGCGGAGGAGTAGTAAAAATCGCCTATGATGGAGATACTATTTCTTTCAGCACAAAGAAATTCTGTTTTGATTGTGAAATAAGACTGCCCGAAGAATTTACACCGAAAATGTTCTCCTTTAATGCTCATGTTGGCGCTTGTGAACGATGTGCAGGATTGGGGATGATAAAATCTATCGACCCCCAGCTGTTTATTAAGGATCCAAACAAGAGCATTCGACAAGGAGCAATTGGGCCGATTAGCGAAAACAAAGATGAAAATAGCTGGATGATGTCTATAATAAAAGGCTTGGGAGAAGAGCTTGGGTTTACACTTGATACGCCAATCAAGGATTTGACACCCGAACAATATCAAGCACTTCTTTATGGCACGAATAAGAAATTCAAACAAAAAAGAGATGTGCAGCGAAGAACACTATCTTATACTTACGAGCGGGAGCGCGTCTTTAAAGGGCTTATCCCAATTTATGAGGAATGGTTAAATAAAGCGACATCAATGTGGTGGCTAGATTGGATGAATAAATTCGTACGAACGCAAAAATGCCCTGCTTGCAATGGTACACGATTAAAACCGGAGATCCTTTCTATTCGTGTGGGAGGGTTGAATATTCACGAAGTCACTGAATGCTCTATCGCAACAGCCTATGAGTTTTTTAAGAATATTAGCTTTAGTGGAGCAAAGCAAATTATTGCTGAGGGGATAATAGAGGAAATATTGGCACGATTAAAGTTCTTAATGGATGTTGGACTAGATTATCTTACACTGGACCGAGAAGCACGAACGCTTTCAGGGGGCGAAGCACAGAGAATCCGCTTGGCAACACAAATAGGAAATAAATTAGTAGGGGTACTATATGTCCTTGATGAGCCCTCTATTGGCTTACACCCGCGAGACAATGCAAGACTCATACGAACGCTTACAGAACTTCGAGATTTGGGGAATACCGTTGTTGTAATAGAACATGATGAAGGGACAATTAGAAGCGCTGACTGGGTCATTGATCTTGGGCCGGGCGCGGGAGTGAATGGCGGGCAAATTGTCGCAGAAGGAAAACTCGAGGATGTTCTGAAAAGCGCACAATCACTAACGGCAAAATATTTAAGCGGAAAGGAAAGCATCCCTGTCCCGCAGAAGAGACGAACCCCTCAAAATTTTCTGACATTAAAAGGAGCAAGGCAAAACAATCTTAGAAACCTTACCATTAAATTCCCTTTGGGGGTATTTACTTGCGTCACCGGTGTAAGTGGCTCTGGGAAAAGTTCCCTTGTTGTGGAAACACTACATAAAATCCTAGCAAAAGAATACCATCGATCTAAAGCTCCAATCGGCAAGTATGATTCTATCGAGGGATTAGAGCGGCTCGATAAAGTAATTTTAATCGGCCAAGACCCCATTGGTAGAACACCGCGCTCGAACCCGGCCACATACACAGGTGTCTTTGATTACATCCGTGATTTATTTGCACAATTACCCGAAGCGAAAATTAGAGGCTTTACACGTAATAGGTTTTCATACAATAATGCCAAAGGAAGATGCCCAGTTTGCCGTGGTAGAGGAACAAAAGAAGTTGAAATGCTGTTTTTAAGTAATATAGAAATCATTTGTGACGAGTGTGGGGGGAAACGTTACAATCAAGAAACACTCAAAGTAAAATACAAAGGGAAGAGTATTGCCGAAGTGCTTGAACTTACAATTGATGATGCACTAACCTTTTTTGAAAATCAACCTAAAATTGCGAGAATATTGAAAGTCATGACCGAAGTGGGCTTAGGCTATCTCCAACTAGGACAATCAGCAACCACACTCTCAGGAGGAGAAGCGCAAAGAGTTAAACTTGCCACGGAACTTTGTCGGCCACAAACAACGAGAACGCTTTTTATTTTGGATGAACCTACAGTAGGGTTAGCAGCTTATGACATCCATAAATTGCTCAAAATTTTAAACAAATTAGTTGATACAGGAAATACTGTGATTGTCATCGAACATAATCTTGATGTAATAAAGAGTGCAGACTGGATAATTGATTTAGGACCCGAAGGGGGGGAGAAAGGCGGGAGAATAGTAGCCAATGGTACCCCCGAGGAAGTAAGCAATATTAAAGAGTCAATTACAGGCATATATCTCAAAGAGGTTTTGAAAATTAATGATGACCACTAGAGCATCACTAAGGTTCATTTATTGACTTAAAAAGAAAAAAAGACGTTGTTATAATAGCAAAAAGGGTTGGAAAATTTGACAGTAAAACATGCGAATGAGAAAATTCAGAAGAGAAACACCGAAATTGAGAAAGAACGAGAAGGGAAAGCAAAAACGACTTGCCCTGTATGCGGCAGTGAAAATTGTTATGGTATGAGCAGGGTGGTAGGCTATTTTAGCATTATCGAAAATTGGAATCGCTCTAAACAAGCAGAATTCTCAAAGAGATAAAAAGGGGACTATTGGTTCTTAGAAGAATAAATAGAAAGCAGGTATGAAAGAGGACAGACAGATGTTTTTGCTCAAGCCAGGCAATGTTACGAAGATTTTAAAATAAAAATAGTGTAATGTAAAAAGGAGCGCGTATTGATATGGCCAACTTAGACACTTCTATAAGTAGATTTGCCGAAAAACATCAAGTTGATTTTGTTGAAATATGCATTTGCAATGACAGAGAGAGATTTTTAGGATATAATGCTGCTGATAAGACCTATTTTGGCGAAGGAGGATGCAATAAGAATTTCACCTGTGCAATCTTACAGATACACAAACACAAGATTGATCTTTTAGCTAGAAAGCAGAGACTACTTGAACCAAATGCCCACCACAGAAAAAAAGAACGGCGCATTTTAAAAACACCTTTTGACCAGACGCTAGACCAATTTCTGTAACAGGACAGAAAACCGAAAAAGTCAAGCATGAGTTATTAATGGTAAGCAGAATTGAACAGTATAAGTAGCAGAGCATTGATCACACGTAAAAGTTGCCACAAGCTTTTCACATTTTATTCCTTGTTCTGTTGTAAGAGAAAGAGAATAATTACCTACCTTGCAATTAATACAGTTCTTAGGAACAACTAACACTACCTTTGATCGTTCCCGAGGATGGACCTCTCGCACAATAAATTCACCCACGCCCCATTCTTTTAATTCGTGTAATAACTCGGTAAAAAATGCAAATGATTTTTTACTTAAAGGCCGAGCGAATTTTTTCCCGCTTTTGGTAAGCATGGTTTTCGGAGCAACAAGAGCATAAGTTAATTCTCTGCTCAAACTGGAAAGAAGCGCCTCGCTTAAATTGGTCCCGCGTAAGGCCATTTTCGTAAAAAAATTAGCAACACCTATTGAGCCAAGTTTTTCGAGTCTATCAGCATCGTGAAGAATCCGGCAATAAATGTCACAGGAAAGATTCTCGTTATAAAGAGCATTAATTGCTTTTAAAACTGCGGCAATATGTGTGGAGCTAAAACCAGCTTCTGTAAGAATGGTATTTGCAATTGAAGAGGAAAGTTCTTCTTCGGCAATATTACCCTCATGGTATTTACCAAGAACAAATTTTCCACTGTCGTGAAAAAGAGCCGCCAAAATGGCAATCAAGGGGTCCGCACCCTCAGCAATGGCAAGCTTGTAAGCAATTTTACTAACACGAAAAGAATGGTCCCATAGAAAGTTGGTGGGGAATTTGGGTGCCTCTTGATTGAATTGTTCCTCGGCTTCTTGAATAATTGTTTTCACTTTCGAAACAAAATCATTTGGAAGGTTCTTCTTGAGAAAGGCATCAAAGGTCATTTGGTGGAAATTTTTCTTAGTCAATGCCATTTGCTTCCGATACTTGTTAATTTTCTTTTTGAGAAACCAACTTGAAAGGTTTTCTCTTTTGAGATGGGCAAGAGCATCTACTGCTGCATGATAGGCAAGAAAATGGATTTTTCTCCGGACCCAAAAGCGAGTTTCAGCATAAAATGATTCGAAAATTTTCGCCCTGAGGAAGGAATTAACATGTTGGTCACTAAAAAGTTCAGAGTGTGAAATAACTGTTAAGAAGAGGTGTAAAAGCAGAGCAGCATGAAAAAACAAACGCTTCTTTTGTAGAGCATGAGCTAATTGAATGGCGGCTAGAATCGTTTCCTCCTTTAAAAGAGAAGAATGCGGCAACTCGAAAAAGGATTGAAAGTTTGTAAGCAACGATTGGTTAATGTCAATTTTAAAGGTTAAGAGAGAGTTAAGATCAAAAAGAGACTTTGTTTCAGACGAAGCAGTCAAAAGTTCAAGGGTAG
Organism: Candidatus Heimdallarchaeota archaeon; assembly: GCA_019056785.1. Classification (GTDB taxonomy): domain Archaea; phylum Asgardarchaeota; class Heimdallarchaeia; order JABLTI01; family JABLTI01; genus JABLTI01. Next base: position 34,303 of record DXJV01000061.1, read on the forward strand.
GAGGGAGGTCTGTCAGTTTGTTAATACTTGAGAACAATTTTGTAGCATGTTCTTCCTGTGCTTTGTCTATTGGTAAGAAACTGACTTCAGGAGCTAAGCGGATAATGTCATCAGCTCGACTCGAGTCATAATGTCGCAAAACTTGAATAAAAGGGAGAAGGGCATGTGGTTTTGCAATGAACAGTAAAGGCTCGATTTTACCACAAGAACGCCAAAAAGGGAAAAGCAACAACTGATGCTGACCAGCAGCAATAAAATCTTTGAGAAGGCCATGAGAAAGTAAGGGCATATCTACAGGAACCACCAGAACAGAAGGCGTCTTTACTGCAGGAAAAGCAGATAAAATTGCCCGAATCGGGCCGGAACGTGCTATCTCCTTGTCATCAGTGACAAATGTCAATGTGGTGGGAACACGGTTATCAAATAAGCGAAGATGTTCTTCATATCTTTCCTTTCGTATGGCATCATTAACTGCAATAATTATTTCTTTGCAAAAAGGTGAAAGGGTCTTGATGGTTTGAATAAGTAGACTTGTTTGTGGAGCAACTTCATATAATGCTTTATCTTGCCATGTGCTTCCGGCCTTTTGAAAACGGGAGCTTTTCCCACCTGCTAAAATAAGCCCTGTTAACGGATAGGATGTATTTGTCTGGTGGGTCATGTTTCACACTACTACCCAGTCTACCTTGTGGAATTTCAATTTTTCCAAAAAAAAGAGAAAAAAAAGAGAGCTTACCGTCTTCGTCGACGTTCGCTTCTCGATCTTGTTTTTGGCGGTTTCTTTTTCACTTCTTCTGAAATTGATTTCATATCTAATTCTTCTAACTCTTCTTCTTTTTCCGGCGTTATGGTTGCCTCAATTTCTTCAATTTCCTCATCAAAGTAAGCTTCTTCAATTTCTTCATCCACTTTCTTTCGGCGTTCCTCTCGTTCGCGCATTTTTATGAGTGCTTCCGAGATCTCCACTCGTTTCGTTTCGCGCCCTACCGTGAACAAAATGGACCCCACAACCATCATAATAAAGAAGATACCAATAATTGAAATGACGAAAAGACCGAAATCTGGGATAATACCCTGTGCTGCTTCTTGAGGAGTATCATGCAAAAGCCAAGCGATGATATTTTTCCATAAAAGTGCGTTATCAAAAGCTTCGAACCAAGTGGTGGTATTATCTTTTGTTATTTGCAAATCGCTAAACATAATGCCAGAGGCACAGGAAACACCTCGAGCCACACCACCTTGTAAGGCAGGCTTCTCGTCAGCAACAAGAATGGTGAAATTCTTTGTGCCACCAAAAGGCACCTCACCATTTTCATCCACATAATAAGTTGTTATGGGAGTCTTAATCACCTTTTGTGCTTGAGTGGTCATAGGGATATAAGTAGCGTATGTTAGGAGTTCAGAGACCGAGGGAGCATTATTAAAGCCCTGAACAATGGGATGAGAATTGTCAAAAGTGTCATTATTCAAGTAAATAAATCGTTCATCCCCAAAAGCATAACTAAAGTCGTTCATGAGAGTTACAATTGATGGGTTAAAATTCAAGGTACCAAATGAGCTTTGCCCCTCAATGGTTGTTCCCATCATGTCATTCACATACCGGACATTACTCGAGTAATTTCTCATCTCATCTTCAAAGAAATAGGGGTTAGCGAGATATAGAAGAGAGCCACCATCAAGATAGAATTCAGATACCGCTTGCTTTTCGACCTCGCTAAAATCACTTCGTGACGCATCAATGAATGGTGCTGGGACGATAAGCAAGTCCGCCCCTCGAAGATTGGTAAGTGTAAAATTATCAGTATTAATTACAATATTGGCATCAAATTCATCTCGCAATAACTGGATTGCAGACTGTAAGTGTGTGTGGTTGAATCTCTGCTCATGACCAGCATCTATAATGATTACTGGACGAATTCCGCCCTTATATCCATTCACCGGGATTGCATCACTTAACAAATTTAATGAAAGCACAAAGGTCAGGCTAAAGAGTGCCAAGATCAGGAATGATAATTTCCGAGATTTCATGCGAATCAACCACAATTAACTAATTAATCGTTTTCTGAGGAGAGTTCCTCAATTTAAAGTTATATAACTTTTTTGAATGTTTAGCTTTCTCGACTATTAAATTGTTTTCATATTTAGATAAATAGCTCCCTTTTCGACAAATAATTTTTACTTGGAAGTAAATTTAAAAAGCAGTTTGAAATGGCATTACACACAGTGGAAAGCATGGTGGTCACACGAATTATTGCTGTTACTGGAACACAAGGCTCCGGAAAAAGCGTCTTTACAGGCATTGCCAATAAAAAGTATCAAATCCCAACTTATCGTTTAGGGAATGTTATCATTCAAGAGTGCAAAGAAAGAGGGATGGCAGTCAATGGGCGTAACATGGCAAAAATGGCGTCCATCTTACGCTTCGAAGGTGGGGATCAGGCAGTGGCACAAAAAGCCTTGCCAGCAATAAGGGAGCTCTATGAGAAAAAGCCAAAAGCAATTTTAATTGATGGGATTCGCTCTTTTTCGGAATTAAGCCTATTTAGAGAAGCATTTGGTGAAGTCACCCTGGTAGGAATAATTTCGACGTTGAAAACAAGGCGGAAACGAATTAAAGCACGAAAACGCCTGGACCATAAATATGAAGGCGACTTTGAAGAACGAGAGCAACGAGAGTTGGGATTCGGGCTAGGAAATGTTATTACCAAAGCAGATTACTATATTCTCAACGAAAATCTGACAAAAGAACAATTTATCAATGAAATTGAACGCCTACTACAAGAATTACTCGAGTAATTTGAAGAGAGAAGAAAAGAACGAAAAGAAAAATTCCAAAGAAGGGGAGTACCCTAGAGTAAATTGGAGCTGGAAAAAAGTTGCTTGTGAACTAGTCTACCAACTGTGTTTGCGGATTTTTGCGGTGGCACCAAAGCCACAACTTGCACAAACAGACTTCTTCAAGTTATAAGCATTCTTACCGCATCTTCTGCAACGTATGTGTGTTGGTGTACGATTTCTTTTCCCTTTGCTAGGAGTGCCTTTACCCATACAAATCACCTTATAGTTTTAGATTGACTTCTTTACTCAATAATTGCTAAGCTTATTTTTCAATTGTTGGTGGGGGACTAATGATAATGACGTTATCGCCTCGTAAAATAATTGTTCCTAGGCTGTTGTTTTCTTCTTCCAGGATTTCTTCAGCGTCATCTAACGTAAGATTAAGGTGTGCGTCATAATTGATGAGCTTACCCCGTAATTGCCGGCCACCTTTTAATTTCACTAGGACGATTTTATTGAGAGATAATGTCAGTAGATCCATCGGTCGATCTTTGTTCAAACGTTTTTCTTGTTTACTCATTTTATGTTTTCTCCGGATGCTAGTTTAGGAGAACCTATACCTTTTTGATATAAATCGGTTTTTAAATGCTTTCTTAATTATCAAACTCTTTTTAGAAGAGTGGCATCTAATAGTTAGCCCGCCTTTTAACAAGCATTATTGAGAAAGAAATAATGGCTTATTAATTTTTGCCAAAAAAAGTATAAAGCAGTGAAAAATGTTATGCTAAAGAAAGCCAGTAGTTGCGGTGAGAAAATGGACATTCTAAAAAGGTACACTATCCGTAAAAGCGACTTCAAAAAACTGAAAGAACAATTAAAACAAGTAATTGGAGAAGAAGGAGAAACACTTTTCACGAAGAATGCAGAATTAGTTGAAACCGATAAAGGGATTCTGTTTGCGGAAAATAGAACTGTTCTTGCGTTTCAATTTCAAGCCATAGTCTTACCCAGCTTACGCGCTTTAAACACTCAAAAAGCACACCTCCCCCCAGTCACGGTTGACATGGGGGCAGTACCATATGTTACAAATGGAGCGGATATTATGGCTCCGGGAATAGTGAAAGTCACACCCGGATTGAAACAAGGAGAGTTTGTGATGATCGTGGATGAACGTCATAGCAAAGCATTAGCAGTAGGGGAACTGCTGGTAAATAGTGATGAAATACTCGCGAGGAAAAAAGGAAAAGTAATAAAAAACATTCATTATGTGAATGACGAAATTTGGTCATTGCAATTGTGAGATTGCAACGACTTTTTTAACACAAACGAATGGTCTCGAGAACGTCAGGTGCTTTGGTTTCTGTTTTTAGCATTTTATGTAAGGTGGAAGCCAAGGAGATACATTTTGATTTTTCACCATGGATAAGGAATAACTTTTCAGGTCGAGGGGAAACTTTCCGTGCATAGGCTAGAAGTTCTTTGCGGTCGCTATGACCTGAGAATCCTATCACAGTGTGAACCTCCATCTCAATGCGAACGATTTTTGCGTGCCCTTCCTTAATAACGGTGATTTCATTCACATTTTTCTGGATTTTTCTTCCAAGTGATCCTTCACCTTGATAGGAGACAAACACAATGGAATTCTTGGCGTCACCAGACAATTTCTCGAAATATTCAACAGAAGGACCGCCAGTTAACATACCACTTGTTGCCATTATGATGCAAGGGTCGCCCAGAATAATCTTGTCTCGTTCTTCTTTCCCTTCGACTTTGTGGAAACACTCGGCCAAAAATGGATTCTGGCCGGCATGGAAAATTTTATCTCGAAGTTTCCGGCTGAGATATTCGGGATGGCAAGTAGTAACGGCAGTGGCCTCTGAGATCATTCCGTCAAGATATACAGGCACAGGAGGGATCAAGTTTTTCGAAATAAGGTTCTCAATAACTATTTGAAGTTCTTGTGCACGCCCCACTGCTAAGACGGGAATAAGTACCTTCCCACCACGATTTAGGGTATTGTTAATTATTTCGCGCAATTGGTTTTCAGCATCGACGTTTGAAGGCATAACATCTTGAGGATTACCATAAGTTGATTCCATAAGAAGAGCTTCTAAACGCGGGAATTTCGAGACCGCTGGGTCAAGCAAATTGGTTTGCCGGAATTTAAAGTCTTGAGCAACTGCTATATTGTAAAGCCCGTTACCAATATGGAGATGGACAATGGCAGAACCCAAGATATGCCCTGCATTATGAAGCGTGAGACGCACGTCCGGAGAAATGTCAGTGACTTCACCATAATTCAAGGGGATGGTGTGTAAAACGAGATTCCTAACATCTTTTGAACTATAAGGTAAGAGTTTTCCTTCTTTCTTTGCCACATCCAAATAATCAATTTGGAGGAGAGTCATCATGTTACTGGTTGCTTTGGTGGTATAAACAGGGCCTTCATAACCATATTTGTAAAGATAGGGGAGAAAACCACAATGATCAAGATGAGCGTGAGTTATAATAACGGCATCAAGATTTTCTATTGAAAATTCTAAGGCATCAAGACGGGGAAACATATCTTTTTGTGTATTCTTTCCAACATTCACTCCACAATCGATTAAAATACTACTTTCCGGCGTGCGGAGTAATGTGGAGCTTCTCCCGACCTCTCGATAACCACCAAGAGCAGTAATACGCACCCATTCCGTAGGGAATAATTGCCGGCGATGAATTCTTCGACCAATTTTCCTCAGAATTTTCTTGCGCTCTTCACTATTTTTAAACAAAATTTCTCGGACGGTTTTGATGATACGGGATTCGAGAGGGGGGGTACGAGAAACATTGGGCCGCCAAAACGTTTCTGAAGTAAGCGTCCGAAGCGTGGCACCATTTTTACCTATAACTAGTCCAGGTTTGACGGCTTCTATTAAAATTTCACCAATGTTAGGATCAAATTGTATGGAGGTTACTTCAGCCTCTGCTGGAACTAATTCTTCTACGATGCGTTTTGCTTCCTTCTCACTTTTTCGTATGCTCGGGTCGGAACGAATGACAATTCGTTTTCGCAAATCTTTTGCAAGATTTTTCACAAGGTCGCCATTGTCAACGAGAATCTGGGGGTTTCTTGAGTAAACAGCCACTTCCGGGCCTTCAAATTCGATCTCTGTTATGTCAGCAGATGGTGGGGTTTTTGCTAATATTTCAGCTTTGATTTCATTCAGTGTTTCTTCACTTACTAACATTGTTCTTGACACTCGTTATTTCATTAGTTTTTGGAGTCAAAGATACTGTGCATCCTTTGGAGTTTTGTGTTGTTGCGTGTTCTCTCAATTCTTTTCCTCTTGTTTAGTCCTTATCGTTTAAAAGGAACTTTTCGTTCTTTTGCTTGTTTGACTTCACAGATTTAATTCATGGAGCTTGCTTAAAATTGATTTTAGCGGGATTAAATTGAGAGACAGGCACTACTGCCAAAAAAACTCCTTTTGTAATTGTGAGTCTTATTAATATTTAAAATTATTCTTAGCACTTTTATAGCAAAAAAGCCTTGCTGACCCACTTTCGATATACACCAAGAAATAATGCTAATTCATGAAAAGTTATTAAAAGAGCCGAGGGGGGCTTAAAAACTACAGTAATGTGGTTGATTGTTATGGCAAGCAAGAGAAAAATCGTTGAATCAGTTCCAAATTATAGCGAAGGGACTGATAGTAAAGTTGTCGAAGCGATTGTGGATGAAATTCGAAAAACACCAAAAACGCGTATTGTGGACGTTCAATATGATTCTGATTACAATCGTGCTGTAATTACATTCGTAGGCGAGCCTGAAGCAGTCTTACAGGCAAATATTGCAGCGTCGAAAAAAGCGCTCGAATTGATCGATATGAACAAACACAAAGGACAACATCCACGAATTGGAGCAACAGATGTCGTTCCTTTTGTACCAGCACAAAATGTCACCATGGAAGAATGTGATGCATTAGCAAAAAGATATGCAAAAGCTATGGCAGAGCTTGGTGTTCCTGTCTATCTTTACGAGGAATCTGCAACAAGACCAGAAAGAAAAAACATCGATAACATTCGTGTGGGAGATTACGAAGGACTGAAAGAGACTATTAAAACAAACCCTGACCACAAGCCGGATTTCGGCCCCTCTGAATTTCACCCAACTGGTGGAGCAACTATTACCGGCGCAAGAATGCCATTAGTTTGTTTAAACATTAATTTAGGGACAACTGATGTCAAAATAGCTAAACGTGTTGCACGAAGGATTCATCTCGCTTCTGGAGGATTAGTGAACATTAAAGCAATGGGGACTGCAATCGAAGGGAAAGATTATGTTCAAGTAGGAATTAGCAATGTCAATTATAAGAAAACACCTCTCTACCGCCAACTTGAACTTGCTCGAATAGAAGCAGCAAGATATGGGGTTCCTATCGTAGGAACAGAATTGGTTGGACCAATTCCCTTAGAAGCGGCTCTTAATTCCTTGGAGTACTATTTACAGCTCGTCAATCCAAAGCATCTCACAGAAGAAAATCTAATTGAACACTATTTTGATTTTGAGTGAATGATCCCATTCACTCTGAAGTTCTTTTTTTATGTTTCACAACAATTTTTCCTTTTTTAATGACTGTTTCTACAAGATTTACCCCAAATTGATAAGTGAGGAACTGATAATTTGGAACTTCAAAAATAACGATATCGGCTTGTTTTCCAACTTCCAAGCTACCAATAAGATGCTCCCGATTTATCGCACAAGCAGCATTTAAGGTTGCAGCAGTCAATGCCTCTGCCGGGCTGAGTTTCATATTGTAACAAGATAAAGTGAGAATCATTAACATGGATTCAGTCCAGCAATTGGGATTTAAATCCGTGGCAATAGCAATGGGAACACCATACTCAATCATTTTTCGGGCGGGAGCATAATTCTTCAACATTAAGCAGAATGGTGTGCCGGGAAGAAGAGTAGCAATAACGCCTGCTTTTGCCAGCGCTTTTAAGCCGGCATCATTGGACTGGAGAAGATGACCCACCTGTACAGCTTTCAACTCGGCGGCCAATTTGGCACCATTCGTATCTACAATCTCATCAATATGAATTATTTTTTTCAAGCCGAACTGTTCTGCGGCAAGAAGAATTCGTCTTGTTTGCTCAATAGAAAAAATGCCTTCTTCACAAAAAACATCAACAAATTCAGCAAGATGCTCTCGAGCAATTTCCGGGAGCATTTCAGAAATGATTAATTGAACATACTCATCCGTTTTTCCTGAAAACTCGGGAGGGACAGCATGTGCCCCTAAAAAAGTGGCAACAAGTTCAATAGGATGAATGGCATTAAGTTGATGAATGGCTTTCAAAGACTTGATTTCATCTTTTACTGTGAGTCCATAGCCGGACTTTGCCTCCACAGTTGTGGTACCATAGGCAAGCATTCGGTCAAGTATTTTTTTACCATTAGTAACGAGGGCTTCGAGAGAAGCTTTCCTCGTCTCCCGAACGGTTTTCAAAATTCCCCCTCCGGCAGCTAAAATCTCGAGGTATGTCTTCCCAGCGAGTTTCATCGCAAGTTCATTTTCACGCGAACCAGCAAAAATTAGATGAACATGAGGGTCGACAAAACCTGGTGTTACAAGTTTACCGGACGCATCAAGAACCTTTGTTTCTTGTGGCGCTATCAATTTTTGAGTTTGCAATTCCTCTGTTGTTCCCACAAAAATAATTTTTCCGTCTTTAACAGCAATCGCGCCATTCTTAATAATGGCAAGTTTATTCATATTTTCACCAATGCGCGGTACACCAAATTTCGAGTCAAGAGTCACAAGCTCATTTGCATTCAAAATTACTAAATCAGCCACTTCAGAAGGCATTCCATTCAACTCACGTATTTATATGATTAGTATTCTTTGTTAAAGGCATTACTTATGAAGATTATTCTTTATTAGAGAAAAACATCAAATAATTAAAAAAGTACTAATTATAAGAGAATAAAACAAACTAGTGAAATGAACAAATCGTATTTGGAGAAATGTTAGGTTGACAGATTTGAAAAAAGAGATCGACATATATGGTCGACCAATGTATATGGATTTGAAGCCAAAAGAACCATTAGCTGCAGATGAAAGCACCGAGCTTCTACACTGTAAAACATGGGATGCAGAAGCAGCCCTTCGGATGTTATATAATAACTTACATCCAAAAGTGGCTCGAAATTGGGAGGAATTAATTGTCTATGGTGGCTCTGGCAGAGCTGCTAGGAACTGGAAAGAATTTCACAAAATCGTTCGTGCACTAAAAGCATTAGAACCAGATGAAACATTGTGCATCCAATCCGGCAAAGCAGTTTATGTGGCGCCGACTCATGAAGACGCCCCCCGGGTGGTAATTGCTAACTCAAACCTTGTGGGCAACTGGGCAACGCAAGATTATTTTGACCATCTTGATCGTCTGGGATTGATGATGTATGGGCAGATGACTGCTGGGAGCTGGATTTACATCGGAACGCAAGGTATTTTACAAGGAACCTATGAAAGTTTTGCTGCTGCAGGAAAAATGGATTTCCATACAGATTCGCTGGCTGGAAAATTGATTTTAACTGCTGGTATGGGTGCTATGTCAGGAGCCCAACCAATGGCAGGAACGCTAAATGATGCAGTCATTATTGATGTCGAAGTTCTCGAGTCAGAGGTCGCCCGTAAGGTCAAAGAAAACTATTGCGACAAAATGACCAAAGATCTTGATGAGGCTTTAAAATGGGCTATGGAGGCAAAGGAACGAAAAGAACCCCTCTCAATAGGGTTAATTGGAAACGCAGCAGACATCCATCCCGAATTCGTGAAAAAAGGGGTCATTCCGGACATTGTCACCGACCAAACAAGTGCCCATGAAGTAAAGAAGTATGTACCAAGCGGATATGATAGAAACTACGTGGAACTACTCGAGAGCGGTGTGGAAGTTAGAGAAGGAGAGTATGTTCGAGAATCCTTCAAATCCATGGCGACGCACGTTAAAGCAATGATTGACATGCAAAAGAAAGGCGCAATAGTATTTGACTATGGGAATGCCATTCGAAATCAAGTGGAATTAGCCATTAAAATTGCAATGGGAAAAGCACCCCCGGAAGGGGGCATGACAGCAGAAGATGTTGCCGACTTGAAGCGCCATTTGGAACAATTGAACATCCTAACCGTACGAAAAGAGGATGGTGGCTACATCTATCCTGGATTTGTCTTAAAATACGTCCGACCCCTCTTTTGTGAAGGGAAAGGGCCATTTAGGTGGGCATGTTTATCTGGCAATCCGAAAGATCTGGCTGCAATAGATGATGCCTTAATTTCCACATTCCCAGATGACAAACCACTCATTCGTTGGATTGACAGAGTTCGAAAGAAAGTTCCTATCCTCGGCCTTCCGACCAGAATTTGTTGGTTAGGCTATGGCGACCGAGCAAAGTTTGGGCTAATAATTAATGACCTCGTCAAAGAAGGAACAGTCACGGCACCTGTTGTTATTGGACGCGACCATTTAGATTGTGGTTCTGTTGCATCCCCAAGTAGAGAAACCGAAGGAATGAAAGATGGAAGCGATGCAATTGCAGATTGGCCGCTGCTCAATTTTGCCTTAAATGCCATAAATGGTGCAAGCTGGGTTTCCTTCCACCATGGTGGTGGTGTAGGCATTGGTAAATCACTCCACGCAGGAATGGTTATCGTTGCAGATGGAACGAAAGCAAAAGCAAAACGATTACAACGCGTCCTCACCGTTGACCCAGGTACAGGAATAGCCAGACATGTAGATGCCGGCTATGAAAAAGCTTGTCGTATCGCTGAAGAACGGAACGTAAAAATCCCCAAATAAAATAAGGTGGCACAGATCAATGCAACTCCAGCCCACAGTTTTTGATATAGACTGCAAAGCAGTAAGTGAAAAAATCGAAGATTTCATTTGCGAGTACGTGGCACAATCAAAAACAAAAGGAGTTGTTGTTGGATTAAGTGGAGGGATAGACTCTTCGGTGACTACAGCACTCGCAGTCCGAGCTTTGGGAAAAAGAAATGTATTGGGGCTTATCCTTCCAAACGCTAACCTTGCACAACATTATGAAGACGACGCGCGTACGCTGGCAAGACAACTGGGCATTACCGTTAAAAAAGTCTCTATTGCTGATTTTATTTCGGCTTTTACAAAAAATGTTGACATAGAGCTTAGTAAGAATAGACTGGTCTTAGGAAATGCCATGGCACGGTTCCGGATGATCATCAATTATGCCTATGCGAATTACTATCACTATCTTGTCCTTGGCACCAGTAACAAGACAGAGATAATGGTTGGCTATGTTACAAAGTACGGAGACGGCGGGGTGGATTTTGAACCTTGTGGAGGGCTTTACAAAACACAAATTCGTTTAATGGCAAAATACCTGAACATACCAAAACCTATTATTGAGAAACCTCCTTCCGCTGGGTTTTGGGACGGGCAGACAGATGAAGGAGAACTTGGCATTACTTACGATTTGTTAGATCTTATTCTCTATGGTATTGAACACAATTACAATCCAAAGGACATTGCAAAAGAGTTACAAATAAAGGAAATGGTCGTTGAAAGGGTTTTAGAAATGACCGCAAAATCAGAGCATAAGAGACACATTCCACCTGTTTTTGAACTCGAGTGAGTTCACTCCCCTTTTTTTCTTTTTAAGAAGAAAGCTTTAAGGAGAGCATTTTTTTAAATAATAAAATTAAACTAATTTCCAATAGCACACGGACGTAGGAATTTGTCTAAATCAATACTTTGCCCGGAAGAACTTGAACTGTTAATCTTTGGTGAGAAAATAGAACTCAAACAGCTCCAGGGAAAGCTTATCCATGTTTTTGGCGAAGCCGGAAGTGGCAAAACCTCTTTAGCAATTCAACTTGCCGTAAACTTTTGCGCAAATGAACAAAAAGTCGTATTAATTGACACCGAAGGGAAAATAACCGGGCATCAGATGAAAAAATATTTCAGCGGCAAAAATTTTTCGAAACTCAATTCATTATTAAAATTGTATCAACCAAAGAATTTTCAAGAGCAATTTGAGCTCATAAATAAGTTAGAATTCTTTCTACAAAATCAGAGTATTGGTTTATTGTTGGTCGACACTATTACTAACTTTTACCGACAAGAGTCAACAAACCAATCAAGAGAGAAAAAAGCCTTTAAGAAACTGGCGTTTCAAGTAGCATTATTACGACAAATTAGCCACCGATTACATTTTCCGGTAATTCTTTTCAACCAAGCAACAATGATTAGGAGAAAGACAAAAGGCGAGCAGGATATTTTAGCCCTTCTTTCCGAAGAACGCATACGTCCTGTAGCAAAAGCAATTTTACAATATTGGTCTGATAGAGAAATTATTCTTTTATCACATGGTTTTGGACGATTTGAAGCGAGAATTCCAACGGAAATTGAAGGAAGAGTTAAATTTGAGATTACTGCAAATGGAATCTCACCCCTAAAGAAATGAACCAAAGTGAAGAAGAATGAATGAAACGATTGATGTTGAAGAAGAGTTCAAGGACCATCCCGAAGTCATTGCCTTACAAAGGGAACTAAAAGGGATGAGCAAAGAGGTCATGAAAAAAACAATGGATAGCCTACGGACAGAAATTACCCAGATCTCAACAAAAATTGCCCAATTAAAAAAGAAACGGGAAGAGCATAATGCTGAAGCAAGGCATTATCGAGCAATGCGTGACAATGTAAGCGGTGACAAATTTTCAAATATAAATCAATTACGAGAAAGGGCGAAAGAGGAAAAAGAAGCACGAGATCGGTGTAACGAGGAGATACGTAAGTATAAGAAAATTCGCGAAGAGCTTAAAGAGAAAATCAGAGCGGCATGGGGAAAAGTAAAAGAACTGCGCGAGAAATATTACCAAATGAAGGACGAAGTTGGGGTAATTCCGGAAGAAATTACCAATGAAATCCGTGACCTTGAATGGAAACAACAAACAACGATTCTCACACTGGAAGAGGATGCATATGTCACTAAACGAATAACAGAACTTTATGAAAAAGCCTACACAGCACATCTCATTGGATTTTCCTCAAGCGAACTCGAAGCAGCAGTAGAACAGGCAAAGCAACTTTCAAAAGAGCAAGAAGAAGCCCACCAAAAAGTCCTCTTCTTCCATGAAGAGGGACAAAAGCATCATGAAGCAATGCAACAGATCTATAAGGAGCTGGATGAATTAAGAGCCGGTGGGGATAAAATGCATCAAAAATATCTCGAGGCGCGTCAAGCAGCAGATTTAGCACATAAAAATATAGTCGAATTGTACAATCAGATTAAATTAAAACAATTTCTTATTGAATTAATAGAAGATGAGCAAAGCAGAAGAAGACATGAACAAATCCTCAAACAGAAAGCAAAGAAAATAGAAGAAACAAAGAAGAAACAGACCGCAAAAAAGAGTTTGAGTTTAGATGAACTCCGGCTTTTGTTGGGTGAAGATGAGGAAGAAAATGGAACTAAATAATTTTAAAGCAAATAATTAAAACAGAGAAATTAATTGACAAGTAAAGAAGTTGGTAGAATCAATGACGCGAGTTGCCATTGTCGAAAGAGAAAAATGTAACAAGAAAAAATGCGCCCTAGAATGCATCAAATATTGCCCCGTTAACCGAACCTCGGATGAGCCTTGCATTTCCCTCGACGAAAAAACAGGGAAAGCAAAAATCATCGAGCTTTTATGCACAGGATGTGGCATTTGTGTGAAAAAATGTCCGAGAAAGGCAATTCAAATCATCAACCTACCGGATGAACTCGAGACTGATTTAGTCCATCGTTACGGGCAGAATGGGTTTAAACTTTACCGCTTACCAAAACCACGACCCGGAAGTGTTTTAGGGCTAATTGGACAAAATGGCGCAGGAAAGTCAACGTCCTTAAAGATTCTTGCAGGACAGCTAAAACCCAATCTGGGAAACTGGGACAACCCACCATCTTGGGAGGAGATCATTGAATATTTCCGTGGGTCGGAATTGCAAAACTATTTTCAAGCCATTCAGGATGGAAAGCTAAAAACAGCAATAAAACCCCAAGAAATCAGTGGACTGCCAAAACATGCGAAAGGAGTGGTGAAAGACCTCCTGGCGAAAGTGGATGAACGTGGCGCAAAGGATGAAGTTAAGGTTTTACTAAATCTGGAGAAATTTTGGGACAGAGAACTCGCAGTCTTGAGTGGTGGTGAATTACAAAGAGTGGCAATTGCAGCAACCATTGTGAAAGATGCTGATGTCTATCTTTTTGACGAACCCTCAAGTTTTCTGGATGTAAAAGAACGAATGAACGCAGCAACCGCAATTCGTAGCCTAATTGCGGACAACAAGTATATTGTGAATGTTGAACATGATCTTGCGGTTTGTGATGCAATTAGCGATCAAATATCAATGTATTATGGCTCAGCGGGGGCATATGGAATTGTCACCCATCCAAAGGGCGTTCGAGATGGCATTAATGTATTTCTCGATGGATTTATTCCTGATGAAAACATGCGCTTCAGGGACTATAGCATTTCCTTTAGCAGAGTCCCGGCACCATCAGAAGGAAGCATCAGTCATAAAGTTGCCCTGCGCTACGGCGCCTTTACAAAAGATTTCAATGGCTTCAAATTCAAATCAGGACCAGGAACAATACACAATTCAGAAATAATTGGAATTATTGGTCCAAATGGCATAGGAAAAACAACCTTTGCAAAAATTTTGGCAGGCGATGAACAACCTACCACTGGGGAGGTGTATCTCGAGGTTAACTTTAACCAGCAACCTAAAGAGGAAAAAAGTGAGGAAGAAGGAGAAGAGGAACATATCAAGATCAAAATTGGGCACAAACCACAATATATCAATGTTGACTTTAAAGGCACAGTGGAGGAATTTCTCATTTCAATAAATAAAACCTTACTTTCTGACCCGTGGACTCGTGCCGAAATCATCCGTCCATTGAAAATTGAGGATCTTTTAATGCGAAATATCGAAGACCTTAGTGGTGGAGAATTACAGAAAATAGCCATTGCCGGAACGCTTGCTCAGGAATGTGAGATGTACCTATTTGATGAACCAAGTGCTTATTTAGATTCCGAAACGCGGATGGTGGTCGCAAAAATTATTCAAAAGATAATGCGAACAAAAGGACGCGCAGCATTCGTTATTGACCACGACTTAATGTTCATCGACTATTTGAGTGATAATTTAATGGTCTTCGAAGGAGAACCCGGCGTTCGTGGTAAAGCAAACTCACCTACAGACCTGCGACGAGGAATGAACAAATTCTTGAAATCTATTGATATCACATTCCGGAGAGACAAAGTTTCAGGAAGGCCCCGAGTAAATAAAAAAGGCTCACGATTGGATAGGGCGCAACGAGAAATTGGGGAATTTTATTATGTCCCCAGCAGTCTTGAAAAAGAATAAAAAAGATTAGAGAAAATCAACCGTTTTCTCTGTCCCTTTATCAGGACCATAGATTCGTTCGTGAGCCCAGGTAAAGGGGCGGGTCTTTTTTGCCATTTCTTCTAAGAACCAATCCATGATTTTTGCGCTGACATTTTCACCATAAATTTTCGGAGCAGTTCTCATTTGAGAAATCAGTTCCTTATCATTTCGAATGTGTTCTACAAGCAAGGCGATATTTTCTGCAGAAGCCGGAGGAACAAGAACATTGGAATGCGCTTCCGAAATTGATTCAGGGCGGTCTGTGTTAAACCGGAGCGTTAAACAAAGGACTTCCTGAATCTCATTTAGCTCCTCTTGTATGCTGCCTGAATCTGTCAATTCAGCAAAACAGCGTCCGCTCTTCCAGAATTCAATAACTTGTCCATATTCCCGCCAAAGGGGAGTGAACAGGAAATTGGGATATTTTTCATTGGCTTGCAAGACTTTCTTCCGGAGGTTGAAAAAATCCAGCGCTTGCCGAGTCGCGGTTAATTCACACCAAGTAATAGGAACGCCTTTCTTCACAAGAGAAAGAACGCCTTGAACTATTGCTTTAAACCTTCTTTCAGTTAAATTGCCACGGCGATGGACATCAACGCGGATCCAATCGTCATATTCTTCGAGTTGTGGAAAATCAGTGAAAACAGATTCCTTTGGTTTGGGGACCAGTTTTATAGCATCCACAACTGAGTTCCCGACAACTCTGATTGATTCATCGGGATAGCCCTCTCGCAAGAGATTTTGGCGGTTAATTTCACATGCTGCCAAAAGATAATTTGCTCCAGCACCTGAGACAAAAGTATCCCACTGTTCAGGCCAGGGCTCTGCTCGGTTAAGTTCCCACTTTCCTTTCCATTGTTCTCGAACAAACGCAGAAGGGTCGGAAATACGTTCTTTAAAGAGATTTATATCGTGAAACGAAACAGGGTTCATCCCACGGATACCTGCCTCGTTTTGAGCAACACCTGAACGAATAGATAAAAACCATGCTGCGGAGACTATCGCAGCAGTTAAAGTATCGCCGTGGGGGATGGGAACTATTGTTCTCTCAGGGAATTCTTTTTGGAACCACTTGGCAAGGGAGCCAATTTTATAAAAAATATCAGTCGCTTTTTGTAAGAGGTCACCTTTAATGCGGAGATCTATTAATGGTTTTAAATTAAACTCCTTTATCCCGTAACCTAAGAGATCATCAAAGTGTTGTCCAGTAGTAGCACAGATAACAGGGACCCCTTTCTTGTTTGCCCAATAGATAAGAGGGGCTTGTTTGTAAAAGTCCGGTTTAGTCCCTACGACAACCATCAAGACCCATTTATCCTTATCTGAATTCTTGAAAATGGCACGAATTTCTTCTTCTTGGACAATGGGGGGAGAAAAATCTTGTGGCGGATAAAAAGACTGTGGCATTTAACCTATCACCCTAACTAACTATTTGAAAGTAAGGTATTTACTTTACTTAACTAATTAAATCTTTTTAAGAATTGCAAAAGTTATTCGGTGAGAAAATTATTATAGGATGCTTTTTTTAAGCAGTTCAAGATTTATTCCTCCCAAAGTAAAAAGACTACCGGTCGTAGTGTTATTCACGACAATTTTTGCAGGGGCAAACAAACCAGGATCGATTTTATAAAAGTCACCGCCGACGCTCTGTAAAATCTCAAAAAAGGGTCTGCCATATTCACTCGAGTGAGAAGAAACGGCTTTTGAAAGAAATGCTTTTAGTTTTGTATCATCATTATAAGCCACTTGAAGAAAGACTTCTGCTCCATAGGTTAACATGTCATTGGTTCGCCCCATCATTTGCTGAGCATTTTTGTTTATAAGCGGAGCGATAGGGCAAACACCCATTGCTGATTTAACAGTCAGAATATCCATACCTTGATGGAAAAGCTGATGAAGGGCAGTTTCAATTGAACGCCCGGCAATTTGAATGGCACCAGCCATGCTCGTAGTGGGGGCAAGAAGAACACAAAGATTGTCAAGAGGGACATTGCATTTTTGTGCCAGATACTCAAGAACGGCATCTGGTGGATAGGCATTAGCCTCAAGGACAATAACAGTTTCAGGATAATCATCTATAATGGGCAATTGTTCGTAGATGGTTTTGGGCTTTTTTGCTAAAATCCTCGCTGGCCCGCTACCAATTGCTTGATACCCCTCTTTCTTGATTGCCCAGCCTGCAAATTGTGAGCCAATCGTCGCAACTGCGGGGTGATCAGTCGAAACAAGAACCGCTGGTAAAGTTAGCTTATTCGAGTAGTTTTTCGTAGTTAAAGAAACTTCCGCAAGACCGCCCATACAAACCTGAATAGTGTATTCGCCGGCCAATAAGCCTCCAGGAGCATTTAGGCCAACATCAAGAATGGTGGGACCAAGACGTGTTTCAACCATCTTTCCTTTTATAACCTCTTCCATCTCGAGCATTTCATCGAAAAGGTCCACGGCAGCCTCATTCATTGTTGATCTAAAAGGGGCAATCTTTTCTGTCACCATTCTTCACCTTTTTTTTAATTACTTGTTATCATCAGTCAAATCCTTTAAATTAATAGTTATTTTTCCAAGTTCACCGCCAAAATTGGAGCTGGTTATTTTCACGATAGCATTATTTTCACGGAGGGCACCTATTCCTGCTTTTAGCGCCTTTTTCAATTCATCTTCATTAACAGCATTAATAACTATTTCATAAGCACACTGTACCTCAGATGGCAGAAGACTATCACTAATGTCCTTTTTTAAACCGGGACAAAAGTGATGATTGGTCGATTCATTGAGAAATGAATATTTGGAGCCTATTTTAGAACCGGAACGACAAATGCCACTAGGAAAAGAAGTTATTGCTTGTACCTTTGAATCACAAATCGCTTTAACAGCAGTTTTTGCTGCCTGAAGGGTTGTCATTTGTTCTGTTCCAAGGAGTATAAGTAAACCCCCTGCAATACCTTTTGCAATATTAAAGGAGTCTTCTATAAGAAAGGAGCCGTCCATTACAGGTACTTCCCACAATTCGCGACCAAATTTAGTGATTTTCTTTTGAAAACCATCACCAAAATAAGCGATCAGTTTCCCCACCGGAACTGATTTCTCAGCGATTGGTGTGAAGTTAAAAATATTTGTTGTGGGGGTGGTCATGGCACATTGGGAAAGCCGCGAAAGAAGTTCATCCTTCATTTGTTTGCTATGACGGGTCCAAATTTGAATTACCACACCCGGGCGATTGTCTGGCGTTTCCTTCGCAGATACGAAGCGCTCTATACCTGCCTCTGCAGAGCACATAATAATACTTGTTGCAAATCCAATAGTCTCTTGTGCGGCAATTAACGCCATTTCTTCGTCGATAGCGGTAATTAAAATTCGAGAATACCACATTGTAAAGCATTCGGAATAAGTATCATCTATTATTGGTGGGACCATTTTTTTCACTCTCGGGATTTTTGCTGTTTATGAGCTAATAGATGCTCATTAAAAGCTTTCTGCCAACGCGCTTCAAGGATTATCGGGACAATACCCAACGTAGGGATGGTGAAAAAGAGAAAGAATAAAAGCGCTTTATAGCCTTCGGCACAATTTATGCTACTTTGAATAGGCGAAGTAGCGATGTGTTCATGTAACAAATGATATTTTGTGTAATAAGAATAAAGAGGAAAAATAATTAAAAAAATAAACAACGTCGTAGGATTGTTAAGAGTAGGATAAGAACGTGGCTCAAATTTAAATGCTAGCTGATAATGCTCATCTAAATCACGGTAAAGCCAGAATTGATAAAACAAATTGTAAAAACCAAAAGTAAGAAAAGAAAGAAGCAACGCCCGGAAAAAATTCCGAACCGTACCAAAATCTGTTTTTTGAACCATCTATATGTCAATCCTTAAAGTTATTTTCGTTCTGGTTTCTCCTTCTTTAATAAAGACCAAGTTACTTTAGCATCTCTGAGGTTTTCAAGCTTTTCCATGCTTGAGCTTCACCACGCCTGATTCGCCGGTATTCTGGTAAGTGGCGGATGAGAAGAATTACCATCGAACCTAGGGCATAGAGTAGTATGAACTGCCAACCAAGCCCATCTGCAAAATATTCATGAGGCCAAAATGCCGCTGGCAGGCCAAAGGTGAAGGGATTTGGGGTTGGAACAAACAAATCAATAAGATACCAAAAAGGTGTGATAAAGGCCGCTGCCCAGACAGCACCTATGCCAGAGAATCCACTAATACGGATTAAGAGGAAAAGCATGATAACCCAAAAAAAGGCTGTTGGCCAGTAAAAATAAAACAACAATCCAACATAAGTCCCCAAACCTTTACCTCCTTTGAATTTGAGGTAGGGCATCCAACAGTGACCGATAACCGCAAAGAATGCTGTGAGAATCACATAATATTCGCGATGTACTGCTGCACCAAAGGGAGCAATAAGGTACTCGACTATTGCTGCAGCCACCATTCCCTTTACAACATCCACTGAAAAGGTGATTGCGCCCCAGGGCCATAACCCAGCTGCACGGATGGTGTTTCTCGTGCTCACAGAACCTGAGCCAAACTTCCGGGGATCGATATCGACAACTGATTTTGAAATGATATAAGCAGTGGGGAAACTTCCAGCCAGTAAACCAATCAAAGGAGAAATGAAATAGGGCCAAATATCATTCGCAGTCAAATTAATCACTAATGCGAATCTTACATTCCAATTTATAAAAAATTTGTTGTAAAAAAGAAGGAAAAGAGAAAGAAAAAGGGGAAATGACTAATGTTATAGCAGTATGATTTGTTCGTTGTCCTTGATTTTTAAGAGCCCACCAGTTTCTAACTTTTTAATGCGCTCCAATAAGGTATCCTTTGTAAGATGTAAAATAGTAGTGAGGTCGGATATGCCAAGTTCACCTCCACGGGAAGCCAAAGTCTGAATAATTCGTTGATCAATTCGTTGTGGGAGGAGTTCGTAAGAAATACTCCGGATGTGATTGCGAATATTCGAATATGTTGCTTCTGCTGCAGATTTGGCGATATTAATTTTATCTAATTCTTGCCCCAATTGTTTGAGCAGGTCGCTAAAAGCGGACAGTTTCTCTCGCGAGTTGGGTTCTTTAGAAAGTTTTTTACAAGTGCGGACAATTTCTGCAAGTTCGGGGAATTCTTTGGGAACGCTGATCTCGATTTTTGGGACATCAAACAATTCCACATCAAACATTTCAGGCGAAATTTGTACTTCAACCCGAACTGCTCGAGCTATTTGATAGTATCGCCGCGGAGCGCCTTGCCCGGCTTCTCTAAAGTCTGACTCGAGGAGCCCCGCCTCTTCTAATAACTGTAAATGGCGGAAAATTGCTTGTTGACCCAAATTAAGATAGTAGGATAATTGCGTTAGATACATTGGTTCTGCTGCAAGCATCTCCAAGATTTTCCTACGAGTTTCACTCTTTAATGCAAGAAAGATCTTGTCTGGGTCAGCCATTTTTTACATTCCTCCATTACAATTACTTGTTAGTATAGGGAGAAGGAGATTATAAGAATGATATTTCTCCTTCTTTAAATTTATTAGAGATACCCCGATATTTATTTAAATCGACAGATGAGATTTTATGGACTGTATCAAGTGCTTGCAAGAATTGCTTGTGAGTTACTTTGAATTCTTTGTTATTAATACGTTTCTTGACTTCTTCTGGGTCAGGGGATTTGCTAATAAATTCTCGCACAGCAAGCATGCCCGCTTCTTTGCAAATAGCGGCAATATCAGCACCTGTCAACCCTTCGGTTTTATCGGCAAGTTCAGATAATTTGACATCGCTAGCCAAGGGCATTTTTTGCGTGTGTATCTTGAAGATTTCCATCCGGGCTTTTTTGTTTGGTATATCGATTGCAATATAACGGTCCGTTCTTCCCGGACGCAGAATTGCCGGATCGATTATGTCAGGGCGGTTAGTAGCCATAATGACTACAACATTTTTTAATTTCCCTAAACCATCAATTTCAGTCAAGAGTTGGCTTACGACACGTTCAGTAACATTACTATCGTGTACTCCACCCCTTTTTGGCGTGATACTATCCACTTCATCCATAAAGACAATACAGGGGGCTGCTTGACGTGCCTTTCTGAAAATTTCTCTGATGGCTTTTTCGGATTCTCCAACCCATTTGCTCATCACTTCAGGGCCTTTGATACTAATGAAATTAGCTTCGCTTTCAGTAGCAACAGCCTTTGCCAGCAAAGTTTTCCCTGTTCCAGGAGGCCCATAAAGCAATATACCTTTGGGGGGTTCTATTCCGGCTTCATCAAAGACTTCAGGATATTTCAAAGGCCATTCTACAGATTCTTTCAGCTGTTGAATGGCATCTTTTAAGCCACCAATTTGGTCCCATTTAAC
This sequence comes from Candidatus Heimdallarchaeota archaeon, assembly GCA_019056785.1. Classification (GTDB taxonomy): domain Archaea; phylum Asgardarchaeota; class Heimdallarchaeia; order JABLTI01; family JABLTI01; genus JABLTI01. The sequence goes on from DXJV01000061.1 coordinate 55,886, forward strand.
ATCTGGACTTTCAACAAAGACTTCGCGCATAGCCGAAGGTTCAACTGTTGCAAGAGCATTTTGAAAGTCGGCTTGTTTTACTTCGATTTCTTGTAAAATCTCAGGAGGAACAGTTTCTTCACTCCAATCAATTTTTGGCAAAATTCTTCGAAGGGCGCTCATTGCAGCCTCTTTTACCAGTGTTGCAAGATCAGCTCCAACGAAGCCGTGGGTAACTTTAGCAATTTCATGCAAGTCAACATCTTCAGCCAATGGAACACCACGAGTATGAATTTGAAGAATGTCATATCGCCCTTGC
>DXJV01000070.1 GCA_019056785.1 Candidatus Heimdallarchaeota archaeon
CTTCCTGCTATTAAATCACTTTCTTTGGTTAATTATCAGAAAAATCGATTTCAACAACTCTTTTCAAAAGTGGAATTACTATTAAGCTTTCCCGGTATAATCTTAACGAGCTTGGGAATTTTCATTCTAAAATTCACAGCAAAAGAAATCCTAACGACCTATTGGTCACTTTATACATTGGGTTGGGTAATGATCTTCTTTGGTGTAGTGATGCTTACTTTGGCGGCTTTTTTCCTCTTTTCACGTTATATAGTGTTTACATTTGAATGGTTCGGTGAGAAGTTATGGCGCAGGCGAAAGAATTTGTCAGGTTTTTCATTTAAAAACATTAAATTCAACAATAAATCTTACAAAAAGGCAATTTCCTTTTTACTTTTGTTTGGGCTTGCTCTTATTCCGGGAATAGTGCTAAAACCCTCTCTCTCGGACCATTTGACAATTGAAAAGACTTTGGCTTTAGGGGCATCTGATTTAGTATTAAACTCTCAATATCCACAGCTCTTACCTTCACAAGAAGCTCTTTCAAACATCTCTGGCATAGAAAAAACTGCTTCAGTTATGCTATCGAGTTTTACTTTAAAGAGGGACACTTTTTTTGGAGAACAAGAGTATACTGTTCCTATTCTCTGTATTTACAACCTAACAGCTTTCCTTGCAACAGTAGAGTTGTCCACATTGAATTTTGGAATCAATCCAGGTGAGATTTCCCAATTAGAACAAAACCTATCATATTTGATGACTAAGGATTATGCTAAACGAAAGGGTTATAGTGATGGCGTTCGGTTTACGAATGCCTTTTTTGGAGAGGTATCAAAAGAAATCACTTTCACCTTTATAGCCGGTTTCGATGTATTTCCGCTTTTACCACAGAGAAAGCGTGTTGCTTTCAACGGTGAAAGAATCGCTTTTTCACTTGTAATGTCGCTAGACTCTTATGAGAAATTGGAAACATCTTTAATCTCCTTTAAAACTTCAAAATCATTTCACATTATAATTAAAACTACCTCGAGTGAAAGCCTTTCTACTACCAAAGAGCAAATTCAAAACCAATTATCTCCTGCAGTGGAGATTGTTGACCAAAGTATGATTATCAATGAAATGGATCTCGAGAGCATAAACCTCATAACGATTTTTCAAGCCTTTAGTACAATTGCTTCTTCAATTATTGCGGTTCTTTATCTAAATATTATCGTTGCGAATATCTTCAAGTTTAGAACTAAAGCACTGGAAATAGAGTACACTTTAGGAATTACAAAAAAAGAAATTCAAAAGGCTTTTCTTCTCGAATTGGGCATTATTTCTTTTATTCCAATTATTTTCTGTTCTTTTTGTGGGTTCATATTTGGATGGTTGATTGGTACTTTTCTCTCGAGCAATTATCAAGTTTATTCGTCATTTAAACTTAGCTTTAACGCTTACTCTGTTTTAGCGATAATACTAGTTGGTGGGCTTATTGCTCTCGGATGGTTAACAAGATTAATCCCCAAGATAAAACAATATCATATGGTGTCGGAGGTATAAGGGAGGAAAGAAAAGTGGGTTTGAAAGATGGTCTCTTAAACTTGAGAAAAAATAGCTTCTGGATTCTATTTAAAACCTTTATCCAATCAAATAGGAAGCGTTTCATCTTGACGATTCTTAGCACCTCCTTAATTTTCACATTATTAACCAGTTTTTCAATAGTCTGGTATAACAACCGTGAGCAAGCTTTTCATGATTTCTTTAAGGCAAAAGATTGGTACGATGATTCAGCAATTAGTACTTATAGAATTATATCAACTGCCAATGAGCCCAACTATTCATTAAATGATATTACTACATTGATACAAACTATGAAAAATAGTCTTAATGATATTGCTTCTAACTTGATGAGAGATAATTACTCGTGGGTTTATGCATTTCAAGTGTATGAAAACCGGTATGATCCGCAGCTTGGCAATGCCTATGGTTATTTTACTTTCCCTGAGGAGTTATTTACTATTCTCGAGTCTAATTTACTTTCAGGGCGAATGCCAACAAATGCGAGTGAGGTTCTCTACTTTTTTGAAGATCCCTCTTCCACTCCTTTGTTCGAGTTGAATGATACTCTCACATTAAATGTTGCAGGGACAATGTACCCGATTTCTAAACAACAAGTAACCGTCGTTGGGATCATTTCAGACTTGAAATTGCTATTTTATCGAGCAGGCTTTTCAGCAGACCTTCCAACTTGGGAAGACTTTACTGACACCAACGAATTTGATGCCTTTGAAATAAAAGGAAAGTTTATCACAATGCCAGAATATTTCTTTACTTTTATTAACAATTTTCCTTTTGTGAGTTCTAAAAAAGGCATTGCTGTGGATATTAACTACAATGATGCTGTTTTAAACCCCAAGGACTTGAATCACTATTTAGAAGCATTCTCTTCTTTTCATGGTTCTTGGAATGGGTTTAGCCCCTTCCTTGATCTTACATCAAACTTAAATTCCTATCAAGAATTCTGGTTGCATGAGACCAATTCAATTTTTTTGGTCAGTTTGCCACTTATCCTATTATTATTGTTTCTAATTATTGAAACCACTAAAATAGATAAAAAGCTCTTTGAGCAATCTTTGTTTCTATTGAAAAATCAAGGCTTAGAAGATAAAAGAATTCGAAAGGTTATACTCTTAGAAAAGGGTCTTTACATTTCGATGAGTCTTTTAATTGGGGTGTTTTTGGGGCTCTTACTTAGTATTCTTATCTTCCTGTTTACTTATCAATCCCTCAAGGAAACAGCTTTCTTTCCAGGCTTGGGTGAGTCGTTGTTTATTATTCCGGCTGTAATTTTCCTTTTAGCCTTCTTAATCAGTGGTTATCTTTTTGACAATGAACTTCTAAAGGCACTTAATCGCTCGCGAGCTGAAATCTTTAGAAAGCAAAGAACCAGAAAAATAAAGAAAATTTTTTCTGCAATTGAAATGATCATGCTTCTTCCAAGTGCTCTGTGTATTGCTTTTGGCTTTCTTGGATTGTTCTTAAGTTATGTGGGAGAGTGGTCACCCATGAAAAGTTATCATGCAACAATTTTCTTTACTAGCTTAATCTACTGTGGAATTCTAATAGCAAGCATTATCCTTTATCTTTTAATTTCAAAGCTTGTAGTGAAATGTTTATGTTTCTTTGGGAAAAAAATTTGGTTCAAAAAGAAGAATTTATTCACTTTTTCCTTGAAGAATTTCTCTGCGGACCATATATCCTATCGTACTATCTTACTTGGATTAATGGTTTTACCCATAGCATGTTCTCCGGGATTACTTTTAGTAAACTCCTATCCCGAACATTTTAATTATGAAATAGCATTGCGTTCTGGTTTTTCTGATTTAGTTGTCACTAATTGGGACTTCAATCAAACTACAAAACAGCGTCTTATGGCAATTAAGGGGGTTGACTCTTCCGCCGAAGTTCAAAGGAGTTTCTTTGAAATTTTCATCAATCCACCACTTCAAACAAGCATTCAAACAACAATACTTGCAATTAAAAATACAACCGAATTTGCTCAATATGTTGCCCACAATAGCTTCTTTTCAAAAACAGGCTGTTCTCTGGAGGATATTGTTGCCCTTGAATCAGATGATACTTATTTAATGGATTACAGACATGCAAAAGGCTTTGATTATTCTAAAGATGAAATTCTCTATAATGATGATTTTACAGAAATCTATTCTAACCGTTTTCCTTTGCAATATATCAATAGTTTCAGATCTTTCCCTCTACTTAGCATGCCTACAAAGGCAAAGTTGTTTCAAAGTAGAGTTGTCGAGTTTAACCTTGTAACAAGCCTTCACACTCTATCACACATTAAAAGCGCCGCAAAAACAATGCCAGTAAAAGAGGAAGCCTTCCTGTTGTTAAAGGTAACCGAGGGCGCTAATCTAACAATGATAAAAGAGCAAATCGTTCAAGAAGCTAAACTCACAGTTTATGAAAAAAGGTTCTTTATCGATCAAATAGATTACCCCTTTATCTATTGGAAACAAGATTTTGCTTATCTTAACATTTTTCTTTCTCTAACAATTTTGTGTTTAGTGAGTTACCTCTTAGCAAGGAATATTTATCTACAACGCAGGGGTATCGTAGAAGCAAGTGTCCGGGTCGGAGCCACAAAAAACCAGCTTCTGGGGAGTTTTCTCATAGAATTTCTTGTTGTAGCCTTTCTTCCAGTATTAATTTCACTTAGCATTAGCTTGTGCTTACTAGCGATACTTATGCCTGTGCTTTTTAATTTCCCAAATCCTTTTGCCGACTTTTCTTGGAAGGGAAATTGGTTCTATGTTTTCCTAGTTTTCCTTTTCGAGTTACCAATGTTGGCAGTCTATTATGTGGGATTAGCCCTACAAATTAGAAATTACCATCCAATTAAGGAGGAGTAAATAATGATTGAATGTGTTGACCTGATAAAAATCTACGAAGATGAGCAAAGACATCTGCGCGTTCCAGCATTACGAGGTTGTGATTTCCATGTTGAAAAAGGAGAGTTCGTTTCCATCATAGGGCCAAGTGGCTCCGGGAAGACTACCCTCATTAACATTCTTGCCGGTTTAGAAAGCATTTCAAGTGGAACGGTAAGAGTTGCTGGCATTAGCCTTGAACGTTTGTCAATTCAAGACTTGTCTGCTTATCGCTTAAAAAAAGTCACCTTGGTGGATCAATTTCCAGAACGAAATCTCTTTCTCAATGTCAAAGTTAGAGAGAACCTTTCCTTGTACAGCACGTTAGCCGGTCTCGATCTTTCCTCGAGAATAAGACAAAGAAATGACAAGATAATGAATGATTTAGGTATTGCTCATCTAGCTTCCAGACTAACAAAGACTTTGTCGGGAGGAGAAAAAGTCCGTGTAGCTATTGCCTGTGCGATTGCGAAAAACACCCCTGTGCTCTTGTGTGATGAACCCACAGGGCAACTTGACACGGAAAATACCTTAAAAGTGAAAGCTGTCCTGGCTAAAGTGTCGAAAAAATATCAAACAACCGTGATAGTCGTTACACATGACCTGCGTTTCCTTGAAGGCGTAGATAGAACCTATATTATTAAAGATGGCCGTGTGTCCGCCGTTTTAGATAAAGAGGATAAATTAGCTCAAACGAAATTTCCTTTGCAATACAAAAGGTATGTTGATACATCAAAAAGTATTCGAATCCCCGAGCTAATCGTTAAAACGCTGAAAATTGAAGACCAAGTTCTCCTTGAAATGGATGAGAAAAGTCGTGTAATATTAAAACATCCACAAGCGATCCCTCCAGAGAAAATCTCATTGGAAGAACAAACAACCTTTAGAAAAGAGCTTCACTTACAAGAATTGCCAAAGGATTATCATAAAAAACAACCAATTGTCCTCGAGGCAAAGAATCTATCAAAGATTTATAAGACCCCGGGCGGGGATGTCCACGCTCTATCAAATGTTAATTTAAGGGTTCATTCTGGAGAATTCATCTTTATTGTTGGTCCAAGTGGCTCGGGAAAAAGCACATTAATTAAAGTACTTGTCGGATTGGAAGAAGAAACGGCAGGAGAAATATTCCTATTAAATAAACCTTTCAACCGGCTTTCAAATGCAGAAAAAGCTTTGACCCGAAAGGAGCATTTTGGAATTGTTATGCAACAAGGAAATCTTCATCCCTTCCTTACTGTCGAAGAGAATCTTTATTTAAAAGATGTTTTTGCCTTCAAACAGAAGAGCACTCCAACAATTAGTGATACTTTTACTGAACTCTTAGAACTCTTTCAAATAGTACACCGTCGAAAATCTTTTCCCTCTGAGATTTCTGCCGGAGAGTTGCAGCGAGCTTCTCTTGCAGTGTCGTTTTATAAAACGCCTAAAATTCTATTCTTAGATGAACCAACAGCAAATCTGGATTCTGATTTAGCCAAATTTGTTATGGAAAATCTCTTTCGATTACATCGGGAGCAAAAGCTGACAATTCTTCTCTCTACTCATGACATCAATCTTATTCAAAAAGGAATGCGCGTAATCGAGCTTGTAGATGGGACAATCTTTCGCGATGGTTTACTCGCTTGAACTTTTTAATTTCTCAAAGGTTTAAAATAACCGCAATTCTAATTTATGACTGATAAGAAATCTTTTATTAAGCTAAAAAGCTCATTCCTCTTAATACTCGTATAAGATCTTCAAAAATAAATCAAAGGAGAAATGCTAATTGGGTTGGTTAAGTTGGCTTGATCCCGTTGGAATCTGGTTCCAGGCTATTTTCTACAAAATGGGCGTGTTATATATTCCCGGATCAACGTATTTCATTATTCTATTCAATATTATCATCGCAGTGTTGATGAGCCTTTTAACGAGAGCGTTGGTGGATATCGACAAGATAAGCCGCCACCAAAGAGAAATCAAAGTTCATAATGAAAACAAGAAAAAAGCCATGGAAACGGCTGATAAGAAGTTGTGGCAGAAAGTTCAGCGACGAGAGGAATATATCAAAAAAATCCAAAGTGAAATGATGATTCAGCAAATGAAACCTATGCTTGTGTGGTTTATCCCCATTACCATCATATTCTTCCTCATGCGGTCGGCATTTCTCAATATCCCGGTCGCATGGATGCCCTTCCGTTTCCCGGAGATCTGGATTATAATTTCCAATTTGAAGTACCTCGACCATCTCACGTGGATGGGCTTTACCGGCTGGTATTTCCTGACATCCATCGGCTTGGGCAATTATGTCCGGCGATTTATGGGTGCAACACCAAGTGCTACTCGAGGCGGCGGCGGCCCGGTCGGTTGATGAGAGAAGAAGTGACTTTGAGTTTTGGAAGCTCGCTTCTCCATCCTCTTTCTCTCTTTTTTCTTTAGCTTTTGTATGCTAAAACTTTTTTACTGATAAGGAAGTGATTTTAGTCTTGAGATAAAATGTCACGAAAATCATTTCTCGGGAAAAGTATTGTTTCTATCAAAGATTTGACCCGTGAAGACCTGGATATAATCTTTGAAGAAGCAGATAAGATGGAACAGATAATTAAAAGCAACAAAAAACCTCTCGATGGGAAAATCCTGGCAGCACTTTTTATGGAACCAAGCACCCGAACAAGGTTGAGTTTTGAAGCAGCCATGCATCACCTAGGTGGCTCGGTGATCACTGTTTCAGACCCGAAATCTTCTTCAGCCGTAAAAGGGGAAAGCTTGTCCGATACGATTCGGACGGTTGAAAATTACTGCGATATAATTGCCATCCGCCACCCACTGGAAGGCTCGGCACGATTAGCAGCTGAATTCTCGAGAGTGCCAATTCTAAATGGCGGCAGTGGTGCAGAAGAGCATCCTACACAAGCACTTCTTGACTTGTATACCCTTCTGAAAGAGCTCAAAACGGTTGAGGGAAAAAGTATTGCCATGGTTGGAGATCTGAAGTATGGGCGGACAATTCATTCATTGGCATACATCCTTTCAAAATATAACGCTGTAAAGCTATATTTTGTATCACCACCATCCTTGCGAATCAAAGCCGAAATTAAAAATGATTTAAAAGAAGCAGGGATAGAATTTCACGAAGTCGAGTCTTTAAGTGAAGTGATCCCCCTCGTCGACGCCATCTATATGACCAGGATTCAGAAAGAGCGTTTCCCACAAGAGGCAGAATATGAAAAGGTAAAGGATGCCTACGTATTAACAAAAGAACTTCTCACATTTGCAAAAGGACCGATTCCGGTTCTGCACCCTCTCCCACGAGTGAATGAAATCTCCTATGATGTGGATGACACAAAACATGCTGTTTATTTCAAACAGATGTATAACGGCGTCCTGGTACGAATGGCATTACTAAATCTCATTTTAGGAGGAGAAGTAAAATAAAAAGAATTATCAGAGGATAAGAACAATGGCAAAGAAAAGCAATTCAAGCGAACTAAAAGTATCAAAGATTAAGGAAGGAACGGTCATAGATCATGTCGATGCAGGCATGGCGTTAATTGTTCTCGAAATGTTAGGCATAACCGGGCGGGAAGGGACAGTTGCAACACTCTCAATGAACGTCGTGAGTAAAAAAACAGGAAGAAAGGACATTGTAAAAATTGAAAACAGATTCCTGGAATATACTGAAATCAATCAAATCGCATTGATCAGCCCGAATGCAACCATTAACGAGATCAAGAATTTTACTGTCGTAAAAAAATTTGATGTCCAGCTTCCGGAAGTAATTGTCGGGTTCCCAAAATGCATTAATCCCAGGTGCATAACAAATGCCCGTGAGCCACAGGTGCAAACATACTATGTCAAAAGTGTGGACCCATTAAAAATCCGTTGCAAGTATTGTAATACTAATATGGATAAAAATGACGTTGTAAAGCAACTGACAAAATATTCAGGGATAACAAAATAGGAAAAAAAAGGTGCACCCAAATTTTTTGGAGCCCTTTCTTCGCCCTCTTTTTTTTTAGTAATCGATAATAGGAACGGAAATTTTGGAACGAATGGTTTCAGCTTCGTTTACAGAAACTTTGATGGTATACAATTTGTGCTTCGTTCGGAATTTCATCTTAACCTTATCGCCAATTCGTTTGACTCGACACTCAGTTGCTTGTGCAATGATAGCATCCAATTTTGAAAGGTCTTTGATCTCTTCAGGCATAATCTTTCCTTCTGGTGTTATTCTATAAACGTTGTTGAAAAGGACTAGTATTTAAGATTTTGTTTAAGAAAGAATTTACCAAAAAAAGGCAAGAAAAGGAGAAGAGGGGAGCATTGATGCCTTCTTCTCCTAAAAAAATCATGAGGGCAATCGTTCGCCTTCAGAAATATCTTCCATGAGCAGGCCGGAAATCATTTTAGGATAAAAATCGGTGGACTTTTGTGGCATTCGTTCGCCCTTCTTGGCTGCCTCTAACACCTGGTCTGCTTTGGTGGGATTCATAATCACTGCAAGCGTTGCTTCGCCGCTGTCGACTTTTGCGAGGGCGTCCTTCAACCAGCGAATATAGAAAATATCTTCATCAATATGAAGCTGTTCGGCTTTGAGGATGCCTTTGAAAAGAACCTCGCTCACAATAACAACGTCAAGAGTCTTATAGCTATCAGCGTGCTCTTCTTTTAAGAACTGGTCAACAACAGCCAGGTCCTTTAAAATAATACCAAAAGCTTTCCCGTCGGTGTAGATAACAAAAGCATGTTGTGGGTGTTGGAGCATAAACTGTTCGATATCCTCTTTAGGAATTTCTTGAACAGTGAAATATTTTTTGATCTCATCCCAATGAGCAGGGGTAAGGCGATGTTTGGCAAGTACACGGTGAGTGGGGAGAATAATAAGCCCTTCATCTTGGACAGGAACTAAAAGCGTCATGCGAAAGTTGGCAGCATCGTCCTCGGTCCAGTTCTTGCGGGTCTTTCGGAGCTCATCACGATAGCCGCAAGCTGTTTCATACCGGTGATGGCCATCAGCAATGACCACCTGCCCGGGAGGGGCGGCTAAAACTTCCTGAATGGCTTTAATGAGCTTCGGGTCCTCAATCTTCCAAATGCGATTGCGAACGCCAAGGTCATCAATAACATCCATGTCAGGTTCTCGCTTCGCAACCTCGTCAAAAATTTGAATGGTCTTCTTTTCAGGGTCGTTATAGAGCATGAAGCCGGGTTCGAGGAATTTTTGCGTGGCCTTCAACATGTTTAAGCGGTCAATTTTAGGGCCTTTATGCGTCCATTCATGCGGTAGGACAATGCCCTCATCAAAGTGATGAAGCTTGACAGCAGCAAAAAAACCCTTCCGGGTATACTGACGATTGTTGAGCTCGAAGTCCTGGAAATAGACATAAAAGCCAGGGTTAGCATCTTTAACAAAGATGTTGTCTTTAAACCACTGCTCAAGCCGTTGCTTCGAAATCTCATACCGGTTGTCTTCTTTCGGGAGGGTCAGTTTACAATAGTTAAAGTCCGACCTGGCATAATACTTATCCTGCATGTCGGGGGTGATCTTGTCATACGGCTGGGCAACAAGATCCTCGAGGTTGCCGGCCTTGGCGGTATAGCGAATTGCCCTAAAGGGTCTGATTTCTACCATGAATTATCCATCCTTCTTTTTTTGAATCATGAAATACTAAAATAGGATAAAAAAAAGCTAAAGAGGGGTGAGCACTCTTTAGCCTTTTCAAATGTTCAACAGTAGAACGCTATTAAAGCTTTTGCAATTCTTCGATGACCGCTTCGGCAACCTGCACGCCAGCGCGCTCCTGCCCTTCCTTGGTCTGGGCGCCAATGTGGGGAGTGCCGATAACCTGGTCAAGCGCGAGCAGTTTCTTGGAATATTCGTACGCAATGGGCTCCTCCTCCCAGACGTCAAGCGCAGCACCGGCAACTTTGCCACTAACAATGCCTTCGTAGAGAGCTTTCTCGTCGATGGTACCACCACGGGCACAGTTGATGATATAGACACCGTCTTTCATCTGGCTGATGGCTTCGGCGTTAATGATGTGCTTGGTGCTGGGGAGAAGGGGAAGATGCAAGGAAATAAAGTCAGCATTAGCAAAGACTTCAGGCATCTCAACTTGAGAAATACACGCTTCAGTGATCTTGACGACATCACAGCCAATGACCTTCATACCAAGAGCAGCACATTTACGAGCAAGGGCAGAACCAATGCGACCACAACCAACAATACCTAAAGTCTTGCCGGCAATTTCAATGCCTTTGAGCTTCTTCTTGGCCCACTCGCCACTCTTGAGAGAAGCAGTGCCGCGAACAATAGGACGGGCAAGAGCGAGAAGAAAACTGAGGGCAAGTTCAGCAACGGATTCAGTGGTGGCACGAGGAGTGTTGCGGACAACAATGCCACGTTCCTCGCAGGCCTTCAGGTCGACATTGTCAAGACCAATGCCAGCACGACCAACAACCTTGAGGTTCTTGGCAGCAGCAAGAAGCTCGCCCTTCAACTTCGTAGCAGAACGAATGACAATGGCATCAAAGTCACCAATAATGCCGGGCAAATCCGCTTTGGGAACATCCCAGGCAATTTTGACCTCATAGCCGGCCTCTTGCAGCAAAGCAACGCCCTTGTCAGCAATTTTGTCAGTAATAATGACCTTCATGGCTTATAACCCCCAGATGTCTTCAATGTGCCAGCAGACTTCCTGGACATTAGCAAGCTGCCAGTCACCCATGTGACCAATGCGGAAGGTCTTCTCCTTAAGCTGCTTACCGTAGCCATTGGAGATCATAAAGCCGCGAGTGGCAAGCTCCTTGTTCAAGTCAGCAATGCTCTTACCAAGAGTATTCTTAATGGTAGAAACAGTGACAGACTCATAGCCCTTCTCAGGAAACATCTCGAAATGTTTGTTGGCCCAAGCACGAGTCCACTGAGCCATAGAAAGGTGACGCTGATAACGACCCTCCTGGGTCTCCTCAAGCATCTTGTCTAATTGATAATCAAGAGCATAAAGCAAAGAAACATTGGGAGTGCTGGGAGTCTGCTGCTTCTTCTGATAGTAGTCGTAAATGCCCTTGAGGTCAGTGTAACGACCGCGATGGGGAACATCAGCAGCACGCTCAAGAGCATGCTCAGAAACAAAGCCAATAGCCAAACCAGGGGGAAGAGCAAAGCACTTCTGAGTGGAAGTGAAAATAAGATCAGAACCAATCTTCTCAGGCTCAACTTTGTCACCGCCCATGGCAGAAACACTGTCAATAGCATAAATGATGTCGGGATGCTCCTTCTTAACAGCCTTGCCAATATCGTAAATGGGGTTGCGAACACCAGTGCTGGTCTCGTTATGACAGACAACAAGAGTGTCATAATCGCCAGAAGAAAGACGCTCAAGAATCATCTCAGGCGTGATAGCTTGACCCCAGGGAACATCAAGAACATCAACAGCCTTGCCACAGTTTTGAATGGTGGCAGCATAACGCTGGGAAAAAGCACCATTAACACAACACAAAGCACGCTCCTGAACTAAAGAACGACCGGTGATGTCCATAAAAAGAGTGCCAGAGGCAGTGATAACAGCAGGCCATTGACGGGAGCCATGAAACTTCTGGAGCTTATCAACAATGCCAACAAATAAATCAGTAAACTCCTGAGGACGATGACCAATAAGAGGTTTAGCCTGTTGAAGAAGAACATCAGGAAAAACCTCAGTAGGACCAGGAATGAATAACCGTTTGTGCAAATTCATTTTTCCTCCAAAGATAATGCTAACAAAAGTTGTTAGCCAAACTTTATCAGAGAAAAAACTAACTTAAGAAGCTTTGCCCAAATTGAAAAAAAAAAACAGAAGGAAAAAAAAAAAACCGGAAAAGAAAAAAACCAGAAAAAACTAAAAAAACAAAAGGAAAAAAAAGAAAGGAAAAGATTTTATGTAAAGAAAAACAATAACAAAGTAAAAAAGAAGATAGAAGGAAAGAAAAAAATGGCAAGCGCATACGTACTAATAAATACAGAAATAGGAGCAGAAGAGGCAGTAATAAAACAACTAAAAGAAATGCCAGAAGTAGAAGAAGTATCAGTAGTATATGGAGTATACGATATAGTAGCAAAAATAACATCAGACACAATGGAAAACCTGAAAGAAATAATAACAACAAAAGTAAGACATCTAAATAAAGTAAGAAGTACAATGACGATGATCAGCGCCGAGTCCCGTTTACTCAAGAAATAGTTTTTCGGGCATTTTCTCTCTCTTTTTTTTTCCTGGTTTGTTTTTCTTTTATCTGTTCTTTTTTTTGTTTTTCTCTTCTTCTCTTTTTGCTTTCTTACAAATTCTTTTTTTCTTTTTTCGTTTCTGCTTTAATTTCTCTTGTTTCTTTTCAAGCTCTTTACGATCATTTCTTCTGTTGGTATTGCCCTCTTTTCTTTTCTCTCTTCTGTTATTACGGTTGCCGGTGTTTTCGCCGCCGCCTGATTGCCAGCGGTACGGCGGGGATTGCCAGGCCAAGGGTTGCACCGGTGGAAAGGAGCGCTGCTTTTGCGCCCTTCGAGAGCCCACCACCGCCACCGCTACCTGCGCTTGCAGGCTGGACGCGCCAAAGGCGGAAA
>DXJV01000057.1 GCA_019056785.1 Candidatus Heimdallarchaeota archaeon
AACCCATGCGCGTCCACCAGCTCTGCGAGTGCAGTGGCAAGTTGCCTCAACGCTGGGTTTTCACACCACCTTGCACAAGTTCCACAATAGACTCCACAATAACCTATCAAATCTGCAGGCTTCATAATCTCATCCTCTTAACTTACGAGCATTTCATATAACGTTCCGAGCGTATCTGAAGTTCCCCAAAGGTGAATTTGGGCGAAGGTGCGAAGCACCGTAGCCAGATACGCTCTGTTAGGCGCTGTCCCATACTCATATTCATTCATCTTTTCTTACCACAGAACGAGCGGGTTGTTGCCTATCTACTTATTTATTAAGACTGCTATTCCACCCCTTTTAAATTAGCCTCTTTGTCTAAATCTATTTCATTCTCCCCTACTTTTAACTTCTTTTTACTTACCCAAACAAATCCTTTATCAGGCGTAATTACTGCCACATCAACAGGGCCACCAACACCGGGCATATCTCCGGGATCGGCTGCAATGCCATCAGAAAAACGCTGAATAGCCGATGTAGTTTGAATCATCAGAGTACAAAAATCTATGGCATCCTGAAGTGTCATTGTCCCCCATTGAATAACATACTCTAAATTCCTAAGTTGTTTATTTACTTCTTCTTGCCCAAGTTTCTTGGTAGCAACGTTAATAAATTTTATGTTTCTGATCCGAGCATCAAAACCTAAGATAATCCTTTGCACAACATCTGTTTGACCAATCCAAGAAGCGCCGTATTCTTTGCCTTTCTCTTTGCTGTCTCGTTTTTTCTGAATCTCACCGGGAATATAACAAATATAAACTTCGTGCGAGCCGTCTTTGTTATAACCAGCCACGAGAAGATTTATCATATCAACTCTGCCGACGCCGTCTTTCAGATTGCCTTGAGGATCTTTAAAGCGAAATTTGACGATGTATTGCTCTTTTTTGACTTCTAAAACTTCGCAACCTTGTCGCTGAAGATCAGCTTTTATTTTCTCTGGTAATTTTTCTAACTGTTCTCGCCAATTGTATTTTTTGTCAAAAAGATGGTGCAATTTCTCAGCCACGTCTTTTACATCTAATTTTTCAACATGGGTTTCTCGTTTAAATTCATCAATGAATTTACTTATATTTTTAGACACACCATCTTCGGGTAAAAATGCTAATCCAGTTACGGCGACACCAACTCTCTTATTTAACTGAAAAAGTTTAGAAGCATTATCACTTCCAATTCGAGCCATTCCTTTACGATTACGATAGGATTGTCTGCTATCAGCCGCTAAAACAATTCCTTCCGATGTTGTTGCATTTATCGCTAATGACATATTACTACCTCCATTTCAAAAATATTTTTTGAGCCTTTAGTTAACTCTCCTCTTGCGTTCTTTACTTTGCCAAGCATTTTATCTCTTGTATTCATCTTACTCTAACTCCATTTGGGTACTTCATCTGGATTTCTATGCATGGGATTGCGTATAACGTTTGGCGGGTATGCGAAGTTGCCGAAGGCAATTTAGGTGAGCATCGAAGGTGCAAACCGCATACCCGCTTGTTAGGCGAAGTCTTTCTTACAACCATTGCCACCATGTTCTAATTTGAGAAGATATCTGATTTGCTGGTAAAGCTTGTGAA
>DXJV01000001.1 GCA_019056785.1 Candidatus Heimdallarchaeota archaeon
AATTGAACTATGGTTCACTAAATCATCAATAAATAAAACATTATAATTTGTGATTTTCGCATCACTAGCAAGTAAAATGTCAGCCCATTTCCCATTTCTAATGTCAAACTTATCCACAAAACCATAGACGGCCGTTTTCATCGCTTCATCTAATAATGGCGGTAAATCAGAATCCGTACCAAAACGTTTGGCAAAGTCACCTTTAATACTATATGGCGCAACAACAGCAACAGCTAATAAATCTTCAGACCAAAATTCGGTATTTATAGTATTCCACATAGAAGGATAAACTTCACGATAATTTTTCGTTCGAGAAGGAGAAAAAGAACTTTCAGCTTTTGCTAATGCTCTCGCAGAGACATTTAAAAATTGAAAAATATCTTCAATCGGGCTATTAGTAAACTCAGAGACTATTTCTTGGTTAACACTAAAAATAGGACTAAAAGTCATTTCGGCAAAATCTAACTCAAGAGTTTCAGAAAAAAGTAAATTCTTACCGTTTGTTATGCCAGTAACTGAATGAACTTTTCCTTTGGCAAAGTCTTCATGACCAATAATTAATCTATATTTACCAGAACTACTCTCACGAACTCGAGCACTATACAAATCAATTAAACCAAAGCGACGGGAAAAACGATTAAATAAGGATTCAACTTGCTTCCAAGCAGAAAATTGCCCGGAACGTAAAGCACCAAGAAGAGAACCTTTAAATCTTTGAGCAAAATCATTTCGATTAATAAGCAATGACCTGGCTTCTTCGGGAACCATTTGTAAGTTATGAGCTGAGCGATACAATTGATTCAAATACAACTCTAAAGGCATAAATTTACTCAAACTAATATATCGCTGACCCTTTTGGGGACCACGATCGTAAGTTTTGATCATACCAATGACAGTACCATTCGTGGCAATAAGAGAACTCCTGAATTCAAGATCACCACAAATGGAAACAAAACGACCAAGCTCAATCCAGTTTTCACGCAAATCATCAACAGGATTAAAGCCAAAAAGATACTCATCACGACCAAAACCATGAGGCTCAGGATTAAGATACCATTGGGGCTCAAGTACTTTACCGGAACCACAATATTGAGCAAATTGCTCATAAATAGTGTAATTAAAACCTAAAAAGAGTTCATTCAAGTCTGAAGCTAAAGCAGTGAAATCTTGAAAACGCTGACGCTCAAAATTGGACAATCGAAGAGAATAATCCAAGGAATTAGAAGAAAATTGCAAGACAAGGATTGCTTGTGATGATAAGATAACTAGAGCAAAGGTTAAGAATATCTGCTCTATCCTCTTCCAAGTAATATTAAAATTTAAAAAATTACCCAGTTGATTTTTTCCTTTCAAAGTATACACCAAGACATAATTTTTTTAGAAAAAAAGCCAAGAGAATAAACATGACAATTTTTCTACTTATTAACTGGAAATTTTTCTTTAAAAACACCTAAATGCCTTTAATCCGAAAAATTATCCCACTCAATCCAAAAAAAAAACACGCAATAAAAATATATAAATTTTTTTTTAAAAAAAAGAACAAAAAAGCAACGCAAAAATGAGTAACAACACAAAAAATAAGTAACAACACAAGACGGCAAAAATTTTTAAAGGAGTATTCTATTAAAATATAAAGACGCAAAAAAAACGCGTCAAAAAAAACTTCTAAGTGGAAGGTACAAAAACTTTGATCAAGAAGGATTTAAGAAGAATGGTACTTCCTATCGCAGTAATGATATGTCTAAGTGTAATGCCGTTCATGGCAACACCAACAAAAGCTGCAAATCCGGCACCATTCTTCTCAATAAGTATACTTGCACCAAATACCAATCCAGCAAGAAACCAATGGTCGACTTTGATGGCCGAGCAATTACCCAAGATTGGTATTGGTATTGATGTTTTCGACCACACTGGTTGGTCTCAAATTTCCCCTAGGACTTGGGGTTATCCTGGTCCTTATCCTATTCCTTCCTACGCTGAGGGTGGTTATGACATTCTCTTCGTTGGTTGGTCTTGGGGTCTTGATTGGGATCCTACCGGTTTGTATGACAGTCCCTCTGTTACTCCTTATGGTGACAACTTCTATCAATATGAGAATCCTGAGATGGACTGGGCTATTGGCAACTACACCAGTTCTTTCGTCTTAGACGATCGTATTTACTGGGCCAAGCAGATTCAGGCTATCTTGTATGAAGATTTGCCTCAAACGACTATTATCTATCCTTTGAGTCTCTTTCCTCATGATTCTAATTTTGAGGGCTGGAGTGGTCTTCTCTGGGCTTCCAATTATCAGCCCATGGAGAACTGGAGCATTGCTGGTCAGACTGAATTCCACTATGCTACCCCCGCTGACTTTGAAGACTTCCACATCTATAAGTATGAGTCTGTTTATGACGCTCAATGGTTGCGCCAGATCTACAATGGTTTGGTTGAACGCGATCCTTTGAACGACAACGCTTATGGTCCTCGCATTGCTACTTCTTTCAGTAGTACTGATGGCTTAACCTACAATATTGAAATCAACCCCGACGCTGTTTGGGCTGATGGTCACCCCTTGACTGCTTACGATGTTAACTATTCTTATCACTTGATGGTTACCCCTGAATTCAACAATCCATCCTATGCTTACTGGACCCAATACATTGACAATAATTCTGTCCAATGGGATCCTGCTACCAGCAATTACACCCTTAGCATTACTTTCAAGAAAGAATATGTCTTCCAGGATAGTAACATTGGTTTAGACCTCATTCCAATGCACATTTGGGGAGCCATTGATTACGCCGACCAAGAAGCTCAAGCTATTGACTGGGCTACCAATGACCCCGGCAAGCTTTTTGGTTGTGGTCCGTATATGCTTGAAGAGTATGATGCTACGAACGGCATTATTCATCTGACTAAGAATCCTCACTTCAAGGACTGGTTTGGTTCTGATCCCAAATTCGATGACATCTACTTCGAATTCTATGGCAGCAAAGAAGGTGCTCTCAGCGCCCTTGCTTCTGGTGCTATTGACATGGTTGACGCCCAATTCTCACCCCAGCTTGATGAGATTCCTGCTGGTGCCGGCTACACTCTCGTTCGAGATCCTGGCACCCAAGAAATTGCTTTCAACACCAAGCATCCCTACCTTGGTACAGGTGAGAGCTGTCCCATTAGCGACACCGAATCCGGTAAGCACATCCGCAAGGCTATCAGTCACATGATCCCAAGAGAAATCATTGTTGAAGAGATTCTCAATGGTCTTGGTGCTCCTGGTGTCACCGGTTGTCCTAACGTCGCTGTTGGTTATGACGAGTCTCTCGAACCCTACGAATACAGCATTGACTTAGCCAAAGCCGAGATGGAAGCCGCTGGATTTGAATATCCACCTGATACTGCCACCACTGGTATTGGCTTATACGTTGTCATGAGCATCTTGGCTCTTGCTGGTGCAAGTCAAGTAATCTTCTTAAAGAGAAGAAAATAAGCCGTCTGGCTATTTTCTTTTTTTCTTTTTCTTTTTTTTGTTCTTCTTCTCGAAAGTTCTTGTCGTTCTTTTGAATTTTAATTTTAAGCAAAATCCTTTAAAGTGATAGCACTTACATAATTTCAAGACCACAAAAATATATAAAAAACCATTTCATCTTTGATTACCATTAGTGATGGTAATCTTCCGATAAAATAATTACACAAGTCTGAGAAGAGATGTGAACTACAAATGAATTCAACCAAATTGAGACATCTAAGTGTTATTTTCGTTGTAACAATCGCCGCTGTTATTCTTGTTGGTGTGCCTTTTCTAACTGTTCGTGCTGAAACAGTTCAAATGGCTTACTATGATTTTTACATTCAACCCTCTCGTCCTGAGGTTATTGCTGAGAGTAGTTTTGTTCTTAGCGCGGAAAATCAGTATGTCGAAGGCATTCCTGAGGACTATGCCATTGGCCATCGTTCTGATTCTGGGACTTATTATCTCGAGGTCTGGAGTGATGCCCGTGTTGAAGTTTACATTCTTGATTCGAGTGGTTTTTTCAGTCAATATGCTGAATATATCTCAGAATTTGTTGGCAATAACCCCCCTGATCCTTACACCTTCTTCTTTATTTGTGATGGCTATTTAAAGGTTGAATTCACTACTACCATCTCCCCCAAGCTTATTTTCTTTTCTGAGGGCGTTCACGTTTCAGGCAATTATTTGCTTACAGAGGGCACTGGTGAGATTATCTATCAGCCCTATCATATGCAAATTGTTGGTGGCGACCGAACCACCTTTGACACTGTTCATATCTTTAACCTTAATGCCTCTGTGAATGTTTACATTTTAGATGATGATCAATATACTTCCTACAAGTTAACTCCCCAAACTCCTCCCAGCAGTTTAAATAACATTGCCTATGAGACCGGCATTACTGAAACCAAACTCAATTACACTGCCGAAGCAGGGGTTACGTATCATCTCATCATTTGGCATTATGAATTTCATGACGGCGTTTCCGGGACAATTATTTATACCTATACCTACAAGCCGGGCTTTTTCGAGTCTTACTGGTCCCTCTTACTCCTCGTTGTTCTGGCCATTGGCTTGACCGTGTTCTTAGTCTTCCACAAGAAGACCCTCCCCCCTGTTGTGTGGACTTTCTCCAAAGCACGCTTTTATGTTCTTAAGAAACCCTGGGAAGCTTTCAAGAAGTACCTTGTTGAGATTAAAGGTAATTACATTGATATTAGTGAATCCATCCGGGGCATTTCGGACTTGGAACAGTACCGGAAAGAAAAAGAGATTATTTCTCCCCATAATCAATGGCTTGTTGCCTCTCTCAGCCTTATCTTTCCTCTGAGTCTTCATCACTTTATTGTCAAGAAGTTTACAAATGGTATTTATTCCATCCTTCTGAATGTCCTGGCTATTCTCCTCTTCTTAGGTGCTGCAACCGAATTTAGCAATCAGATTATCGGTTTGGGCATTATTTTCTTACTCTTAGGGGTAGTATTGATAGTCCCCTACATTCTCGATATTGTTGCAGCGTTTGTTGGTGTCTTTAAAGATAACAAAGGACGAGTAATAAATCGCAAACTCTCCAAAATTGATGAGGAAAAAGAGGAGCAAGAGAAAACAAAAGAAAGCAAACAATAATCCTCCCTTTCTCTCTCCCCCTCTTTTTTTTTGATTTTTTTACGAACATTTCTATATTTGAATTGAATAGTGAAAAGTAAAGTTGTTGTGATAAGCCTTGCCAAGTGATTCCGAAGAATTGGTTTCTATTTCAGAGGAGCATTCTACTGAACCGCCATCTGTTCCCCCGGCAACTCCCCCCGCCGGGGATGGTAGCATCCCCTATGAGACAATGGTTGTCAAATTGAATTGGTTCCGAGTCGTTCTTGTCTCCCTTATTGTGACGGCCTTCATCACAGCCCTTACCTTTTTCGTTGTCTGGCTCATCGCTTTTAATTACTCTGTTGTCTGGGCATTTCTTGATTGGATATTCTTTATTGAATGTGGCATTTTATTCACTTTTGGTGGTTGTTTAGGCACCTGGAAACAATCCTTCTCCTTAAATGTTATTAACCGTCGATTATTCAAAGGCGACAAGCTTACCGGTGCAGACACGAAACTTGCGATTGGAAGTTCTTATTCCTACATCTTTTCCGCTCTCCTTTTAGGTCTTATCTCTGTAATTCTCTTTATTATTTACTGACATTTGAGTCATTTATTCAACTCGATTTTTTTTTATTTGTGAAAAGTGACAAATAATTAGTAACTAGTAAGATTCTCAAAGGTATTAAGTTGGTAAAACAACCGGGCGGCAAAGAACAGATTTCCTCACCCAAAAAGTTCGACGATTTCCAAGAATTCTCTGAGAATTTGTTTGCCAGCTCTCCCCCTAAGGAAATACACCCTTCATATGAGGATCCGGCTTTTCTCATGGTTTCCTCGGATGGTGTTCGTCGGAGTGTTTGTCGTCAGGATTATCAAATCTACCGTTTTAATTTTGCCAGTTGTTGTCAAGCAATCGCTCTTATTCTGACGTTTTTAATGCTTATCAATTCACTGCTCTATTTAAGTTTTCAACTCCAGGCTGCTCCTCGTCCTGATTGGCCGTATGTTCTTTCTTGGATCTTTTTTGCTGAAAGTGGTGGTTTGCTCTTGTTCTCTGGATTAGCCATCCCAAAGTTCACTATTACTGTTAAGAAGTTTCGTTTATCAAAGAATTTTAACCCTCATATAAGTCAGCTTCAGTTTGCTTTTGTCCATTCTTTGACTTATTTCATTAGTGGTCTTCTTATGGTTGCTCTTTCTTTTATTGCTTATAATGCTTTGACATGAATTGCAAAAAGAAAGTGCCGGGAAATTTTCCCAGCTTGATCCTTGTCCTTAGAGCTGTTCTATTGCTAGTCCCAATTCCCGTTTTGCGACTTTAATTCTTTTTGTTACTTCCTCAGTCTTTGCTCTTGTTATCTCTTTTGCTAATGTTTCCGTTGTTATGTGCGTTTTAAATTGTTCTAAAAGCTTCCAAAGGAAATCGTCCGTAGCAACTTTTATCCTTATTTTGTTATTCAGCTGTAAATTTAGTTCTTTTCGCATTGTTTGGATAACACGTATTATGTCTCGTGCGTAAGCTTCAAACAAAAGCTCTTCTGTTAATTTTGTATCCAAGGCAACAGCAAAGAAGTCATTTGTTGCTATTGCGTGTTGATCTTCTGAAAGGACATTGACCAATAAATCTTCGTTGAGTTTTAATTTGAGTGGTGGTTCTTGTGCACTTGTGCTTATTTCTAGCAGTTGGTTTCCTTGATAGAACGCTTTCTGGATTTCTGCTTGTGGGATTGTTGTAAGTGCTTCTTCCAAAGCTTTTATTTTTCCTTTTAATTTCGGTCCGAGGACCGGGTAATTTGGTTTTACTGTGAACTTGAGCATCTGAAGCGGTTTCTTTGCGATTGTCAATTTCTTGACATTTAGTTCTTCTTGGATGACTTTTTTGAATTCCTGCAAGATTGTTTCATGTTGTTTCTTTTTGCACCACACAAAGAATTCCTTCAAAGGTTGGCGTAGTCGGAGGTTTGCCTTGCTTCTTGTCATGCGTCCCAGTTTCACGACAGAAAGGACCACTGCCATTTTTTCTTCCAGCTCAACATTTATTTTTCGTCTGTTTGTTTTTGGGTAAGAAGAAAGGTGGACACTTTCAGGATAGCGCCGAAGATTGGCAGTAAGCATTTGAAATAGTTTCTCGCTAAAGAATGGCACAAAGGGAGCTATAAGACGGGTTAGTGTTAGAAGAGTTTCATAGAGGGTATGATATGCACTCAGTTTATCTTGCGTCATTTTCGATACCCAAAAGCGTCGTTTCCCGCGGCGTAAATACCAGGTGGACATTTTTTCAACGAACGTTTCCAAGTCTATTATCGCTTGGCTAAAGTGTGCTTTGTCGCAATTTTCTCGTACGCGTTTGATTAAACTATTGAGAGATGACAGCAGCCATTGATCTAAAAGTGGTGGTTCATAGTTTTCCGGCAGTCTTTGTTTTACAGGGTTAAATTTGTCTAATGTTGCAAGTGAGGAAAAGAATGAATAGGTGTTCCAAATTGTTAAGAAGAACTTTTTCACTTCTTTCTCGAGATAAAAACCAAAGTTCATTACTTGATGGAGTGGTTGTTTGGCAAATGCCCAGCGCATCACATCTGCGCCCATTCGTTCTACTACCTCTTTGAACCAGATGGCATTTCCCCAGCTTCGATGCATTGGTCTCCCATCTTTGTCATGAACTTTTTCATGGACTATGACTCGTTTGTAGGGTGGTTCTCCGGTAAGGGTGACGCTGATAAAGAGTAGCGAGTAAAACCATAATCGTATTTGTTCGCGCATCTCACAAACGGCGTCTGCAGGGAACCATTGTTTCCAATAGTGTGGCTCTGTAAGATATTTTAGTGTCGAGTAAGGCACTATGCCAGCGTCGAGCCAACAATCGCCAACTTCTTTGACCTTTGGTACTTGCGCGTTGCATTTTGGGCAGTTGATAACTACGTTATCGATCCAAGGGCGGTGTAATTCCTCCAGTTTCTCTGTTCCGGCTATCGCTCTCTCGAGTAATTCTTCCTTCGAACCAACCACTGTTAAAGTGTTGCACTCAGGACATTCGAAGAAGGGTAATGGTAGCCCCCAATAGCGTTTTCTCGAGATGCACCAATTGCCCATATTGTTTAACCAGTCAAGCATTCGTTTGCCATAGTAGTTTGGTACCCATTCTACCTTTTCTATTGCTTTCTTTAAGAGAGGGCGAATTTCTGTCGAGTCGATAAACCATTCATCTACAAGGCGAAAGATTAACTCTTCATGGCAACGCCAGCAGGTGGGATAGCGATGCGTATACTCCTCTTTCTTATAGAGTAATGCCCTTCGTTGAAGCTCTTCTATAACTCTTTTAGATGCTGCTTTGGTATCAAGTCTAGCTAAGAACCCATATTCCTTGAAAAAAACGCCGAATTCATCCACTGGAGAAAGAACCTCAAGGTTATGACGCTTTCCAAGTTCGTAATCCTCTGCACCACAACCCGGTGCGATATGTACAAACCCCGTCCCTTCTTCTGCTGAAATATCGGTCCAATCAACAACGACATGCTGAACCTTCTTCTGTGCAGGTAAGGCTTTAAACGGCGTGAGATAGTGTTTGCCAAGGAGCTCTTCCCCTTGAACTTTTGATAAGAGCTGGTAGTTTCCTTTTAGGATATGAAGAGCTTCTTTTGCTAGATAAAAGGTCTCGTTTCCTTGTTTTACTTTACAGTAAGTGTTTGTAGGATTTACAGCCACAGCCGTGTTTGCTGCCAGCGTCCAGGGTGTGGTTGTCCATACAAGAAGAAACTCCGGCTCGGTGGTAGGAGTTTGATCCAACTGGAATTTTACGAAAACACTTGTGTGGGTTAATTGTTTATATGCGTCGTATTGCTCATGTTGAGAGAGCGATGTACCACAGCGAGGACACCAAGGCATAGGATAGTGCCCTTTTATCAGCCACCCTTTTTCTTGACATTTTTTCAAAAAATACCAGATGTAGGAGATATTTGTGTCTGTATGTGTGAAATAGGAGTTCTCCCAATCCATCCATTGTCCCAGCCGCTTCGAATCCTCTGTGATGATCGCTGAAAATTTCCGAATCCGGGTTTTACATTTCTCTGAGAATTGCTCTAAGCCATATTCTTCTATCGCTCTCTTCGAGTTCAAGCCAAGAGCTTTTTCAACTTCGACTTCAATCCATAACCCTTGACAATCAAAACCGTTCTGAAATCTTTGTGCATAACCTTTCATCGCCCAGTATCGTTGTATGATATCTTTAAGCGATCTGCCCCATGTATGATGTAAACCCATGGGATTATTTGCAGTTATAGGTCCATCGATGAATGAGAACTTTTTTTGATAGCTTTGATTTTGTGTCAAGAATTTTTTAAAAACGTTTTGTGAACTCCAAAAGTTAAGCATTTCATGTTCAAGTTTCACTAAGTCAAGCTCTGCATCCACAGGAGGGAAGAGAGCTTCCTCTACCGTATCCATCTTCATATTAGAAGTGGTTTTCATAGTTTCAAATTTGATGATTCCTCATTTCAATTATTCTCCAAAAATATTTTGTCTGCAAGAAAAGTAGGTTCCACTAGGTATAGTAAGAAAATGCTGTTCAGGATATAATTTCTTGATCCCTCATGTTTTTTCACCTAATGGGACTTCTTGTAAATGTTTTGAAGCTAAAAGTTTCTTTTAAAGTTTTCCATAAACGGCGTTCTAAACTCTTTTCTAATCCAAACTGCCTGAGACGCTCCTCGAGCTTCGAGAGAAAAGCTCTTTCTAAGCAAAACCCTTTTAAAATCATTTAAAAAGCTTCATTTATAAATAGAGCTTTATAAAGGATAAATACCTTATAAAAGCAATTAACAACAGTGGAATACTTGAATAGTCTTTAGTTAGGAGAAAAAATACTATGGTTAAAATCGAATATGAAATTCAAAATTGTGTTGCCTCAGGGAGTGTTGAAACCTCTCGTATAGATCTCTATGCTCTTGCAGATCAATTAAGTGAAAAGCCTGAATACTTTGTCTCATACGAGCCTGAGAAATTCCCCGGGTTGGTTTTAAAAATCCCCAAGCCAAAGGTAAGTTCGCTCATTTTTGCTTCTGGAAAAATGGTCATCACCGGCGCGAAAAGTGCAGAGCAATTGCATTCTGCTGCTGAAGAAATTGTTAAAGTTTTAAAGGCTGCAGGCGCAAAAATCACGGGAAAACCACAAGTCACGGTTCAGAACATTGTTGCTTCTGGCAACATCAATGCAATCATCAACCTCGAGTTAGCATCTATCATGCTTGAAGGTTCAATGTACGAACCCGAACAATTTCCAGGCTTGATCTACCGGATCCGCGAGCCCAAAACTGTTCTACTGCTCTTCCAAAGTGGTGCTTTTGTCTGTACAGGTGCTAAAAAAGAAGAGTTCGTCAGTGAATCAACCCGAAAGACTTATGAGATTTTGAAAGAAGTTGGTGCTTTAGAGGAAGAATTCTAATAATATTTTTCCTTTCTTTTTTGTTTTATTTGAGAGAGGGAGAAAAAGGGACTATTTCTCAGCTGAGAAATAGCATAAATTGTTCTTTTCTATTATTACTTTTGAACAAAGTCTCGATAGGCTTTGAAAACGAAATTAAACCCACCGGTTTCCTCGCCTTCATTTATTGTTATTGTTTGTGGTGCTTCTCTGAATTCTCGGTCAATCAAATCCGATTTTAGGGCCCCGAAGAATTTTTCTTTCGGTCGAGCATTCTTTCCGACCCAAGTATAGATCATCATTGCTTCTTCGCCCATTAGTGCAGCAACGATAAATACGTCATTCGAATCTAAAGAATCTCGAGAGAATTCTACATCTGTATATTCAATGTTCTCGCCCACTTGTTGAACACGGATCATTCTGAATTGCGGTTTGAAGCTGGTATCAATATGAATTAACATGGAGGGTGTGTCTCCTTCCACCACTTTGAAATCCGGACCCAATTTTTCAAGTAATTCTGGGTCTTCTTCTCCTTCGAAGCAGGAGTCTACTTTTGGCAATCCTCGTCGTTCGAAGTCTAATTCTTGGGCTGTTTTTGCTGCGATGAATTTCTCATCGACTTGGGAGCCACTACCAACCCAAATCCAAATTTGTTTTCCTGCGTCAATGACATAGGAATCTCCGCGATTGAATTTGGGCTCTTTAACAGGCACTAATTCACCTTTTGCAACTTGATAAATCATTATGTCTTCTGGCAAAAAATCACCTAACTTTTTTTCGCTCATTTTTGGTGTTTTACGTACGCTATTCATTCCTAAAAAATCTTTCACTATGACCTTTGTTGAGCAAATTCCTTTTAAATTATCGATAATATATTCTAGCTATAAATTTTACAAAATTTGATTACTAATAGTTATAGGTGGTAAAGTTTTGAATTATCGGAAATCTTGTAAGCTCTTTTTTGGTTTGGTAATAATTCTCTCAACAATGCTCTCTTCGACCTTTGTTCTTGCGAATCAACAGGTTACTCACTCGGCACAGCTTCTTATCGACGATGATCCTACAATCCGCAAAGTCCCTTTCTTGAAATCTGGCGTTTTAGGAGCATTAATGGATTATGACAGTTATCATCTGCAACTTAAGAAAGATGTAGAATATTTCTGCTGGGCGAACATAAAGATTACAGAAGGAACCTTCCTGATTACCGCTGTTGGCGCTCCAGACTTTTTTTCAGCAAGTAACTCTTGGAATTCTTCAACTCCTAACCGTAAACATGTTGTAAAACTGACATTCTTTGCTTCCCACGATGGCGAATACACAATTTCGGTTTCAACTGTGGCTGCAAGTGAAGAGGGTAAATACACTCTTTATATAAATAAAGCAGGTTTTGCTGGCATTTGGTGGATGGTGCTTATTCCGATTGTGGTTTTGCTTTTAATTTTTAGTCTTATATACTTCTTAAGAGTGAGGAAAAGACGAAAAAAGAGGAGACCCCGAAAACGGAAGCGTTAAATCTACTTTTTTTCTTTTTTTATACATCAATTAATAAATATGCTTGTTTTTAAGGGTGCGTGAAATGATCGTCCAGATTACAACTCCAAGTCGATTGCATTTTGGACTTATCGATTTGAATGGTGAACTAGGCAGAATTAACGGTAGTCTTGGCGTGGCACTTGAAAATCCTTCCTGGTTGATTCACGCTGGAGAAAGTGTCAGTCCAAATGATACTATTCTTTCTGAAGAATTTAAGAAGCAATTTTCTTCTTTTAAAGCGCGCTTTGATCAGCAATTCAAAACGAATTCTAAACAAATTAACTTTTCTTTTGTTAAAGATATTCCTGCTCATGTTGGTTTGGGTTCGAAAACACAATTCTTGTTAGGAATTGGCGCTCTTTTAGCAAAAATACACCATCTTGACCTTGAAGCTCGACCCCTAGCAAAACTGGCAGAAAGAGGGGGAACTAGTGGAATTGGCGTTGCTGCTTTTACTGCAGGGGGATTTATTGTTGATGGTGGGCATTCTTTTGGCCCTGGAAAAACAACAACTACTTTTCAACCGTCGAGTACATCAAAAGCGCCACCGCCACCTGTGCTGTTTCAAACCCCTCTCCCAGCTTCTTGGCGATTCCTTATCATCACACCTAAGGGGTTCAAGGGTTTTTTTGGTTCTAAAGAACAACAGCTTTTTACCGAGTGCTGCCCTGTCCCGGCAAGAGAGGCAGAGCAGCTTTCACGTTTGATCTTGATGAAAATTTTACCGGCCTTGAAAGAAGCAGATATTCAAACTTTTGGTGCAGGCCTTACGGAACTTCAGACTAAGTTCAAACGTTTTGGCTTTGAAAAATACTCAGGGACGATTGTTGCTGAACTCCTTGAACTCGTGCGAAAGCAGGACTTTATTTTTGGCTCTGGCATCAGTTCCTTTGGTCCCACAATTTTTGGCCTGACCAATGCTCTGAAAAAGGCATCTCAATTTCTGGAAGAACTTGCTCAAACTTTTTCTCCGAAACGATTCGAAATTCTAGAGGTAACAACTTGTAATACTACTGGTGCAAAGATTAATTTTCTCAAGGTCTAAATTCCATAGAAAAAAAGAAAAAAAGAACGAGAGATCTGTTCTCTTTTTTATGTAATTCCTAATTTTGTTTTTGCCATTTTGTAGACTTCGCCACCGATCTTTGTTGCAATTTGTTCATAGAAATACTGATAGCCAAAAACAACTGCTCCGAGTTCGGATTTAAATGAAACAATGTCAGTTTCAACTGGCAAGTCATTTTCAGAATAAATATTTCCTTTTGGATCAATTGAGTAGGTCACTTCATTTAGATTGAAATTCGCTAACAAGAGGTTTGCATGAATGGCAGGAACTAATTCTTTTGGAATTTCATTTTCGGCCATTATCAAGCAGAATAATTGCATCCAATCTGGTGCAATAACAATCCGTACATTGAATGTTCTTTGATCGATTTTGTACGGGAGCATTATTTCGGTTCCTTCTTGGGAAACATAATAATTTAGGTCAAGCTCATCGAGCCAACCTTTTACTTTCTCAAGGGTTTCATTTACGTCTGCCATGATTGTTAGACTCCATATTTCTTAAGCTTCGAATGATTTCTTAACAAAAAAACTTTTCCAAATATGCTAAGTAGTGGGCTTATTTTTGTCGATAAGAGCAAATTATTTAAGGATAAAAGAGAAATGGAAACAATAATGCTCATGTTAGAAAATTTATAAATGGTGAGTTGATAGAGAAAGAGAAGATTACTGTTTGGGAGTACAACAACACCAATGAATGAAGGTTCGATTAAAGTAAGCGAAAAATGCCCTCTTTGTGGGAGTAAAACTGTGAAAATAGTTTATCATACAGAGGGTGGGGTGGTGCTTCTCTCTGAGTACAATTGTCCGACTTGTGGGACCTATACTCGCATGAATTTTCTCGTGTCTGACGAAAAATGAACAACATTGCTTTTAGTTAACTAATGATTAACCAAATTCCTGTTGTTGTTAGTAATGTTCCTAGTATAAGTCGAAAAGAAACGCGTTCCTTGAGAAAGAGTATGGAAAGTGGCGTGGCAATAAGTGGTGCTGCTGCGGAAATAGCAGCAGTTGTGGATGCTTCTGTAAAGCTTAATGCAAAAACATACAAAAGGCTTCCAATAGTATTGCCAATTATGCCGGCGATTAATACGAGTAAGATACTCTTCCAATTAAATTTTGTTTTTAATTTACCTCGATTTCCGGCGAGAAAAATAAGTACGGATGCCGGGGCAATGAGTGCAATTCGATAAGCATTCGCTGAAATTCCTGACACGTTGTTCTTCAATCCTTGGTCCATCATAATTGTTCCGATTGCCCAACAAAAAGCTGTTGTCGTTGCGAGGAGAATTCCCAAGATGATCTTTTGTTTTGCTTTTTTCTTTTCAAGTGCAATTTCACTTATTTTTTTAGCAATAATTTCCTCCTCTTCTTTGGTGCGTTCTTTTCTTGTAGTAATCTCTACAGTTGGAGCTGACTGGCGAATTGTCAAAATGGATTGATCTTCCGTCGATGTTGAAACTAGATAAACTCCAAGAACAACCAATAAGACACCTTGAATTTTGAAAAAGTCATAAGTCTCAAAATGAAAGGCAATCCCTAATAAATATGTCACGAGAGGATAGCTAACAGCAATAGGATAAGCTTTAGACAAACCAATAAGCTGCTGACTAAAATAAAAAATGACATCACCTATAACTACACCCAAGAGCGAACCACCAACAAGCAAAAGACCCGTTTTTGCATTGTAGCTAAAAGTTTCTTTTAATGTTCCTAAGGAAAGAACGAGTATGAGATAAAAAACAGCCGAGAAAGAAAGGCGAATGGCATTAATAGCTATAGGGTTTATTTTTTTTCCTTGAGATTTGATGATTACATTTCCTACACCGAAACAAATTGCTCCGGCAATTGCAGCGAGTTCGCCATAATAGTTACTAAGCGTCATTGTTTGTAGTCTCAAAACTTGCTAGTTCATTTTTTATCGGCATATAAGATGGTAATTTTTTTCATTAGTTCCTCATATGTTTCTTCTAGTGCTTGAGAGAGAACTCGCGTGTTCGCAACTACAGGCATAAAGTTTGTGTCCCCGCCCCAACGTGGGACAATATGGACATGAACATGAGTCCGTAAGCCTGCACCGGCAACTTTCCCTAGATTTATGCCAACATTAAACCCTTGAGGGTGTATTGTTACTTTTAAAAGTTCGATTGCTTTTGTAGTAAGGTTCCAAATCTCCCTTCCTTCTTCTTCTGAGAGATCGGCAAGATTTGGGCAGTGTTTTAGTGGAGCGATCATTAAATGCCCGGTGATATAAGGATATTTATTCAAAAGAACAATGGCTTTTTTCCCACGATAGAGCAAAAGATTTTTTTTGTCCTCGGATTCGGGTGCTTTTATCATATCACAAATGAAGCATCCTTGATCTTTTGGTTGTTTGATATATTCTATTCGCCATGGTGCCCAAATTTTTTCCATCAGATATCACTTTTATTTTGCGGTTATTTTTTAGTACTTTCTTTTCCTTATAATCGTTTTCAAAGAGTAAAAGTTTGTTTAATCTAGAGGTTCGAGAGGAATGGCTTTCATGAGGATGAGATAAACAATAGCCATCAATCCACCAGTTATGATCGTAAGGAAGATATAGAGTAGTCGTATCAGAGTTGAATCCATGTTCCAGAGATTTGCCAGGCCACCACAAACACCGGCAAAGAAATAATCATCCTGTGATCGGTAGAAAATGCGTTTTTTCTGTGCTGTCCTCTCTTTTTCTAGTTCAAAGGGGAGCAGTAGTGTTTCGTTAGCAGCTTTTTCTTGCATCATTATCACTTCTAAATAATCATCGGTAAAATGATAAATTATTGTGAGTTGTTTCGTTGTAATTTATAATAGTCTTTTAATGCTTCAGGAAAATCCTCGAGTCTTTCAAGATAGGTTAAAATAATTTGCGGAAAGAATGATGCTTCTACAAACCGTATACCCATACGTTCTGCCCACGCTTTAATGCCCGAATCGGCTGAAACAACGCCAGCGTTCAATTCTTTTGCGAGAATTAAAGTATCAATGTCTGGCAAGGAGTCTAGCACACCTCTCCGCATCTTTTGCCGGTATTTTTCCTCAAAATTCCTTGTCAGCGAATGTTCTATATCCTTAATATTTTTGCTATGGTTGTCTTCAAAGATATTTTTCTCACAGTACTTAAGTGCTTCTTTAATAGCCTTTCTAACGATGCTCATTCCTTGATCAAGTCGCTTCCGGACATCACTAACATATTCATAAATCACATGTGAGGATAACATTACGGAATATCTATCCGGGGTTTTCCGGACAACCCATGCTTCTACTTGGTCGACATCGCGTAGAGAGCATTTGTTTTCCAGCAAAAATTCCTTAAGCTCTTTAAAAGTGGAAGGTGGCATATAACAAGAAATGTTTAATCGTAAGCGACCGATGCTAATCAATTCAGTTAAACGAATGACAACATCGCTAATTGTCCCACCAAATTGTTCTAAGAGTTTTGAATCTGTAAAAGCAGTCGTGTCGAGAACGAATCTTTGCCTGGGAAAAGACATTTACTTTACTCCTTACTCGAGAGATTTTCGTGCTGTGTTAAGTATTTTACCATAATTAAAATGATTTGTGGTAAAAGCTATTTAAGTTTGAATGGTACAATTAATGCTGTAAATTAGCAAATACTACTAAAAGCAAAGGTTTGTGAATTTTTATGTCATATTTATTGAGATCTTCGACACTTCCGCCAGCAAAAATTGGGATACTTTCTTTTACTGACCCTCGAAAAGATGTTAAATTAGTAGAGGAGCGAGAGCAATTCATTCAGAAGCAGCATTCGCTCCTTGTCTCGGCACTTCAACAACAAGGTTTTGTTGTCGTTGATCCATTGCAAACTCGAGGAAAGAAAGAAGGCATCTGGGCAATTAGTACCCAAAAAGAAGCTCTTGCACTTCTCTCTCAATTGCAATCAGAAGAAATTTTTGCGTTGATTGTTGGTTGCTTTACGTGGAATGAACCCAATGTCCCTCTTTCTCTAGCAGAGAAATTACAAACACCTGTTGCTCTGGTTACCTCAACAAATAAGGATTGGCCCGGCATAACCGCTCTCGCATCAACTGGCGCCTCGTTTTGGGAAAATGCGAAAAATGTGTTTATTAAAAAACACGCTCGCTTTCTGTTTACTCGAGAAGCAGACATTGAAAAGATGACACCATGGTTAAAGGCAATGAGAGCCTTACAACATGTCAGAACCGGTAAATTGTTGCTCTGGGGATCCGGCCCTGCTTTGCACATGGAGCACTTAACAGATGATATTTCAACTTTACAACGCCTTAATCTTATTGAAGAAGTTTTCACAGAAGGGCAATACCAACTGATTCAAAAAACAGAAGAGCTTCTTCTTCGGGCGCCGGAAAGGATCTCTGCTTTTAAAAATTGGCTCGAGACAAATCAAGTAAAGATTCTCTATGATGATAAAATGCTCTCAGAACAGACTTTGCAAAAGCAAATTGCTCTGTATTTGGTGGCGAAAGATATTATTAAAACTTATATTCAAAATGGCGAACGAATTATTGGCGTTTCAATAAAATGTCAACCTGAACTAAGCGTACAGTATGGCATCACCCCTTGTTTCTTGCCGGCTTTTCTTCCTTTCAATAGTGATAGTGAGGAACCCGAGAAAGAGATAATCCCAACTGTTTGTGAAGGAGATATTAAAGGTCTCATAACCTCTGCTCTTCTTTATGGTTTAAACCCGCAATATCCTCCGCTTTTTGGTGACGTTCGATTTTTTGAAGAAAATTATTTTGTCCTTGGTAATTGCGGAGCGGCAAGTATTTTTTATGCTACTCTAAAAGAAAATCCTTTGGAAAACCTCAAGCAAATCTCTCTTGAGCCACAATGCCAAGGTGTTGCAGGAGCGGCGATCAAATATCATACTCCCCCAACCACGGATGGAGTAGTGACTTTTGCAAGGCTAATCCGCATTGCAGGGAAGCACTATTTCCAAGTTGGCACAGGAAAAATTGTTCCAGGAAAGGAACCAAAAGTAGGAACATGGGGCGCAACTTGGCCCTATACCGCAATTGAGGTACCGGTAGAACAAGACCTTTTCATAAAGGCGCTTGGCACTAATCATTTGTCAGTTACGCCGGGAAACTTTTCAAAAGAATTTGCGATTCTCAGTCAAATGCTCGAAATTCCAGTAATAAATCTAAATGATTCAAAAGCTCTCGAAAGATTTTTGGCAGAAATATAAAAACAAAGAAAGAAAAGAAAAGAAAAGAAAAGGGAAGAATAAGATTGAAATCAAAAAAGCATTAACGCTGATCCCAGAGTTCTTCTCGTAAGAGATCGCGAATTGCTATTCTAATGATTTCGCTTCTATTTGCGTACCGTTTTTGTCGTACGAGTTCATCTAGCCCTTCTAAAAATCCATCAGGAACGTGCACTGTTAATAGTCTCATCAAACTTGTTCACCTCAGCTGACAGTTCTGAACTGTCATCTTTCGACACACTACATCCTCGGCTTATTTGTGGTGTCGAAATTTCATATATCGGTAGATATTCTTCTGCAAATACGTTATTTAAATAGGGTTAATATAAGGTTAGTACTCCAGTATTACCTGAGGATATACAGAAGTATTACTCTTCTAGTATTTTTCTCTATCTCATAGGGAAAGAGAATTTAAAAATTATTCTAATTTTTTTAATTGAAAGAGCATTTCTTCTTTAAAAGCAATCCAATCGTCAAGCAGGTCACGATTCTCTTCCGCGAAATCGAGGAAGATAAAGTCCCCGGCGATCTGTTTAAGTCGCTCTTGTAATTGTTCATTGAATTCAATTATTGCATTTAAAATCCTATTCCGATGTTCGATGGCTTCTTCTTTTATCCCTGATTCGTATATCCCGGCAATCCGTTTTACAGAATCACGGATGTTGCTTTTCGAATCATCTAAAAATTCCTTTAGTTCCTCTCGTCTTTCAATAAAGAGCTTTCTTTCTTCTTCCTTTAGCTCTGCTTGTTCTTCCTGTGTTGCTTTTGCTTGCCTTGTGAGGATGGTTCTCACGCGGTTGCTTTCCTCAAGTGCTTCTTCATTTTTTGGTTCTATCTCGAGAATATCTTCATAGACGAACAATGCCAGGTCGAATTTCTTTTGCATTTTCAATGCTCTGGCTTTATTTATCATCGCTCGTATTAGTTTTGGTTCAATACTCAACGCTTTATTAAAGCATTCAATTGCTTCTTCAATTTTTTTCAGTTTCCGTAATGCTACGCCTTTATTGTTCCAAGCCATTGAGTTAGTAGGGTCGATTTCGAGAATCTTCTCAAAGATTTGCAATGCTTCGTTATTTTTATTTTGCCGTAAAGCAATTAACCCTGCTGAAAGCATTTTGTTTAACTTTTGCTCTTGAACCATTTTCCACCCTCTTTTTCTCTGCTGTTTTGTCAGTTTTGAGAAATATACTAAAAAGATGGTATAAATTTTTGCAAAATTTTAAAATTAGCCGCTTTGTGCCATTGCAATCCATTCTTTCTCAAGTGCTTTTTCAATTATTTTTGCGATTTGCTCAAAAATTAGTGAGAGTTTGGATGATAGTCTTTCTTTCTGTTCCTCTGCATTGTTTGTCAATGCTCGCCCAGCTATGAAATAGCTTGTTGAACTGATACGTTTTATCATCCACGCTTCAAAATCTGTCATGATGTCGTCATTCAAGTCTAAAATGTTGTAATTCGAGGTTTTCCCTTCAGCCATCCAGCTCATCTCAAGAGGGATTTTCGATATGATATCCAGGAATTGTTTCATAATACTGGGGTTGATAGGTCGGCGCCAAACTTGAATGATGCCATGATTTATACTCGAGAGAAACATTAAATCAAAATTCAGTCCGGAAGAAGCGATGATTTCTTCAATTTCGTTATTGATTGTTTTTAGGATGTTCACCGGGAAATATTCTGTTTCAATGAGGTTGGTGATTTCTTTTGTAATTGTCTTTCGCACCTGTTCTAATGCGAGGTTCATTGTTAAAAGTTCGTCATGATAGATGTCAATAATTTCTTTTAGTGCCAAGCGAGCAAATGGCTCATTATCAAATAGATCTTGAAAGACGGCATAAGTTAGGTGGTCGCGAGTGATTAAAGAAAACCGATTGTCACCGAGGTCTGCTCCTTTGAACTCAATAGACTCCTCTCCTAAACATTTAGCAAAAGCGCTTAAAGCTGAAATGAAGCCTGTGAGTAGGTCGGTTTCTAAAGGAACAAGCCCATCATCATAGAGCACTTGCCCTACGGTTGTTCTTTGGTCGATGACAATTATTTTATGAATCATATAAGAGCCTTCTTTAATTTAGTTGCTTTTAAGTTCATAATTTTACATTTACATATTGCCATTTACCTAGAGGAAATATGGCATTTTAACAATTAATATTATAATTGTCCCTGTAATTTGTTGTATTCTAAGCTTACTCTTGTCGCACTATTAAATATGAGTTTCGAATGCGGTAAAATTCGTTTTAATTTTTGGTTGAAAATTTTTCTATTAAGGAGGATCGACTTGAATATTTTTCTCCTTTTCTTTTATTTTTTTCATCTTTTTACGATAGCGGATTTCTAAATAGAGAATTAAAGAGCTTAGAAGGATAATTGGGAGACTTGTGTTAAGAATAATGCGTTTAACCTTTTGTGTCAAAGGATTGTCCTGTTTCTTCAGAGGGTCAGTTCCGGCATTTATTTCTTCTCTGTCTGTGAATCCGTCTCCATCGGTGTCAGGTAATAGAGGGTTCGTTCCAAATCGCAACACTTCATCAGCATCACTAATTGTATCAGAATCTGTGTCAATATTCAATGGATCGGTGTACCAATCTTTGACTTCTGCACCATCCGACAGGCCATCGCCATCAGTATCATTTACAAGTGGGTTGGTTTTACTGCTAAATTCCTCAAGATTAGTTAGTCGATCATTATCGAGGTCAAGATAGCTATCGTTGGTTAAGGGGTCAAGTGAGTAGAATACTTCCCAGGCATCCGGTGTGCCATCGCCTTCTGTGTCGTTATTTGTTGGGTCAGTAAAATAGATGAAAATTTCGTCAAAATCATCCAATCCATCTGAATCCGTGTCATCTGTTGTGGGGTCAGTATGCCAGATGGTTGCTTCCTCCCCATCAAACAACCCATCATTATCTGTATCGATTTTCAATGGGTCTGAAAAATACTGAGAAACTTCTACCCCATCTGAAAGATTATCCCAATCCGTGTCGCTCAAGGCGGGATTTGTAAAATAGGTGTAAATTTCCACGCCATCTAATAACGTGTCGTTATCGCTATCTGGCACATTTGGATTGGTGCCGAAGTATTCCTCATCGAAATCCCCAAGATTATCATTGTCTGTATCAATTTGTCTCGAGATAAAATGAAATTGCGTTTTTGGTCCTCGTCGTTCCTGGACCCCTATAATAACATTGTTTCTAATGGTATCATAGAGTCCAAGAGGTTCACTTCCAAATGCCGGATTATTAAACAATATTTCCCTTTTTGCCCACCCTGTGATGGTCTTTATTCGAACAGCCACCAAATCCACGCCTTCTTGTGTAAATTCATCAGTCGGGAGATTCGTTAAATGCTGTACGTAGATCAGTGAGCCATTCGCCAGGTTGAAAAACGCGTGGTAATTTGTTCCTTCTTTTTCAAAAACAGCGCCAATTTTCTTCCAATTGCTGCCAGGTTTTTTTGTGAAAAGGATTGAATCTGACACGAGGTAGGGACCACTATAGTATTTTTTGAGAAAAATAATCTCGAGGGTATCTTGTGAATCAATTAGTTGTAATGGCCGGACCAATAAACTATTTGTTGCTACTTCTAGGGTTTGCTCTTCTAACCAATCTTTTGCATATGGTTTTGAGTTATATTTAATATAGCTGGCAGGAATATTGCGGTCAAAAAGTGTATAAGATAAATGGAGGGTCCCGAGAGAATCAACAATAAGATTAGGGGTAATGGCTGAAATTTGTTGCGAATTTTCCAATAAAGTCATTGATGTGAAATTTTGTTCTCCCTCGAGTTTGTAACT
Organism: Candidatus Heimdallarchaeota archaeon; assembly: GCA_019056785.1. Taxonomy (GTDB): domain Archaea; phylum Asgardarchaeota; class Heimdallarchaeia; order JABLTI01; family JABLTI01; genus JABLTI01. The sequence goes on from DXJV01000001.1 coordinate 22,109, forward strand.
ATAGTAGAGTTTATTTTGATAGATGCTTATTTGTTCTCCCCAAACAATATGAAGAGTATCATTAGCATCAATAATTGCATCATAATTATTTTTTTCAGCATAATTCTCAGGTTCCTTAATCAATAGAGGCTTACTCCAATTCTCTTGATGGAAATTTTTTGTCATAAGGAATAACCCATCGAACGGACCCATGATATCATCAGCAATAAAAAGACAGTAGAGGGTATTTTTCGAATCGATTAATAATTTTGGATTTTCAGCTTCAATAATCCCTCCGGCAGTAATACTTCCAATAAATTCCCAAGAATCATTTTGATATCTTCGTTGATAATAGATTTTTGAGTTAAACCACCCCGCATGTTCCCAAACAAAATGTATAACCCCCTCTTGATCAACAACGATTGACCCTTTGTTATTTTCAACAGTAGTAAATAGCACCTTTTCTGCAGAAGAAAGGTCTCCTGATTTATTGAAACCCATTGCTACTAAAACGTCAAGATCAAAAAAGAAAATGTCGCCCAAGTATCCTGTTTCTTGGGAGTAACTTGGAATAAAAAGCGAGTTGGTTGCTTTCCCGGTTGTTGTTATCGCTTCACTGATTTGCCAAGTCTGCGTGTCACCAAATCGCTTTTTATAAAATATATTCATTTGAGCACTAACATCTTCTTCATAAAAAACATAAAGATCATTGGTAAGCTCATCTTCCACAATGCCAGCAATAAAGGCGTTATAATTTGGATTATTCAAGATTCGTTGTGGAGTATTGATAGAACCGTTAGCAAAAACTTCGAGATAAACAAGTTCTTTGGAAACATCATCGGCAGTCCAAAGAATATGAAAACCTTTTGTAAGATTACTTTTGAAAACATGAAGCTCATCAATGGGAACATCATAAGTATCCAACAAAGAAATGTTTTCCCAGCTAATTCCATCATTTAAAGATGCTGCCATGTAAAGTTCATTTCCTTCAAATGAACCGTCCCATGTAACTATAATGGCTCCCAAGACCCCAGAAAGAAAAGTCTTTAAGTGAATTTTAAGTGGCGAGTATTCTTTAAAGAGTTGTAGTGGAGTTGATATTGAACCATCCGGAAGAAATATTCGGACTAGTTGTACTGCACTTACTACCTCATTGTTCTCTGTCTCTTTTTTCGTGCTCACCCAGGCTATGTCAAGAACGTTTTTTTCGGCTAATTCCATCGTTAGACTCGAGTAATGTTGTTTTAAACTGCGGCTAATAGTTGTTATATTGGACCAATGATTACTCTCAATGTTTTTGAATAAAAATACGACTTCGTTCTGAATTTCTCTTCTTGCTATAAATGCTAAATAGAGGGTATTGTTTGCTAATACGAGCTGAAGGTTTTCTATAGTCGAATCCATCACTTTGAACTGTTGTGGTAGGGCCCAATGAGCAGTGGTGTTTGTGTCGCTCTTCATGTAATTGAGACTGTAACCATATAATGAGAGATGTTTAATGAAAATGCAATGATACACGCCGGTAGAATCGTGGCGAATAATATATTCTCCATGCTCCAATGCCGGAAACGTCACCTGTTGAGGTTGGCTCCAAACGGAGTTTTCTGAGAAGGCTTTTGTATCGTTCATTGTTATTTGGTGAGTTTTTCCTTCAAGCTCCGGCTGTGAGTTTGATTTCAAGTGAAAATTATTAATTGGACCGTTATACCAAAAGCTATTAACAATAAGTAAAGATAGGAGTATCGTTAAAAGAAGTTTGGAATACTTCATGTTATGGTTGGATGCTTTTGGGTTCATTTTCCTAACTAATTATTCATTCTTTTTTTGCTATTACAATTTAATGGTAAATCTTATTCCTTTTCAGAATTATTTTTGAAAAATTCCTCGTACGCCTTTAATCAAACGATTCATCGATAATTTTTATGCGATTCATCCTTCCCCAGCGTTCACGCTGTATGACCCCCTTCTCTTCTAACTGAGAAAGGTAGTAAGAGACTTTTGCCTTTGAAAACCCACTTATAGAACCAATTTTACTTTGTGTTGTAACGCCGTTTTCTCGTTTAATTATTTCCAAAATTTCTCTCTCGGGCTCTGAAAGTAATGTTTCAACTATTTCTTTTTTCTCGAATTCTGCCTTTGACTTTAAATAGAAATACGTTGAAAGGCTCCCTACAATACCACCTAGAAGAAATGTTACAATTAAAAATGCCCAAAATTTCATATTGAAAGTATTGATATTGTCGGTTGATGGATATTCTTGGAAACGAACGATCCATGTTTGGGTGTCATCCATTTTGATATTATTGTAATTCCACTCGAGTCGCCTGCCATCGCTGGATTGGAAATTTGGTGCAGGCTCGATATTTGTTTTATTATATAGCTTAAATGGTGTTGGTAGTGTTAATGTTAGGGAAAATTGTTCCACATCTTCGTCGTGAGTAATCGACCATTCAAAAATGTATAATTTATTTAATTCTGCCTGAAAAACAATGGAATTTTCTAAAATGTATGAAACTGTGAAGGAATAGAAACCAAATGGTTCCAGGGGTTCCCGTAAAGAAATATTGATTAAATGATAATTTGTGAAAATTTCCCATTGATAATACAAATTGCCTTTCGAGTCATAAACAGTAATAGAAGACAATCGATTATTTGTCAAAATAGTGACAATATCGAGGCGATGTATAATGTAACTGACATTTGCATATCCGGTATTCTGATACGTAAATTGGGTGCTAAATTCTGCATCATTGCCGTTCTCATCAACATTCACAGATAGCTTGTAAAGCAATCTTGAAAGATTCTTATTGAGGTCTCTAATTGTAAATAGTCTGGCTTGTTTTATTGCTACTCCTTGACTGATCGGTCTCTCTTGAGGGAGAGACAACTCGTTTTTTTCTCCTACAATATTGATAATGATTATTGCATTAAAAATAAAGCCGAGAATTAAAATGTGAGTTAAGAATCTTATTCTTTTATTCATTGCGCACCCCTCTTTTCCTTCTTTGGTTTAACCATTTTTTAGAATAGAGCATTGTTGCTAAGGAAATTATAATGGCTATCATAGTAAACCCATTTGTAGATGCTGTTTGTTGGGGAATAATTGTACAAACAAATGTTAGGATGATTTTTCTGATGTCACCTCGAGAAGGGATTGATACCCAAAAGTCTGCTGGTGCATGCTCTTTTGTAGCAATGTTGTAATTGACAAAAAACATTGAAAAGTACGATTCTTCTTTTTGTTTGTCTGTGAGAATCGTCAAAAACTGGTTAAAACGTAGCTCGAAGATGTACTGCGCTCCCAGAATCTGGACAACATATTGATCATTCTCAATGTCTACAAAAGGTCCAAGGCGTTCATAATAATTCGGCTCTTCTAAGAAGGTTACAATTCTAAATGCTAAACCATTTGTGCCAGCAGAAAAGGTCCAATTTGTTAATGTTAATTCCAAGAAAGTGGATTCCAAAGGAGTAATCTTGTATCCATTGATGGATTTATTTGTATCTAACGACACAATAGAAAATGTGAGAGAAGCATTGTGGTCAAGTGCACCTCGAGACATGTTCACATATGCTCGTGTCGGTTCTGAAACACCAAAAGCTTCCCATAAAAGATAATTGAGGTTGTAAGCTTTTCCTGTCAAGTGTTCCATCGAACTTAGATAGGTGGAAGGCGAAAAGTATTCTGAGAGATAGCTAAACTTGAGCTTCAACTCACCAAAATTCGTTTTCTCGAATGAAATTTCCGGCCCTTTGTTTTTAGGAATTATTATATTATAATTTTCGCCTGAGTAGATTCTAAAGAGATCCTCTTCCTCCACTAAATTCACTTGTCCAAAAACAGGAGTAAATAATTGAAAAAAAGGCGAGAGAAATAGCAGTAAAATGCTTAACCCCAATAACATGTTCTTTTTAGGTAATATCATTTTTCTCCTCAAACTCATGAATATAGCTTGTTTTTTCTATATTTCAAATGCTTTCCTACCTTAAAAAGCTATTTGCTATTGTTCAGATATTTTTGAACAGTTCATGAACAAAAAGTTTTTCAAACTTAAGGGACTCTTTTTGAAAGGTTGTGGGATTTTCAAGTGATTTTTTAAAAAAAGGATTAAAGAATTTCCTAGGAATACAGTGTATAAATTAGGTTGGGAAAAACGTTAAAAAATGGTTCAGCATAGTTCACAAAAGTTTAGAAAAGTACTGAACAGTTCATAGATTGTCATAAAGGAGTATTTAATTATTTTCAAAACAATAATGTAACTATCTTTGGCACTCTTGCAATTGCTTTAGTAGCTGATAAGAAAGCAAAATGCGAAGGAAGGCCGAAAATCCCTCTTGATTAATGCCTGGTCGGGGAGCAATTCCCCGCCATCATTTTTATTCTTCTTGTAATTTCTCTACGGGCGAAAGGGGTTCTTCTTCTGTTTCCTCCGTTGCAGCTTCTTCTATAGGTGGTTCTTCTAAACCAAGTTCGATCCTGCTTTTGCGTAGTTCTGCTATCAAAGCTTCATCACTTTCCCGGGGAATAGAACTATCTCCAATCCTTCGATAGATCCCTCTTATTCTTGCCAAAGTATATGTTAAGGCAATTTCCAACAGATAGAAAACAATAGGTATAGCGATCACGGTATAAACATTAAATTCAAATGGTTGGGGAATACCCAACGTTACCTCGACAATAATATAGACAACTAAAGAACTGATTATTGCACTGGCACCAACAATGGCACTTACACCAACAGCTTCTTTCTTATTCTCAACAAGATAGGATATTGCTAAACCTGTAAAAGGGGCAAAAATAAAGATGCCAAAGTCAAATAAACCTTGTTCATATCTATTTAGAAATCCATAGGTAAAAGCGAGTATCCCAGCAATTTGTAAAACGCTGAAAACAATCGTTAAAATTATGAATCGTTTTTTATTTGGAACAAATTCCAAGTCTGCCCATTTTGGGAGCATGGACTTTTCTTTCTCAGCTTCTGGAACTTCGGGCTCCAAAGTTACATTGGAGGTGTCGTTAGTAGTTTCATCCGGCATAGAAAAACACCGACTTCAATAATTACTTTGATGCTTTAAACAAAAAATTTCCCCTATTATACTTTTAGATAAATCTTTATTGCTCTCCTCAAAATACTACTTGCTAATTAATGAAAAAAAAGGTTACTGCCAATGGAAAAATTACTTCTACAATTAGTAAAAAAATGGGGCGTAGATTGCATTATTTTCGACTTAGATGGCACTTTAGTTGACACGCTCGAATTTCACATCAAAGCTTTTCAACAATTGTTCGCTGAAAAAGGATTAAAAATTTCGTATGATAAAATAGCTGAAAACATGGGTCGAACACCAAAAGATACCCTTCTAACTTTACTCTCTAATTTGGTTGATGCTCCGAAAAAACTTGAAATGCTCACACAGGAAAAAGAGCAAAAACTCAGCAAACTTTTAACTACTGTTTATAAAATGCCTGGGGCTGAAGAGATCCTCAAGCTCTTAAAAGCAAACCATAAAACACTTTGTTTGGCTTCCTCAACACCAAGCTATAATGTTAAAAAAATCCTCGAAGCAACTACCCTGGAAGTTTATTTTGATGCCATTGTGACCGAGGAAGATATCTCAGTTGGAAAACCAAATCCTGAAGTTTTTCTTGTTGCAGCAAAAAAGGGCCGTTGTTCAATAGACAGCTGTTTAGTAATAGGCGACTCGACACATGATATTAAAGCAGCAAAAAATGCGGGCATGAAAGTTATTGCTGTAGCAAGCGGAAAACATTCGAAAGTAGAGCTGGAGCAAGAACAACCTGACTTTCTCGTACAAACATTAAAAACCCTTATAACATAATCACTCGAGATAAACTGGTGGAATTAGTAATAGTGAAAAATCTTTTAAGTAAACGAAAAATTAGAATAATAAAAACTATGATGGTGTATTAAATGGCAGGTACTCCGACTATTGGATGGGCGATATTTGGAACGTTTTTATGTGGACTAGTTCTGACAATTCCGGTTATTATCGTTTATTACATTGTAAGAATGGTTCAAAATCAAATTAAGAAAAGAAAAGAACGAATCGAAAAAGAATCAACCATTATTTAAACACCCTATTTTTTCTTTGATTCTTACTTTTCACTTTAGAGAAGCATAATTGAGATTAGTTGTTCTTTTCATCATTATTTAAATACCCACTAAGTTTTGTTTGTTTTGATCTTTTTCTCCGAGAATGGGTGTAACTGTTTTCTTCCTCCTTTTTGGCAGGAAGTCTCTTTAAAATCTCATCGATGGGTTCACACGAAAAAGCCATTTTTATTTCTCTCACTGATAATTTTATGCCAAACCCTCTGGATGCTCGTAGAATCTCGGAGAGATAATATTCGCGATCGATTTCTTTGGCATATTTTGGGTGTCGCGCTCGATCGCTAATTATTCCTTTGCCGGGGGTAATTACCCAAGGAAATTTATCAAATTCTTGCCAAGCGGTGTCAGGGTTAAGCCCTTCTCTTTTCACATAATCAAGAAACGCTTGGATTACTGGAACTTTAGTTTTGTATTCCTTTGGATTTTTTCTTAGTGGAGAACGAATCAGTGTTTTAGGGAGCAATTCTTCGAAAGGCATTGTTAAAATTTGCTCGACCAAGTTTAGTAAGTATTCTTTTGCTTTCTGTACTCCTGTATCTTTTTCAATTTTATTCGAGGATGTTGTTAGAAGGGATTTTTCATCAACCACAGGTTCAGTCAGAATGTATTTTAAAACCTTTTTTTGTGATTCGCGCGCCAATAAAGACCAATCTGATCTTATAGCTTCAAAGCCGGTGATTTTCAATTCATTTTTGAGAATGCTGAAGTAACTATATGCTTTGGCTCGGCCTGGTTTAAAGATCAATTTATAAGCGATGTCTTCAAGAGTGAGCTCCATTGCTGAAGGGAATTGTTTGTTTAAAACGGCAAGAATTTTAGCAACTTGTTGGTGAAGCTGATGAAGGTAGCGCTCTTTGGTTGCAGGATTTTTTTCAGTATAAACTTTCAATACCAATGACGGGTCCTGCATTTTAATAAAGGCAGAGTCTGTGTCTCCATAAATTATTTCAACTGGGGTGACTTTTTTTGAAACTGTTTTGAGGTACTCTTCCATTCGTAAAATATATGTTCGAGCGATATTGGTTATTGCATTTCCTAAAGTGATGGAATAAAAACGACTTCGAATGTAATTATGTGCTCCATACATACTATTAGCAACAATTTTCAAAGAATATTGCTCTTTATCAAGGATTTCCAGCTCTTCTTGAAGTTGTCGTAATTTCGAAGGGCTTTTTTCTTGAGCAATTTTATGTTCAAGGCTTTTAATGCGTTGTTTTGTTTCTTGCCGGCGATTAATGAGTGTCTCTTCCATTAATGACAGGCAAGATTGCGGTTTTGAGCGAAAAAGCTCCAAAGGATTGGCATTTCGGACTTCCTTTAATCGTTTTAAAGTTTCACCACCAATATTATGAGCGACACAAACGCTGGGATACATGCTTCGGAAATCACTGATAATCACCGCTAAATGGAGCCTCCCTTTTGGAACAAGAACGGTTCCGCCGGCATGAGGATTCTTTCGATGTTCTTCTCTTCGTCGGACAATTTCGTCATCAGAGGGGGCCATCGGAATTAGCACCCCTTTCTTCTTTGCAAAACGCATTAATTCAAATTCGCCCTGGATCCGTTCGGTGCTTCCGGGCGCTTCACCAGGTGGGTAGCCGGTTAATCGTATTATCTCGAGCCAACCATTAATTCCAAGTTTCCAAAAAAGATCATATGTTAATTGACTATCCATTAAGGAGTAGTGATAGAGTTTTTCTTTAGCTGCACTATCACCATTTAAAAAGGCTTTTCGCCATAACTCGCCAGTTGGCTGAGAAATTTCTACCTTTGTTCTCCCGAGAAGTGTTTCAGCAATATCACCCAAACCTTTTTTCCCAGAGATGGGATGAATCCCCCAAGTACGGGGAGAAAGATCATAAGAGATACGTCCCTTAATACGGTAACAGCGATAACGACTCGAGTAAAAGACTTGATCTTCTTGAAAAAGGGATAAGCGCCGAGAAGGAATGTTTAATTTCTCCATTCGGGAAAGCAAATAGGGCAAGTCAAATTTATCCCCGTTGAATGTCGTTAAAACATCAGGTTGAATGATTTCAAGCTCGTGTAGGAAATCTTCTAAAAGTGTTCTTTCAGCATCGTTAGTCAATTTCTCTAATAGGAAAACTTTAGAGTGCTTTTCTTGACTGGTTGTGCCCCAAACAATAGAAATAACGGTAATTCTTTTGTCTTTTTTCTTGAGTAATTGTTGGATAGTCTCATTTTGCTGGTCAACTTCAATATCAAAAGCCAAAATTTTCAATTTATAAAAAAAATCCGCTGAAGGTATTTCTGTTTTAGAAGTGGCTCTCAAATGGCGATAACTGCCTTCACCTACTATTTTATTCTGAAATTTCTCAAGCTTGTCTAATCCCATTGTTAAAACGTTTAAACCACCAACGGCAGTATCAAGGAGGAAGCGTTTCACAAATGGAATATCGGCTTCATGTATTTCAAAGCCGGCTCGTTGGATGCGCTCACGAATTTGTGGTGTTCTTTCTGGGTGAGAGCCATAAACTTTCAAGAGTGAAAGAATCTCTCCTCCAAAATAGCGCTTTTTTTTCACTTCTTCAATTTTTTGAAGCCATTGTTTCACTTGCAGATCTTGCGTTAAAAATTCTCGTAGCCCGGCTTTTTTCGTAATAAAAAAATAGGGTAAGAAATCTTTAATCTTGATAAGAACAAGTTCCTTCTTTGTCTTGCCAAATAGCCGTATCGCCGGAGCAGTATCTGATTCATCAATAATATAATCAATGTCGAGTAAAATGAACGTTAGTTCTTTTTGGTCTAGCATAAACTTACCACGCAGAAGGACTTGTTGTTGTTTGTACTCTTTAAAATGACCCTTTATTATTTTTTATTAATAAAAGAAAAATTATTTGAAAGTTTTTTGCAAACGTTTAACTTCTTCTTCATTTAAAATCGTCTCTGGAGCAAGGATGATCTTGTAAAGACATTCTCGACAAATATCGGTACCAATTTTTCGTCCATAGATTTGTGAAAGAATCAGTGCGTCTTCATACCTTTTTACGCTGCACTTAATTCCGCGTGTTTCAATTATTTTCTTTGTCACCGGGCAGCGAAGATATTTCTCATTATTGATAACAATACAGAAGTCAGGGCAAATATCTATTCCAACTGTTTCGAATGATTCTTTTTGAAGTTCTGGGATAGCTTTAAGAACCATCTGGTTTACTTCCTCATGAAACCCAAAAATTAATCTTTGTGTTTCGATAAACTCATTTTGATTCAAGCAAAAAGTTGCGCCATCAGGCATTTCTTTTAACATCGGACAGGGATAGTGAAAAGTATATCTGTCTTCTTTTTTTCGTGGAATTTCAAATTTGTAAGTTTCGCCTATTGTTTCTTCCAGGATCCAATCATAAAGTTCCTTCAACCCCTCAAGAGTCACAGCACTACTACTAATCACCTTCCAATGGCGATTTATTACGCGTTTTAGTCCTAATTTTGAGATGATAACATTCGTTTTCATGACTTTTTTTAAATCCGACTTGTGGCGAAGGACACAGATGGGCGTTAGTTTTTTCTTGCTGTTTTTCAAGATGCGTTGGAATTCATTCTGCACTTCTTTAAATCGTTTCACATCTGCACCATCGATAACAAAGACAATCGCATCGGCAAAAGGCAATAAAGGGATGATCTCTTCCCGGAATTTCTCCTGTCCACCCAGATCAAAAATGCGAAAATTCATATCTTTTACTTTAAAGGTACTCAGTGAAATGCCTAAAGTAGGAGCCGTTTTATAGACATCACCTTTGGTGAAGATATTTAAGATGGTTGTTTTTCCGGCATTGGAAAGTCCGCAAAAAAGAATTACCTGCGATTTTTCCTTTCCTACTAAGGACATATCTTTACTAATTTAATTTATGAGTAAAATATATTTCGATTGGTAATAACGTCACTTTTTTCATTGGATAATGTCTCGCCGTTTTCTACTCAGAAAAGCTTGGTAGAGCTCCGGGGAATCGTCGAGAACACTTTCAATAATTAAATTAACTAATCGTTCTCCTAATTGTGGAGACATATGCGCGCGTTTATGTGTTAAATAGGGAGGAGTGATAAAGCCATTGTCATCATGATAAGTTACCATCATTTCTTGAATGTCCTTTAGTTTGTCTTTTTGTGGGAGCAAAGAATCAACCCGGATAGGAATAGCATTCTCTTTCAGAATAAAATAAGTTAAATAATAGCTTTGTAATTTTTCATTGGTAAAAACATTGGCAGCTTCCCAGATGCGTTTACGAATGTCACGAATTCGCGGTTTAAAATCAATTGGTGTGGTAAAGCCTGTTTTTCCCCCTTCTTTTAAACGAATCAATGATGTGTCGCTAATTGCAGGTATCTTTTTTTTACCATAAAGTTTTTTCACTAAGACATTTGCTCTCGAGTCTTTTGAAACACCAATGAGAATGACGTCATTAGCAATGCAGGTCTCAATCAGTTCGTAAGCTTTTCGTAGATATTTCAGAAACAATTTGTGAAAGCGCGATCCAATACCCTCTTCTGAAAGCTCCTTTTTTTCCTCGAGTAAGAACTGAAGGCTCCGAGGAATCCCTTTATAGCCAAGATTTGTTATCGAACCATCAAGAAGGAGAAAGTCGGGTTTATGTTGGGCTAATTCTATTGCTACTTCAACTTCTAAAATGTCACGCAGTAATGAGCCGAAGTTTTTCGGGTCCTCCTCGATAGTCAATATATCAACGTTATTTTTCTCAATCCAAAGTGGCTCTTTCCCTTCCTCGAAAACGGCACCCGCAGCCCTTACAGGAAAAATCGTAACACCAAATAATTCTGCAGAATACCCGCCACCATCTAAAGCAGCAATTCTCTTGGAAGTAACTGGAGCAGGCAAAGGCGCAAGAGCGAGTTCCAATGTTTTTACTTCTTCTGTTAAAGCTTTTAGCTTTGCTTTTGCAAGGGAGATTTTCGAAGAAATTTCTATGTCAAAACCATTGATTTGTTTTTCAGACATGGTAATTCCCGGAATCCAAACTCTTTTATCAGTTCTATATTAAAAAAGAAGGTTATAAACTTCTCCTAAATAGTTCTTCGAGGAAAAGCGGTTCTCACTTCTCAGCTCTTCTTAAAGCGAGCTTCATAAACTCTTTAGCTTCTTGTTGCCGGTTGAGGGACTTTAAAACAAGTGCTTTGTTAAAAAGTACATCGCGATTCGTTGGGTCAAGAGCAAGGAGCTCATCAAATACCGGTAACGCTTCAGTATATTTACCACACTCAAACATAACGATCCCTTTCATAAATTTATATTCAAAGTTTTCAGGATAGAGTGTGATTAATTGTTCATGCACTTTCAGTGCCTCTTCGTAATTGTTAAGATGACGAAGGCAAGAAGAAATTTCTAAGAGTACATCTGCTCTTGTCGGTTCTTTCTCTAAAAGCTCTTGAAGCCTTTGCAACTCCTTCTTAATCTCTTCAGGGTTTTTCTCATGAATATCTTCCAACAAAGAAGTCATCTCGGAATGTTGTTTTTATCAAGGAATTTTTCTGTGAGCTTTTAAGGCTTCTTTTTAGTAAGAAAATGCCCAGCTTGAAGCCTATGAAAAGGTAAAAATGGTATAAAGAATTAAAATCTCCACAAAGGAAAGATTATCATAACCAAAAATACAAGATGATTTTTCATGCCTTCTCAATATAAAACCAAGAAAAAGAAAGCAATCCTTACAGAGGTAGTTTTCAATAGACGAGAAGGTGACCATCTTGCAGAATTATCCGAATTAGCCCATGTTGCCGGATATGAAGTCGTTGATAGAATAACCCAAAAATTAGACGCTCCAACAGCCCCCTACCTTTTCGGGAAGGGTAAAGCCAAAGAAATAAAGGGACGCATTAAAGAACTTGAAGCAGATGTGGTGATAATTGAAAATAAAATCGATGCCATTCAACGGAAAAATCTCCAGGCTATGTGGCATGCCCCCATAATTGACCGGTTCGAATTAATACTCGAGATTTTCATAAACCGAGCCGGCACACAAGAAGCAATAACACAAATCCGTTTAGCAGCGTTAAAAAAGGAAGGAGGAGCAAGGTCTGAGAGTCATCGCACAGTTACTTCGCGTCATGCTCTAATAAAAAAACTTGAAAAAAAACTCGATTTGATCCGAAAGTCAAAAGATGTCCGCCGAAAAAGGCGATTACTATCAGGCTTTGATTTAGTGGCAATAGCTGGCTATACTAATGCCGGGAAAAGCACTTTAATGAATTGTTTAACTAGCGCAGGCGTCGAAGTAAGTGGAAGAATGTTTACAACCCTTGATACTACTACAAGAAGTTTTGATGCTTTAGGTAGAAAAATTCTCATTACCGATACTGTTGGGTTGATATCAAGGCTACCCCATGCATTAATCGAAGCTTTTTATGCTACCCTCAAAGAAATCAATGAGGCTGATCTGATACTCCTACTTATTGATGCGAATGATTCTATTGAGAATATCAAGAAGAAAGTCTTGGCTTCCATCAATACTTTAACTGCAATTGAGGCAGAACAAATTCCCCTCCTCCCGGTTCTAAATAAAATAGATATCGCTCAAAAAGTAGAGGAGAAAGCAGCTGTTGTCGAAACACTGACAGGGAAAAAGGCTGTTTGTATAAGCGCTAAAAAAGGGCTTCATTTAGATTTGCTGGTTAATCGGATCCTCAAAATTTTAAAAACCTATTGTTTTCATTTGATTCTCCCAAACACCCCGGAAGGCATGTCGTTGTTTTCACGAATTCATGATAAGACAAGGCTAACTGAGAAAACATATCATCCGAGAAGCATTGAAATTCGATTCGAAACAAATGAACGAATTGCACGTTACCTTTTCAATATTATTAAAAAAAGCAAACTACCAATTGACTTTGTGAATTGTGAAGAAATCGAAAAACAATTATTAAAGACGAAAGAATCGCAAACTGGTGACAACTATAGTGTTTTCACAACTGATGAGGGTGAAGAATTCATTGTTTTTAATATTATCGAAGATGATACGGAAAAGACGAATGCCTCTGAAAAAGAAGGGGCAACAACACTCAGCAAAAAATGGGGCTCAAAAACAACGATGGGTGAGAAATAACTTGGTGATAAATATAACGCGTTTTTGGAAGAGTAACCAGCTTGTTTTCATAGGCATTCTCATAATCTTAGGAATAACTTCTGTACAAATAACAACAGCTTCTTACACCAAACAGAATTTTATAATCAATCAAGACAGCAAGGTTTTTTTGGACCTTCATTCTGACAAAAATTACAATGGAAGTATTACAGTTACTGTCACAACAGGTGCTGTAAATGCAACTGTTAATGGTAAAACAAAAGAAGTAGTAGCAAGCTCTTCTCAGACTTTTCTAATCGTGAATACAAGCACCATTTATTTTGCCTTGGCTTCGACAGGTTATGCAGAAGGGTATTTTGAAATAGAATTGAATTTAGCAATCAATGGTTCAGGAAGAAATCCAATCACAATTACTATTGGAATACTTGCAGCATTTCTAGTGGTATTATCTACGGTAACTTATTACATCCGCGCAAAACGTATGGAGCCAAAACCCGGCGAAGAAAAGGATGAATTCTTGGATGAAGAAACTTTGCGACGGCGTAAGGAAGCAGCAGGAGCAGAAAAACGCTATTTAGGCTTAGATGATAAGATTTAAGGAGAAGAAAATACAAGGAAAACGCCCCAACAAAGGAAGGATTGGATTGAGCTTTACAATATTTATCATTCGAGATGGAGAACTATTTGGCTCTGAACTCCCACAAACAGCAGAAGACTTTGAAAAGATTAAAGCATTGAGAATTAAAGTAATCATTTCCCTAGCAGAAGAGATCAACATTGTTAAATCCCAGATAAATTTCACGAAAGATTTCGAACATTATGAACTTTTTATTGAGGATTATACCACACCAACACCAGCACAAGTGAAACGTTTTTTGGAGATTCTGAAAGAAAAAAAACGAGAGCAGAAAGCTGTGCTTGTACATTGCATTGGCGGATGTGGGCGCACCGGTTTAATGCTCGCTCTTGCAGAGAGATTTCTATATAATGTTTTTGATGGAAAAAAGTCCATTGCAAAAATAAGAGAAATACGCTCCTGTGCACTAGAAACACCGGAGCAGGAAGAATTTGTCATAAATTTCGATCTTGATGGTTTCTCTTAAAGCTCCTCCAGTTCCTCAGAAATGACAATTTGACGTTTTCGTAATTCTTCGAGCATTTTCCCGGATGGGATGTTGAACTCTTGAACAATCACACCCTTTTTGGTTATCTCCCCCTTAGTAATCATCCTGGCAATAATGGCTACCGGGAATGCAGTCATTCGCATCATAGATGTTAGGTTAGTTTGTTCATCAAAATAATCGATTATCTGTAGTGTGAATCGTTTTCGGTTGTTCTTTTGTTTACCAATAACCCACAAGCGAAGTAAAGTAACATCTTTTGTGTCTTTATGGGTGAGCGACTTAACAAGCATGAATTCTAGAAACTCTCGTGGGGAAATTTTACACCCTTTAAAGTTAATTTTTTGTTCTTCTCTAAAGCCTAAGTCGAAAATCGTTTTGATTCTCTCACAATGTCCCTTATACCGAATGGTTTTATAATCTAATTCTCGAACTTTTCCAAGAAAGGTTTTTGGGAGTGTGGAAGTTCCTCCGGAGGTCTGGAACGCCTCAAGTTTTCCAAATGGTGAGGGAAAAGTAATTTCTTCAATTTCCGTAAGAGATTCGACTTTCATTAACTTGCCATCATGAATGATTTCTGCCGGCTCGAGATATTCGTTTGTTAGCCCTTTCACATTAAAAATTAATGAATAGTTTAAAGGTGGTTTGGGGTTTTGTGGCAAACCGCCAACACGAATATGTATTTCTTCTAGCGTATCAAATTTCTCTGTGGCATAGGCAGTAAGGATACTTGCAACGCCGGGAGCAAGCCCACAATCAGGTATAATCGTTATCCCTGCTTTTTTTGCTTCTTCATGTAGAGAGAATTGTTGTGAAACAACAGTATTATTTCCCCCTAGATCACAATAGTTTGTTTTAGTTTCAATGGCAGTTTTCGAAAGTTCATAATTAAACTGATACGAAACACAACCAATGGCTGTATCTACCTGTTCCATTGCCTTTCTAACATGCTCTTTTTTGGTGACATCTAAGGTTAGAGGTTTCACACGTGGGTCATTTATCCATTGAGCTACTTTCTTTGCTTGTTCAAAGTTAATATCTGCAAGCAAAATTGTTTTTGTGTCTTCATGCCGTAATAAATCAAATGCTGCTGCGCGACCCATTAGTCCTGCGCCTAAGATAAGATAGTTCATATTTCTCACACAGAAATTCTTCCCATAAATAGTCTTAAAAGTATTTTTAAGCTCTTTGTTCAGACTTTTTTGGTAAAATGAAACTTTTTGAGTTCTTTTTCTTCACTTATGGCTTGAATGAAAAATTAAAATATATAAAAGAACTTCTTTTTAGCTACTTGATTTTGGAATAGAAGAATTCCAGTTAAAATCAAACTAGATAAAAGCTTATTTGGAGAAATTAATATTGAACAAGAAAGTGGTTTTTTCAATTGCAGTAATTGCTTTGATGCTATTTCTTCCTATGTTCTCAGGGCAAGCAGTAGTCACACCTGACGATTTAAATGATTCTTCCCTTATAACTTCAGCAGGTGACGGTTCGACGGAGATCGCCCAACCAGATGGAACATATGTTGTGAATGGGACAACAATTGAGGTAAATAGCATTAATAGCGATGAAACAGAAGTAATCTTAAACAACACTTACAAAGTACATATAACCCAAGCACCAAATGTGTTTCAAGCAGACTTCTATGAAATGTCCGGTGGTGGAGGACCACATATCGAAGCTGACACTCGAATATTGGGCGTCACAGTCGCAACATATGAGACAAATACAACAGTATCGGTCTATATCTCATCTTTTGGAGAAATAAAAATCATCAATAAGGGTCCTGACACGTGGATGGTTGAACTTCCAGATCTCGTCGTTCATTATGATGGTACAGTAAATTCACTTGTGATATTAACACCAGACTATGTGATAATTGTTGACGAACATCTCATAACGATAAATTCTCCTTCCTATATGCCTATTGCTTTGGAAAAGTATGAAGAGCGTTTCTGGAGAATTCATGTTTTGGCCGGAATAATGAATGTCACATATTTCCCAACACGTTATTTTGCTCCCAATGACAATCTCACTGTTACAGACGATCTTGGTAACGTTATTTTTGGTCCTGCAAAACCTGTGCCTTTTAACATCGTTAATCCAACAGGTGTAACCTTCACATTTCAAGATGAAGTGTTGGTTATTTCATACCTCTATTGGACCGTTTCGTTCTATCCTGATTTCATCGTTCTTCAATACTTTGACATAGCAATTACTTTATACTTCGACTATTATGGCATCCTTGAGCGAGTTATAATTCTTATTCTAGACTTTACCTTTGTTTTCTACTACATCAATGTCCTCATTGAACTTTATTTTGTCATCATTTACTATGACTTCGAAATAAAATTCTATTACACACAGGTCGTAATAGTATACCAAACGATAGAAATAGTGATCGTTTTTATCTCAATTACATTGTGGGAAATAACTATCATCTGGCATATTGATGTCTGGCTCATTCAAATTGTCATCCTTATCCAACTAAATGTTGTCATCGTTCAACCTGTGAGACTTATCTTTATCCCCGTAATAGTCCCAATATTCATTCCAATTGTATATTATGTCCCTGTCTTTATCACAAACATAATTCAAGTGTACATACCCTATGCTGCTTTACAAGTCTATATTGATGTCTATTCTCAAGAATTACGAAAACCAACGCACACTATTCAATACTTTGTCTATGATCAAACTGGTGCGCCAATCAATGATGCAACAGTAACAGTAGCTTACAATGGCACTGTTTATCCTGCGGCCTTCATTGCAAATGGTATTTATGAAGTCAACCTTCCAGCATCTGACAAGAAAGAAACAATCACTGTTACAGCTATGAAAGATTGGTATCCTGATGGCATTCTCACTTATGACTTGAATGTTACATGGGTAACTGAGGTCGTTACACAAAATACCCCCTTATACATCCTTCCAATAATCGCCTCGCTTGCATTCTTGGCAGTTGGTACAACCATTATCCGGAAAAGAAAGAGGTAAAACTC
The DNA here is from genome assembly GCA_019056785.1 of Candidatus Heimdallarchaeota archaeon. GTDB lineage: Archaea > Asgardarchaeota > Heimdallarchaeia > JABLTI01 > JABLTI01 > JABLTI01. The sequence continues at coordinate 39,394 of DXJV01000001.1, forward strand.
TTTTCTCCCTTTTTTTTCTTTTTTACTTTCTTACTTTAAAAAGAGCAAGCTTTTAATTTGAGCAGAGGAATGTGACAGCTTAAAAGAACAATGCTCGTGAGAAAAATGCAAGTCAGACAACCAACAGTTTTTATTGATAAAGCAAAAGTTTTGGCCAATATCGAACGAATGTGTAAAAAAGCTCAAAACAACAAAGTGCTTTTGCGCCCTCATTTTAAAACCCATCAATCAGCAACTATTGGTGAGTGGTTCAGGAAAGCAGGTGTCAAAGCAATCACTGTTTCTTCCGTTGAGATGGCTGAGTACTTTGCCGAACATGGTTGGAACGACATTACAATTGCTTTCATTGTTAATGTCCAGCAAATCGAACAAATCAATGCTCTGGCAAACAAAATCACTTTGAATCTACTAGTTGATTCTTTTAATACGGTGGAGTTTTTAGACAAACACTTAACTGCGAATGTAAACCTCTGGATAAAAGTTGATACCGGTTACCATCGAACAGGCATTAATTGGGATGACGAGGCAACATTATCACATCTCATTCGCCGGATTAAGAACTGTGAGAAAATGCATTTCGAGGGGTTATTGACCCATAATGGGTTAACTTACAATGCTAAATCTCGCGAGGAAATAAAAGACTTGCATGAAGATTCTATCATTAAATTAAAAGATATCCAAGAACGGTTGTTTTTGCAAGGTTTTTCCATCGTTAAACTATCTATTGGTGACACTCCGGCTTGCAGTGTGGTTGAAGATTTTAAAGGTATCAATGAAATACGTCCTGGTAATTTCGTTTTTTATGATGTTATGCAATTAAAATTAGGTTCCTGCACAGAAGAACAAATTGCTATGGCAGTAGCTTGCCCAGTTGTGGGAAAATACCCGGAACGGAACGAATTGGTAATCTATGGAGGAGCAGTTCATCTTTCAAAAGAGTATGTTAGTGGTTTTTTTGGTAATGAGATTAATTATGGATTAATAGCTTTTCCGAAAGAGAAAGGCTGGGGAAAAATCGAACAAAACGTCTACCTTGCAAAGCTTTCACAAGAACATGGCATTATTTCTGCTCCAAAAGATTTTATTGAAAAAATTCATGTTGGCGACATTCTTTTTGTTTTACCAATTCATTCTTGTCTTACAGGTAATCTCCATCAGCATTATTTTACTTTAGATTCAAAGGAAATTACAACAATTAAAAGAAATAAGAGAAACCAAGTATAAGAAATGCTTGGCGTTATTTAATATCAATTTGTGCTTTACAAATTGGACAATGTTGCTTGGAAGAAAGCCATTCGATTAAATGGTCGTCATGGAAGAGAGTATAGCAATTGGGGCACTGGAGGACGAGGTCATCTTTTGTTAAGATTAGTTTGCAAATGCCACAAGTCTGTTCTTCCAATGTTCCTCTGTAAATTAACGGGGCAATTTTCTGCCAATCGACTTCGTAGGTTTCAGCTTGTTCCTGCAAGCGTATTTGTGAATTCTCTTCAACCTGTTTTGGTATCTTTAATGGTGAGTCATCAATTGCTTCTGAGGATTGATACGGTGCTGCTAATTTGGTAGAAGAAACTCTCTCTCCGGATGGCGTTTGTTTCTTTAAAGCACTGAATGCTCCTGTAAAAGTCGCTATTGTGGTAAATATTACGACTATGATAAATACAGACATGCCAATGCCACCAACTATCACAAATGGTAAATACGTTTTAAAATCCATTAAGCGATTAAAATCTCCGCCAATTAATCCAACTCTAATTACCAATGCAATTCCTGATAAGATAACAAGCCCAAAACTGATAAAACCAATAATTAACGGAATTGAAAAACGTACAGTTTTTTTTGTCTTCAATTTAGTTCCTATTGATGATTATTTTTTAATTATTAAAACCTTTGTAAAAATAACATAGGCATAAAAATAGAATTAAAAGTAGTCAAAAAAGGCGTTTAAAATTTTGTCGAAAGAAATTTCAATAAAAAAGAAAAAAAAAGAAGTTATTATTCGCTAACTTCTTGTACCTGAATGGCTGCTTTTTTAATATCATGAGAAGAACTGAAGGAATAAATAATATGCATGCCTTCTCGTTCTTTCATGGTTCGTACAATCCAGGCTTTTCCGCGAATTCTTTTCTTTAACCAATCTGGTAAGATCCAACCGAGATAGCCAAAGATCAGCCGTAAAATTGTTGCCGCTAATCGCAAGGCTTGTAAGAAAAGCATTGCTTTTGAATTCGAATAAATACTTGGGAGGTAAAACAGCACGAGTACAACGGTACTTCCTATCAGAGAAACAATACTTATGTCAATGTACAATATTCCTCTTTTTGGCACCGGTTCGGTTATTTTCCTATCAATAATAACAACATTGTAGCTAATTCTTAGCAAGACAAAGATAAGTAATGGAATAAACAATACGAGTGAAAGAGCTGCTACCGGCGCAAAAATCTCAATGTTCGTATTTGGCAATAAGAAGAGGTCACTTGTATTAATATACAAGTCCTCTCCAAGTAATAACTCTGAAAACATGGTAGTAGTAACTACTGCGATTGTTTCACTGAGGAACACACCCATGAGTGATTTGACAAAGTCATTGTCCTTGAGAATATGTCGTGTGGAAAAGAAATAGAAGAATAAGATACTTAAGGCATACAAGTTCAAGAATAGTATTTGGAAAATTCCTGAGAGATTTTTTGAACTAATATTAAAAGCCTCAAACCAATAGGATAGTGTATTTGCACCCTCTCCTAAACCGAGTAAAGTAAAAGTGAACAATAAAAATGCTGTACCAAGAGTCTTTTTCTTGATAAAAGCATAAAGCAAGAATAATGCATAACTAATTGCGAAAATCCCAAGAAACAAAGAGGTAATGAGATAAAACCATGTTTGACCTGTAAGTGCCATTTTTTCATTCTCCTAAAATTTTTATGAACCAAGACATTGATTCAAAAATACCTTCACCTGTTTTAGCTGAAGTTTCAAAGACTGCCCACGTGATTTTTAAATTTGGGTCCATTAAACCAAAATCGCCGACAAATTATACACGTTCCATCCTATCGGGCAGATTAATTTTACTAAGAATTATCAACAATACCGGAATTTCAGGATTGATTTGGTTTTTAATTATGTTGTGGAAAATTTCCTTTGTCTCTTCAAACCAGAGATAATCTGTGCTATCTACAACATAAATAAGTGCATTTGTTTTTTCATTGATATCTGTTCATAGAGGCCGAAAATCTTCTCCTCCCAAATCAAAAATATGGATGTCTAAATTTGGAAAGCTAATTGTTTTACGATTCAATCCCATTGTTGGTGCTGTTTCTTTGAATTCTTCTTCGATTAAATAGTTTAAATAAGTAGTTTTCACTGCTTTGTCCAAGCCGCAAATTGTTAGATTAACTGGTTTCGACTTGCGTCTGAAGAGCCTGCGGAGAAATACCATTTGTCTCTTGCCCCCTCCTCTTACTTGCTATCTCCAAATGTCGTCTTTAACAGACTCGAGAAATTCTTCACCTCGATCTTTCTTTTTCTTTTTTGAATCGTCATCAAAGTTGAATTCTAAGGTGACAACAGAACTGATTTTAATCTTAACTTTCCCTTTTTTGAGACCTTCCAACATACTTGACAGAATCTTAGAGAAGGTATTGGTATCGCTCATGTTGTATCTTTGAAGTTCCATGATCGTGGAGAAGAATTTCCGAACAGTATCACGGTCATAATTTGGATTGTCGTAGATAGCCACTAAGGAGGCAATGTTCTGCCGTTCATCACTGGGAACCGAGAAAATAAAGCACTCTATTTGATAGCCTTCTACTGTACTAGAGGCAAAATCACCTGCTTTGGCACTAAGGGGCATACTCTTCAAGACAATTTCATTCAAAATAATATTGGGTATGGTATCAGGGACAACTGTGACAAGTTCAAGCCCAGACTTTCCAATGCTCGTTAAACAAAGGTTTGTTGGTTTCAAAAAACCCCTTACAAAATGATTTTCTTGTAAAACACTCGTTTTTAAGTTTTAAAGGAAATTGTTTAGGCAAATGAAAAGCATTTTAAGCAAGTTATTTAGTAGAAAAAGAATAAATGTACTTCAAAACAGCAACTTTTCTTTGACTTTTTTTTGGGAAAAATACGTTTTTTTAATGATTTTAGTTTCAAAACTATTTTGAAACAATTATTAGAGAATATTCATTTATTTTTTTGACCTTATTTAATGTGAACACTGGAGATAGTAAGTAAAAAGGAGGAAAAGAAATGGTCAAACAAAAACAAACAATCCTTTTGGTAAGTCTAATAGTCATTTCAAGTTTTTTTTTGTGTTTTAGTATACAGAGAAATTCCAGTGGGGTATCTGCTTTTGACTATCCTGTTACTCGCAGCCAGGAAGACCTTACAATTGAGTTCACCACAAACCAATCTGGCATTGGAAAAGACAGTGGTGCTTTAGGAACCTTGGTCCTAAGAAATAATGGTGCAAATGCCATTGGGAACATCGCTATTGACTTTGGTCTTAATGGGAAATACGTAGAAATAACTACTAGTTATGCTCAGCATCAAGAGCTAAGCCTGTTAAACCCCGGCTATTCTGAAACATTCAATATCGAAGTTGGATTAAACAAGTCAGAATTTACCGGTGAGGAACCATTAAACATGGTAGATCTTTGTCTCGTCTTTGATAGTAGCGGTTCAATGGGTGAGGAAATCGAGGCTGTAAAAAATGCGTTCTTAGACATTGTAAGCAATTTAACTGAACAGATCGATTCTCTCCAAATTGGTGCTATTGCCTATGGTTGGGCGAAATACTCGGAATATCCACAAGAAAGTCCAAACAATTACGTTCCCTTTACCGAAGACTTTGATTGGGTGAATGATTTTATTAATAGCCTTTATCCTGCAGGAGGGACCGAACCGTGGGGAGACGCTCTCTACCTGGCAAATAGCTGGAATTGGCGCCCGGATGCAAACAAACTTCTCATAATTGTTGGAGATGAGGATTGCGACCCGGGTAAAATTGTTGGGGCCGGTTCTTCCGGTTCTTATTATAATGGTTCACAATTGGTGGAGGTCGTTGAAAACCTGAAGGCAAAAGAGGTCAAGATTAATTCAGTTCGTACAGGAAATGAAGCAATTTTCGTTAATCAATTCACATGGATAGCTGAAGCCACAGAAGGTATAAGTGTAGATCTTGAGGAGCTTCAAAATGGCGATCCACCGATCACTCTGCCTGAGCTAATTGAATCATGGACCTTGGAACTCAAGCGAGAATACTATATCTATCTTTATGCTAATATTACTTGGACAGAATTTGATGTGGGAGGAGATATTACTTATTCCACCCAAAAAGGACTTTATTTGTTATTTGATGTTGCTCCACCTTTTATTAGCGTTTCAACATTAGTAATAGCAAATCCTGATTCCACATTTACATTTCAAATCTATGCAACAGTCAAAGATTTATCAGGCATCGCTACGACCAGTATTTACTGGACCTTTGATGACCTAGACGGTGGGTCCGAACCTCTCTGGCATTTTGAGATTTTAAGTAATATTTCCAATCATGTCTATTTGAAAGAATTAACAGGGTTAGCTCTCGGGGAAAACCTTTCGTTTTATTTTGTTGCATTTGATTCATTATACAATCGCGGAGAAAGCCAGATATACAACTGCACAGTGGAAATTCAAAAAAATGTCTTTGGGACAACAACAACAGTCTTCTTTCCGGCTAATAATACAATGGTCGCCCTCTATTTCGACTTAGCGAAAAAGTCGTATGGGTATTTGAGACTTGATAATTTTATTGGTAGCTATTCACTTTTGCCAAATTCAAACTTCACTCTTGAAACCAAATTTGTCAGTGAAGATAAGCAAATCGTTCGTGTGATTAAAACGGGTTTAGAGGATTTCGCAGTAATCACCTTTGTTGGCAATACAACAACTGACCCAACAATAATCTTCTGGAACTTCGATATTTTCTTAATAGAGGAAGAATTAAATGGCTATAGTTCCTATTTCGATGCTAAAAGAACAAACCTTTTGATTCGTGTTGAAATTAGCAATGAAAATCAACTCTGCTTGGTTAGAATTGATCCAGAGCTCATAGCAGTTGTCAAAGTCTTCGATGAAAATTGGAATTACATCGGAAAAGCCAGTTTCACAGAAGCGTTAACACTAGTAGAAGGGACTTATTATCTTTGGGCGTATAATGTCTTACGAGATGGATCCTTTAAATTCTATTTCGGGAATGATCCCCCCCTAGAAACAGATAACTATTATAACCAGGTGCCAATTCCATTCCCGATACTTCTTCTTATCGTTATTCTCACACTAAGTGGGTTTTCCCTCTTTAATCGAAGAAAGAAGCACCGGGGAAAATATAAACAAAGGATTTAGGAGGAACAAAAGTGTTACGTCGGAAATTGCAGCGATATGTCATAATAACCAGCACTATCTTAGTCATCCTATTAGTTGCAACAATAACAACTTATGCGTTTCAAAAGGACCAAAAATTAACGAATCCACAATTAGTGGAAGATTATTCGTATACATTAATTGACAACACTTCTTTCAATTTTTCTACCATTGAATTTGAGAGCATTAATTATAATAGTTCAATGACTGTTGTTGATGTTCTCTCGATTGATGATTCTCTAACTAGCCCTCCGAATCTAATCATGGTTTATGGTTCAAAAGAAAATACTACAGGGTATCAGCATGGATTCATTGAGCTTTATGCTGTAAGCCAAGTTGGCTACCAAGCGGCGCTCCAAAAAGTGGCGGGATTCCTTGATGCTTCCCTAGACAATGAGACAGTATTCCAAAAAGGATGTTATTTTATCAATAACATTAATGACCTTTTCTTCTATATGTTAAAGCAGAAAGGTCCGGATTATTTTATTGATATATTGGCTTATCAGAATCAGCACTTGGAATTAAACGCCTCCATCCCAATTAACTCTTTACTGTTAGAAGAAACATGGGATTTTGCTGTCATGGATAAAGAACCGGACAAACTTGTCAATCTCTTTCTGGTCGGGCAAAATCAAACCACACATAAAATTTCCTTAGTAGAGTTTCAGTTAAATGTGACAACCACAAACATGAATTATATTCAATCATTTTCTTGGGATTTTCAAGGAAAAACCTTTGTTGATTTACAGACAACCTTGGAAGCTGACGCTGCGTACTTCTATCTTTGTAGCGTGGGAACGAGTCCAGCTTTATATACTTCCATGACTGTTTTTTCAGTTCAAAAAACCCTAGAAAGCTCCCTCACACTGGTAAGTAATAACAGCTATACTTATGGGGGCAATTCTTTCAGAGCTTACTCAACAAAATTCTTGTCAAGAGCTAACACCGGGCACAAACAGCTAGCATTGTTTGGAACATTAATTATCGATGGTGTAGATAGCTATCCTTATTGTCTAATTCTCTCCTATACAAATGGCGTTCCAACAGCAGCGGAGGGAATACAACTGGAGCAAACGCCTAGTTGGTGTTTAACAGGTTTTATTGCTGATTTAAACTATGACAGCGAAAGAGAACTTGTGCTTTTCACATATGACTTTGTTTATCATCAGCGAAGTGAGTTTACACTTCTTTCTAACACCACTAAGCAAGAACTTACTAGCGGTTTGTACTCTTTTTCACAAGTCAAAAGCAGCGCTTTGTTAACAATTGAGGGGTTGAGTATAAGCGCCATCTTAGCTAAAGACTCGAGTCAAAACGATGTTTTAGTTTTTCACAAACTCGGGTTTACACCCTTTAAATTACGAGCAAATTCTGAATTATTGCAAATTAATGCTCTAAACAGTTTACTCTTAGAAAGCTATGGCATAAATGGTACACCTATTACGGTCTCAAATGCAATTACTAATTTTGCTGTACATGGGGTGGTGAATTTAGACACAACTATAACAATAATGCCTTCAATAATAACCTTAGAAATACCTAGCGTTGCTCACTCGAGTGATCTTTTACAGTTCTCTATTGATATCTTTCAAAATTCGTTCGTTATTTACAGTAAAACATTTTATGTGTCGTTGGGATATGTGCCAAAGATAACTGTGATTGCCCCAGGGTCACCAATAGCAATCCGTTTGAATGAGTCTAAAACCGAGATTTTTGAATTTTTAGTAAACAATCAACTGCCGGTTACTTTAATCGGTGAAATTTCTATTATTAGTTCGCAAAGAACAAAGACTACCCAAATCAATTGTTTGCCAGCCGAAGAGACCGAAATAGGCATCAACTTCAATTTTGCAAAGCCTGTCGGAACAAAACAAGCAGTTGAGAATCTATCAATTCTAATTAAAACTCAAATTGGAACTTTCAGATTCCAATATGCTGTAGTAGTTTCAACTGGTTTGACAATTGGCTATATGGATCTAACAGCAATAACGGTTACTTTACTCCTTATAACAACGATAGGTTATTTAGCTTTTGTTTTTGCCATCTCTCGAGAGACAGAAGAAAGTCTCGAAGCCTATTACTTGTTAAAGGAACCCAAGAAGCTGGAGTTCAAAAGATTTGAAAAACAAGCACAAAGACATTTGCTTCAAAAATGCCTTCAGAATAAAAACTGGCAAGTGGGGTTGGAATTAGCAAAGGCTCGTTACCCCGAGTACGTTGCGAAATTCCTAAAGTTCAAAGCAGACGAACAATTACTCATGGCTCAAAAGCTTCTCCAGAATGGAGAATTTATCAAAGGTTTATCCCATTTGGAATCTGCTCGCGAAGCTCTAGAAATGATCCGTTCCAAACCAATCGTTGAGCTCCTTGATGGGTTCATTATACCCTTAAAGAAGCTCTTAGATGCTATAGAACATATGAAAGGGTTAGAGAAAGTTGCCATGCTCAAAGATGCTTTTCAGAAGTTGCTGCGATTACGTAAAAAGAAAGAAGAAGAGAAAAAAGGAGAAGAGGAAGCGTTTTCCTTAAAAGAATTCCCATTCTATCTTATCGCCAAAGAATTAGCTGTTGCTTTCAAAGAAAATGGTGACTTGGAAAATGCATTGAATTTCTTGCAAATCGCATATCAGGACGCTCCCAATGGGAAGAAAAATGACATCGTGCTGGAAATCACAGACCTTATTCGCCTCGGATTAAAGCCGAAAGAACTAACAATTCCAGATGATTTTGAGGTAATAAAAGAGCGGTTAAAGAATAAAAAAATAATGTGCTTTAATTGCGGGTTCAAATACTTTGACTCTGAACCAACTTGTCCGCAGTGTGGTACCGGAACAGTTAAATGTTCTGTTTGTAAACTGCCGATTTCTTTTGGTTCTTTAACACTCGAGTGCCCTCATTGTCATACCATTGCTCACCAAGAACATCTCCTCGAGTGGATAAAAGTCAAAGGCACCTGTCCGGTCTGCCAGCAAAAATTGAAGCTTGATGAGTTTTCTCCAATAACTCAAATATAGAGACTTTCCAAAGGGGGACCATTGACTATCCCTCACAAATGCGTGGGGGATAGTCGCTATTTTTTTATTTGAAACAATGGCGATTAATTGATTCGTTGAAGTAACAGGTCGCTGTAAGAATAGCTTTGGATTTCTTCTTTCTTAATGGCAAATTTTTCTATGAATGTTTGCACCTTTTCTTTAAGCTCAGCAAACTCATGGGGCGTTTCTGTCATAGCTTCAATTTCAATGAATGTCCCTAACCCCTCCACATTGTCCAGATTAAATTTAATATTTTGGATCCAGACAACTTCTCGAATTTTTTTTACTTCCACTAAGACTTCAAAAGCTGCTCGTAATACTTTCTCAAGTTTCGCTGGTGTGGCAGTGGGATAGAGTTCAAAATGACTTGGCCTAATCTCCTGGAGATCCTCTCGTTTGTAATATATCAAATAACTTTGTTTTGCTCCCTTGCGTAACTTTAACCGCCCTTTCGTTATTTTAAAATAAATATCCGTTTGCTCTTCTTGCCCTAGAAAAATTCCTCCTTCCTTTTCAAGAATAGCTTTTATCATAGAGAGGTCTTGGCATTTTGCTTTTATTTCAACAGTAAACATCTCTTCATCCTCAATCAATAAATACCTTCTCACTAACAACTTCTTTAATTAAGAATGTACTGATTTGCTAAAGATTTTTATTAACAAATTTATTCTTATTTATCTATGTTTTATTCCAGAGTTTTTTACCGTGGCCTTGTCGTTGCTCTTCTCTTTTTTCTCAGTTGTAATCCATTTAAAACTCAAGCGATCTCACCAATAAGGGAAGTGACTGGCATTTTCAATCACCATGAAAATTTTCATCTCAATTTCGATGAAGGTTATGTGTGGTTTTGGGACGAATTTGCAAGTGCCGGAGGGGACGGGCCCGGGAATGACGTGGAGAATTGGGGCGGAAATTTGGGAGCATTTCATAATGCCTCTGAGATTTGGGCAAAACTTCATTCCTTAGAACACCATTTTCCATCTATTATACAATTGGCAGATCTTGGCTTTAGTTACAATGGAAGACTTATACTACTTGTGATTATCACCGATGAAAGCGTTCAATCTTTCAAGAAAGAGGTTTTAATTGTAGCACATCACCATGGCCGTGAAGTAATTACTATTGAAAACTGTCTTTATTACATAGACAAATTGGTTTATGAGTTTCAGAATAAAAATAGCACCATTCAGGAGTTGTTAGCTAAGAGAATAATCTATGTGATCCCTACTTTAAATCCAGATTCATTGGATATTGTTTATCGCTGGCCATATGTTAGGAAAAATCTGCATCCTATTGATGAGGATGGTGATGGGATACGAGATGAAGAAGAAATCCTTTATAACTACGACTCGAGGGATAATGATACAACAATAGGCGAAGATTTCCCGGGTGGAGTGGATTTGAATCGAAATTACCCCTTCCAATGGAATAACACCTCGGACAATAGTGCAGATCCGCATAGCTTTGTTTATCGAGGTGCAAGCCCGTTTTCAGAGCCAGAGACAAGGGCTTTCGCAGAATTTGTAAGAAAGCATGACTTCCAATCAGCAACATCACTACATTCAGGGGTAGAATTAATACTCACACCATGGGCATATGACCCTCAAATAGACTGTCCTGATGAAGAAGTCTATATCAACCTGGCAGTAGAACTAACACGAGTGACAGGCATCCCACATACAGACTTGTACCCAGCAATAGGAGAATGGGGAGATTGGATGTACGGAGCAAGGGGAATTGTTTCAGTTACAATAGAAACCTATAGACGAGAAAACGCAGCCTATGTTTGGGACTATTTCAACCCTCCGCCAAATAAAGTGCTTGCGGTGTCTGAAAGAGTATACCCAGGACTCTTGCTAATGACAAGCTACACACGACAGGAACTGCAAATTGATCCATTGGAAAACATCACTAGAAGTAATACTTATTCTCCAACAGAGGAGACCAAACCGCCAAAAACAGCCCTTTTAGCCGGACTTTTGGGAAGCTGGATTGTTAGTATTGTCATCAGAAAAAAGGTGAAAAAATTATAGAAAAGGTAATTTTTTTCCATTCGAAATTAAAAACGCGAGGCATTCTATTAAGAAGCCCCGCGTTGAAACAGGAGACAGTCAATATTCAAAATGGCGTGCTATATGGCATTAATGCACGCTAATTAATTTTACTCTTCCATAAAATATAAACTTATTCTTACAACCGTTTTTTATTTATTTAAACAACTTTCTTACTTTTTTACCTCTTTTTTGCATTTTTTCTTGGTTCATCTGTTTTTTTTTAGTGAGAGGTATCCTCTTTTTTTTATTTTCGAGTCGGTGTTTTAGTGTAAAAGATCAGGTAGGTCGCCTACTTTTTTCAAAAGAAAATACGTTCCAAAAAATATTCCTACGCCAATTCCAATGGCTATCAAGACTCCCAGAATGCTGATGAATCTATCCACAAAGAAAAGTGCTATGAAGCCTATGAACACGAGTGTGATAACAATCGAAAAAGCGCTTTTTTTACTTTTAGCTGTCTTGTTTCCAAAAAACTTTAGCTTCAAACAGAGGTTCTCCAGTTTTGTTTGCTACAAGTCAATAGCATTATTCTTTGATTAAAAGGATTTTCTCCAACAAAAACGTTTTCATTACAATATCTTTTTAATATTGTTCTCAAACATTTGTCTTAGAGTTCCTTATTTGAAAGAGGTATCCCAATGAGCGACTTAAAAACGAATGCTTTAAAAGAATTGGTTTCAACCCCCAAGGATTTGAACAAACTAATTCTCTATGAAGCTAATCTCAAAAAGGCTTATTTATTATTACTTTTTGACTGTCGCACTTCTCTTCTTAATAGTTTGCAAGGCGGTGGGCTTTCCCCTCGAATTGATCGTCTTTTGCGCCAATTAAAAACCAGGCTTGATTCCTTAATTGACCGGGCCCGTTATGATGAATTGCGTTTTCGTCCAGGAACAGCCGCTTCCGTTCGAAAAACAACTGCGAATAATTGTCTGCTCTATAATTTCATCATTTTCAGTCGTGCTTGGGATTTGAAAGATTATTTAAAGGAATTTGATTCACTTCTTCTTTTTAGTGAAGAGGCGCAAACTCTTGATAAAGCAAAATCCATTTTACGTATTATTACTGATATTGATGATTTGCTCTCCAATAAAGAGAACGTTAAAACCAACATTCAATCAACAGAAGAGGTGGCTAATTCCCTGTACGAACGTTTTAACCGTGAATTAGAACTAGCTGAAACTGCTGGTGCGCTTAAAGGAATTATTAAATTAGAGAAGCCCAAGTTATTAGGGAAATCGAAATATTTCAAGCAGTTGGGAAGTTTAATCTTGAAAGTGGCTTTTTCTTTTGGCATAGAACATGCAGAGGAGCCCATTTCTCTCATTGCCCTGACAACTCGCTTAAACGACACCTACCCTCGGGTTCGAGCTGAGCCAAAAGATATTTTTAAAGCAGTAGAAAGCCTTGCTGAGAATGGCTTTCTCTATTTAACGAAAGACGAACATGATGTCTATTGGATCTCCTTAAAACCATCTGAAAGCGAAGCAAATGTCATTCTTTCTTTAGCTGAGAAGAAAGGGTCCTTAACACTCGAGGAAGTAGTCCGGGAAACGAATTGGTCATTAAAGAAGGCTAAGAGCGAATTAGATAAATTTGTCACAGCTGGTTGCGCTATTAAGGATGATAACTACTCTTCTGGCCTTATTTATTACTTCCCAGCATTGCAAAACGAAGAGTGATTATTGAGTTACTGATACTTCACCTCAAGTTCGAGCGGGAAATCAGGATTTGGAATCATAATCGTAAAGCCTTTTTTCTCCTCTAAGTTCTTCCATGATAATTGTTGATTCTCACTTATCTTTTTGACCAGTCTATCATTCACTTTAATTTCTTTGGGAATTTTCTCTGTAATAACAACAATCTGGAGTTCATTATTGGTTGTGGGAAGGCCTTCCAATTTCCCATCTTTGAAAATTTCGAGAGCAAGTTTTCGTGGCTCCGTAGCTCCACGAATCAGTAAGTGTGTGTAGTTGCCTTTCTCGAACGCTTTGGTTATACCATCATCAAGATAAACTTCCCCCGAAATTTCAGATGCAGGATAAACGTATAAGCTGAGAGGATGTTCTGAAGTTTTTTCAACAAATGGGACGGCTGATCCCATTGGAAGCACTGCTCCTTTTCGAACAAATAGCGGCACAGTTTCAAGTGGAACTTCTCTTACAAGTATTTGTCCTCCTTGAAATTCTTCTGCGCTCCAGAAGTCTATCCATTGGGTGCCTTTTGGCAAGTATATTTCTCGTGTAGCCAACTTTCCATTGTTGCCACTGGCAGTTAAAATGGGTGCTATTAACAAGTTAGAACCCACGAAAAATTGAGAATTATGCCATTTAGCATTCAATGTTTCTTTATCTTTGGGGAATTCCATGAACAAAGGGCGTATCATTGGTAGTCCTGTTGTAGAAGCTTTCCAAAGGAGCGTATAAAGATAGGGAAGCAGTTGATATCTTAACTCGAGGGTTTTTCTAATGATCGTTTCATACTTCTCACCAAAGACCCATGGCTCTTGAAAAGCAGTTCCTTTTGCTGAATGGTTTCGACAGAAGGGGTAGAAAATCCCTAATTGATACCAACGTGTGAGAAGTTCTGGCGTAGTATCAAAAGCAAATCCTCCAAGATCAGCGGCAACAAAGGGTTGTCCTGTTATGCCCATGTTCAAAATCATGGGAATGGATTGCCGAAGCGAACTCCAGCGGCTAGCATTATCGCCCGTCCATGTAGCAGCATAACGTTGTATTCCACTATAAGCTGTTCGAGCAAAAATAAAGGTTCTTTGTTCACCTCGCAGTTTATCGAGCCCTTCGCGTGTTGCCTTTGCAAACATATTGCCATATGCATTATGGACCTTCCGATTTGGAATCTTTTTTCCGTTAATCGTGTGGAGCACATTGCTTGGGAAGGTTCTCCGCACAGAAAAGATGGATGGTTCTGCCATATCTAGCCAGAAACCTTCTACGCCAACATCTAAATAACTTTGATAGAGCGCTCCCCACCATTCCCGAACTTTTGGGTCGAAAAAGTCAGGGAAGATGCAATTACCCGGCCAAACCTCACCAATAAAAGGTTCACCAGAAGGCAATGAACAATAATATTTGTTTTCAAGGCATTCTTGGTAGATCTGCCAATCTGGGTCAACTTTCAAACCAGGGTCAGTCATTACAATCGTTTTAAAACCTGCATTTCGCAAGTCCTGTAGTAGTTTGGCCAGTTGAGGAAAACGCGTTGAATCCCAAGTAAAAACACGATAGCCATTCATATAATCAATATCAAGATGAATGCTGTCGCAAGGGATTCGCCGTTCTCTGAATTCTCTCGCTAATTCTCGAACCTTGTTTTCGGGGTAATAACTCCAACGACACTGGTGATAGCCTAATACCCAGCGTGGTGGGAAAGGCAAGAGGCCATTTAATTGCGCTATTTGTTTGGAGAGATCTTTTAAGGTTGGGCCGGTGAAAATATAATAACATAAAGGCTCGTTTTCGGTAAAATAAGAAACGGTTCCATCTTCCAATTTCGATAGTTGTATTATTGAAAAGCCTGGATTGTCATAAAAAATCGCATAAGCTTTCCCATTCTCTTTAATAGAAATTTGAAATGGCTCGTTTTGATAGAGCGGGTCTTCTTTTGTGTCATAGCCAGTAGGGTCGATGTTCCAAAAAAGCATCTTTTCCTTATTTTTCAACAGTTTGCCGGTCTTTTCACCGAAGCCTAAATGATATTCGAAAGATGCACCAGTCTTAATAATTCGCCCCCAGGAACCTTTCTTGCTCCAAGAAATAGGTTGTTTATCTTTTGTGAGAATAGAGCCATCTACGCACTCAAAGCTGATAATTGAATCTCTTTCTTGTACTTTAATAACAATTTCTTCTCTTGTTGAAACATTTTTATCTTGCTTAATTTGCAGCAAGCCATATTGTTTGCTTAATTTCAACTGTAAACTGCTCTTTGGCTCCTCTGCAGCGAAAGAGATGTGCTCTTCCGGTAGTCTTTCTTTAGACGCCCGAACACGCCAAATGGTGGAAGTAATGATTTTGATCTCTAAAAAGCCGCGCTCACATTCGATGAGTACTCTATCTCCAAGGCTTTTCGAAGAAACGATTCCGCCGATAGATGTCCATCGTAGGGGCTTTCTCTTATAATTCAGAATTGGAACCGTTATATTTAGAATTCCTCGAATAATCCTCGCATTAAGCTGACTCGCGAAAGTTGTTCGATCTTTTGCCATGTGAATCCTAATTGTGCCTATGTTTTAAATTTATTTTTACAAAGGAAAAATTTTTCTTCCCTTCCTCTTTCTTCTTAGAAACCTTTTTTTTCACTTGGTAGCAATATTACAAATATTTAGAAAGACTCGAGTGGAAAAGATGGAAGAAAAAGATTACTATTTGCGGGAATTGTCATTAAACGATTGGGAAAAATTCCATGAGATGGATAAATTAATTTTTCAGGAGGATTTTCTTCGTGAGGAAGGTTTCCGGCGAAGTTTAATGGGGTTAAAAAGTCTAATAGTGGTTGCAGTTGAAAAGGAGACCAAAAATTTTATTGGTTATTACAGAATCGCCATTTACGGAAGAGAGGGACACATTCAGACAATTGGGGTTCATCCTGATTATCGTCGGAAAGGCGTGGGCTCACACTTACTCGAGAGAAGTATTTATCAATTAGAAAAAAGTGGTTGCATAAATTATTTCCTTTATGTCCAGACAAATAATACACCTGCAATTAATCTCTATAAGAAATATGGTTTTCAGGAGGAAACAAAAAGTTGGCAATTTGTTGTTCCTTTTGATCGGTTACCAAATAAACCTCGCGGAAAATGCCGCCATGTTGAATGGGGTGAAATTCAACTCCTCTCTTTGCGCTTTAATGTTAATCCCCTACAAATCCAACAGTATTTTGGAAAAAAAGAACAATATGTTCTTGTATATGAAATGTTGGGGCAACAGCTGGGGTTCGCAAGATTCAATCCTGCTTTTCCTGGAGCTTTTCCTTTCATCTTAAAGGACTCCAATTACTTCTTAGATATGGTTGCTATTCTTAAAAGTTATATCAGTCAAAAGAATTTCACAGAAATGAAAATAACTTTTGAGAATCAAGGTAGATTGGTAAATTATCTAAAAGAACAGAAAATTCCGCTAAATTACTCTCTCCTTAAAATGCGAAAAGAGAAAGATGATAATTCAACAAAATAGTGACAACATCGATTTTACTAATGAATTCTATTTTCAAATGTAAAGGGCCGTTTAAAACTATAAAAGGCCATTCGAAGTAAATAGTAAGTATAAACTGTACCGGTGGCTCCTCTTACAATGAACATTCTAATAACCGGTTATCCCCGGACAGGGAAAACAACCCTAATTAAAAAACTTCTCGAGAAACTAGAAGTAACACGCGCGGGTTTTTATACCGAGGAGCTGTGTAAAAATAACAGACAACGAGTTGG
Organism: Candidatus Heimdallarchaeota archaeon; assembly: GCA_019056785.1. Taxonomy (GTDB): domain Archaea; phylum Asgardarchaeota; class Heimdallarchaeia; order JABLTI01; family JABLTI01; genus JABLTI01. Next base: position 56,328 of record DXJV01000001.1, read on the forward strand.
TTTTCAAATTAAAACAATTAAAACAAAACAAACAGGACTATTGGCACATGTAGCCATAAAGTCAAATTGGCAGGTGGGAAGATATTATGTTCAATTGCCAGAGTTTGAGCGATTGGTTATCCCAGAACTCCAAATTGCTGCAGATGTTATTGTTATAGATGAAATCGGCAAGATGGAATTGTTCTCAGAGCCTTTCAGAGAACAGTTGCTTAAAAATTTGGCAAAAGGAAATGTCTTAGCAACAATAACCAAGAAAGGTGGCGGAAAGTTCGTCCAACAAATAAAAGAACGATCAGATGTTCAATTATTGGAGATCACAATCAAAAATAGAGATGCACTCCTCCCTCTCATCTTAAAGATGTTGTACAAAGGACGGAAAAATAATGATTGAGAAAAAGAACACCAATGAACTTTTAGGAGAGTTAAAAGAAAGTCAAGATGGTACACTTGTTGTGGAACTGGCACAAAATGCTTCCTATTCAATTGCTTATGGAACACTTGAACCAAAACAAGGAAATAAACGACATCGCTTGAGCTCTTCAGAAACCTATTTCTTCCTCGAGGGTGAAGGTATTTTAATATTTGACGATCAAAAAATTCCAGTTCAGAAAAACATGCTTGTTACTGTCCCTGAAAATTGCAGCCAAAAATTAGTCAATACTTCTGAAAAAAAGTTGACCTTTTTAATGATCGTTTCACCGCCTTATAATGTCAGCCAAGAATGGATCGAAGAAGATTAGCAAGTATTGAAAAATTATTTATATTATACCGAAGCGAGCTCTCTTATCTAAACACTTGAGTGTTATTATTAATGGCTGATCTTCCTTTTAACCCTGAAAAACCCTTGCCAACCCCCTCAACTTCTCCATGGGAGAAACAACGATTGAAATTGTGGAATTGGTTGTTATTTGATTTTTTAATGATCCTAGTTGAAAGTGCTTTGGTTATCATTTCCTATGAAATTACTATCAAAACGAATCCTGATCTTTCTATTTGGAATGCCACGAACATCGTTTTGGCAATTGTTATCTTAATTTGCTTGATTTCAGCCTTAATGCTAATCGGTGTTTTCATTACTTTTAATATTACTTCACTAATAGGCGTGATTCAATATTGGCAACTCAAAAAGCTCCTAGAAAATGAAGACTTTGAGGAAGTGAAAAAAAGTGCAGAGAAAAAATTAAAACAATATACTGCCGGGGCTTCTTCTGACTCTTCTCCGATGATCGATTTTATCATGAACAAGACTTATAACGACAAGGAGTGTGCAATAGCGGCTCTATCAGAATTAGAAGGCAAAGAAATAGATGAGCTCCTGTTTACTCTTGCTTTTGGAAAGAAAAAAACGATTGCTTCAAAGTCCATTAAAGCTTTAGAATACCGAGCAGTAAAAAGAGGTTTTCAATCACTTGGCGACTATCAAGAGTATTTACAAATTCACGAATAAAATACTTTTATAATTACTTTATAACTTTTTATTACTAGAAATGAGTGACACAATTGACTACCTTTTAACAATATCATTTATTATTCTCCCTCTGTTAGGTGGATTTTTCACTGTATATATGTTCTATAAAAGAGATGTATTAGAAAAAGAACCTAAGAAGCTCGTCCTTAAAACTTTCCTCTGGGGAGTTGCAATGGGATTAGTAATTATCAGCATTTCTATTCCCACCTATTTTGTTGCAGAGAGGCTCATTACAAAGTTAAGTAAAGATTGGGCAATTATTTGCTTTATGCTTTCCCTAGTAATTGTCATTGCAATAATTGAGGAGCTCATAAAAGGCTTTGCTCTTAGATATCTCTGCCAAAAAGGCTTGTCACGAGAAATAAATGGTCTGTTTGATGGGTTCTTTTATGGGGTAATTCTTGGGACAGGCACCGGAGTTATCGATTCCGTTGCTTATAGTATTTTAGCAACAGATTGGTTTGAAAACTTGAGAATTGTAGTAATCAAATATGTGCGGGTCTCAGGAACACATGCCTTATTTACCGGCTTGGTGGGGCTGTTTTTTGTCTGGAAACAACTCGAGGGAAAAAAGGCAGTGTATGGTTTTCTCATTGCCATCGAATTACATATCGTTTGGAGTTGTGTGACCTATATTTTATATTATTATTTAACGATGCCATGGGTGTTGTATCTCACCAATTTTAGCATTGCCGCAATCTACCTTACTGGAATGTTCGTCCTCCCATTTTTCTTGATAAAAGCCGATAAAACATTCACGACAATTGAAGTTCAAACGAAGAAAAATCAGTAGTTTAGGGATAGAAAGCAAGAAATTATGAAAGTCTCTTTTTTCTTGCAAGCCAAACAATTGACTGATAATGCTAGAATTGTTTGGGAGATATATTTTTCTGAACAGCGAAAAAATAAGACAATTAAACCGGACGGAGGCGAATGCCCCCGTCGCGGGAAAAGGGAGTTTATTTTTTTATGTATCTTGTTGATACATAAAGGGGGAGAGAGGTTTATGGGGTGAGGTTTGGATCAAATTAAAGAATTAGTTTTTCCCAAACCTCGTTTTTATTTTCTTCATATTTCTTTAAAAAGCTTTTGATTTAAGAATATTTTTTCCGCTTTTTCCTGGAAAAACTTTTTCTTATTTTTTACTCGTTTAAATTCATTACTTTGCACATATCCCTTGGATAATCTTGTTCTTCTTATTCTTTGAAGTTCATTTCATTTAAAATAAAAAGAACAGGTGTTAGCATTTGAGTGATTTTGACGGTATAGAACGTGAACTTGAAAGTTTGCAAAGAACTTTATATGATATCAATCGGCAGTTGGAATATCAGACACGCATCATTGAAAGCGCTCTTGAACGGATGATTCGTTCTCTCGAGCGGCTTGCAAATAAATAGCTTTTAAGTCTTGAAACTTGGTTTGGTTTCTTCTAACATTAAGCTTTTTGTAATATTCTCATAATCCCTCTTTTTTTAATATCATATTTCACGTCAATAATTATGTTAGAGATTGTTGAGCTAGAAGATGAACTCGAATCTTTACAGTTAGAGTTATTTGAATTACAAGAGGCTTTGCAGCAGCAATATCGATTAATTGAAAAAGCTCTCAAAGGGATTAATGATTTATTTACCTAATTTCCCTTCTTCTTGTAATCGCCATTAACTCCTAGAACAAGAAAAGCTTTCGACAAATTTTCTTTCTATTCTTTTTGCGTAGAAAACAAGTTTTAAAAATCAAATGTAATTGAATCATTTAGCATAGAATGTAATCAATTCTATTGTTGTAGAGGGATACCATTTTAACAAATGGTTTGAAGAAGGTTAGAAGTTAATGAGCCAAAGTGCTGCCTTAAAATCAAAATTCAGTGTCTTGATTATCGATGACGAAGAAGACATTCGAGAGATTTTCGAAGAGATCTTAAAACGCAATGGCTATCCAAAAGTTGAATGTGTGGCAACTGGTGAGGAAGCAATAAAACTTCTCTCTAAAAAGTCGATTGATATTGCAATGGTTGATCTTAATCTTCCTGATATTAATGGGATGGAGCTTATCTCTAAATTACGGGCAATTGGTCCGGATACTGAATTTATTATTATTACCGGTTATGGAACGCTCGATTCTGCCATTAAAGCGATGCAATTCGAAGTCTCTGGTTACTTGGAAAAACCAATTAGTACTGATAAGCTTCTTCGCACTCTTAATGAAGTTGTAGAGAAACACAACTTGAAGATCGAGAATCGCTTATTCCTTAAGAACTTGGAGAAGGCAAACAAAGAAATCCTCTTTCTAAATGATTTGCTGGTGAATAATATCAATGCTCTTAACCAATCGCTCCTTATGACTATGATTCAAATTGAAAAATTAAATCCGACAAATGAACAGCGAAAAGTTCTCAAATTATTTCAACAAGCCATAAGAAAAAACGCTCGGTTAACTCGTAACATTAAGAAATTACGGGCTATTGAAACGAAAAAGAAAGAGGAGCTTAAGGAAGTAGATCTTACGAGTACAATTTCAGCAGTGATTAATCGCCTTAGGGATGATTATAGCGATAAAAATTTTGAAATTACTTATAATAAAACAGAACCTTGTGTTATTCTTGCCGATCACGATTTAAATCATTTAATAACGGAAATTTTTCTTATTGCTATTCTTAATGACCCGAGCCCAAAAATCCGTCTTTCGATTAAATCAGCACTTGTTACTGTCGATGGGCGAGTATATCAAAAACTTTCTATTTATGCTTTTAAAATGAAGTGCATCTATGATCAAAAGGATGTAAATCATCCCACAGAATTACTAAAGATAATAAATGAAAAAGACTTTCAAGACTTGGGGCCATTTATCATAAACGTTCTGATCCGTTTCTACAATGGATTTATTGAGATGCCCCAACCAAAGAATCAGAATCATATTGATATTTATCTGCCTTGCCCATAAAAGAAGAAAGAAAAAATTTTTCTGAATTAACTTTTCTCAGTTAATTCAGCGCGTTTTTGCCGCCTTAGAAAGAATTGTAATAATCCAAGTGTAGCAGCAATGGTCAGGAGAATACTAACAAAAGGCGGTCCGGCTGCTGAGGTTGTTCGAGTAGCAGTATAAACAATCTCTGTGCCATTCACCGTTTCTGTTATAACTGTTTTTAGAACATTATACCATTCTGCCATAGAGGGGGCATAAAGAGAAGAGAACATTAACACCCAAAACATTACAAAGAGCGCTAAATAGGGGAAGAAGCCACTAAAAATCACTTCTTTAAAATTCCATTTGAGTTTAAAGAGAAAATAACCGCCTGCTGTAATTGCTGCATAAACTCCGATAAGTAGGAAAAGCCACCATCCTGTTTTCGCTCCAAAAAGTCCCAACAAAACGCCGGCAACGCATCCGGATAAGATCTTTATCCAATATAATCGTTGATTATCGTCTAGGTCCCGCATTTTTTGTAGTTGCCGTTGAAACCATTTCATCTCTTTAAGAGGTTTCTCGATCTTTTCTTCTTTCTCAAAGCCTTCAGGAACTTCGTATTCGTCATAATCGATTGCTTCGGGTTTTTTCACGTCCATTCCATCAAATTGATCTTCGTATTCACTTAAGTCAACTTTTTCTGCTTTTTTAGGTTCTGCCTTTTTAGACTTTGAGGAACCTTTTTTTGTTGGTTTCTTTTTTGACATCTTAGGTGTTCTCCGATGAAAGTAGCTATGACAAATTTCGATATAAATGCAATCATTACCGAGCTTTCACAGCGATTAAGCAAAAGCGAACTTAAAAACATTTTTGAACTTAACGATATATTCTTTTTTAAATTCAGAACGAAAACAGAAGGCACCCAGTTTCTTGTCGTCGAGCCCGGTAAACGAATCCATCTAACAAAGTATAAGCGAGACTTCCCACCAAGCCCCTCAGGCCTGTGCAAAGTCTTTAGGCAGCATATAAAGGGAAAATGGCTTCAATCAATTGAACAATATGACTTTGACCGTATTTGCGTGATGAAGTTTGAAGCCTATGAAAAAGTGTACACACTAATTATTGAACTCTTTAGTAAAGGCAACATCATTTTGTTGAGTCCAGAAGGAAAAATCCTTGTCGCAAAAAATTATAAAAAGATGCGTGACCGAGATATCCATCCTGGCATTGAATTTAAGTTTCCACCCAGTAGTGGCCAGAATTTCTTAAAAGCCGATCTTGATTGGATTCAACAACAATTTTCTGAACGGAAAGAAAAAGACATTCTAACTTTAATTTCAAAGACTTTGAATATTAATAAATTGTATGCCCAAGAAATTTGTCTCTTGGCTGAGGTGGATCCAAAATTAGCTGGTGAAGAGCTCCCAGAGGAAGTTGTCCAAAAATTACTCATAGGCATTACGAAATTACGTGAGAAAATGAAATCACTTGCCCCGGTAAAAGTGGTGCATGGAGAAACAAACGAATTAATTGATATCATCCCCTTTTCTTTAAAAGTCTACGCGCAGTATAAGGAGGAACCCTTTGATTCATTCTCAGAAGCATTGGATTTTTACTTTAGCACGATGGACTCTGAAAAAGAGTCAAAGGTGGAGCTTTCAGCAGAGGCAAAACGGATTAAACATTTACAAGAAGTTAAACGAAAGCAAGTTGAACATATCGAAGAAATGACTTGGCAAGCAAAGAAAGAGAAAGAAAAAGCGAATGCAATTTATCTTTACCTAAATGAGGTGGATGAGCTTCTTTCAACAATAACCAATGCTCGGCGTAAAAATGTTCCATGGACGGAAATCAAAGAAAAACTTGCAAAGGCCGCAAAAGAAAATAGAAAAGGTGCTCGCCTTCTTAAAAAAATCAATGAGAAAAACAAAACTGTGGTGTTGACTCTAGACGGGAAGGATATTGTTGTTGACTTTTTAAAATCGGCTTCAGAAAATGCAAATAATTTCTACTTGCGCGCCAAAAAAGCAGAAAGTAAAATTCCAGGTGCACAAAAGAAAGTTCAGGAATTAACTGAGCAGATCAAGAAGTTAGAGTTAGGACTTGAAACTTTGGCAAAAAAGGAGCGTATATTAATAGAGAAACGCAAGCGGGAATGGTATGAAAAATTCCATTGGTTCCGTTCTTCCGATGGCTTTTTAGTGATTGCCGGCAAAGACCAAAGAACAAACGTAGACTTGACAAAGAAATACCTCGAGAAAGGAGACTTGTTCCTCCATGCAGACATACACGGAGCAGCAGTAGTGATCATCAAGGGTGAAGGAAAAACAATTCCGCAAAGTACGATCGATGAAGCTGCAATATTCTCTGTGAGTTATTCTAAAGCGTGGAAGGATCGATTAAGTACAGCAGATACTTATTGGGTGACACCAGAACAAGTGTCCTTTTCAGCTCCTTCAGGAGAATATCTCGCAAAAGGAAGTTTTATTATCAAAGGAAAGAAAACTATCCTAAAAAACATTCAACTTGAAATTGCTGTAGCACCAGTAATAGAGGAAAAATGGGCGTATGTATTAGCTGGACCATTAGCAGCATTGAAAGCAAATCCTAAAATTCTCAAGGAAAAAATCATAACAGTCATTCCTGGAGATATTTTAAAGAGCAAAATCGCTAAGAAAATTGTGAATCGCTTTTTAGAAGGGTTAAGTGATAGTGATCGAGCAAAAGTTGCAGCAGTTGCCCTAAATGAGCTCATTTCTCATCTCCCTGGAGATTGCTTCATAAAAAATGAATTGGATAAAAAATGAATGGTTTTCAGAAGAGGCTTTGTCTTCTGATTTTTTATTCTGAAGAGCTAACTTGAATGAGCGTTTAGTACTAAATTGCAAGCGATGCTATTGAATGTCAATATTAGATGGATCGTATCCTTCAGCAACAAGAAGGTCCTTTATCTTATAACGATGGTCACCTTGTAACTCGATAACGCCCTCTTTATTTGTCCCACCACAAGCGCATTTGTTCTTCAAACGTGTGGTGAGAGCATTAATATTGACTTCTTTCGGATTTAACCCCATTATCAGAGTTACTTCCCGTCCCCACTTTCGAGTTTCAATACGTACCTTAATTCTTTGTTCTTCCTTAGCAATGGTTTGACACATGCATAACTCTTCAGGAAGGCCACACTTTGAACAGGTTCTTGGCATAATTTCTGTCCTCTAAATTTTTACCTCACATTTTTTTTAATAGGTTAATTGTTTATTTGACTTATATCTTTAAATAGTTTTTCGATAAGAGAAGAAAAAAGTATTTTTTAGCTTGAAAATGAATAAAAAAAGAGAAGAAAAAATCCCACATTAGCTTCCTTCGTTTTCGATGAGTTTGAAAGCTTTTTGTAAGATTTTCTTTTGGGAGGGAAACGAGATAATTCTTAATGATTCTTCTTTGGTGAACCACTGGCCTTTGTCAAAATTCCCTTTTTCCACTGAAATGTTGTCTTTATCATTTACGTCTTCATAAAGAAAGAAATGGACTTCCTTAGTAAGCTTTTTCTGATTTTTTGTTTTGAACCAGTAGTTTGTTTTGTCAATTTTCTGAATAAGTTTGATATTTTGGAGTCCCGTTTCTTCCTTTACTTCCCTGTGTGAAGTATCCTCGAGGCTTTCGCCAAGCTCATTTCGGCCTTTAGGGAGAATCCATTTGTGGGTATTTTGGTCACGGATTAAGACAACACGGATCTTGTTGTCTTTACATTTGCGATATACAACTCCCCCGGCAGATACTTGGTCTATGCTTTCATCGATGCCATTTTTTCGGTAAAGTTCAATGTTTTTCTTATATTTGCTCGTTTTCTTTACACCAACCCTTTTTCTTATAGTTTGATATTTCTCGAATAGCTAGCTAAATCCCAAAAATACTTATTAAACTCCTCAGACAACTCTGAAATTTTAGCACGTAACAAAATGATGCCTCTTACAATAGGCTGACAAATAGAATAGTCAGCCAAGTTAATAGTTAATTTTAGTTTTTGGTAATTTTAAACCTTATGCTGATTAATTTTGTAGTGATAACCTATTCCATTTGTTTCTTTTTGCCCAAAATCGCTTGTAGAACGGATTCAAATAATGACTTGCAGGTACTTCTTGCACCTTTTCTATCCATTCGTCCTCTTTTTTCATGGCTTGAAGTATTTTTTGGCGAGAGAATTCTTTCAACTCCACTGATGTGGGATTTTGTTTCAGAAAGCCTTCTGTCTCTTCAATAAATTGCCTTTCAAGAGCATCTCGCTCCTTTTTGTAGCTTGGTAAACGGTTTTGATAATCTAATAGAACTAACCTATGAAGCTTCTCATGTTGCCACCAGAGGTTTTTAGGATCATAAAAAGCCGTTGTTTTTGGTTCAATGGCAGCTACAGCTCTTGGCATAAAAAATGGCTTAAAAATCGATGTACACGGGCTGGATGTTCCAGTTATCCAATGGATCTGCAGTTTTTCACCTACTTCAGAAACCATTGAAATTGTTGTTTGGGAGGGGTTCAAAAAATTTTTGGCATGGACACAGAGAGAGTGAAAGGAAGCATCTTTCGCCGGAGTCCAGTCTTTTTTTACTGGTTGATGGTCGCGTAAAACTTGCATCATATATGCCACATCAATTTCTTTTTTCTTCTGTTGAAGTAAATATGAAGACCGTTTATAGCGTGCATTCCCTTTTGCGACGATTTGCTCAATCTGTCGTTTTGCTACATAATGAGTATAAAAGTCAAACTTTTCAGGGTCTTTGCACCACCCCTTTTCAACTGCATGTTCAACTAGCTCCGGATGATGAATGTCACCTTCCCCTCGGATTGTGATTGTGTTTGAAATTGTTCTGATATCTTTCACTTGCTCTGCAATCCAAAATCTATCGGCAGTTTCCAACACCCAGGCTTCTTGTTTATCAGCAATGAGAAATGAGTTGTGATAGAATTCTTTCTTTCGGTAGCCACAATTGCCTCCTTGGCCATATAATTCTAATAAATCAATAATGACTTCCAGCGCTGCTCTGGCAGATTTCCCTCGCTCTAAAGCGAACCTTAAAAGGTCCATTCCAATAAGACCGCCTTTTTTATTATACTTTTCTTTGGTAAACACCGCTTCATTTCCAATAACAACGCCATATTCATTGGCGCCCATTTCGCCACCGAAAATCCAAATTGGTTTACACAAAAGAATTTCAGCTGTTTCTCTTACTTGTGGAATAGAGATATAAGTGGCTTGAACTTCTGAGCCTTTCGAATGAATAGTTCGAGGAACGTGAACAATTTCTGCAGGCTCATCAGGCTGGCGGTCGCTGTTTTTAGCAAAAAGAACTTTCTTACCCCGTGTCACATTGGGAAGGGCAACCATGGTGTCACACATTTTTATCACACATTTTACTTCTAAAGTCGAAAAATACTATCTATTTAAATAATATATGCTTTTCTGGAGGGAAAAAAGTTAAAGCGCATTCAATGAACTAATCAAAAAGCTTTGTTGGCAACAATTTTTTAAACGATTGACAAGCATAATAGAGCAAGAAAATAAAGGAGCAAAGAAAATTGAAGATAAAAAAAATCGTTTCAACATGGCTTCACTCGAGTGATCTTGTACAAACAAAAGATTTCTTGAAAAAATTAGGGCTTAAACCGATGGCAGAGACTGAAAAATCCTTAATTTATAGCTACCCTGAAGGAGGGCCAAATACTGCTTATTATCTCTATCCGGAACCGCTCAATGATGGCGCTCCACAAAGAAAAGGTGGCGTCTTGACAATCGAAGTTGATGATATTGCAAGTGTTTTACAGAAATGTAAAGAAGAACATCTCTGCTCCGCTGAAACAGATATATATGCTCAGGAGAATTTTGTTTCATTTCTCATAGAAGATCCAGATGGGAATTTGTTTGAAATTATTCAGCACAAAGAATAGGCAAAATCTTTCTGTGGAAAGATGGACTAAAGGGAGCTTGTGTAAATGATTAAACGCATCCTCTCCTTTAATAAGGAGGATTCAAAACTCCATGGATTGGACGTTCAGAAAGCACTGGAAGAGAATTTGGGCACACTATGGATAGACTATATCGAACCAACTGTTGATGAGCTCAATACTTTGCAACAGCTTTTCAATTTTCATTCGCTTACAATAGAAGATTGTTTAGAAGCAAATCAGCGACCTAAACTCGAGGAGTACCCGGACTATCTGTTCTTCATCCTGGTGGGTGTTCGAAAGCTTTTGGACGTCGATGAAATTGAGCCCTATCAAATTGCATTCTATTTAGGAAAGAATTTTGTGATTACTATCCGGGAGAAACGAGGTGGGCTTAGTTTGAAGTCTGTTCATAATAAAATTCTCTTGAAAAACACTCGAATTCTCACGCATGAAGTTGACTTTCTTGCCTATGTGATTGTTGATACTTTTATTGATGGGTATTTGGATTTACTCGAGGAAATAGAAGATACTATCGAAGAAATTGAAGAGATTGTTGTCCATCGCCCAGAACGGGAGTTGTTAGACAAGACATTTGACCTTCGTACTAATATTCTCATCGTTCTAAAAGCCATTCGACCCCAGCGAGTTGTTATCCGGGAACTTGCAGTAGATGAAATGCCCTTGATAAGTAAACCCGCTCAGACATACTTTAATGATGTTTATGACCATATTTTAGAAGCCAACGATCTCTGTTCATCATATCGTGACCGTGTGAGCAGTATAGTCGATATTTATCTGTCTTCAGCTTCTAATAAAATGAATGATACTATGAAATTGATTGCTGTGCTAACAGCAGTTATTACTATTCCAAATCTTATTGCTTCCTTTGGTGGTATAAATTTCACAGAATTTGCAACGCATGGAATTGACTTGTTAAAAGATTGGCCATTTTGGACGTTTCTAGGCACAATTATTTTCACTACAATTATGATTGTTATCATTTTCAAACGAATGAAAATCTAAGGCAGACGATTTATCAGCAGTAAATTCAAACTTTATAATAGTGCTTGGTGTTTAAAGTACGTTTCATAAAGTTTATAGTATTTGCCTTTCTTCTTCAAAAGCTCTTCATGGTTTCCCATTTCGACTATTTTCCCATATTCGATCATTACTATAACATCGGCATTTTTAATTGTTGATAATCGATGGGCTATGACGATGGACGTGCGCCCTTCCATGATCGTTTCGAGAGCATCTTGAATCATTGCTTCTGTATAGGCATCAACACTGGCAGTGGCTTCATCCAGGATTAGAATTTTAGGGTTTGCCAGAAGTGCTCGAGCAAAGGTGATTAATTGTCTTTGACCAGTAGATAGTCTTTTCCCTCGTTCTAAAACATCTGTTTCAAAACCATCAGGAAAAGCTTCAATAAATTCTATTGCTTGGACAGCTTTAACAGCAGCATAAATCTCTTCATCGGTTGGGTCGTCGTAAATCCGGCCATATCTTATATTGTCTTTAATAGTTCCTGAGAACAGGAAGCTGTCCTGGAGGACAATTGCAACTTGTTTGCGATACCACGGGATATCTAATTGCCTGAGGTCAACACCATCAATGAGAATCTTCCCCCCTTTAACCTCATAAAATCGTGCGATGAGGGACGCTAGAGTTGTTTTCCCTGCACCTGTATGCCCAACTAACGCCACCTTTGTTCCTGCTTTAATTTTCAAAGAAAAATTCTTGAAAACGGGTTCATCTTCATTATACCAGAAATCAACATTCTGGAATTCTATTTCCCCTTTCAAGTTTGGAATGATGATGGGATTTGTAGGTTGTTTGACTTCAGACTCAATTTCCATTATCCCAAAAATACGTTCCATTGCAGCAAGGCCAGCTTGGTATTGTGAGTAGAAATTCGCCACCTGTGTGAGCGGGAAGTAAAAGCGCCATAAATAAAGTGTAAAGCTATACAAAATCCCTGGTTCAATTGCATGTTGGAGGATGATAATATTCTGACCGTAAACATAAACGGCAATCAACACTAGTGTCTGTAATAAGTTTATTATCGGCCACATGGTCGCAAATGTAAGTGCTCGTTTAAAAGATGCCATAAAATTATCTTGATTGATCTTTCTAAACTGTGCCAAATTCTTTTTCTCTCGAGAGAACGATTTGCTAACTGCAATACCCGAGATGCTTTCACCCATTGCAGCATTTACCGTTGCAACTGTTTTCCGCCAGTTGAGCATTGTATTTCTTACTATTTTCCGGTAAATATACATAATAAAAAATAATAACGGCGTTAATGAGAGAGATATTAGGGCAAGCCGCCAGTCAATATAGAAAAGAAAACCCGCTGAAGAGACAACTAAGAGAATATTGCCAAAGAGCTGGATAATAAACGAGAGCGTATCCCGTAAAGTGTCAGTATCATTCATAACGCGAGACATGATTTTACCGGTGATATGGGTGTCAAAGAATCGAAAGTCGTGCCTTTGGATTTTCTGGAACATGTCCATGCGAATGTCTCTTGATGTTTTGGAAATGGTTTTAATGGTTATTACTCGTATTAGGTATTCTCCAAGAAACCATGTAAGAAAATTTAAAAGCAGATTTGTGAATATCAACATTCCGAGGATAACGTAGCTATTGGGTTTGTCAAGGGTTTTTGCAAGGTCAAGAACATAGCCCATTAAATAAGGTGGAGCAATGTTAAGGGCAGTGTTTACTATAATAATTAAAGTTGCAAAGAAAATTGTTTTCTTATAAGGACGAATATATCTTATCATTTTCTTTGTAAGCTCTCGATCTGAGAATTTTCGCTCATCTTTTTCTTCACTTCTGCCAACACCAAAGTAAGACATCATTTCGCTCCTCCAGTAGCTTCTTTTTGAATGGGCGGCAGCTGAATGTGACGGCCAAAAATCCTCCGGTAATCTTCACTGGTACGAAGTAGTTCATCATGGACACCTTTTGCCACAATCCGCCCTTTTCTCATTACAATGATTTTATTGGCCCGCTTTATCGTTGCGAGTCTGTGGGTAATAATAAAGACAGTTCGGTTCTTGAGCAAATTATTCATCGCTTTTTGAATTTGCTCTTCCGTTTTCGCATCAATTGCTGAGGCAGAATCGTCTAAAATGAGGATCTTTGGATTTGCAAGAAAAGCCCTTGCTATTGCAATTCGCTGTTTTTGTCCTCCACTGAGAGTAACACCACGTTCCCCTACAAGAGTGTCATAGCCATCTTTAAAGCTCATAATGAATTCGTGTGCTTGGGCTGCCTTGGCATATTCAATTATCTCTTCATCAGAAATTTCTCTTTCTGCACCATAGGCAATATTTTCCTTTATTGTTGTAGAGAACAGGAAGATATCTTGCTCGATAACACCGATGTTTTTCCGTAACGACTCGAGGGTAACATTCCGGATGTCATAGCCATCTATCAAAATAGCGCCTTTATCGACATCATACATCCTTGCTAAAAGTTTTGTTAAAGTTGATTTTCCACAACCTGTTGGTCCGAGAATTGCAACGATTTCACCCGGCTCAGCTACAAAACTTATGTCTCTTAATGTTGGCCTATACTCATCCTCGCTATTATTTTCTTCAAGATCCTGTTGATGTTGTCGTTGATAACTAAAGGAAACATTTCGATATTCAATCTTCCCATTGATTTCCGGAAGTTCAATAGCGTCAGGTTTCTCAATAATGATATCTTCCTCTTTCATGGTTCGTAAGATTCTTCGTGCCCCCGCCAGCCCCATATGTGTCAGGTAAAGCACCCAACTGATTTGATAAGTGGGGTTGTAAAGTTGAATTAGAACTCCAAGGATCGTTATTGCTTCGCCCCCATCCATTCTACCAATGATAATGAAGTAAATGCTTAAGCCTAAAGCTAATGTTATAGTAAACGAGAGGAGCAAAGGTGGGAAATATCTTGCTTGTTGTACTCCCCGTTTAATAATATCATCCCGAAGGATGTCCACTTCTTTCCCAAATTTTTTGATCTCAAATGCTTCACCAGTAAAGGCACGAATTACTCGAACACCGGAAACATTTTCCTGTAAATGAGCGTTGCAAATACCAAATTGCTGTTGAACCTTTTGTGTTAAGGGGCTCAATTTCTTGGCATAGGACCGGAGAGTAATAATATAAAATGGGAAAAAGAAGATAACAATAATCATAACATATGGTTCCAGCCAGAATATAAGGCCAAAAGTTACAAGCGCTGAAATGGCTGCTTGTGTGATCATGCGAAAGCCAGGGGAGATAGTGGCATTTATAATCCTGACATCATAAGTTGCTTGAGACATTAGCTCCCCCACTTTTGCAGTGTCAAAAAATGCCATTGACTTGTTTTGAACAGACGCATAAAAATCTTCACGAATCTGACGCTCAGCGTTCTGCGCTAAGTATTCATTTAAAATGCCTACTATAATGCTTATCAGAAAATTAATTGTCCCAAGAAGCAAAATTGCCTCGACATATTTCAGAATTTCATATTCAAAAAAGAACCGCTGAAAAAACACATAAAAAACTGCTGGTTGTTCCCTGAGATAAATTGCCCAAAGGCGGTTAAACATTCTCCCCGTCAAATACGGTACCGCCATTGTCAATCCAATTGAAACTAAAATACCAGCAATTACTGTAATCGCCATTGCTGGTTTCTGGAAAATTCGCTGCACTAACCACTTGAATTCACTCTCTGGAATTTTCCTCATTTCCAGTTGGAGTGTGCTCAACTCCGGCTCTTGCTTAGTTGTTATCGCAGCTGTTATTTTCCTAACACCTCTGAAATCATTCATCTTATTTTGAGTATTTAATGATGATTGAATGTTTTAAATACTTTTTCTTAATCTGCAAAAAAAACATTGCGCAATTTTAATGAAATAACAAACTTTTCTAATGTTTGCTAAAGGTTTCTTCCCCGTTCATCAATTTGCCATTGGTAGCATTTTGTTCGAAAGATGTTTTCTTGCGAAAGAAATCAAAATAGAACAAGAACCAGCTGAAGACGATGAAAAATGAATAGATAATCGAAAAGATAGAGACACCCATATTGACATTTCCAAAGGCAATGAAGATAATGTAGATTGGTATTAAAGCTGAAGCAAGTATCAATACCATCATAAGTTGTTTTTTATAATCTTGATTAAAATTCACTAAATGTTAGCCCCTTTGGTAATTTTTTCACTATATTGTAATTAAAGACTTTTTCTATTATAAACATAGTTGTTTATACACTAATTATTTTCGCTCAGTAAATTCGTCAGTCAGCAACCTGGTAGATCACATCTAAGACGGAACCATCACGATATTCGATGATTGCAACGATGCGGTCAGTTGTTTTTGGTTGATTTGGTGGTCCGCCAGCAAGGTCTTCAGCAATACGCTTCAGTTCTTCGATGGTCTTGATATTCAAGTGTTTGGCTTTTAGCAAAGTATCATAGAATGCTGATTCGGGATTCACAGCAATGCCACGCTCAGTCACAACGACATCGACATTCTCGCCGGGGGTATTGACAGAAACGACATTATCTACCACAATTGGAATTCTGCCGCGCAAAAGAGGAATGGCAATAATAGTAAGTTTGGCTCCTTCGGCTGTGTCTTGGTGTCCACCCATACCCCACTGTATTCTACCATCTGATTCAGTGGAAGTATTCACATTGAAATTGAGATCGACTTCTGTTCCCCCAAGAATAATGGTGTCTAAAAGATTGACTGCACAGCCGGATGTTTGAGGGTTAGCATATTGGCTGGCACCAATTTCTATGTGCCGTGGATTGTTTAAAAGGGATTGAACAGCATATGTGTCAAATGTTTGCACATCAAGGATGGCTTCGAAAAGACCATCTTCAAGCATGCGAACCAATGCTTCAGTTGCTCCTCCCATTCCAAACGACCCTTTAATATTTTTGCTTTTCATATAGTCTCGCAAGAAATTGGTGGTTGCTAGGGCCGTCCCGCCGGCTCCGCTCTGATAGGAAAAGCCTTCTTTTAATAATCCTGAGGCTTTAATTACTTCCACACAATCGTGGGCGATCTTCAAGTTTTTAGGGTCGCGGGTGATACGCAAAGTTGTTGAAACTATCCCTTTTGGGTCGCCAATTGGTTTATCAGTTTTGACAACAGCATCAACATGATCCTGGCTAATACTAATAGGATTGTTCGGAAAAGGGACTAAATCATTGGTTACAGCGACAACATAATTGGCAAAATGTGCATCAGGAAAAGCATAGCCTAAAGACCCACAAGCATTTTTACCACGAACACCATTGATATTGCCGTATGGATCAACTGTGGGGGCAGCAATAAATGCAATGTCAATTTCGACATCACCATTTTCAATGGACCGAGCTCTACCACCATGTGAACGAATGGTTAATAGTCGTTCCATTTTGCCATGAGAGATAGCATCAGCAATCACACTAGAAGTGCCACAATTGATCTCAGTAATAATTCCTTTTTCAAGGTAGGGCAAAATTTCTTTGTGGACACCTTGTATGGATGATGGAACTAATCGGATATCCTTCAATCCCATAGCTGCAATTTCATGGCAAACCATGTTCAAAAGAAAATCGCCATTGCGAAAATGGTGATGGAATGAAATGGTCCCACCATCTGTTAACTCTCCGGCTTTAATTGCTTCTCGAATGCTGCCGAGTATTTTTTGTTCTCCAGGACGTCTCATTCTGATCTTTGGTGCATATTTTCTTACTTTGTAGGGTCCTTTCCCTTTTCCTTGAAAGGGAATTAGTTTCTTCTCAAAAAGTTCTTCTGGAATTTTCCGACCGATTTTATTAGCTGTGAATTTCAATTCATGCTACACCTTCTGTTTTTCTGTTATTTCTTCCCTGCTTTCGCACGTTTTAAGATGCGTTCTGCTCTCATAACAATCGGTAAATCAATCATCCTCCCGTCAACTGAAACAGCGCCTAAACCTTTTTTGAGCGACTCGCGATAAGCTTTAACAATTCGTTTTGCTTTCTCGATTTCTTCTTCTGAGGGCATAAAGGCACGATGGACAACTTCAATCTGAGAGGGATGAATAACACTTTTTCCTTGGAACCCTCGACTAATTGCCCTTTTTGTTGCTTGAAATAATCCTTCTTGGTCATTAATGTCCGCAAAAACCGTGTCAATTGCTTGGATATGATAGGCGGCACAAGCAACAATTATCTTTGAAGAAATATACTCTAATTCTCGCCCATCTGGCGTTCTTATTGCCCCAATGTCTGCAGTAAGGTCTTCACCGCCAATGCCAACTGCAGCTATTCTTGGGGCAGCAACGATCTTTTCAACATTAACTACCCCAAGGGCTGTTTCAATTATCGGCATAATGCGAATTTTTCCCACAGGAAGGCCATGTTTCTTCTCCAGTTCAGTAATCCTTTCATGAAGAAAGAGAATATCTTCTTCTGTTTCTGCTTTGGGTAAGAGCAAACCATCTGGCTTTGTTGGAACGATTGCCTCGAGGTCTTTTTCAAGAAAAGGCGTATTAATACCATTGATTCTAACAGTTACCTCACTTCGACCAAAATTGAGCGCTTGAATAGCATTTCGCACCAGAATTCTTGCTGTGTCTTTTTCCGTAAGGGGAATTGAATCCTCGAGGTCGAAAATAAGTGAATCCGCTCCGTAGATTTCGGCATTTTGAATCATCGCTGGATGATTACCTGGGATATAAAGACGTGTCCGGCGCAATCTATCATCCTTTTCTTTAAAGGGTTCTTTCTTCATTTCTCATCCACTCCAAAGGCGCGCTTAATCGCTGCTTCTGTCCGTGCTTGTATACAATAGGTCAAAGCCCCTTTATCAACAGCTGAAATGACGATGTCTGTCACCCCGAATTTCTTGACAACTTCCATGATCTCTGCAATGATTCTATCACCAAATTGCTTCTTTGCTGATGATTCCAGATTGATCTTTACACCTGACTGTTCTTTTCCTTTTG
>DXJV01000002.1 GCA_019056785.1 Candidatus Heimdallarchaeota archaeon
CAACCGACGCAAAAGTGGAACCACCTCGGATATCGTTCCGCCTTCTTTATCTTCTACTGCTTCTCCGGTTCTATTGCTGCCAACTTTCTCCCCGTTCTGGTTGTTGGCTTAGCACTGTATGCCCTGGACCAGTTTCACATTGGAATCTATAACGCTAAAGTTAATCATGAGGGAAAAGGGCTGTTGGGAAAATCCTGAAATTAGCCGATCAAAAGAGAAACCAGAGAGCCTGTTGCTATTATTGCAGCAGGCTTTTTATCTGTCAGGCGTCTTATTTTTATATGAACTGCTGTCTACTCATCAGCTCAGGGGCAAAATCTTCTTGCCGAGCAAGAAGATTCCTGCCGAGCAAGAATTCTCTTTTACTGTCAAACAGGAAATACGGTAGGGATGTAATTTATTACATTGTAACTGATTGAATTGTATAGAGAAATATTTTTTGTGGAATTTGTAAAAGTTGGTACACAGGTTGCTCTAGTTACGGGCATAGAGAAAAAAGTAAAAAAGGAGAAGAGATATGACAAGAAAAAATATTTACAGACTGTTGGCAATTCTCATGGCACTGACCGTGTCAGGATTTTTTATGTTTTGTGATCTTGGTCTGGAGATGACGCCATTAACAAAATTCTTTGTGATTTTCTTTGGTGCCATTATTGGCTCGCAAAGTGCGCCGGCGGCATTGTTGTTTATCGGCATGATTAAAGGGGTCTCGATCAGAAGTGAAGAGACAGCGGGGCAATTGCTTAGTAGAAAAGAAACAATCAACCAGAAAGCCAGAAAAATATTGGTTGTAGATAAAGATAAATCGGCCCTGCAACAGTTAACCGACTTTTTTGACGACTCTCACTTTGAAGTTGAGACGACTTCTTCTGCCGCATATGCAATTGCGAAAATTGTGCAGAAGAATGACCCAATAGTTATTTTGGGTGATTCTTTTGAAGAAACAATTTCTTCGTCAGATGTTGTTGCTTTGATGCATAAGAGCAATAAAGAGCTGCACATTATCTTACTTTCGGATAATAGCTCTTTGGCAATTTTGAACAATATTCGTGAAGGTGGAAATTTTCACCATGGTTTGAAATCCGATAATCAAGAAACTAACGAAGGGCTGCGTTCTGCAGTGAAATGTGCCGTTGAGGGTTACCACCCGGCGATGAGCTAATCAAAACACGGCTTACATTAAATTCATAAAAGGAGTTCATCATGAAAAAAATAACTCAAATTGCTCTTTCAGGAATCCTACTACTTTCAACTGTTATACCCGCATTAGCCGAAACGGGCGGCAGAACAGACAACAGTATGACTCTGGTCTACTTGTTTTTAGGCGTTTGTGGATTGATTATTTTTCTCCAGCTTATCCCTGTTTTTGCCTTGGGTTTTGGTATCATAAAGGGTATTTTAAGCGGTAAAGAGACTTCTGCTAAGCCGGTTGCTGTTAAGCACCGTTAAGTTTCTAACTACTTTTAACCCTGAACGAAGGTAAGAATATGAAAAGGAATAGCAAACTTAATGGTCCGTGGTTCATTTTACTGATAGTGGTGCTTCTGGTTCCGCTATCAGTTAGTGCGATGGAAATGGACGATTGTCTGGGCTGCCACAGTGATGTGGATGAGGTTGGAGATGAACTGTTTATCGATGCAGACAAATTTCTCCCGACCGAACATGCTGAGATGGGCTGTATGACCTGCCATGAATCTGTGACCGATGAACATCCAGATGATGGCGAGCCTGTAACCAGCGCGGATTGTCTCGATTGTCACGAGGAACTTGG
>DXJV01000088.1 GCA_019056785.1 Candidatus Heimdallarchaeota archaeon
AGAAACTGGCTGCAATACCGATGGAGCATGATGCCACCTCCCTTTTGTGATCATGCTCCATCATTAAACACCCATTAACAAAAGGCAAATTGCGCTAACTGCGGGGTTTGTTGGTTATGTGCATTGAGATGGAGGGAACAAAATGAAAAGCCCGAAAACAATCGCTACTATAAATTTTAAGGGTGGAGTTGGGAAAACAACGGTAACGTGGTGTTTGGGAGATGTCATATCCGCCTTTTCAGATTCAAAGGTTCTTTTATTCGATCTTGATGCTCAAATGTCTTTAACGCAAGCAATTGCCCTAAATGAGGATGGTTATTCTTTGGAAGCAAGATTTCAGAAATGGTATGAGGCCTCCATTGAAAGGAAGAAAACTATCTTTGATGCTCTTGACAAATTTGCACGGCCAGCACAACATTTTGATTTTCCAGTAGGCTTCGATTTCATATATCAATTGACCGATACGCTTCATTTTGTACCATCCGTCGAAGACCTTTACTGGATGGAGCTAGAGGTATTTGACAGGGATGCTGTGAAGGATTTTATAAGGCGTTTGCTAGGGAAAATTACAAATTCACCTAAATTGCCATCTTATGATTATGTTCTTTTTGACTGTCCTCCCTCCTTTACCCTGCTCTCATATAGTGTTTTGTCGTGCTGTGATTTAATTCTAATTCCTGTAAATCCAGATTATTTTGCCTCAAAAGGAACCAACTTGATTTTAAACAGTTTGAAAATGAGGATCGAACCTTTTCCTTTGCCCCAAATTGGTGTTTTTATGAATAAAACGAAAACATGGGGAGGAGCGCCAACAAAAGAAAGTAGCTTCTATATGCGTGAGGTTTCCAGAGTGTGTGATAATGCTTCAAAAGCAGAAAATATTAGGGCTGAGTTTCTTGATTCATGGATACCTGAACGAGTAGGGGTTAAAAGAGCAATCACTTCTGGAGGAGTTCCTAAGGAACTCGTTGATCCATTTAAAAAATTATGGAATGAAATTGTGGGGTATTTAGCATGAGTGAGCAAGATTTTTTTAGGAGCAAAGAAGAGGAACTTCAGCGGCTAACGCAAGAGATAGCTGAATTAAAATCAGCAATGAAAGAAATGTCTGCTTCCCTCAGTAGGATAGAGCGCCATGTTAAAAGGTCTTTCGGCATTCCTCCCAAAACTAAATCCCCTGTAAAAAATAAACCAGCACGAAAGACTAGTGAACAAAAAAGAGAAGAGCCAACAATAACGCCGGAAGAGGCACTAAAAATATTTGATGAATTTTCCGAAAGTTGGGACGCTAATAATCCATCTTTGGTTAAAGATAAATTGCGAGAGATGATACTTCCAAATCTTAAACTAATGGCTCATGAGTTAGGCGTAACATTTAAAGGCAAACCATCAAAAAAGAAATTATGTGAAGGGATAATGGGGAGGCTAAACGAAAGGGCTATGCTATCTCGAAATATTAATGTTACTTCACCATTGAAAGGTAATGATATCGAATAAAAGCAATAATATCAGCACATAACAATCGGCTGCAAGGGACGGCAAACAGCTCGGCGGTTTTTGAAAGTCAGTGCCCCGCATAAAATATAGTGATAATTTAAGGTTGGTTGCTCCGCACGTTTGCCGCCCCTGAGCCGTAGCGTTGGGCCTCATCAACA
>DXJV01000022.1 GCA_019056785.1 Candidatus Heimdallarchaeota archaeon
AGAAAAAAGAAAACTGAAGTAGATATCTATACCCAACAGTTGCAGTTTGCAGTGGATCAAACTACCAGAGAAATGCAAAAATTCTTTGATATTCTACGTCTTAAGCCGGTTGCAAAAGGCGCGCTTGGTGAGAATATCGTTTCTATGGTGCTGGCAAATTTACCAAGGCAGTATGTCAAAAAACAATACCAACCTCGAGACATTGCTGGTTGTAAAATTGATTTTGTGGTGCAGCTTCCTGAAAGCAACTTGTATATTCCCATTGACAGCAAATTTGTTCTTCCCAGTTACATTTCGGAGAACTTAGACATTACAAAAGACCCCCAAGCACAAACACGGCTTAATAAAGAGATCCTCCGGAGGGCGAAAGAAATAACTAAATATACCAAGTCTTCCGAGACAACTGATTTTGTGCTTATGTTTCTTCCAGACCTTATCCACAGTTTTCTAAAACCTGAAAGCTTTCAAGAACTTGCAGCGATGTATGTTGTCCCAACAAATACCAGTGGGCTGTTAAGTGCTATCTTTATGATTAAAATGCAGTATCGTTTTGTGAATCTAAATAAATCGGTGAAACGTTTTGGTATGGTCCAAATGAATGTTTGCCGGGGATTGCGTGAAGTGTCGGAAAAGCTGGGAACCTCCACGAAACAGCTGCAACACAGCTTGAATAATCTATTAGAAACAACGAAAGAAGTCACAGAATTAGCCAGCGTTCTTGAAATGCTGGGCGAAGACGATTCTACCTTCATCTAGCTCTTACAGCATTCTTTTCTGAGCCTTTTCTCTAAAAAAGGTCTTCAATAGCTGGAGAGGATTCACTCGAGGAGCATTTGCTTCCTTGAGGAAAAAACCTTCATACTAATTAATTAAATATCACCTATTGAATGTAGATCGTGTTTAAGCATAAAGGACAAGTATGATGAGCAAACAACCAGTCAATTAAGTGGTCATAATGGAAGAGTGCTTTACAATACAAGCATTGCAGGACAATGCTAGTTTTATTGAAGGGTAATTTACAAATCCCGCAACGTTCGCCTTTGGTAGGGCCATTATAAAGAAGTTCCATTAGTTTTAGCAGGTCTGCTTTATACCTCGAGAGTGCGTTTATCACAACTTCGTCTCTTGATAAGTCTACAGTAAAATCCGTTCGAGAGCTTGCATTGAATGTCCAATTCCTTTCGCTTGTTGGTTCCGGAGGTGGGATTAGGATGATTTTGGGGCTTCTCTTTTTTACCGACTCTCTTTTTTTAAAATGAATGTATTTACTGGTAGCAGCAATCATTAAAGAAAAAGAAGCCACAAAGAGAACAAGATATAGCAAGGAAAAGAAGTAGCCCAGTTTTTGCACAATCGCTTTCCTGAAGAAGAATATAAAGAAGAATGTTAGGAGGGTAGTTAGAAAGAGCACAACACTGCCACTAAAGAGAACCCTTACTTTCGTTTTACGCCTCCCGTACTGCTCTCTTTCAGGCACAAAAAACACCCACTATAATCAATGAAATTATTTCACTTTTTAGTATTAAAGCTATTTGTTTGAATTTCGAGTTTCTTTCTTTTGTAAGCTCTATGGGTTAGTTGCCATTTTTTCCTCGTGCCTTTTCTTAAAAAACTTATAAGCTGACTCAAACTCGCTTACAATTGTTTTTGCCGGGCATTTAAGTGTCGCATAATTATGTAAGTCGATTTCAAGGCGCTCCTCTTCTTCTCCTCTATGGAGAATTACGATTTTACTAACGAAGGGAACGCTAACATCTGTATCAATATCAGAAAGTTGAAAACTATCATCTGCATCGTATGCATCTTGTGTAACAAATCGTGTAGTTTTGACGCCATCTATTATCTCAGAAACGATAAAGGCATAGGTGTCAATTTCCTCCCAGTTAAGCTCTTGAACAAGCTCGTTCTTTTTCAGTACTCTAATGCCTGTGCTATCTAAGATCACATGTTCAATTACGCCTGTGAGCACTCTCCTCGCGTTATAAATGAAATAGATTAGTGTGACGAAAATGCCGACGCCACCAACGACTGCAAGAATCCAAAAACCAACGAATGCTTTCAAGGTAATGCCTATAATCAGGACAGCAACACTTAGAACCAATAACACTCCAGCAATGAAATAAATCCGGTTCAGACTTACCGGAATAAACTCGAATTTTTCTTCATCTTTTGATACTGGCAATGTAATCAAATTAAACGTCGCTAAATTTAATTATAAAGGACTTATGCTCAAACCCAGTTTTGGGAAGCTTAAAAATGCTTTAAAACAAAAAAACTTTCCATCTTATAATTTGATCTCTTCTTTAAATCAAAACTGGCAGTGGTCACTAGCTAGGGCTTTGAGTATAATCTTCAGTGCCGGAAGTTTTCTCTTTCTTTATCTTCTTCAAATAAGGCAAGCAAAAGAGCAGCTTCTCAGCGTTTTTTACGGTTGGCGGTGGCGTTGAGACTTACGCGAGAAAAAGAGAACCGCAACAGAAAAACCACTCCCGGTAAAAAGAAGAATAGAAAGAGAAGAAAAGCCAGTAGAGCTGGTAGGGGTGATGTTCTTTAAGGAACTAAGATTAACAGACATTACAAAGCTATTGTAGACAGAGAAAATACTCATAATAAAATAAACACGCTCACCATTGTTTTCAACAAAATCAGGATGAACAAAAGAACCGTATAAAGAAGGATATTCCGAAGCATCAACGATCTTGTAAGGTTTACTCCAAGGACCCCAAAGATGGTCAGCAAGACGAATGTTGATCGAGAGCATCACATTGTCAGTATAAAAGACAGTCCACTTCTGGAGATAGGCATTCCACATGACAGAAAGCTCGCCAACAGGAGCAGGAAAAATACTGTGAGCAGCAGTAAAAGAAGAACTCCACTGAGGAGCGCCAGAAGGATCTAAACCGGAAAAATACTCATAACTAAATTGATTGAGAATAGCAGTAAAAGGAACACGACAAAGATAACAAGCTTTGAACCGACCGGCAGGAGTGGCAAGCAGATAGAGATACTCATTAGAAGAGAGGAGGGAACCGGGTTGCGCCCAGCCAAATTGAACGAAGTTGCCATCACCGGGCCAGGAAATATTAGCCATTTTAGTAAAAGTCTTGCCATTATCAATAGAAACAGCTATGGACGCGTTATTGCAATCCCACAACCCACCTGTTTCATACCAGTGTTTGACACTCATATAATAAATAAACATTTTATCATCATAACTGAAAGCAGTAGTGGGAATGCAAGTCATCTCGAGATAGTCAACCTTCAAGCTGGAAATCAACTCAGAAGCGTTATGCGAAAGGGGGTCAGTTATCCAGCCACGTAAAAGAATGCCGTCAGAGGGATCAGAGTCAACGCTATAAGCCATGGTATTGCTGCGCCAATTAGAAGCAAAACCAGAGCCAAAACCAAAAGTGTCACCAAAAACAAAAAAATGGTGTCCTTGATGGGCGAAAATCAAACCCAAATCAGTACCCTTGACATCAACAAGAGAAGTATCATTAAGAGCAGAAACACCGGTTAATTGAGCATGAAGCTGATGAGAAAGAGAAGAAGCACGAGAAGAAGATACAACTTGAAAAGAAAAAGAGCCAGAAAAAATAAAAGAAGAAACTAAAAGATAAAGAAAAGAAAAAAATACACTCTTACGAAAGGATAGGGGGGACATAATAAATCAACCTGCCGGAATAGAAAGAACCACTCCAAAAAGGTACTACAAAAAATAATAGCCGCTCATCATTAAAAAATCATTTGATTAGAACACAAGAAAAAAAATCAAAGGCAAAAAATATAAAAAAAAGAATTTGCCGAGAAAAAAAGCGCTATTTTTGTGCAGACCTTGGTACCTTCTATATAAAGATTGTGGGGCGAAGGAGGTCTGCAAAAAAACAACAGGAAAAAACGGAAAAGAAGGCAGGAGAAGGCTTGTTTTCGAGCACTTTGGAGCCATTTTTTGCAGACCTTTATAAAGGATCGTACAAACTTTAGGTCTGTTTTGCTCACCCGGCAAAAAGTCTAACTAGGAAAATTACATAAAATATTTAGCGCTTTAGAATGTTCTAAAGGCGCAGTTGCAAAAGAAAAAGCTCAATCATGAGTATTGAAATCGCTTGTGTCTAGTGCATGCAGATAGAAAACGCCTTCGTCGTGTTGCAAAAGAAAAAGCTC
>DXJV01000044.1 GCA_019056785.1 Candidatus Heimdallarchaeota archaeon
AGCGATAGCGACGGCGACGGTTGGAGCGATGGCAAGGAAGTTGCATGGGGCACTGACCCCTTGCGTGCACAAAGCACCCCTTATAGGAGGAAAATGTTTATCGCAATTACCGTTCCTCTCACCCTCCTTCTTATTTACGGAGCGATTGTAGCAGCTACAGTGAAGCGACTGAAAGATAGAACAAGGCTAACATAAGCTTTCAATGTGATTTTTAAAGAAGGGCATTGTTCCCAAGAGTTTTACCTTCCCATCTTTGGTAAAACTAACAGTTTCGCAAGTTTCTTAAAAGGGCAGTTTATCATTGATGTGTGTGAGATTAAGATGAGCGACCAACTTGAAGCCTATATCTTAAAATTAGCCCGCTTAACAAATGAGGTTATTAAAAAATTGGGTCTAAAAGGAGAAGCAACCATTCAAGAAGTGACGAAAAAATCGACTTTGAGTGATTTTTGTGTCCCCGTCTTCAAATTGGCAAAAGCAAATGGTAAAAATCCCATAGAATTAGCAAAGCAGATTGCAAGTGAAATGCCACAAGACATCTTATATCTCGAGGTTAAAGCAGAGGGTGGTTTTGTTAATTTCAAATTGAATCGTCAACAATGCTCACGAGAAATTTTAATGCACATTCTTCGTGAGCCGGCTTTTTACAAGAGTAAGCTCTATCATAAACAACGCATTATGGTTGAACATACTTCTGCAAATCCAAATGGACCAATTCATATAGGGAATTTTCGAGGGTCCATTATTGGTGATACCTATGCTCGAATTCTTAAAGCCGTTGGTGCTGAAGTGAAGACTCACTTCTATGTGGACGATTTAGGGCATCAAATACCTGTTGTAGTAATTGGCTATCAACAATTGAACAAGCATAAAAAAGTCAAGCCAAAGGAGAAAATTGACCACTTTTTGGGGAAAATTTACGGAATAACTCACACCATATATGACATCCAGAAATTAAAGCAAGAGCTGAAAGAGAAGTACCAATTCATTATTCCAGGGACGCCCTATTGGTTAACAAAAGAAGAGCTCATAGCCCTCGACTCAAAAGAAGCCAAAGAGAGAATCCCTATACAAGAGTTGAAAGAATATCAAAAGAATTTCAAGTTCATCTTTGAAGTTCAAGAGGATATTTACCGTCGTTTTCCGGCATTATATGACGATTTACTTGAAAGCATACAAAAAGACAGGTTGGATTTACCGACCATTATTCCTGAATTGAACAGGAAATATATTCAACAAGAAAAAGAAGCTGTTGCGATTGTTCGTTCAACATGTCAAAAGGTTATTGACGGGCAAAAAGAAGAGTTAGCTTTGTTCAACATCTTTCTCGATCAATTTGATTGGGAGGGGGAACTACAATGGTCCGGAAAGGTTGATTTTGTTTTAAAGCAATTGGAACAACAAGGTTATCTCATCAAAGATGGAAAGGCGCGAATCTTTAATGCCAATAAAGCTGCTTCTCTTGAGGGGGCTCGAAGTTATCTGAAGCTTAAGGACGATTATGAGGTTCCAAAGGCAATCCTTGTAACTTCCTCTGGGGACCCACTCTACCTCTTACGAGACATTGCTTATTCAATTGATAAAGTCGACCGCTATAAAATGGATCGTGTCTTTAATGTTATAGGTAAGCCGCAGGAACTCACCCAAAAACATCTCAACCTTGCCTTGAGGGCACTTGGTCGAAGCGATATTGCCAATAAAATTGTTCATTTAAATTATGAATATATGGAGCTAAAAGGTGCACTCACGAGGATGAGTGCTCGACGATTGCAATACATTACCCCCCTTGAGTTATTCCTTAAAACGAAGAAAGCTGTATTAGAGACCTTCCTGGAAGAACGTGACTATCCTGAAGAAGAGAAAGAAGAAATTGCAACCACCATCGCAATTGGCGCGATTAAATATTCCATCATTGCCATTGGATTAATGAAAAAAATGATCTTTAATCCAGAAGAAGTGATTTCACTAAATGCTAACACATCGACATTCATTCAATATGCCTATGCAAGGACTCAGAATATTTTGATAAAAACAGATTTTAGCTGGAAAGCTTCTCTTGCTCGAAATCTTGCAGAGCTTCAAGAAGATGAAGAATGGGCAGTAATAATGGCACTTGCTAAGTTCCCGAAAATCATCCAAACAGCAGCTAAACAAATAAAACCAGAGTTAGTGTGTAGTTATTTATACGACCTTGCCAATCTTTACAATAAATTCTACGATAGCCATAGAGTGTTAGATGCACCAACAAAAGCTCTACAGATTGCTCGTCTGGCGTTAACTTTTGCTACCGGTGTCGTCCTTTCACAAGGATTGGCTTTATTGGGAATTCCCTCTCCAAAACGCATGTAGGCATTTTTCTTAGAAAAAAGGGTCATCTGATGGGTATTACCTTGATTAGCTTGTAGATAACACATTAATTTTTGAATGGAAAAAAGTCAATTATTTTATGAGTGGACGTGAAATTTCCGATCAAAGGAGTAGACAGTTCTACCTTCCACATTCATTCACTCCATGAAAAGAATTAATGGTGCTGCTGCTTGGACAGAAGAGATTATTCGCCCAGGATTTCAGATAGGGAAGACTCCCTCCAGGATTTTGTCAGAACTATCGCCAAAAATCAACAGCCTTTCAAGAAAGAGCAGATTATTAAGCCCTTAGGGAAAACGAATTGTTATGTAATTGGTGTGGGCGGTGGTGGAAATAATACAATAAATCGTTTGATGTCCACCGGAATTAAAGATGCCACATGTTTATGCATAAATACAGACCTCCAGCATCTCAATTCAGTCGCCTGTGATGCAACTTTATTGATAGGTAAGAAAACAACCCGTGGACTTGGGAGTGGCGGAAAACCTGAGCGTGGCCGAGCGGCAGCCGAAGAATCTCGAAATGAGATAAAACGAACTATCTCTGATGCAGACATCATTTTTCTCACATGTGGGTTGGGTGGGGGCACCGGCACAGGGGCAATGCCACTTATTGCTGAGCTTGCAAAAGAAGCAGGTGCAATTGTTATCAGTGTTGTAACTATGCCTTTTACCATTGAAGGTAACCGAAAAGCCATTGCAGCAAAGGGTCTTGAGGAGTTGCGAAAATACTCAGACACATTGGTTATTATCGAAAATGATACGCTTCTCGACATTGTTCCTGATGTTCCAATAGAAGAAGCTTTTAGCGTCGCAGACGAAGTCCTGGCAAATTACATTTATTCCATTATCACAACCGTTACTCAACCGGGCCTTATTTCAGTTGACTTTGCTGACTTGAAATCAATCATTACAAAAGGCGGAGTGACCGTTTGTGGTGTTGGCGAAGCGCGAGGAGAGGGGCGGGTTGCGAAAGCAGTTCAAAAAGCACTGGAATCGCCTTTAATCACAGTAAATTATAAGACCGGATCAGCTGCCCTAATAAACGTAATTGGTGGGTCAACAATGACACTGAAAGAAGCAAGCAGTGTTGTTGACATAATCCGGAAACAAATACAGCCTGATGCTGAAATCATCTGGGGAACAAAAGTCGACCACGAATTAGGCGACATTCTTCGCATAACCGTTGTTATTTCCGGTGTTGAAAGCGAACAGATAACTGGGCGACATTCAAAACGAGCTCTTTCCAGCTTACAAGGACCACCGTATGATATTGTTGCCGGGAATGCCACACTCCCACTTTCTGAGCAAAAAGAAAACTGGCTTAATTCGTCGGAAAGACCAACCTTGCGCGATCTCCGTAAAAAACTCGAAGCAAAGGAGCAAAAAGAACGCGCTAAATATATTCGAGAGAAAGAAGAAACAACCGACTTTTGGGACGAGCTTGGAATTTCAAAAGGGTTAGACTAACCTTCATCATACACTCTTGATTGCCCTTTTTTCAGCTGGAAGAAAAGCTTTTAAGAATCAGCCGTCGTTGAGATTAGGTATGTTAGGTAGAGGCCCGTAGTGTAGGTTGAAAAGCTCTTTACAAGCATTCAAGCACAAAGGCCAATCATCCAAGTCTTTGGAATTTGGGACGGAGGTTCGAATCCTCCCGGGCCTACCATATACTGAAAAATGATTCTGAGTGGGTCTGACACGTGTCTATGTCCATTTTTGTAGCAGGTGATTTTCACATACCTTCACGAGCGACAATGATGCTTCCTGAGTTTGAAAATATTTTGAAAAGTAAAAAATGGGACTATATTGTTTTAACAGGAGATTACACTCTTCCAGCTGTTATAGAGCATTTTATCCCTTTTGTGAAAACCGCCCGGCATTTATTCGCTTGCCGCGGTAATATGGACCACTTTTTTCTGGAAGAACAATTGACTTTTTCTGTTTATGATCTTACATTTGGCGTCTATCATGGCACAGCTATTCATCCGCGAGGAGATATTGCTCAATTGAAGTCCCTCGCACAAAAATTGAAAGCAAAAATTCTTTTTACCGGTCATACTCATCAACAACTTGTTCATTTTAAGAATGACTGTCTTCTCTTAAATCCCGGCACCGCGACGGGTGCTTCCGGCGGCTCGAGTTGGACAGTCGATACGGGAATCTTGACTCTCGAGGTTTCAAAGGATAAAACCATTGCAGTAAAACAAATCTCCCTTTCAGACGGTTATAAACTACAGACAGTGGAACAGTCGTTCCAATTATGAAACATTTTTGGCTTTAACCAAGCATTTTTTGTCTATTTCTTGTTACTTTATCCCCAGAAGGTTTTTAATGGTAAATTGCTCTTAGTTTTAAACTGTTACAAGCTCTCTCTAGGTAATATCTCGATACAGCTCAGAATATTCACTGTATTAAAAGAGGAACCACTCCATATTAGTAATAGTAAATACTACTAGTTGGAGTTTGCTGAGGTGAACAAACTTTTGGAAAAACTCGATGCAGAACTTGCTTCTTTACAACAAGATGGCGATATTAGTGACAGTTTGGGACAATTTTTAGGCTTACATGATGATGTTCTTGGCATCGGGATCTATAACCTCTTTGGCAATTCCATTTTCACTACTTCAAAAGATCAAAATGGTGAAGTTGGATTACATGCCTTTAAGTCCCTTTTAGGGTTGGTTGGAAATCAAATTGATTTTATTCTCCCACCTGAATCCAATGTTCAATTTATAGCCCCTGAAGATATTTTAATTGGTATCTCAAAAATCGGCCCAGATAAAATCTTTGCAGTGGTGCTTGAACGAGACGCGAAACTCGCTGCTCTGCTCCCCAACATCATCCAGATGGCAAAATTGTTGCGAGGAATTTCAAACAAAGCTTCTTCCCTCTCAAATGCACGTTGCATGGATTCATATCGCAAAACTATTGCCAGCCGTTCAAAGTCTTCGCCGCGTCGCAACCTTCTCCGGCGTCTAGCAGGTTGAACTTGCAAATTGCCTCCTCCCTCTCTTCTTTTTTTCTTTATACAAAGCATTCTTTTAGTTTGCTTGTCACCTCAACTTTTGCGTTATTTATTAAATCTCCAGAATACCAAAAAGATTTTAATGTAATGATTGTGAAAAAAGAGAAACAAAGATAGGTAAAAAGTTAAAAATACTACTGTTGGATAATGAAGAAAACAAGAAGGTTTTACATATGACAAGTCGGAAAAACAAAGTGCTGTTCGTCTTTGCACTATTTGTAATAACAATTAATCTTTTTACAGTGGCTCAAATAGCAAGTGAGAAGTCGAATATTCCTTCGAATGAAGCAGTTCCCTCCACTCTAAACAACCTTTCTGAACTGCCGGAAATGCCCCCACAGCTTTCAGCCTATAATGAGACAAATGTCCCTACTCTTAGCTTGTGGGATTTGACTATAAATGTTACTCGTAGTGTTAGACTTCTTGATTTCGGTTATTTGACCATTAATGATACATACACTATTATTAAACATGATAATATTACTATGCCTGTTTTCCGATTTGCATACCCGAAAAAATGGGCAGTCAATCTTGTTGATCTCCAGGCCAAAACAATGTGGGATGTAAAAATGCATGGGGAACAAGCACCCTTGAATAGAACAGAAGTTTATGTGGAACATGAAACCACTTACTTCACTTTTTATGCTGTAAAATTAACACCAGTTCTAACCAATAGCACTGCCTATAAGATCAACATAAACGGTGTCTTTCTCCGCACCTACAAGGTCTTTGATCACTATGTAGAAGAGGAAAAGAATTACTACAACGGTATTGTTTTCAACTATAGCCTTGTGCCTTTA
Organism: Candidatus Heimdallarchaeota archaeon; assembly: GCA_019056785.1. Lineage (GTDB taxonomy): Archaea > Asgardarchaeota > Heimdallarchaeia > JABLTI01 > JABLTI01 > JABLTI01. The sequence goes on from DXJV01000044.1 coordinate 6,195, forward strand.
CTCACGAGCAAAATAACTCTCTGTAAGTCTTCCTTTAACAAAGCAGAAAACGGTGGAATCATTAATAATTTAGTCCAACCAGCTAACGGGACGATTGGCTCTGCATCAGTAATTTTCGGTGATATGACAGACATCCGCCCCATGAACTTTAGCAAGCCTTACGATCCGAATGATGCTTCCTATCCTTACAGAGCACAGATAGGCGCTTATTTGCAACAATACCCACCTGTAGAAGCAATCAGCTATAAACGGACTATTGTCCTTGATAACTGGTACTGGGCAAATGTCCATGAAGAAATCACCATGATGAACTATGGTATCAAACCACATGATGTTCAATGGAATTTACTTAATCCCCTCTATTATGCAACGTTCTCTTTAAGCAGATTCCACATCTGGATAGACAATGCTGAAAATTATCATGCATATGATGACTTGTCAGAACTTACTGCTCCTGAGGGTTCACCTCTCGCGCAAAAAAACAGGTTAAACATTTATTTGCGCATACCACTCATGGGTGGGGATAGTGGAACCTACACGTTGGATTATTCTCTAAAACTAGAAGACATTTTGAAATATGAAAAAACAGAATACATCCTCAAAACATTAGGAATCCCCCGCTGTGATTTCCACGTGCGTAATTTTGAACTTAAAATTGTCTTCCCACAAGGGGCACAATTCCAGTACATTACTTTTGGTAATGAACCCGTGAGTTATAGTCAATCATTTGTCCCGGTCTTTATGAAACTTGGGAGAAGACAGAGTGTCAGTTTCACGGCGACTAATGTCACCTCCTTCGATGATATCAACATAGCTGCTGCTTATTATATGTCCGACCTTGCCTACTTCATACAGCCTCTTATTTTTGCTGTGCTTATCTTCCTCATCTGTCTTATTTACATTGGTGTCAGGGTACTACGAAAGGACGTTATCGAAAGGGTAATTATTACTCCTGAAGAAAAGGTGGAAATCCCCATCGAACTCATTCAATCCTTCGTTGAGAAATACGAAGAAAAGACAGCGCTCGTCACCCGTATCAAACAACTGGATGATGACCGGCGCAAGAAGAAAATCAAGGCAAAAGAATATGACCAGCAACGAAAGATCCTCGAGAGCAAAATGCGCGAGCTTATTAAAGAACTTGATAGTACAAAACGTGCCTTAAAAGAGAAAGGGCGGAAATATTATGCTGTTATTCAAAAGATCGAAATCAGCGAAGAGAAGCGTACAAGCGTAGAACGAAGCATCCAGGACTTGCGGATCAGATACATACGCGAAAAGCAAATCTCCAAAGATGCTTATCTGCGTATCTTGCGCGACTACCAAAATCAAATCGAAAAACACGAGCGTGACATTGATAAAGAAATCATTAATCTCCGTCTTTTAATTGAGCATGAAAGTAGTGATTAGAATCTGATCACTACAATTTTACTTCTTTTTTTTTCTTGTTGGGATTTTATAGTCTTCTTATAGTTGAAATTTTGAGGAAACGATTTGAATTATTTCACCCAGCCTTTCAAAATTCGCTCACAATTTTCGCAAACGAATTTAGATACGTCCACTTTTTCGCCTTCAGGCGGTTTTGGAAAAACTTTCAAACCACATTTGCAAACATATCCACGAATTCTGGCGGGGTTACCAAAGACAAGTGCATGTTCAGGAACATCTTTAGTGATGACACTTCCAGAACCAATCATGGCAAATTTTCCTAAAGTAATACCACAAATAATGACTGAATTTGCACCGATGGAAACGCCGTCTTCAACTTTTGTTTTCACAATCTTCCATTCTTGATTAAACGCCCTGGGATAGAGGTCATTAGTAAAGACTACATGTGGACCAAGGAAAACGTTGTTACCTATTGTTACTCCATGATAAATAGATACCCTGTTCTGTATTTTTACGCCATCACCAATTGTCACCTCAGCGTCGACATAGACTCCTTTCCCAAGAATGCACTTTTTTCCTAAGTGGGCGTTTTTACGTACATGTGCATGATGCCAAATGCTCGTTCCTTCTCCGATTTCGACATCATCTTCAACAATTGCTGTAGGATGAATTTTCACGTTTTTATAATTCTTATTCATTTCTTGTTACCATCCTCTGTTTGTTCTTCAGCAGGTTCTGTTTTCCATTCTTTGTTAATGACAATTGATGATTGTTCTTCACTTTCCTTAGAACCACTTTCTTTCTCCTTCCGCCATTTTCTGATCATTAACACCAATTCAATAATAATAAAGGCCACCAAAATGATATCAATGATGATAAAGAGATAAGTAATCTCCGGGAGGAGTTTTAAGACCCGCACTTCAAGAATAATCAAAGCAGGTAAGAGGGCGAAGAAAGCAACAATGGATGTGATTGTGAAGACTTTTTCAATTTTCATTTGAATCATAGTAAGAAATGTTTCATCTTATTTTAATTCTACGGAAAAAAACGAAAAATCAAACAGAAAATCTATTATTATTAATGACTGATAGTTGCTTTTAAAAAGAGCCACCAAATATTACTGAAGCATAACAAAAGCTCCATTAGGTTTGATGCTCTTGGCAAATTTTTTCGTGGAATCACATGGTTGTACGGCAAATACTTCTGCCACAGAATTAATGACATATTTACTCGAGGCTAGTGGGCACAAAAGAATTTCCTCCAAAGACGTAGCAGATTTCGTTTTAGTAAACACTTGTGTTGTAAAGGCAACGACAGAAAATCGCATGAAATCAATTCTTCAAAAATACTACCAAGAACAAATCCCCATGATTGTTACGGGTTGCTTACCACAAGTTATGGCTGATTGGTGCACTAAACATCTTCCTAATGTTGCTCTTGTGGGTGTTGATCATTTTAAAGATGTCTCAGCTGCAGCAGAAGCGGTCCTTCAACAACGGGAATTTGTAGCAATCTCTCGAGAGAAAGCTTTCTGTTCAGAAATACACCGATATAGACAGTCGCCTTTAACCGGAATTATTGAAATTTCAAAAGGTTGCTTGGGACAATGCTCTTATTGTATCGTAAAAATTGCCAAGGGGCTTTTGGTATCGAAGCCGTTAAAGCAAATTATACTGGAAGCAAAACAAGCGCTGGCAGATGGTTGTAAAGAGCTTTGGCTAACATCACAAGATTTGGCTTCCTATGGTGTTGATAGCGGTTCAAGTCTGATTGCTGTTCTCAAAGAATTGACTGCCCTTAATGGTAGCTTTTGGATTCGATTGGGAATGATGAATGCTGATTATGCCTTGCCCATTGCCGATGAACTTGTCTCCTTTTTACAACATCCAAAGATCTATTCTTTCGTTCATATCCCCCTCCAATCCGGCAGTAACAAAGTTTTGAAAGCAATGAAAAGAAAATATACTGTTGAAGAATTTGAGCAGTTAATTACTAGTTTACGAAAAGTCCCCAGATTAACAATTTCAACAGATATAATTGCAGGCTTTCCAGGAGAGACAGAAAATGATTTCGAAGAAACACTTGAAGTCCTAAGGAGAATTCGGTTTGACATCGTCAACATTTCTAAATACGGCGATAGGAAAGGAACTCTCGCAAGCAAATCGCGAGAGAAATTACCAACTGAAATTGTGAAACAACGGTCGAGAGAAGTTTCGGCCTTAGTGAGGGAGATGACTTTAGAAAAAAACAGAAAATGGGTGGGTTGGAAAGGAGAAGCGTTGGCTTTAAAACGAGAAAGAGAAGGAAGGTGGACACTTCTAAGAAACAAATCCTATAAACTAGTAGCAGTCAAAGACAACTCTTTAATCTTGGGCAATAGATATTCAGTTCAAATTGAGGAAGGTTTGAAGACAAGATTACTAGGACAAATTCTTTAAAAAGAATAGGCACCCTTCATATTAAAACATTAAATAAAGGAACTAAGTAGAATGGTCAAAATCGACATGCATGTTCACACTAATTATTCAGATGGGGTGGATTCTGTAGAAGAAATCATCCGACAAGCAGAGAAAATGGGTCTCGATGGTATTGGCATAGTTGATCATGATACTTTTGGAGGATTACATAAGGCTTTGGAAATTGAAACGGATTTGATTATTATTCCGGGAATAGAGGTCTCAACTTGCAAAGGGCATATTTTAGCTTATGGTATAACCGATGGCGAAATTGAAATTGGTTTAACACCCCAAGAAACAGTCAAGATCATCCATCGGTTGGGAGGAATTGCTGTTCCTGCTCATCCTTTTGATTTCATTCGTCTGGGAATAAAAAAAGAAGTGTACAAAATAAATGCGGATGCAATTGAAGTTATAAATGGTTGTAGTACCTTGCCACGATATAATAAAAAAGCCATTAAAGTTGCCCAAGAGCTGGACTTGCCAATGGTGGCAGGAAGTGATGGGCATTCCACAGAAGAAATCGGAAATGCTTGGACCGATTTTCTGGTCGAACCTGAAACATGGCAGGATGTCATCACAATGATCCTACGAAAAGAGTCCATTCCGGTAGGTGGTACTCATCCGGTATTGCGGTCAAAAATTAAACGGTTTTTCAAAGCATATAAAAAAAGACATGAACGTCCCGTTCCCTACCCTTGGATATCCAAACCAAAAAGGAAAAAAGGTGAACACTAGGAGCATATCAGGAAAGCAGTTTTCCTAATTTCTTATCTGTTCTTAACACTTCGAGAAGAATATCACCCGGTTTTTGAATTTTAGTGAAAAGCTTTGCTGTGTCTTTCCAATAGTTGCTGGGATTCGCACAGAGTTTTCGGATGGTTCTAATAGTATCTTCTAATGTTTGAGTCGAAAAACTTGGAAAACCCATTTCTTCAAGGAATACCTGTGGTTCTAAATGGCGCCAGAAATAGGTTAGTGATGGAATGCCTAACAGTGCAGCCTCACGTGCCATGGTCCCGCCACCGGTGATGACGAGTTCTGCTTTGGAGAGCAGATCCATGAAAAAAATCCCTTTCTTGGGCATAAAGACCCGAGGACCAAATTGTTGCTTAATAGCTTCTTTTTGTTGTGGATATCTGGGCAAAACATAGATTTGCCCAGTGTAATTCGTTAAAATCTCCTCGAGAAGCTCGAGATAGAGTTCCGTACTTTGATTGATCATATAACTTGCATAGCTTTCTTCGGGACGGAAAACAAGATATCGTTCAGAGGTTTTATTGCGGAGCTTGAGAAAGTGCTGATAATTTTCGCCGAAAATATATTCGATCTCGTCTACACCTGAATAAGTGTGGATTCTTTCTGGTTGTGCGCCAAAAGCTATGAATTTCTGAGTGTCAATGCAACTCAATGTTATCAAGTGTTGGGCTAAAGAAAGCGTTAATCTGGCGACAGGTTCTGAATGAGATGTGTCGTTAAATAGGATGATCGGTATCTTTAATCCATAAGCGACCCTGGTGGCGTCAGGAGAGGAGAGGGATATAGCCAGAGCCGGTTGATGAGGAAGAGCAATAATAAATTTTGAAAGTTTCACAACACGCTTTGCACTAGCAAGCAATTTCATCTCAAGGGACTTGCCCCCATATTTTCCAAACGAGTGAAAGGGAATGCCATAATGATGAAAGATGTCGTGAATGTAATCATGCTCTCTTGTTGTATAAATGGCTTCAAAGCCAAATTCTTGAAGGCGTTTGCCAAGTGCAATAAAAAGCATTGCTTGCTTTGGCGTTAGGATATCAAACCAGACGATTTTCTTCTCAACCATCGATTTTAGCCAACTTTACACCCGTTATTTTCGCTATATTTAAGATCCTCTCTGAAAAACGCTTTTGTTAAAATATTCCAAACGATGAGCCAGTAGAGAAAGAGAATGGCAGAAATAATGACGTTAATTACTCTAAAGGTCACAGGATAGCTCTCTGCGATATTGAGCAATCCTTCGGGATTAAAGAATAAATAATAAATAAAAGCAATAATGAGAATGAGAAATCCCCAAATAATTGTAATGGCCTTGATCGGGCCAGTAGTTGCGAGAAGAATCTTGCGGTAATTCACTGTAGAACAACCTTGAAAGTTACTTTTGGATAGTAATGATATGGGAAAAAAGAATTTAAGAAGTTATTGTTATTTCAATTAAAAAAAATTGTTCTTCAAAGAGGAAACTGGAACAATAAACTAACTAAAAGCAAACATTAATAATATCTGTAAAGAGTGAAAAGAAGGAAAAAAATCGACTTAAAAAAACGGCTTGAAAACAATGGCAATAATCGAAGCAGGATTGATAGTCAATGGCTTACCAATATTACGAAGGAGCTATCATCCGAGTGTTAAAGATGTAGATCCAATGATAAAAGCAAGTCTGATGACCGCCTTGAAAACGTTTGCAAAAGAAGCTTTTGCTGATAGACCTGAGGTTCTGAAATTATCGAAGTTCTCAATAATGTTACATGATCTGAATACGGAAGAGCCCGGGACAATGTTCCTATATTGTGTTCTTGAAAAGAAGACCGCCGAAGGCGAAGTAAGAAGGCGGCTCAAGCAAATTGAAGAAAAAATGGCCGGCATGAATGAAATTCTGGACCAACCTGTGGAAACAAAAGGACTAAGAAAAATAAAGCGGCTGATAGATAGGGAATTGAAAGATCTCTGTTTAAGAGCATCAGATAGGGCAAAAAACATTTTTGGATAGAACAAAGAATCTTTTACCCACTCCCATTGTCAAGAAAAAGGATAGAAATGGTCCGGTCTCGGAGATTTGAATTCCGGGCAAAGGTAAAGGCACCTTAGCTCTCCGGACATCTCGGTTTATGCCTTTCGCGAGAAACGCGGCTGACTCCGACTCATTCTGCCGTCATCGGAGCGACAAAGTCTACAGCCGAGCGCTCTGGCCAGGCTGAGCTAAGACCGGAACCTTTCGATTTGTATATTGATTACTTCCATTTTAAAAATTTTACCATCGGACTTTTTCGTTATTCTTCAATTATAGCTTTCATTCATTTTCTATTGACTGTTCTTTTTTATTATTCATCTCTTCTCTCTATTTTCCTCATTTTTCTTCTAAGTCTCTTTTGCAAGAGTTTACTTACTCTTCCTCTTATCCGTATGGCTTTTTGTCTTTGTTTCTGTAAGATTATGTCCTCTCTTCTTCTTTTTATTTGCTCAATATTCGCGTAAATGAGTCGTTTTACATTAGGATTGACAGCTGTTATATCTACATCAAAAACAAGGAATGGCATTTGATTCTCTAAATAAATAGGTTTCAAGATTGCTTGGGAGACTTTGTACGGCAAACAATTGAATGGGCCAGTTAATACGAGGGAGTCATAAAGTGATCCTTCTAATGCTTCCATCCCTTTTCCAACTGTTGGAATTGCTTCTCCGAAAATGAGGGGGCTTATCAAAGGTTCTGACAGTCTATTTATCGTTGTCAAGTCATTTGGATGGGCATACAATAGGCCTGTTCGTTTGAATCGCTTCCGTAATCTCTTCTCAATTCGAAGCATAAGGGCTGTGCCAATCTTTCCAACTAGCAGTATTTGTGAAACATCATCCCAGAGTGAAGTTGTAGCTTTTAGGATAGTCCCCAGTTTATCAGGGTTCTTCTTCCATTCTTTGTTTACTAAGTAGCTGGAACTAGAGCTTTGAGCATAAATGGATAATTCAAATAGATCTGTTGACTTAACAATTATCCCTTCCTTAGCATAAATCTCGCGGAGTTCACCCAAGAAAAAGTCGCTGAACCGGACAAAAAAGTCGCCACTCACCAGAACTTTCGGAGCATCCTTTGGAGACATTTTTCGAGGAATCTTAGCAATGTTCCTGATAAGCTTCTTGATTCCTCGACGATAATCTTTTAATGTTTTGGCTTCATCTAAAAATTGTTGCCAATAGGTATGTAATAGTTCGACACTGCCGTCCTCTCCCACTACTCGTAAAGAGCTTTCAATTTCCCACATCAAGTCACCCATGATAATCGCTGCAGGAACGTGGCGTATCACTTGGGTTAATTTTGTTCCCAAGAATTTGGTTAAATAGTCAAATCTATAGAGGAAGACATCTTCGATTTGGTTTTTCTCGAGGAATTGTTCGATATAATGAAAATAGCTGTAGACTGCACAAGGTGCCCCTCCGCGAATCATATACATCCCAATTATTTCCCCGGGTTTTCGGTTCTTTACAAGGGTTAAAATTTGCCCGAGAACGACAGGAAGAGGAATGCATTCTTTCCCTGAACTATAGCGATAGCCTTTTAGAAGGTAATCTAATTTTATCTCTGTTGTTCCGCCTGCATTAAAACCAAATAAGGAAAGGATTTTGTCACCAATTTCTGTGTGATATTTTGAAAAACTAGGCAAATACAGTTTGACTCTTGGATCTCGAATACTTATTTGCTTTCCTTTGGAGGTAATTACAACAACTCTGCCATTTCTTCGTTTAACTTTTGCAACTTGAAATGGTTTTGGTTCTTCCTTTCGTTTGCCCGCGCGGTAATTTTTAATAATCTCAAGAAAAGCTTCTAATCTTGTTTGAATGCCTGCGTCTGCTGTGTGAGCGTCCAGCTCTAACATCAAATAGGGTTTCGAATCCATTTCTGAACGGACATAATTCTGACTAAATGCATCAATGGTGCAACTGAAGCTATTGATATAGAGAAGGAACAAGTTATCATACTTTTTCGCAAGATTTATCGCCACTTTTGCATAGTTAACAAAGAACCACGGGATATCGTTTACTTCCTCTTTTTTGAGAAAATCAAACGGAATAACTGTTACGCCCATGCTTGCGAGTTTCTTTGGGATTCGTAAAGAGGTTTCCGGGGGAAAAGCATTATAGCTTCTTCCAACAAGAAGAATGCCAATCTCATCTTTTTCTTGCAACTCTTTAATGATCTCTTCACCCATTTGTTGCAATTGGTTTTCAACGGCAAGTTGCTTTTCTACTGCTTTTTGATATGCTTCGTTTGCCTGGAGTCGTGTCTCGTTCAATTCTTCTACTGCCATTGTTATTAGAGCATCACTATTTTCGTACCCTTCGGAATAATCGAGAACCGGTTTTAAGAAGTCAACATTTTTGAAGGCTGTGGAAATAAAATAGGGGCTAGCTTGAGTAATTGGGCAGAATGTTGCATCCAGCCATTTGTCTCCTTTAGGTAAATTGTGAACATGGGGCAAAAAGATTCGAGTAATGTCTTTCTTCTTAATGAGATCTAATACTGCTCCATGAAGGATCTGAATGGGGAAACAAAAAGCCGCGTTAGTCATCAATTCTCGTTCTTTATCGATTTTTGAAAGCACAACTTCATAACCCAATTCTTTAAAGAAGGTTGAATAGAGCGGGAAAAGGCTATGGACTAACAATGCGCGAGGAATGCCAATTTTTCCTTTACTCTTTTTTTGTGTCTCTGTTTGAGTTTCATCGCTGCTCCCGAGAATTAATTGATTCCGTTGATGTACATAATCAGGTTTCTCCTCAACTTTCATATGGCGCCATTGATGTTCATATCTACTGCAACTTCCTCCAAAGGAAAAGCGACGGCCACCAACTTCATACCTTTCAATCGTACAATAATTTTCACATGCTTTACAGGTGAACGTTCCCAGGCTTTTGAGTTTCGATTTGATAAGTCCTTTAAGTGTCGTTTGTTCCGGCATGCCGTTAATTTCGTGTTGTTCGTATTTGTTTTTCACGAGGAGAGCAATACCAAAGGCCCCCATTAATTCTGGATTTGGTGGGATGATAATTTCACTTTCTGTTGCTTGAGCAAACGCGTATCCAACTGAATGGTTCTTTGCAACACCGCCTTGAAAGAAAACTTTCTTACCTATGGGTCTTGAGCCCTTAACTTTATTCAAATAGTTATCAACAATTGAATAGACTAGTCCACCAATGATGTCATCTCGCCGATAACCTTCTTGCAATGCGGTTCGAATGTCAGTATTAATGAATGCAGCACAATCAGCTTTAAAGCGAACAGGCATATCCGCGTCTATTGCAATGTTTGAAATGTCATAGACACTAATCCCTAGGTCACCCTTGGCACTTTCCTCGAGAAACGAGCCTGTGCCGGCAGAGCACGCAGCATTCATTGCATAATCAACAGGAACACCATTTTGAAGATACATATATTTCGAATCTTGTCCCCCAATCTCGAAAATGGTGTCAACCTCAGGATCAAAAAAGACTGCTCCTTCAGAATGGGCTGAAATCTCATTATAAATTGCTCCTGTGCCGAGGTAAGCACCAACAAGAGCACGCCCAGAACCGGTCACACCAACTAGATAGATCTTAACATCCCCAACTTGCTTGAGAATTTCTTTAATGCATTTTGTTGTTGCTTCTATTGGTTTGCCATTTGTTCGTCCGTAATAGGAAGCTAAAATGCTTTTTTCATCAGGATCCAATAAAACTGCTTTTGTAGTTGTTGACCCCACATCAACGCCGAGAATGAATGCTTTATTCTTGTCGAAGTTGGTGCTCACTTTGGGTGCTTCAAAGATTTTCACTTGTTTTGCAAATTGTCGTAAAGAGGGGTGTTTCGTGAAGCTTTTCTGCATTTTTAATTTCAATTCATCTTCGATGGGCTTATCTTTGACGAGAAGTGCAGTTCCATATGCTTCAAAAACGGGACTGACATCCTTAATAACAACATCTACATCCGGCAAATCTTCTCGTAATAACTTTACAAAAACATCATTCAGTGCCACCCCACCAATGACAAGAAGCCGGTTCATTTTTTTCTGGGCTTGTATAAGCAATCCCTTAACTTTATTTACCATACTTGCAAGGACTGAAAGGAGCAGGTCCTCAACAGTGGCTTCACCTTTGTTTAATTTATGTGTAATGTCTGACTTGCAATGAACCGAACATCGCGATGCAATTTCAACTTTCTTTCCTTTTGCGGCAAGTTTGATTGCTTCCTCAAGTGACAGCCCTAAACGATCTATTTGTTGGATAAAGAATTCCCCACTTCCAGCGGCACATTTGTCATGGGACAGGACGTTGACAATAAAACCTTGCTCATCCAGCACATAGAGAATAAGAGCTTCTCCACCTAAAGAAATGATGGCATCAAATTTTTCATTTAATGCTTGAATTCCGCGCTCGATTGCAGCAATTTCAGAAATCTCGCCAAAAGAACCTGAAATACCATAGAAAGTTCTTTTGGTGGGTTCCAGCTCTTGTAGTAACTCTTCTAAAACAACAACCGGTTTACCAAGATGTGCCCTCTTGAAAATAGTTGGTGTTCCCTTTTCATCAATGCTAACAACATTAACCGATACTGACCCAATGTTGATTCCGATGAACTGTTCATTGTTGGAAATAGTTATACACCTTTTTTTAAAGCGATAAAACATTCTTTTGTTAATGGAAGTAATATAATTAATTTTCTATATAGCTTAAGAAATAATGGTCCAATTAACAGCATTACATTATTAAACCACAAATGCTCTTCAATAGAACAAATGCTTTTAAAGAGAAAGAAGTTAGATTTTCTAGAAACAAATTATAGGAAGTGTCATAGATGAATATAAAAATTGGAATACGACGTGAGACAAAACCTGGGGAACGGCGAACACCTTTGTGTCCAAAAGCCGTTCGAAAGTTGAAAGAGGAACAAACCATTCAAACAGTTCTTCAACCATCGGAAACTAGAGCATTCACAGATGAGGAGTACACGCAAGCTGGTGCCCTCATTCAAGAGGATCTTTCTGATTGCACCGTTGTTTTCGGAATTAAAGAAATGACAGAAGATATGTTCCGTCCAGATGGTGTTCTTGTTTCGTTTCATCATGTCATTAAGGGGCAGAAAGACAATATGCCCATGCTTAAAAAAATGATGGCTGTTGGATGTACGATAATTGATTATGAAAAAATTACTGATGCAAAGAATCGCCGGCTTATTTTCTTTGGTCGACATGCTGGTTATGCGGGAATGATTGATACTTTGCATGGTTTTGGTTTGCGTTTGAAAGAAGTGGATGGGCTTGAAACGGCATTTCTCGAGATAAAACAAGCAAGCAAATATTTTGATTTGGCTGAAGCTAAAGAAGCGATGAAGAAAGTTGCCAAAGATATTGAGAAAGAGGGCATTCCTGAAGAGCTTTGTCCGCTTGTTATTGGTTTTCTGGGGTATGGTAATGTTTCTCAAGGGGCACAATCCATTCTTGATGTCTTCCCTATAAAAACGATTGAGCCTGAACAGCTAGCTACTTTGGTAAACAACCCCAATAAAGAGGAGTGTCGTAAGTACATTTACAAAGTGGTTTTCAAAGAAGAACACATGGTGGTGCCGAAAAAAGCTTCAGATAAATTTGAACTCCAAGATTATTATGACCACCCTGAAAAATATGTTGGTGTTTTTGCAGAGCGTTACCTTGAGTATATTACCGTTCTCGTTAATGGTGCTTATTGGTCAGCAAAATATCCTCGTTCGGTGACAAAAGAGGACCTCAAGAATCTTTTCTCGAAAGATGAACCTCCTCGCCTTCGTTTTATTGGTGATATCTCTTGTGATATAGAAGGAGGTATTGAAGCAACAATACGCATCTCCTATATCGACCGACCTTTCTATGTTTACAATCCATTTGATAATACTGCAAAGGATGGAGTTGCCGGGAAAGGCCCTACGATTCTGGCAATTGATCATCTCCCAACCGAAATCCCCCGAGACGCATCAGAATATTTCAGTGATACCTTACTTCCCTTCGTTCCCAATATCGCAAAAGCAGACTATTCTGGCAGCCTTGACAATTCGGGTTTGAAAGATGAAATCAAACGTGCTGTGATACTCTGGAAAGGAGAGTTAACACCGAGCTACCAATACATTAGCCAATTTTTAGGTTAATCTCTCCCTTTCTCTTTTTTTGCTTGTGAATTTTCTTTGAGTAATTGAGTTACTTTTCAATAACAAACGATTAATTGAATGAGTCTATTTCAAAGGGTTTAGTGAAGCAACAGTTTAACTTGGAAACCTTTCCAAAAATTCGCATCAATTGGTGTTCTCCATAGATAAAAGTTACTGCTGGTAAAACCCATCTCTTTCCAATTTCTATTGTTAGTTTGTCCTAGTGTATTCTCTTTCTATTTCAGATCTAATTTGAACTAAAAAGAAGGACGAAAAAACATTTAACTTCGATTTGGAACTTAATGTACGGTATAAATTGAAAGGTATGGATTTCAATGAACAAAGTAGTCGTTTTTGGTGCTGGACTTGTTGCAAAGCCCGGCATTCGGTATTTACTCGAAAAAGGCTTTGAAGTAACTGTTGCTTCTCGTACGGTAAGTAAAGCAGAAGCAATAATTGCTGGACATCCAAATGGCAAAGCTGTTGCTTTTGATATCACAAAAGATGATCTTGACGCCACAGGGCTCATTCAAAATAATGATTTAGCTGTGAGTTTACTCCCATATGTCTACCATCCACAAATAGCCAAAGCATGTATCAAGCATAAAAGGCATATGGCAACAACCTCTTATGTGAGTGATGCTATGAAAGCCCTTGAAGCAGATGCGAAAAAAGCCGGGATCATGATTATGAATGAATGTGGTGTCGATCCCGGAACAGATCACATGAGTGCTATGCGAATCATTCACAAAGTAAAAAGTGAAGGGGGAAAAATCGTAAGCTTCCGCTCAATTACAGGCGGACTTCCTGCCCCAAATTCAAATGACAATCCTTTGGGATACAAGTTCTCCTGGTCACCAAAAGGAGTTATCCTTGCCGGAACGAATCCTGCAAAATATCTCGAGAATGGTAAGATCGTGGAAATTAAGAGTGGCGACCTGTTCAACCACTATTGGACAATGTCTGTTGAGGGAATGGAGTTAGAAGCCTATCCGAACCGCGACAGCCTGAAATACATTGACTTATATGGCTTAGAAGGCATTAAAACCATGTTCCGTGGAACCTTCCGCTATCCAGGTTGGTGTGAAACCTTGCAAGCTCTATTTGATTTGGGGCTCATGGATAAAGAAGCTAAAGAGGGCTTAGAAGGAATGACTTGGAAACAACTGCTTCAAAAAATCTTGAACTACTCGGGAGATGACATCCGCCAAGAAGTTGCTCGAAAATTAGGAAAGCCCGTAGATGCAAAATGCCTTGACCGTTTACAATGGCTAGGCTTGTTTGATGACACGCCCTTACCAACAGGTGGCTCCTATCTTGATGCACTTGCAGACCAATTCCTCAACAAACTCGGCAAATTCAAACCACATGAACAAGATATGATCATTATGCGGCATGAATTTGAAGCTGAATACCCCAATGGTAAAAAGAAAACTATCTATTCTACCCTCTTAGATTATGGCATTCCCAACGGTGATTCCTCCATGTCCCGAACGGTTTCCTTGCCTGTTGCCATTGCAGTACGTCTAATGCTTGAAGGCGAAATTAAAGGAAGTGGGATACTGATACCAATCACACCTGAAATTTACAATCCTATTCTAGACGAGCTAGAAACGATGAATATCAAATTCGTCGAAAAAGTCGTCGAGTAATTTCATTTGAGTTAGGCTATTGTTTTTTTTAGCCTGACTTTCTCTTTTCTTATTTTGAAAATTGTTGAGAAAAAGTCTCTTGCTTTCTTCTTGAAAAACTTTGAAACAAGATTTAATAGGTAAAAACAATAAGAATAACCGATTAGTGATGTTTGAGAAAGTTGAAGCTGCGTATCGAAGAATCAAAAATTATGTAAATCATACTCCTACAATGACTTCTTCTACTCTTGACCAGCTACTTGATTGCAAGTGTTTTTTCAAGTGTGAAAACTTTCAAAAAATTGGTGCCTTTAAATTTCGGGGGGCAATGAATACTCTTCTCCAGCTCTCTCAAGAAGAACGGCGTAAGGGAGTTATTACTCATTCCTCTGGGAACCATGCTCAAGCACTCGCTCTCGCCGCTAAAGTCCTAGGAGTACATGCTGTTATTGTTATGCCGGAGAATGCTCCGAAAGTGAAAATGGCGGCCACAAAAGGTTATGGCGCTCAAATTGTTGTTTGTGGCTCAAAACCAAGCGACAGAGAGGAAGCTGTTAAACCCTTGATTGCAAAACATGGCTATACATTTGTCCATCCCTCAGATGACCTTCGCATTATTCATGGTGCCGGAACTGCTGCTTATGAGTTAATTACAGATGTCGGTTCTTTAGATTACATTTTTGTGCCTGTTGGTGGTGGCGGTTTATTAAGTGGTACAGCAATTGCCACGAAAGGATTGCTCCCGAATTGCAAGGTTATTGCTGTGGAACCGGCAAATGCTGATGATGCCTATCGAACATTTAAGACGGGGAAACTTCAGCCATCAATAAACCCCCAAACCATTGCTGATGGTTTGCGCACACAACTTGGACCAAATACCTTTCAAATTGTTATGAAGCTAGTTGATGATATTATAACTGTTACAGAAGAGCAAATTGTCGATGCCATGCAGTTTCTTTGGGAACGAATGAAACTTGTTGTTGAACCTTCTGGTGCTGTTTCTCTTGCAGGCGTCCTTTCAAAGAAAGTTTCTGTTGCAGGTAAAAAAGTAGGCATTGTTATTTCTGGCGGGAACGTTGATCTCACCTCCTTTTTTACCACTCTTCGTACAAAAGTTGCTGCTGTGACCCCTAATTCGAAAACTGAAAAGGAAAGAGAATAATTTTTAGTCAAGTTAGTAGCAAATATCAATTACAATGTCGGGTAAAACTTTCAAAAAGAGCCTA
Organism: Candidatus Heimdallarchaeota archaeon; assembly: GCA_019056785.1. GTDB lineage: Archaea > Asgardarchaeota > Heimdallarchaeia > JABLTI01 > JABLTI01 > JABLTI01. The sequence goes on from DXJV01000044.1 coordinate 21,802, forward strand.
CAAAGAGCGGTCGAGTTAATTACCTCAAAACAAACAGAAAGCAACTCTGGCAAGCAAATTGTAGCCTTAACAGGTTCAGGAATTTCCAAAGGTTCAGGGATCCCGACATTTCGAGGAAAGGATGGTTTGTGGAAGCACTATAATGTTCTCGAATTGGCTACTCCACAGGCCTTTTCGAAGCAGCCAGACATCGTCTGGGAATGGTATGCCTGGCGAATGAACTTGATCTTGGAAAAAGCCCCTAACCCCGCACATTTTGCACTTGCAAAATTAGAACAAAACAACCTTTTGTCATGGGTCATTACCCAGAATGTTGACAATTTGCATAAACGAGCCGGTTCGAAGCAAATACTTCAAGTGCATGGAGACATTTTCCACGCTTGGTGTATGAATTGTGGTTTTGAGAGGCAATTGCTCACAGCACCAAAAGAACCGCCCCTCTGCCCCAAATGTCAAAAAAGTTTTCTACGACCCGGTGTTGTTTGGTTTGGTGAATCACTAGACCCCAACGTCCTTAAAAAGTGTGTTCAAATCTTGACGGAGGAATGTGATGTTCTCCTCATCATTGGGACAAGCGGACTTGTTTATCCTGTTGCAGATTTCCCTAGAATTGCCAAACAAAATGGTGCTGTTCTAATTGAAATCAATCTTGAGGAAACCCCAATTAGCTCTTTAGCCGACTGCAGTATTTTTGCACCTGCTGAAAAAGCCTTATCGGCTCTTTCAGAAGAATTGTTGTAGAGCATCAAATACTAGGCGGGTTACAGAATTAGAACTACTTTAATTCTCTGGAGAGCCACTCGTCTTGTAAAATATCCATTAAGATAACATCATGGTATTTCCCGTCGCTAAAATGTGCCTGGCGTAATTTGCCCACCATTTTAAAACCAACTTTTTCATAGGTGCGAATGGCTCTTTTATTGAATTCGAAAACACGAAGCTCGATGCGATGCAAATTCAAAAACTTGAAGCCAATGTTTAATAATACAGTCATCGTATCGGTGCCAAACCCTTTCCCCCAATTTTTTTTAGCATGAATCGCAATTCCTAACTCAGCCGTTCTTGTGATAGTATTTATATCAAAAAGGCCACACGTACCCAAAAATTCTCTTGTATCTTTCTTTACAATTGCAAAATGATAGGCTACTCCTTTCTGTCGTTCTTCCCAAGTCTTTCGAATCCACTGTTCTTCTTCTTCATGACTATATGGTAGTGGTGTGGAGATAAATTTTCGTAAGTCGATAGTATTGAAATGCTCTAAAATGTCATCAAGATCTGAGAGTTCAACTGAGCGTAAAAGTACTTTTTTCCCTTCAAACATTTTCTCAAGCCTTTTTTATTTCTACCAAAAAGGCTCTCCTATCAAAATTCTTTCCATTGGTTCTTTATTGTTTATGGGGATTAATCTCGAGTACTTTTTCGGTGATATTTTTCTGTAAGATACTCTTGCTTGAAGTAGGCGGTGCTTTAATATCTATTTTTACTTCTTGACTTAGAGGGGTTGCATCTTCCTCTTTTAATGAAACGGCTTTAGTTCCCTCTGCTGGGGCATCCTCGTCTTCTTTGTTCTTTTTCAGAGTGGTTTTTGTTTTATTCATAACTTCACTTTTTGCTTTAAAGAAGGATAACATTGCAACTCCAAAAATGATCATAATGATAGCACTCACTTTTAATGCCTTTTGCCAGAGAAGTAAGGTGCTTTCCCAGACGGTATACCATTCCGCAAAGACGATGATTCCAGCAGTCACTTGTGTGAACAGATTCATAATGTCTAAAGTTGGTGAAACAACAATGGCTTTCCCCCTATCTAGGGCAATTTGTTGGGATGTAAAAGCAACGATGTAGCCAATTATCATAATAAATAAGAAAATCCACCATTCCCAACGCATAACTGAATTTTGCCAAAACTCCCCCGTACCAAAGCGTAGGCTTCCTATTGCTCCTTTTGCAAAAATAGTTGCAAGAGCATAGGAGAACCCAGAAGCCATCCCCAACAGAGCTCCTGCTTGTGTAAACTTTCTTCCAAGTGAGACAATCAACATGACTACAATAAAAACTGCAAAAGTAATAAGAAAGCCATATCCTTTTGGCTGAGAGAAGCGGTAAATCATTTCATCCAGATTAAAGTGTGCCGGGTCAATGGGTGGCCCGGAATAAAGAGCAATGATTCCAACAATTATCACTCCTATTCCTGAGATCTCGAGAATGGTTATTGGTTCTTTTAAAAATAACCAGGAAAGTAAAATTAGAACGATAAAACCGACCGCCATTGTTGGGGCAACCAGCGAGAGGGATCCTAGTTTAATGGCATACATGAGGGGGAACCACTGAACGATTGTTAATAAATAGCCAAAAACCCATGTTTTACATTTTGCGAAATTTTTGATATTTTGCCAAACCGTTTGTGTTTCTAATTCTGGGAGTGAACAAATGCCTCTTTTTTTGAATATTAATCCAATATTATAAATCGAATTTGCCAGGCAACCAAGGAGGATTGCAATAACGTTCTCTGTAGCCAAGAGAGTTCTCCTGTATTTACGTAAATACGATTAAAGTAAGGAAATAAATAACTAGCTAAATAATAAATCTTCCCCAAAAAGGGAATTTCGTTATAATCAGTTGAAAAATTGCCTTTTCTGCTTCGCAGACAACTTTTAAGTCTGATTTAATTGCTTTCTAAAGATAAATCTAATAATCTTAGCTGAGAATAATATGCTTATGATGTCATTTGATCTCGAAACTATTCCGCGACTTCAGCATTGTCTCCTCCCAACACCTATTGTACCAATGGATCGCTTGAGCGAGCATTTTGGTAAGGCAAAAATTTACGTGAAAAGAGATGATTTAACTGGCATAGCTATTGGTGGAAACAAAAATCGGAAACTCGAGTTTCTTTTGGCAGATGCTCTTCTTAAAGGGTCTGATTCCATCATTACAGAGGGCGCGGTAACGTCAAATCACTGTGTTCAAACGGCGGCCTTTTCTAAACGCTTAGGGTTGGATTGTGAGCTTGTTTTATCGGATTCCTTTGTCGGTGAAGCGATGACTGGGAATTTGTTATTGAACAAACTCCTGGACGTGAAAATTCACCGTGTTCATTCCTCTTCGGACCGGAAGAAAAAAATGTTTGAAATTGCTGAGCAACTTGCACACGAAGGAAAGCAACCTTATGTTATTCCTACTGGGGGGTCTAATAAAGTAGGCATTCTAGGGTATGTCGCTTTCATGCAAGAACTTGCCGAACAATCAAGTCAACTGGAGCTTGTTTTTGACTATTTCGTTTTAGCAACCGGAAGTGGGGGAACTCAAGCAGGACTAATTATCGGAAAAAAACTCTATTACCCTGACCTCTCCATAATTGGAATCGGCGTTGGCGACAAAAAGAAAGAAACAGGAAAAGCAATAAGGGAAATAGTGGCCAATTTTGAAAAGGAATGGGGGTTGAATCTTGGAATCTCAAAGAAAGAGATAGTCATTCTCGACCAATATGCCGGTGAAGGTTACGGTAAACCAACGGTAAAAATGATCGATACAATTAAACTTGTTGCAAAACTTGAAGGGCTCTTTCTTGACCCTGTTTATAATGGGAAGGCAATGGTTGGTTTATTAGATCTTATCCAACAAGGAGAAATCCCTTCTGATGCAAATGTCTTGTTTCTCCACTCGGGAGGTATTCCGGCGATTTTCACCTATCAAAAATACTTTCTGGAAAAGTTCTAATCGAAGAGAAAAATTACAAACAGAACTTGTAAGAGAACATTTTCTCATTTTTTATAGCAATTCATTAAAAATTTACAAACACCTATGTTTCTCTTAGAAGAAAAAAAAAGAAAAATTGTTGTACGGTGAATGAAAAACGATGAATGAAAAAATTACTTTTAAGGTTAGTGGCATGAGTTGTAATGGTTGTGCTGCTTCTATTGGCAGAGCACTCTCTAGGTTAGATGGTATGAAAGAAGCAACAGCAGATTTTGCAAAGGGAATTGCCGAGGTAGCCTTTAATGATTCTCTTATTGATAAACAACGTATTGTTGAAGTCATAGAGGACTTAGGTTATCATGTCGAAGGAGAACTCTAAATATCGCTGAGGTTGACTTGTTGTCTATGACTGAAGTTGAAGAGAAAAAAACAATCAAGCTTGGCGTCACAGGAATGACGTGTACTGCTTGTAGCAGAACAGTGGAACGAGTCTTAAAACGCACTTCTGGCGTTGAAGAAGCAAATGTCAGCCTAGCTACGAATGAAGTTATTGTCTCTTTTGATCCAAAACTTATTTCTGAGAAGGAGCTTGCTGAAACAATAGAAAGCGTGGGGTATGGCATTCGAAAAGAAAAAATTGATCTGCTTGTCACAGGTATGACATGTGCTTCCTGTGCACAAAATGTTGAGAAAGCCCTAAAAAAGATAACCGGCGTTTTTTCTGCCTTTGTTAATTTGACTACGAGAAAAGCTACGGTGGAATTTAATCCTAGCTTAGTGACGGTCAAAACACTTGAGAAAGTTATCAAAGCCATTGGTTATGACGTTGAAAAGTCAATAGAAGAGGACGCTTTGAGTCAAAGACGGCGCCTGGAAAAAGAAGAACGACTCCAGTATCGTGCTCGCTTAATTGTTGGAGTGATTTTTTCTATTCCGATAGTCATTTTTGGGATGATCCCTTATTTCATGACGAAGAGCTGGCAACCTTGGCTAATGCTGGCTTTAACCACGCCTATTTTCTTCTATGTTGGCTGGGCTTTCTTCAAAAGTGCCTTTAAAGCTATCATTCATTTCACCTCGAATATGGATGTGTTAGTTACTCTGGGGAGTAGTGCTGCTTATATCTACAGTCTTATTTCTTTGAGCCTTGGAAGGAATGAGATTTATTTCGAATCTGCTGCAATCATCTTAACAGCTCTCATTATGGGTAAATATCTAGAGGCAATCGCAAAAGGGCGAACGTCTGACTCCATTGCAAAGTTA
>DXJV01000100.1 GCA_019056785.1 Candidatus Heimdallarchaeota archaeon
CCTTCTTGGTGGAGGGGGAGGGGGGTAACTTTCAACAATTCCAAAATCACCCGGAATGGAAGAAGTGTGAGTATTTTGGTTAGCAGATGATTTGGGGATGATAGCTCCACATTCTGAACACGTTTCTGCGTCATCACGATTTGCTGTACCGCAACTGGGACAAAATATAGTCATTGTAGTGTCAATTACCTTTATTTAATTCTTCATAGAATTATTTCCATCAAAATAATTAAATGTTCGGAAATCGTCAAAAATAAACAAATTATTAGGAACTTTTTAGCTGAACATAGAGACACCGCTTGAAGGTAGGGAGTACAGACAGATATCGAAGGAAGAAAAAGCAGCCACCAGAGAAAGAATGCCAGAGGGTATATTCGTTTATACACCATTCACAAGATTTAAGTACAATTATTGAAACATTACAGTATAGCAAGAACTAAAGTGATGACTGAGAAATAAAGATGGTTTAAAAAAACAGTCCACAAAAAGAAGTTTCGATCATTCCAAATGGAAAGATAAAAAAAGTACTTGGTGTAATATCTCTACATCGACAGGTTGAAGCAAGGCGTGCTTCACTGTTAAGGATGCTGAGAGGCATTCAATTCAAACATTTGAAGTGTAAGACAAAAAAATGTCTTTCCAAGTATAAAATAAAAGACACCGACAAAAGGGCGGTTGATATAAAAGTGATTAATGTTAAAGCCTTTGACAATGTCTTAAGTAAAATAATTAAAGCAGAAGCTGGCATTCGTAAAGTTATTTTAGTGGACCGTACAGGACTGACTATTGCTCATGTCTCTAAGTTTTCATACTTTCCCATTGACGTGGATGGTGTCGGAGCAATTGCAAGCGCAGTATTTGTTGCCAGCGAAGAACAAGGAGTAAACCTTGATCTCGGCGATTTAGATATTGTCTCTTCAGAATTTGGGAAAGGGAAGATCTTTGCTGCGAGTTGTGGCAAAGGAATTCTTTGTGTCATCACGGATAACGATGTAAATATTGGGTTAGTAAGATTGGTCTTAAAACGAGAGGCATCAGAGATTGAAAAACTTTTGAATGAATTCTTATCTGAGAAAATCCAATTCTCGAGCCCACTCCCTGAAGAAGCGGCTTCTGCCGGAAACAAATCAATGGATGACAACCTCGAGGAAGCTCTTAAAGAACTCGAAAAATTCTGAAAAGAAGAGAGAAATTAAAAAAGAAATATTTGGTACGCTTTTTATTTCCAAAAGCGTCAACCTATTTTTTCCCTTTTAAAACAATCAGGATATAGTCATTCTCGGGTGCTACCAGAATTTCACCCTTTGTAGTGTCAATTGTGAAGAAATTCAATTCGCCTTCTTCTAACTGCTCAACGGTTTGTGTCGCTTTTCCTACGAGTGAGGAGACCAATGCAGCAACAGCTTCTGTTTTATCAGGGTCAATGTCACTTGAGAGTGGTAAGCCTTCGTTGTTAGTAATTATAACACCCCGTACACCTTCAAATCCAGCCAATTTTTTCAATGTTGCTTGAAATTGCTTCTGCGAAATCATCAATCTATCTCCAAACAATATTAATTAAACAACTTTAATCTAAAAGCATTTTCATTGAGGAAACAAAAGAGCATTTTTAAGGCGTCTTAAAGCTCTTTCTCAGTCCAATAATTGCCTTTTTGTCGCCGTTTTAACTCTGCCCGTTTACTTGCATTCCAGTTTTCAATGACACTGAAATAACCAACTACACGACTCATACCAAAGACATTCTTGCTACCACAATAGGGGCAGTTTGGGCTAAGCTCTGGAAGAGAGGTCAATTTATCAGCTTTTTTCTTTTTGATCATCGTAGCAGTCATAATATTTGCACGCCTTTATAGTCGCTAAATTAGTGTTACCTTTCTTGGTATTTAAAGGTCAACCATTAAGAATTAAGAAACTTCTGTCATAAGTAAAAAATAGTAAAAAGATGACAAATAACAAGGTATTTGTGCCCTAAGAAAAAACTATTATTATCAGTTATCTGTTTATTTAGATAGTATTAATGGAAGGAATCGTAGTGAAAACATATGCTTTAGTGGGAAAGAAACTTTCTGAGTGTCAGCCGGAAGAACTTTATGAAGCCTCCCTCGGGATGATTGTCGATGAAAAAGAAGAGATGATACGATTAATCATTACCCCTGAAGCGCGGAAAAAACAGCGTGGAATTTTGATTCAACAAGCAGCAGATTTTAATAAAAAGGAATTCGCAGGAACATTTCTTGTGTCGCACCTCGAGAACCCCGACTTAGTGAAAGCATTTCTAATCGAGATAAAAAAGGGGAAAGATCTTTCAACTGCAGAGAAAACTACAGAGAAGAAACCAAAGAAGAAGACACGAAAGAAGAAGGCGAGACAAGAACCCCAAGCAGAAGAGGAAGTCAACATCCTAGAGAGATGGGACCCAGAACTTGTGAAAAAACTTGTGTCCTTTTTAGATGGCAAGCCCTATGCAGCTTTACCAGAGATCCAAGAGTATTTAGGGACTACAGAAGGAGAAGCCTATTGGTTAACACAAGATTTAATTTATATTGGAACTTTGCCGGGCCGATGGGTTGGATATGATGATGGCTCATGGTATTATCAAATTATTTCTGACCAGCCTTTAAGTAAAAAGAAAAAAAGCAAGAGCAAGAAATCACCGCCAACAAAGAAAACGACAAAAAGCGCTGGGATAAAAAAAGAAACGAAAAGCACCAAGAAAAAAGCCGAATAGTTCTTATTGAATGCCAAAGACGATAAAAGCGACGACATAAAGTATATAAAAAGTGAATAGAACAGGTAGACTCGATCGATTAATGGTTAATTCTTCAGTTTGACTTACAGCGGTTGTTAAAAGAGGGAGAGACCAAGCTTGAGAAAGAATAATAAGAAGCTGCCCGTCCATAAAAAGAAAAGTTGTTGAGACAATGGATTGAAGCCAAATTAGGAACATAACAAGCAACGATGGGACCAATGTGAAAGGCGATACAGCCAAGAGTTTCAAGGGGTTGAAACGCCGCTTGTAAAACAGGCTTTTAAATGCTACTGGAACAATACCTATTACAAGCCAAAAACCAAACACACCAAGAATGGAATAATACCACTCTGTTACTTCCAGAGGATAAAAACCAATCAACACGGTTTGACTAGCAATGGAAAAATAAAGCAGCCCACCAATTATAAGCAGCCCTTCAAACAAAGAGCGTACCGGTTCAGAAACCAAATACTGGAAAAGTTTCCGAGGAAGGAAAAAAGAAATGAGGATCCTCCAAAAACTCTCCCAAGAAAATTTCTTTTTTAGGGTGTCTCCTGTTGGTCGGAGATGAACATTAGAAGATGACAGATAGTCTTTATTAAGTAATATTAGATTGTAGGCAACTTTTCCCAGCGGAGTCAGAGAATACTTTTTGTCTGCATCTTGTTCCCAAAGATCTTTCATCATATTCAATTGATGATACAACGACCCAACCTTTAATTTGAACCGTTTTTGCAGGTCTAAAAAACCGGCTTTTTCATTTTCATAAAGAAAGGTGATGAGTTCACGTCGAACTTGACTACCCAGGGCTGAATAGATAATCTCCTCTTCAGCTGTTAAAGAACTGGTATCATTTAGATTTTTAGTGGGTGGTTTTTTGTTCGAAGGCATGAATCATTCCTCTGACAAAAATGAAGAGTGAGAAAAATTATTGTTCCCACTCATTGTTATTTGACTGTGGCTCTTGGATAAATGAAGAACTCTCAGCGTAAAAGTCAGTTTGAGGTTGTTGTTGATAGAGATCGTCTGGCAAAGCAGGTTGCTCTGGGTAAGTCACTGATTGCCCAACGTCTGGTGGGGCGACTTGAACGTCCGACGGAAAAACATCAATGTACTTCTTGGGTTTTTCAAGGGGGAATAAACGCCGACGGTCTATAGCGCCTCCACCAAGAATGCCACAGAGCATTGCTATAGTGATATAGGTTACAGCCATTAGAAAGACATTGGAAACCATAGAGGGGACAGAATCTCCTGCTGCAAGACCATTAATAACAATAGAAAAGGCATAATAACCCATAATAGGAAGCACTGAAATTGTCGAAGCAATCAGGCCATAGAGACTCTTACCAGCAATTAGTGAACCAATAAATAAACCGGGGACAAAAATGAGGAACACTAAAAAAATGGCTACATTCAAGTAGTCATAAAGTAAGAGAAAGATTCCTGCGGTAAGCGCCAAAGAAACAATAATACCAAAAATGGTTGAACCGACGCCGCGTTTGTATATTTTCTTGAAAAGAATGTTATCAATCTCTTCTTCAAAGCCATTAAAAACATTTAAATCGACAAAAGAAATTTCCGCCAAATATTGTTTGTATTTTTCTTGAAACAAATCAGAAATTTTAACCATCAGTTTCTCGACTAACTCAGCATTATCTCGTTTGTCTGCAAGAGCTGCAACAAATAATTTCCCGGAGGAGCCATAAACAAATTGATTGTCTTCACCAGCAATTTGCTGAACGCCACCAATGCCACTTTCTTTTGAAAAGGCATCAAATGCCGTAAGGAGTCCGGAAATAAGCTGATCATCGATCGTTAGTTCTTCATTATATTTGTGGCTAAAAATACACTGACCTGTTTCAGTGATAATCCATAACGCTTGGATCAAATTGCTTTTTCCTCCAATAGATGAAATTTTGGTAAATAATCCATACAGATAACAGATATTTAATTAATCATCCATAAAAACCATTCCTTTTGGGAAAAAGAGCCTTGAAAACAGAAAAAGGGGGGAAGGATAATTAAGAAACAAAGAAATTAATATAAGAAAGACTATTAAAAAAACGAGAAAGAAGAATTGGATTACTAAGAATAGACATAAAAGAAAAATTATCAAAAGTAATTCTATCAACAAATTACTGAAACGATAATTTTTTATTAAAAAATGGTGGTTAAAAGAAATTATTGCGACTAGGAAACAGTGATTGAGTATGCAAAAAATATTGCTCCTTGGTTTGGATGGCGCGGGAAAAACAACCCTCTATCAGAAATTCTTTTTGAAAAAACCACTCAACCAGCTGAAAAAAATCCCGGCAACAAGAGGAATAGCAAAATACGATCATGATTTTTTGCGAACAGACTTTCAAATAATCGATGCTGGTGGAGGAAAACAATTCAGGCAAAGTTATATAGGCAATAAAGAGCTTGTCGATGGCTTAAACGCTATTGTCTTTGTGATTGACTCACTCGATGTTCGAAAATTCCAAGAAGTCGCGAACTTTTTCATCATTTGGATTAAAAGTGTTGCAAATTATTTGAAAAAGACGAAAGCCTATATGTTATTTCATAAAGTAGATCCCGGGACAGAAGCCAAGGTTAAACTGAACTTGCAACAGTTAGCGCCACTAATTAAACCAATCAATAACTTATATCCAGGAGAGCTTTATACATCAATTACGAGTATTTATAATGATTCTTCGAACCAAATGTTTCAAAGAATTTTATTGGAGCTCTTACCTAGAAAAATGACAACAGCTAAAGCACAAGAAAGACCAGTAGCCACTCCTCAACCAACCATCGCAACGAAGACAACTTCAACGGAAGAAGCCTTTCTCACAAAACCCGTTCATGTTCCTCCACAAAAGACACCTACAGGTATGAAACTCAGTCAACCACCAACAATGCCTTCTAAAACGTCGGCTACGCCAACATCAAAACCAATCACCACACCACGAAAAACCATCACACCACCTAAAATAACCGGGACAGCAGAAAAGGTAGTGCCACCAAAAATTGGCAAACCATTGACCACAAAGGCAAGAGAAAGCAAGAAAATACAAGAGAAAACCGCAGAACGCCTTTCAGACATTATAGAAGCAACTTTAGATAATAACCCAAATTTCATTGCAATAGCAGTTTATACCGAACAAGCCGAACGCGTTTGTGGTGCAGTTCAACAAGGAAAAGATTCCATTATTTTACAAACAATTGAACAAACCTTGGCGAAAATAAACCTCGGGCAATACATGGACAAACTGGGAAAAATTCGCATTGGTGGAGAAGGGCATATAAAAATAGATGAATACGATATTTTCTTCGAAAAAGTTTCTCCAGAGCATATCAGTATGGTCATTTGTTTAGGAATAACAGAAGACACAATAAAAAACATCTCGCAAATAAACCGCTATTTAAATCAAGCATTAAGTGTTAAACCCGAAGGTGTATCAGAAGAAGCATTTAAACGTGCAGATTTGATGACCGAACTAAAAATGCGGTTGCATCATCGTGGCAAGAGCATCGATGAAATGCTCTGAAAAAAGAACGACGATAAATAAAAACACTTTTTCAATAATTTACTTTTTTAATACTGTAAAAAACCAAAGTGGTTAAAGCAAAAGAAAAAGGAAGAATCTATCCTAAAAAAAAATGGGGATAGAAATTTCATGAATACTATCATATTGACATACCGTAATAGTACAAAAAGAATTGTTGACTGGCAAACAAATCAAAATACTACAACCAAATTTTTACTGTCAATCATTTTTAGCTGCCTAACTGGTATTTTTGCCCAGCTAAGAATCCAATTGCCATTCACCCCAGTCCCAATAACTTTACAGACTGTAGCTGTTCTAGGGAGCGGCATTTTTCTGGGGCCGATCTTTGGTTGCTTAGCCCAGTTTTTTTATGTTCTCTTAGGCGCATCATGTATAGATTGGTTTACAGGAAGAACTGGCGGCTTGCAAAGCCTTCTCGGGCCAACCGGAGGGTATTTAATCGGATTTATTATTGCTTCTTTTGCCGCGGGATTTTTAAGAGAAAAACTCATTACTGACAAATTTTCTATGAAGAATTTTTTTGTGATACTCATAGCAATTAATTTTTTGCTTATTTATATCCCTGGCATTTTGCAGCTGTTTTTCTGGTACAAAATTGCAGAAGGAGAGATTTTAACAATGAATGCCCTGCTTATAAAAGGAGTGATACCATATATATTCGGGGATCTTTTAAAAATAACTGCACTAACAATATATGCCAAATTTTGAGAAGTGGTGGACCGAGCGAGATTTGAATTCGCGGAAGGAGGGACTCATCCCATACTTCGCTCGCGGCCTTCGGAAGGTCTGTCGGAAGGTCCGCAACCTTTTCGATTGCAAATCCGACGTTCTACCAGTCTGAACTATCGGCCCACACTAGGGTTTCATTTGCACATTTCTTCTTTTTTAATTTTTTTATTGGGTTTTATTTGTTTGCCTTATTGGGTAAACGTCAGCATAATAAGAACATTCAACAAGATATGCCCTACGGTTACACCGAGTATATTTTCCGTGTCATAAACAGTTACCCCTGTCAATAAGCCCGAAATGGTGATAAAAGCAATAGCATTTGCCGGACCAATGATATCCGGCAACCAAGTAAATTCAAGCCAATGACCACCCATCCAAACAGCAAATTGAAGGAGAAAAGCACCTCCATTGCCAATGTGGAGGCAATATTTCCCTTTTCCAAAAATCAAAGAGCCTTTCGCACGCATAAACTGTAATTGTACAAAAGCTTTCGAATAATACTCAAACATAATGATATTAAGTGAAATGAATAGCAACTCACGAAACCAGGCAGCTGGCGAAGAAAGATGAAAATACCAAAAATTCAAGCTAATAACACCACTAACATTCTTATTTGCAAGGGTTATCCATGGATAGAAGATTCCAGCATGCATCCCAAGCCCTTGTAATAAGCTCTTAAGTATGTTCTTTTTTGAGAGGCCTGAGGGGGTACCAATAAAAAACGTCTGAATTTTTCTCATTCGAACTAATTGATTAATTACAAGATACAAAACCGGTAAAACTGTGAAACAGAAAAACGTGAGTGTTGCATGGAAGTAATAGTCACTCCCCATAATTTCAAATTGAGTAAAATAACTCAATGGAAAGAAAATAAGTAATGCTAACACCCCCACAATTAAATTCGCTCTAATCGCCTCTTTTATTGTAAAATAGGTCTGAGAAGTCGAAGGAGCAGCAAGTTTTTTTGAAGAACTTTTTTGATGGGCTTTCGAGGAGGGGGGAGTTTTTTGACGCAAGAACTCACAACACAAATTAGTGGGTATTTCAACAGCAATATTTCTGCTATGATTATTACACGAAGAATTATTAAATCTCTTTGTTTTATCTTTGTTGAACTGGTATGAATGCTAATCTCGATCAAATAGATTTGCCGGAAATCTTCCGAAAGGGAGTTATTTGTGATTTACACGCGCACTCTTCTTATGCCGGGGGCACGGGGAGTTTGGATCTTACCACAGCTGTTAAAAACATGCCAAAAAAGGGAGTCCAGATCATCGGAACAGGTGATTGTTTATATCAACCATGGTTAAAAATCCTTAAGGAAAAGTTGCACGATCCAGATGAAAATGGTACCTTTGAATTAAAAGAAGCAGAGCAGGAGAAAGATCTCGAAACAAAATTTATCCTCCAAACAGAAATTGCTATAACTGCTCCTGTGGGGGTGGCACGGAAAAATGTCCATTGCGTCTTCCTTTGGCCAAATTTCAATGCAGTAGATGAAGCAATAAAATTACTCGAGAAATTCGGCGTGAAAAATTCGATGGGGAGACCATTTCTTACAAACAAAAATCGCGAAGAAACATCAGATAGAATAACAAAATTACTCGAGATTGACCCATTGGTGGAATTCTTTCCGGCACATATCTTAGTTCCTCTGGGAATTTATGGACCAAAACCAGCTATAACTTTTATGGACGACTTTTTCGGAGAAGTAGCATCACGCATCCATGCATTTGAAACAGGATTAAGTGCAGACCCCTCAATTTGTACCCTTATTCCTGAATTGGACAAACTAACACTGATTTCAAATAGTGATGCTCATTCAGCAGCACTAAACAGACTCGGGAGAGAATTAACAAGCTTCGATTTGAAGAAAGTCAGTTATGAAGAATTAATTGACGCAATTAGAAACAATCGTGTTTGTTATACGGCAGAATTTCACCCTTCAGAAGGGCGCTATTTCTTAACAGGCCACAGGGGAGGGATTCGAGGGCATAAAGAAGATGAATTTTGTGTCTTCTCACCGGACAGGGCGCCAAAAAATATGGTCTGCCCAATTTGTGGGCTAACAATGAGTCCGGGTGTGCTACAACGAGCCATTGAACTTTCCAAAGCACAAGGAAGTGAACGGGAATTCGGGACCTTCTACGGGCAAAAAAGAAACTTCTACCGGATGGTGCCACTTGTAGAGATACTTGCCCATGCTCTCGGAATAAAAAATTCAAACACAAAGAAAGTCACCTTGTTCTATGAGATCATAATTGGAGCAATTGGTAACGAGTGCAAACTCTGGACAACAAAACTAGAGGTGCTAACAGAGATATTGCAACAATTGGTTGATGAACCCATTGCTAGGGCGATTATAGAAGTTCGGAAGGGGAACTTTTGCTTTTCACCACCAGGATTTGATGGCACATATGGTGAGCTAATAATAGGTGAAACATCAAACTACCAAAACATCGAAATTATCAAAGGAGCAAAAAGAGCCAGTCAACAATTAACACTAGACCGTTTTTCTACAAAAGATTAGAACTGATTTTGCGTAGGATTAGTGGAAGACGAAGCATATATTGCTCAAGTTCAGCACTCGTTTTTTCAACGATGGCAACTAAAACGGACTGAGATGTAAGAGGGGATAAAAGCAACAACTTACCTTTTTGAGGGATCTTTTTCAGTGTATGTTGTGTTGCAGGGATTAAATCTAAGAGCTTGGATAATTCGAGATTTTTCGCCAAATCAATCCAATCATTACTGTCAGCAATCCGCTTCATGGTGAAAAAGCGACGGGAAGGGGTAACAATGCCAGTTAGAATGACATCCGGGTAAATGGCCATGAAAGTATGCATTTGTGCTTCTTCTCGCGCCCATTTATTCACCGAGTCACCAAAAGAAAGACGTGAGGTTTGTCGCTGCAAACTTTGTTGGCTAGAGGAATGCTTCTGTCGCTCCTTCATCTCAAGTTTTAGCCGTCCGAGAAGTTCATATTCAGGAACAGTATCTAAACCTTGTAAAAGCTTAAAAGGAAGGTTCTTGTTGCGAACGCCCTCGTACCTACTGATTATCTTTTGCTGGATGTTTTTAAGATCCTCATCAAGAGCCAGACCTTTGATGACCTCAAAAACATAAAAATAACCGTCGCTGTTATACACTATAAAACGGTAGTTTTGGGTAGTTACTTCTTCCAGGTCGCCGGGGTCAAGATTTTTAATTGATTTACGAAGACCAACCAGAAAATTGGTTAAAATCTGAAGATTAAATAATGGTTTTCCCCGTGAGAATTCAGAATATTCAAGTTTGCCTGATTCGTCAATGATAAGAACACCATCTATGCCAGCAAGTTTTTTCGTCAGCTGTCGGACTTCCTCACTCGCATTAGATTCATCCATGATCTTCTTATAAGCATTTGAAAGCTGCATATCCATCGCACGAAACTTTATAATGCGTTGTCCAAGCTTTTCAAAATCAGGTGTTTCTGTTAAATTAGAAATAAGAAGGGTATTATCCATATTTATTTTCTGAGCGCCTATAAAGCGAGCTATTAATTTATTAATCACAACCTGATAAGAATCGATATTCGGGGTAATTTTTTCGACCCAGAAGATATAGAAGAAATTATCGCGAAATTCAAACAAAAAGATTGAGTTTGTAGTTTCTATGGTTTTAATGTTTTCTTCACTAATAACTTCAGCAAGAGATTGTAAACTGGAAAGCAACCCGGCTAAAAGGATGACGTCAAACTGCTCCTCTGTAAGAAATTCAATATATTTTGGCAGGCCACTCTCTTCAAGGACAATAAAACCTCGGAGAGCGTTGTAGAATTGCTCAATTAGATGGCTTGTTTCAAATTCCTCTATCGTGATTTTAAAACCCACCGGATTTTTCTCTAAAAAAATGATTGGCAAAACGGCTTTTAATCACTCTCATTACGGCAAAAGACCGATAAGAAGATTGAAGGATTAAGAATTAAAGCGTAAATTTATTAACAATTTCTGTCAGTCCTTCTGCTAAACTAATTTCAAGGTAGCAACCATGACTCCCCAAGCAGAAGAAATTAGCGAATTATTGAAAAAGTGCGTTCAATGTGGCTCATGCATTTTAATTTGCCCAATCTATCGAGCAACAAAGGAAGAACAATTTTCGCCACGAGGAAAACTCTATTACTTAAAATTAAAAGATGCTTTTCCTGAGAAATTCGACGCTGAGCTTGATAAAGAATATGCAAAAACGATTTTTACTTGTACGATGTGCGGCAGATGTGTAGAAATATGCAGCTCTGAAACACAATTGACAGAGATCTTCAAAGAAGAACGAAAAGAATCCGTTGAGCAATTCCCAAAACTCCTCACAATAGCTGAAAATGTCGAAGAAGAAAAGAATGTATATGGTTTAGATAACGAAATGCGTACCGAATCATGGACAATGGAATTGTATGACGATTTTCCAGATATCGATGACCGTATTTATGAGGAAGGAAAAACGGCTGAGACGATCTTTTTCGTTGGCTGCCTAATGTCTTACCGGAGTAGGCACACAAATGTTTTACGCGCCATTTTAAAAGTGTTAGAATATCTAGGCGAAGATTACATCCTCTTGGGAGGGGAAGAATTCTGTTGTGGTCATCCACTCGATCTTATTGGAAAAACAAACGAAGCAAATAAATTGCGAGAACATAACACAAGCATTTTCACGAAAATCGGCGCTAAAACGATCATTACTGATTGCCCGGGTTGTTTAGAAGCTCTTCTTGAGCACCATCACATTGACCCTTCTGTTCGAGTGCTTCATGTGACAGAATTTTTCGATGAGAAAATCGACTCTGTTCCAAACAAGTTGGATATAACGCTCAAGTATCATGACCCTTGCGAACTCTTCCGGAATGATGGGGTGACTGAAGCACCGCGCTCGCTGATGAGAAAAATAGGCATCAATATTGTCGAAATGGAACCTTCTTGCTGTGGTGGGGGTGGGATGTTACGTGTAACAGATGAGAAGCTGGCAAACAAGATAATGGAGGATCGCATTATAAAGGAGAAACTCAAAGAAGAAGATACTTGTGTAGTTACTTGTTGCCCTTCGTGCTTGGAACAATTTGAACAAAATGAAATAACAACGAGCGACATAGCAGAATATCTCGTAAAAGCGCTCAATCTCTAGGAGGAATAAAAGATGGAAAAACTACAGAAATATATAATCGGTGCAAATGCCTCAATCTTTCAGAAAATCGACCCCGACTCAAATGTCAAGGTTTTTGTGCCAGAAAACGAGGAGGAGATCAAAGCAGCTATAGCTTTTGCTCGAGAAAACAACCTGCCAATCACCAGTAAAGGCGGGGGCTCAGGTATGAGTGGTGCGTGCACAGGCGCATCAAGAAAGAAAGTGATCATTAGTTCCATGCGTATGAAAAAAGTTCTTGAGATTAATTTTGATGAAGGATATGCAGTTGTTGAGGCAGGTATCACACCCGATGAATTAAATGCTGAAATCCAACAGAGAAAACCCAATTGGAAATTCTTTGTTGCACCCTCTAGTCGAGATATTGCCACAGTTGGAGGAATATTAAGCACAGATGGCGGAGGAAATGATGCTTGGTTAGCAGGAACAATGGCAGACAACGTTTTGGAGGTGGAACTTTTTGATTATCATGGCAATAAGATAATTGTTACAAAAATTGATAATGACAACAAAAAAGCAAAAATCACCTGCTCCAGCAAAGAATTACAAGAAAAATTACAGAAAAACAATTTCTCAATAATTGACATTGCCGGAGCACATGGAACATTGGGTTACATTTCAAAACTCAAACTGCTAATCAAGCCACTTTCAGAATATAATAATCAACGATTTGCTCTCGCGTATGCTGGAAACTTGAATGCCCTAGGAAAAATCATTTATGAATTAATAGAAGCAAACATTCCATTAACCTACGGCGAAGCAATTGTAGAGGCCCATCACCCGGAAATTTCCAGAAAAACAAACCCGCCCATGCTCATCTTGGAATTTCCGCTAGACTTTCAAGAAAAAGTTCAAACAATTTGTAAATCGATCCCTGATGTGAATTTCAACTCAGTAAATAAAGAAGAATTTGAACAAAAGAAAGAAATCCGAATAAAAATGGCAAAAAGAAATCCTCCAGAAGGATATCAATTAGCGCTGTTCGAGGGGTACGGAATAGCAGGTGATAACCTCCTACGTTTTGAAGAAATCATTACAAAAATCAATCAAACGCTGGAGAGCTGTGGGTTTGAACCATTTATTAAATTTGGACATGCTCCATCGGTCTATCATCATGGCGACAAAAAAGTAAAAGGAATAATCATGCACTCGAGGGAAAAACGGCCAGAGAAACTCACGTCAAAAATGGTCTTTGAAGGCATCGTGGCCCTTGTTGAGCTTTGTGAAAAGGAGGGCATCATTCCCAAACCAGAACACAAATGGCCATTTTCAAAAACAACTCAAAAACATAAACGACTCACAGAACTCACCACGATTCTTGGAAAAAATTTCAACCCGTTTATTTTGGATTCTACCTTGAAAGAATTAGCAGAGTTAGTTTTGTAAAGAATTACAAATAACTCTTCCTTTTTTTCTTGAGCTAGGATTGCTTGGAGTATAAAGAAGGTCCGAAGCCAGAAAAAGAGCTCGGCAATAAGGTATTTGAAAGAAGAAACAAGACATAGTATAAATAAGCGCTCATAAGAAAAAATAATATTAGAGCAAACGAATTTTCAATGTAGGAGATTTACTGTGTGGTTTATATTTCGCCCGGATGCTGTCAATGTCTGGAAGAATAAAGAAGTACTCAAACGCTACCAACGATATCGTGGGATTCTAGATGGGGCGAAGAAAGCACGTTATTTATTAGTGAAACGAATGCCAATTGACTGTTCTTTGGAGAAGGACACACTCGAAGAATTGTGGGCGGAACATGAAAGACTTGCTGAAGAATTTCCAAAATTATTGAGGAAATTAAATGGAGACCAAATAACCTTAGATGAGTTGCCGGCCCACAAAAAGTCTTTTCTTGAGTTAAAAGAAGAGATAGCATGGCGCATTTTGCGCAATTGTCATTTCTGTGAAAGACGATGCGGGATTGATAGAAGTAAGGGGGAAATTGGGGTTTGCCGAGTTGGCCAAGAGACAATTGTTTCATCAGCATTTCTCCATACAGGTGAAGAATCGGTTCTAGTCCCCAGCGGAACGATCTTTTTTGCAGGTTGTACCTTCAAGTGCGCCTTTTGCCAAAACTATGACATCTCACAGGAATGGAAGACAAAAAACCAACCATCAATGACTGCTGGTGTAGTGACTGACGCAAAACGATTGAGTTTACTCGAAGAACAACTATGGAAAGAGGGAGCAAAAAACATTAATTTCGTTGGGGGGGACCCCACACCAAATTTACATACAATTATTGCTTCGCTCAAATATTTACAAGCAAACATTACACTTCTTTGGAACTCGAACAATTATCAATCCCTTGAAGCAACAAAATTGCTTCTCGAACTCATGGATTTTTGGCTTCCAGATTTCAAATTTTGGGAGAATGATTTTGCCAAAAAAATCTCCGGCGTAGATAATTACCGAGAAATCGTCTCTCGTAACATTAAGCTAGCGTATGAAGCTGGCTCCGGGGAAGTACTGGTTAGACATCTCTTGATGCCCGGGAGGGTAGAAGCAGACACTATTCCAATCTTAGAATGGTGCGCAAAAGAAATCCCAAACGCTATGGTGAATCTAATGGATCAATATCACCCAGACTATTTGATTATTCGCCAGCCGGATAAATACCGTGCCTTAAATAGACGAATCCTCCCAGAAGAATGGAAAAGGGCAACGAAAAAAGCAGATGAACTTGGGATCTTTTGGCGCCCCGTTTCATAAATAGGAAAAGGAAAAAAGAGGAAGAGCGTTTAGAGCAATTCCAAAACTTTAGTCTGCTTCTTATTATACCAAAACGCAAGGACCATGATAATTATAAGACTAATCATTTGACAAATGGCATATTGTGCCACGGGGTCCTGCAGACCAAATAATTCTAGACCGTTTGCAATAGCAAAGACAACGAAATAAGTTACGAAATATAAGATACTGATAATACTACTTGAGAGAAAAGGTGCTCGATAGTCCTTAAGATCATAAGAGCGCAACCGGATTAGCAATGCCTCATACAAAACCATCTCTGCGTTTGTAATAATAAAGACAGCGGCAACGATAATAACAATATATGCTGGGAGATAACCGCTCTTTAACACTTGAATGACCATTTGTGCATGATAGATCATCGGTATCTGAGTTAGAATGGCAAAACCAGTTAAAAGGGCTAGAATCCCAAAGGGTTTGCCACGCGTCCATTGAATATTTAAGCTCGACATTATCTAAACCTTCACTCGAGATTCAAATCACTATTCGCTTAACAGTAAAAGCTATTAAAATATTTTGTAATCATCCGCTTTTTCAGAGAAAAATAACCAGTCAATGAAGAGAAAATACGCTCATTCATTCAGACTAAATAAGAGGATCTGTGCTAAGAGAGTTTAATATAACGCTCAAATTCCTCCACAGAAGCAGCACGCAATCGTTTACGAATCAAATCTCGAAGAGCAGGAAGATTATCCCCTTTTCGAGCACTGACAGTGATAATTGATGCGTCATGTTCAGGGGAAAGCGTAGATATATCGATTAGCTCTTTGAAATAAGCGACAGTACAAGCCAACGCCGATTTGTCAATTTTATCGATTTTATTTAAAGCCACAATTGGTATAAAATGCAAATCACACAAGAATTGATAGAGCTCCTGGTCAATAGGTATAATTCCTTTTTTTGCAAGGCGCTCTGAAACATCAATAAGACTTTTAGCGTCAATTACATGGACACAAGCAGGAATTCGAAATTTGTTTTCTTCGAGAAAAACCAGAATCTCATCCTTTATTCTTTCCTCATACGTGGAAGGTCTACCATGGATCTTCCCCCAACCTGGGATGTCAACAATACGGAACTTTTTAGCAAGAGGGTATTCAATAATTTTCCGGGTTGAACCAGGCTTCTTCCCAATGACCGGTTTAGCAGCTGTTAAGCGATGGATAAGAGAACTTTTACCGGCATTTGGTCGGCCAATAAATACCACGTACCATGCAAACTCGTGCATGAGCTAACTTCATGAAACCAAGCTTCTTTAGTTTTTTTACGGTTACTAATCACCCCAGAATGGGCGAGTCCGAGAATACTCTTTTTCAGCATTGATAATTTCAGAATAGAACTCATAATCCTCTTTGTCATAGCTTTTTTCAAGAACACGGCTAGCGCTTTTAGGACCAATGCCTCTCGCTGAAAGAGCAATAATGGCTTTTTTCCCAGAAGCAAGAACAAGATCTGCGCTTTTATAGCCCTGTTTGAGGATTTTCTCTTCCTCCGGAGCCAATTGTTGATGACGTAAGTGTTTCTTCAAAACTTTATGAAGCTGTTCATTGAAAGGAGAAACAGCAGCAAGATAGCGAGCGCCACATTTTGGGCAAGTTGGTTTCTCATCCAAATTACCTATTTTGCTAATAACATTGTAGTTTCCACACCACATACAAATCAAACGAACTTCTTTCTTATCAAGGCGCCGTTGTACTTTTTCAGCTAACTGTCGATCGGGTTTTTTAGGAATAACAAAGCCAGTGAACCGTAATTGATTAACAGCTACTTCAGCAAGAGGCGACAAGTCATCAATTTTCTTTTTAGCGATGGTAAGAATCTCAATTTCTTGAGCGTGTATTCGCTCTAAAACTTTCGTGGTTAAAGGTATATCCATCTTATCATGAATCAATTCATTTAGAGTGGCTTCAGCAACCAAGGTCCCTTCATATGCTCGAGCAATTTTACGGGGGTGCATCTTTCCGGATTCCCAAGGACCACGAAGTACACCAAAGCGTTTGGCAATATGAACAAACCGCCATTCATACATTGTTGTTTGTGGGAGTGTTCTCCGCAAGAGCTCTTCGACAAACTCCCCACGAAGCTCACGAATGGCACTTTCAATGTGCTCGGGCTGGAGAAAATAAGGATACGTTAAAATGATACGATAAGCATCTGATCGAAAGCCAATAGAACAAGCAAATTTAGCCATAAGAAGTGAGCTTATGAGCTGCCCGAGGGTTTGATTGACTTTATTGCCAAAATCAGCATGAATGACTGCCATATTTGACCCCAAAGTTTCAATAATCATTGTGCTATCAGTTGGCATTGGCATGTCTGTCGAGAAATGCTTAAAGAGGAAGGAAACAACAACGGCTTTAGCATCTTCCTCAATAGGATAAGAATCTAAAGCTTTAATCGCCGCAAGGTAATTATCATCTTCAATAAAAAACTGTTGAACGGCTTTTCGGATTTTCCCGACTTCTTGCGATACTGAAAAAGGAACAGGGATCATTTCGCCGTCCCAAACAGGAAGAGCACCAATAGGATTGTGAACCGGGGCAACTTCCACACGGTCCTCATGTATAGCAAGGATTTTCCAAGGAACACCTTTTACAATAAAAACTGTTCCAACCTGCCCTTGAATTTCCACAAATTCCTCATCTAGGGTGCCAACATTTCGGTTTGTGGCAACATCATAAATGCGATACTTCTTAACGTCTCGAATGGGGCTAAGATTACCAAAATAATAATGAAGAGTGTTTCTCCGCCGAGTAATTATCTCTCCTTCCAGCCAAATTGTTCCTAACTCTTTCATTAATTGGAGAAGAGTAACAAGCTCTTCGCGGGTAAGGCCTTTATAGGGGTAGGAACGTTTGACGAGTTTTAATAATTCATTGATAGAGACCGGACTAGTCTCCATAAGAATGCCGGCAATTTGATGCGAAAGTACTTCCCAGGGTTTAATGTGAGGTTTGGGGACCTCGAGTTCCTTGTTAAGGGCTTTTCTACCAATGACAGCAGACTCGAGTATATCTTCTGCATCAATGGTAATTAAAATCCCATGGCTTGTTCTTCCAATTTTGTGCCCACTACGACCAACACGCTGAACAAGTGGTGCAATGTCTCTACTAGACATCATTTGAATAACAGTATCTACTGAACCAATATCTATACCAAGTTCAAGACTCGAGGTACAAATTATGGCTTTTAATTGCCCGTTTTTAAAACGATTCTCAGCTTCTTTCCGAATTTCTTTTGAAAGAGATCCATGATGCACGCCGTAAGGGAAATCTGTGCCGATTAGACGCATTCGATTGCCCAAAATTTCAGCGAATTGTCGAGTATTTGTGAAAACAAGGGTGTGTTCATGTTTCCTAATAATGTCAATAACTTTACATGCGCGAGCCGTTGCCTCCGGACTCGAGTAAATTCTCTCGGCCAGAGAATGATCCTCTTCTGAAGGTTTTGGATAAAGAATGTTCAATGAAATAGCTTTTTTGGTAGGTTCTTCAATAATGGTGCATTTTCGATGAGGACCAACTAATAACTTCGCTACTAAGGCTGGATTGCCGATTGTGGCTGAAAGCCCGATTCTTTGAAAGCTGTCTGGACAGAACCGTTCAAGACGTTCTAAAGCCAAAAAGAGTTGGGTGCCACGTTTTGAATCAACAAGCTCGTGGATTTCATCAATGATTACCCATGAAACATTACGTAAGTGCTGCCCCAAGCGTTTGGCGGTTAAAATAATACCAAGCGTTTCCGGCGTGGTTATTAACATATGAGGTGGGTCTAATGTTTGTTTGCGTCGTTCATGCTGTGTTGTATCAGAATGGCGAATACTTGTACGAATACCCAGTTGATTGCCGATCTCAATGACTCGTTTGAAAATATCGCGGTTCAAAGCACGAAGAGGAGTAATATAGAGGATATTTATCCCAGGCTTTTTAACGCCCTTTTCCCATTGCGCAAGTAATCGATTAAAAACAGGGAGAACCGCCGCTTCTGTTTTGCCAGAACCCGTGGCACTAATGATCAAGGCATGCTCATGCTTTTCTATAACAGGGAAAGCCAATTGCTGAATAGGCGTGAAGGCTTCAAAACCAAGAGTGTCAATAACCTTTTGTAAGTTAGGACAAAAACTGCGATGGTTGAGCATGCAAAAAACTCCAATAAGTACTTGTGATAAGTTAGCTTTTTTAAATTCCAAGATAAGTCTAATAAACTCTTACGGTGAGAAAAAAAGTGCGAGAGGTTTACAATAGAATGGTAAAGGGTAATTTTCAAGGGGCATTAAAGAAATAAGGAAAAGACAAAGAGTTTTTAAACAAAAAAAGAAAACAACAAATCACAAATTTGATGAGAGAATGAAAACAATGGTCGATACGAATACAATTCTCTATATTATCTATGTTGTTCTTATATTAGGTGGCCTTTTAGCTTTGGGTTATCACTTAGTTTCTGGCGAAGAAGAGGAAACCTAAAACCTTTCGTAGAAAAACGCTTTTTATTTGTGCACCAGGTAAGAAAGATTTTGTGATTACTAAAGAAACGTACCTTGTTTTGGAAATTGCTAATTTGCTACAATAGTTTCAGCTATCTCTCCAGCAACGGTTTTTTAGGGCATGACAAAGAAACTAATAAAAGAGTAAAGAGGACATATTGTGAAAACAAATGGCATTTTACCAGCATGAACCAAAAACGAATCTCATGACAACAACTACAACAAAGCAATTTATCTTCCATGTTGATTTAGATGCCTTTTTTGCAGCGGTAGAAATACGAGAGAACCCTTCACTGAAAGGAAAACCGGTTATGGTGGGGGGTGAGAAAGAAACAAAGAGGGGTGTTGTCACTACTTGTAATTATGAAGCGAGAAAATATGGTGTGCGCTCTGGGATGTCAGCAAAAGAAGCAATAGAGCTTTGCCCGGAGATAATCTGTATCCCTCGAGGAAACTATTCGCTTTACCGCCAAGTGTCAGATAATATTATGGACATTTTAAACTCCTATACCGAACAATTCAGAAGAGCATCGATTGATGAAGCATATCTCAACTTAACAGAAGCAGTTGTTAAGAAATGGCATGGCTATCCAATTCCTCTTGCACAGGAGATAAAAAAGGAGATTTATGAAGAGGAACGGATCACCTGTTCCATTGGCATTGGACCAAATACAACTATTGCTAAGATTGCCACGAGTAGGAACAAACCGGATGGAATCACTTATGTTACCCCAAAAGCCATACGAAAATTTCTCGCGCCATTACCAGTAAAAGCCATTAGTGGCATTGGACCAAAAACGGCAGAGCGATTAAAAAAGAAGCATCAAATTACAACTATAGGTCAAATTATCGCCCTGGGTACTGAGTTCGAAATGATCAGAAAATTTGGGCGATTGGGAAGCTTTTTTTATCGTGTCATCTCAGGAAAAGGAAGGACAATCATTGAACCGAAGAGCTCTTATGGTGCGAAATCAATCAGTAAAGGGCGAACGTTTTATGGAGAACTATTCGATGGGGAACCTCTAACTGTGGAACAAGTTCTGCCTAAATTAATAACACAAGTTTATGAACGAACTGTGAAAAAACGGTTCAGATATAAAACAATCACGCTTGATGTGCGCTTTCAAAGGACCTTTCAAAATGTTTCGAGAAGTAAGTCATTTTTAACAGCCAATGATGACTTTGAACGGCTCCGAGAAACAACCTTTGAGCTCCTAAACGACATTCAAAAAGATTTTGAGGGAGAAGTGATAAGAAAGGTTGCTGTAAGGGTTTCGAATCTCCAACACGAAGACCCATTACAGAAACCACTTTCAGAATTCTTTACGAACGCCTCTTAAAGTTTCGTAAAGAAGGGCGTCTCCACTTTCTGAAAAGAAGAACGATAAGACCGCCAATTAAGATTGAGATTAGAGGGAGGGGTGTTTCTGGTGTGAGAAAAACAACTTCGGTCTGCAAAGGCGTTTGATAAAAAGTCCGGAGGAGAAGCATGTTTCGTGCCAGATAAACAGTCGCACTATCAGTTTTATTTGTGAGAGTGAAGGATAAAGTCGTTTTGCTGCCGTTGATCCAAACGGTTGTGACAAGCTTTTCAAAGGGTGTTATAATTTCTAGTGGGAGAGGAAGTTGATACCAATCCTTCTCGGCATTTGTAACTTTGATCGTAATTGTGAGGCCATCTTGGGAGCTTGCAGTTAATGATAATTTAGGTAAGCCTGTTTTAAAGTACCATTGATCAAAAAACCAAGTAAGGTTCTGGTGAGACACAGAGGAAAAAATTGAGGTGAAGTCCTTGAAAAAGAGGTTACTACCAGCAAATGTTTGATAAATCACTTGAAGACAGGCGAGAAATGTTTCTGTGCCCAAGTAATTTTCCAACATTTTTAACACGACAAAACCTTTGTCATAAACAGTGTAAAAATATGGCAGGCTGTCACCAAAGGAGGTCCAATATGCCATTGAAGAGCCGAGTTTGAAATCGCCTTTGTCTAATGAGTATGCCTCATAAACTTTATAGCGGTACGCTGTTTTTTCTTTGGCATCATCTGTCCGATTTTGAGCCTCTAAGAAATAAATGGAAGTCCAGACAGCAAAAGGTTCATCGATAAAAGGTTCGAGATAACTATTTGTCCCTAAAATGAATGGAAAATACTGATGAGCAATTTCATGGACAATGACTTCTTCCCAATAGAGAAAATTAGAGCCATTATAATAAGTATTATGAGCGATTAAAACCAGACCAGGATACTCCATCCCACCACCACCTGGAAAAGTCACAATGGCAAGGGTTTCCCAAATATATGGACCAAATGCAGAAGAATAAATTTCAAGTGCTTGTCGGCCCATTTCAGTCGCAAGTTTACCACGATACTCAAGCTCTTCATCGTCAAAATAATAGGACGTAATCGTTGTACCATTCCAGGTAGTGGAAGACTTGGCAAAATCGGGGCTCGCTGCAAAAGCAAGGTCACGTATCGTTACTTTCTCGTAAATGATCGTTTTTTTCACGCCCACAACTTGAGTTTTAACTGGTAAAGAACACGCCACCTGGAAGGTTTTTGGTACAGTTAAAATCATTTCATAAGAACTCATATCATAATAGAAAGACTCACCCATAAAGGAATAGGGGCTTCTATCCCAACCATTTTGGTCATAAACTGCTAAAACCGGGTACCAATTTGTTAAATAATAAGCTTCATAGGGAGAAAGAATATAACCAAACCTGTCCTCCAACTGCGGGATAGTAGTAGTGAAGTCAATTGTGATGATAACGCTCTTAAGAGGGAGTAAGGTTGCATTCAAATTTATTTCAAGAATAGTATCAGTAATTTGATGACTACTCGAGTTGAGCTGATCGCCCTCTACTTGTAAAGTATTAATCACAATATCGCCACCATAAGAAACAAATGCCTTGGGGTGAACATGAAAAACAAGCTGGCTAAGAGGAACATTCTCTGTATTAGTATAATTTACAACCAGAACACCCGAAATGGAGGCAGTAGCAACATCTAATTCAACAGTAAAAAAGTAACTATTAATAATTGTAGGAGTCTTTGGTTTCACTGAGTTTCTTAAGGAGGGGGCTTGTTCTTTCTTGGTTGATGTGGCAGATGAAATAATGGAGATACTTTTCCCATGACTGGATAATTGAACAAACATCACGCCCATAAACAGTAAAACAAAGAAAAATCCAATAATTTGTCTTTCTGATTTTTTCTGCATTTCTCTAAAACACACTCACTCTATTTTTTTGTCAAATGGTTTCTTTTCCTTTAGCAATGCCATAACGCACTTTGACGGCAACGCCTTTCTGAAAAGCAAGCATGTACGAAGCTGAAAGTTTTGCTCGTCCGACAGCTAAAAGCTCGTCTTCTTCAGAAACAACGATAACCTCATCTTCTGGCAAAATTTCAGGGTCAACTGAAACAACGTGTTTTGCAAAGACATTACGACCAGCAGCAATGAATTCAGCAACATCGGATTGGATTATTACTCGCCGTTTTGGGCTCGAGACAAAAACAAGTACACGCTTTGCCCCCTCTAATCCAAGGGAGAAGAGCCCATCCTGTGCACGTAATGTAGCTAACCGTTTGCCGTCAAGAAGCACTTCACGAACCTTTTTAGTCGCTCTCGAAAAAGTAACTTGAATGGTATCAGGGGCCAATGCTTCAGCAAACTCGGGGCCAAATTGATATTGGGCGATAGTTTTTAATTGCCGGAGGGTCCAACCATCGGGTGATTGAGCATTCTTTGTTTTTGATGGCACTTGAAATTTCTCCAAAGAGAACTACCATATGCTCCCTTTTTATTTTAACCTTATTTCTTGGAAATCCGAACGTCCAACACGATATGCTCTATCCCAGGGGCATATTTTTTCACTATTCGCCGAGAAAGAATAGTAACAGCAGCCTTTTCCAGCATTGCAGCATTGTGAATACGATTAATAGGCCGTTGTACGGCAGTAGCTTTGTTAGGAACAGCTTCATGATAATGAATTATTCCCCCATCCCTACAAAGGCGGATCGCCAAGCGTATTTGTTCCTCGCTCGAGAACAAATAACCTACAAGAACGCGATCGGCAACATCTCTATATCGTGGAAGGGTTGTGCAATTGTCGCCAAAGACAGGTTCAACAATACTTTCTACTTTATTTAATTGGATATTCTCTTGTAAATAGTGAAATGCCAGAGGATTAATTTCTGCTGCAATGAGTTTTTTAGGCGAGTTATTTACCGCTAAGGGGAGAGAGAGATTACCAACACAACTGAACATATCAATGATAATCTCACCGGGCGAAGTTATTTGCACCAGTCGGGTTCGTTCACCATGATTCCCAGGCGAGAACGTTAATTTAGCGGCATCAAGTTTGAATAAACAGCCAAGCTCCTTATGTATGGTTTCAGTATTAGGATCGCCCGCGAGTAAGTGGTATTGCGGTTCGCGAATGATGGCTGTTGTAGGACCGATCTTTCCAAGAACAGAGCGAACAGGTTTAGAAAGGACTTGCAAAAATGCCTTACCGATGATTTCACCATAGGGAATTAATTCTCGAGGCAAAGAAAAAAGTACAATGTCACCTAAAAACCACCATCTTTTTGGCAAAGACTCGAGTAACTGCTCTGGAATATGAGGGGCTAAAAAGCTTTTTAGTTGAATTATTGTGGCATTATTCGCTTTCGTCAACGTTCTTCCTCAGAAAATCCGCAAGTAATTTGCTCAGAAAGGTAACGCTTTCTTTTACCTTAGGAGTCATTTCTTCAAGATAACTTAAGGACTGGGGTTCAATGCCGATGAAGAAGGCTTTAAGATGTTTGAGGAAATGGCGAAGATATTTAAGATACATCTTCATGGATGTTTTATGCGGGGTGATCATAAACGCGTCATCAATATCTTTCTCTGTAAAGACGCGGATGGTTCCAGGAGATTCACCCATATTTGCGGCGTCGATAATAATTAAATAATCCGGGCGTTCTTTTTTTATAACACCGGTGAAGGCTTCAGGAACAGGACCGCTATTTAAGATAACAATGTTCTTCGGGAAAGAATAATTTTGTAACTCGTCCAGGACAGCCCCCCCAACGTAATCATCGGAACGGTCAAAGTTTCCAATGCCAAGAAGGCAAATTTTTTTCTCAAGGTTGATTTTCTTCAACTTTTTCCAATTTATAACTTTTTGTGGCATTTACAACACCTGAAATAAAAGGGGGAATCTAAGTCATAGGAATTTTGGCCCTTCAGGGAGCTTATCAATGTATTTCAGAACTTTGCTAGGCCAAGCATCGACTTTTGTTCCCTTTTGAGCGACAAAAGCTGAAATATATCGTTCAAAACTACCACCGCCACAACCTGACCAAACCTCTTTGCCTGATTGCGATTTCACAGTAAAGCTTTTTGGATATTTCTGACCGATTATTGAAACATTCTGTGTCTCCAACCAATGGCTGGTTTCACGCATGCCACGATAAGGCATATAGACTTCAAA
Organism: Candidatus Heimdallarchaeota archaeon; assembly: GCA_019056785.1. Taxonomy (GTDB): domain Archaea; phylum Asgardarchaeota; class Heimdallarchaeia; order JABLTI01; family JABLTI01; genus JABLTI01. Next base: position 24,915 of record DXJV01000100.1, read on the forward strand.
ATCGATTGTACCTACTCTGTCAAATGTTTGGAGGGTGACTTGCTCCTCTTCAGTGTCAGCAACACCTTCTTGGCTGGTCCACCAAGGAGTAACCCATGCTTCCTGGAATTCTAGGTCAAGTATCTCCCCCAGAATCTTACGAAAACGGAGACGCAATTTTTGAGCAATGGTTTTAATTTGCTCCGGAAAACCAATGTAAAGTGTCTCGATACGATGTAACTCATCTACACGTTCAAACCCATGTGCAGCCCCACTTTCGTAGCGGTAAGTTGGCCCGGACCAATCGTAAACGAAAATGGGAAAACTATCATCAGCAATGGTTTTGCCTTGGAGGTAGATCCAAAACGGTGGGCACTGAGCGAAACTTAATCCGCCTATTGGAGGGCGAAGTTTCTCCATAATCTTCTCGGGTTCAACTTCGAGGGTAATGCGGTAATAATCTGCAATTTCTTCCCAAAACTCAGGGTCGGCGGTTTTCGGTGTGCAAACAAAGTACGGTTCAAAACCCCCTTGGTAAATGCCAGAAAGATGCCCACTTCGTTTCCAAATATCCCATGGAACAACCTTTGGAAAGATCATATTCTTAAAACTTAGGGGCTTATAGAGATGTTCAATCATAATTTGTTTTAAGGCTTCTGCTAAAGCAGTTATTTGTGGGCCAAAAATCCATTGGTTACGATAACCGGTTCTTTGGATCCAACCCTCTTTTATCATTAACTCCGTAGGATTATCTGTGCAACGAATCTCCTTTTTGGGGGAGCTCCAAATAACAAGATGGTGTTCATCCTTCCCACGAATCATTTCCTCAATAACTTTGTTTCTAACCAACTTTACTAATCTATCAATAGCGCCTTTTTCAATAAAGTCTATTGGGATGTTCTTTTGAAGGGTGACCGTAGCAGATGTATCTGAAAATTTAATGGAGGAAACAAAAGGAAGAGAGAATTCTTTCATGGGCCGGCGGGGGATATCAACATCGATTTTATAAGATTTAATGACAATACCACTTATCCCAAGACGAAATTCACGGCCCAGTTTTTGGCTGAAAAATTTGCGCATTCGTAAAAGAGCATGATGGGGGGGCAAAATGCCACCACTAGTCATTGTAAACTGGAGCTCATCCTCTTTCTCAGAACGAGAAACAACAGACCATTTTGTGACCCGAGAAATTTCAGGGAGATCTTTCTTTTTAATTCCTTTCTCGAGTAAAGCTTGCAATTCAGTAAGCCACTGGTCGATTAAACTCTTGGCGGTTGCAGGAAGCTTTCCCCGGATAATAAAACTAAATTTGAGATGATACCGCATTGATTTGTTCCTCAAAATCTTAGACAGTGAAGAGAAGATAAATCTTTCTAGTTCTCTAAAACAAAAGGGAAACTAAAGAAAGACAAAGATAAGTGGTGGGAGGAAAAATAATAAGGTCATGATGAAGAACACCAAACTGTACCAAAGGCGACGTCTTCGTCGAATGTCAAAATAGAGAGCATTTGTACGCATTTCTGCAAGGCGCTCAAAGGAGAAGGGGACAAGCTGCGGTTCATCCTCTTGCCCGGGAAAGAAGATGTTGATAGAGGTGTGTTTATCGAGTTTTACTTTTTCTATAACGCCTTTTTCTTTCCGCTTTGGATCAAAAATGATTTTCACTTTATCAGTGAAATCGCGATAAATAACAGGGAAAAAGACAACAGCACCAATTTTTAGGCCTTTGCGTTTAATATTAAGCTCATCATAGGTTTTCTTTTTGACCGCGAAAAGTAACTTGCGTGATTGGAGGGAAACCATCCATGCTTCAATAACAATCTGTTTCGTTTTCTTTTCTCCCACAAGAAAATCCTCGAGTTTGATATAAAATAATCCTTCTTTAGTTAGAGAAAGAAGCCGGTTAAAAAGAACCTCATTATCTTTATCGTAAATGGTAATCTCTATCTCATTATCCATACATTGTTCAATAACATAACCGGTGATGAATAACCCCTTACCGACAACTGTTGCATCACTCGGAGCGATGATTCGAATTGGAATGGTTCTTTGCCCGCCCCATACGCCAAAAATACCACCAATGAATAACGCAAGCCCACCGTCAATCATAAGGAGAATAGTCGACCAATAATAGAAATCATTGGAGGAGTTAGAATGAACCTGAATTACTCGAGCCAAACCTAAGCTTGCACCATAAATAACAAGCATAATACCAAACAGAATCAGAGCAATCTTGTAGAAGGGCATTGGTGGTTTGACTTTTTTCTCCTCTTTTAACGCAAGTTTCAGCTTATCTTTCTTGCGTTCTTCAGCATCTTTAAAGGCATCTAAATCCAGGCGGGGCATGTTAAAACCTCACGTTTATCAGAATTTGCTATGCTTAATAAATTTTGATTACCTTCGGAAATTAAGAGAAAAACAGGAAATCCTTGAAAGAAAAATTCAACCTTAAATGGTTTCAAGATGAACGGCGACCCTTTAGATACAGGATGATTAACGATTAATGAGAATTTCACAGAGAACATGAGAAGAACCGATATCGAAATTTGTTGCCCCATATGAAGACAAAAACTCTACAAGCGACTCTCGGTTCAGCCAGCCTGCTTTTGCGCGTTGTTTATTAAAACCATCTTTGTCAAGAATGTGCCTACTAATCAACTCAGTAAGAGTTTTGAAGACACCGTTTCCTCTCTCAAAACAAGCAGCAATGAGAATTTTTTGTCGAGCACAACGGATGGCATTTTGGATGAGAAGAGGATGATAGGGGGTAACGTGATGGAGGACATCAGAAAGGACTACAGTGTCGGCTTTAAAGCCGGACAGATCACCAAGGATGTCACGTTTATAATAATAGCCGGAAAACTTTCGGGCAGCATATGATAAAAAAACCTCATTAAGATCAACGCCTATATAATCAAGTTCTGCTGGCAGAAATTTTCGTAAAAGTGCTGTACCACACCCAAGGTCAAGAACCGAATTCCCTGCAACACGACTTGCTAATGCTTTTGGAATCTTTTGTTGGGGGTCGTTCATCCAAATAGAAAAGTTGTAAATGACCGGATGTTGATACATCAAACCAAAATTCCAGCGCTCACGGAATGACAGGCGCTTTCGTTTATGACGAGATGGGCCAGTTTCAAAGCCCGTGCCAGGATGGCAAGCATGTGTTATCGTCGGTGTCAAGGAAAGATCACTCATTTACTATGACCACATCTAATGTTTTCTTCAATGATTAGACAAAGCTTTTTGTTTATATACTTCTAAATTGTTATAGAAAAAGAAACATCTAAGAAGAGTTTTTAACTGAAAGACATGAGAGAAGTTCAAAATGAAAGACAAACATAAAATTTCTGTTTTCGGAACTGGCTTTGTTGGGCTTGTCACCGCAGCAGTTTTTGCAGATAAAGGCTGGAGGGTCATTGCGGTTGACATAGATAAGGAAAAAGTAGAGAAAGTAAATAACGGAGAGCCGTTTTTTTATGAACCAAATTTAGAATCGCTTTTAAAAAGGGCAGTATTTGAGCAAAAAACGCTAACAGCAACTACAAAGCAACAAGAAAGTGTTTTGGAGACTAGTATGACATTTATTTGTGTAGGTACACCCACTAGGAAGGATGGTAGTTGCAATTTAGACTTTGTTCGAGCTGTCACACAAACAATTGGCAAAGCACTTGCAAAGAAAAAAGACTATCATTTAGTGGTGGTAAAGTCAACCGTTGTTCCTGAAACAACACGAAAAGTGGTTTTGCCCCTGTTGGAGAAAACATCCGGAAAAAAAGTTGGAAAGGATTTTGGTTTGTGCATGAACCCCGAGTTTTTACGAGAAGGGCAGAGCATCCATGACACCATTTTTCCGGATAGAATTATCGTTGGTGAAATTGATGAACGCTCCGGAGAAACGCTAGCAAACCTCTATGCACAACTCTACGACGAGAAAAGCGATGCTTTTAACTCCTTTTGGAGCCAGATCTATGGGAAAAAGCCACAAAAACCTCCAATTAAACGATATTCACTCGAGACAGCGGAGCTGATAAAATATGCAAACAATTGTTTTTTGGCAACAAAGATCTCATTTGTAAACGAACTAGCTAATATCTGTGAACAGACGCCCGGAGCAGATATAAAGGATATTGCTGATGCCATGGGATTAGATTTTCGAATCAACCCACACTTTCTCAAAGCAGGGGCGGGTTTTGGGGGCTCTTGCTTTCCGAAAGATGTCGGAGCGATTATTAGTTATGCCCTTGCCAGAAATTATCAACCAAACCTACTAGAAAGTGTCCTTGCTGTGAATGCTTTTCAAGCACAACACATGGTAGAATTGGTAGAGAAAGAGCTAGGGGCACTTAAGGGAATGACCATTGCCCTTCTTGGATTGTCATTTAAACCGGGAACTGATGACATGCGAAATGCCCCATCATTAACAATCATTGAGTTATTACGTGCCAAACAAGCAAAAGTTATTGCTTGGGACCCCAAGGCCATAAAGGAAGCACGAAAGGAAGAATGGCTTGGAGAGAAAATCACTTATGCTACTTCTCTTAAGGAAGCCCTCACAGCTGCTGATGCCTGTTTATTAGTAACGGATTGGCCGGAGTTCAAAACATTAACGCCAGTTGATTTTAAATGCATGCGACAGAAAATCCTTATCGATGGGCGACGAATTTATGACCCTGCAGAATTTTTAAAAGCAGGAATTCACTACCGAGGAATTGGGCTTGGAATGAAAGAAAATGGGAATAAAAATTCACAAGGAGAACAATAAATGGCTAATAGATTATCATTAAATGAAAAAGTAATGCCTTTTGTTAAAGAGCTTATGAACAACGAACAATTATTGAAAGTTCATGTTACAAAAATCAATGGAGCAACTATCATTGATTGTGGACTCGAGGCCGAAGGGAGCATTAAAGCGGGGTTACTCTTTACAAAAATAACGCTGGGAGGAATGGGAGATGTGCAAATTCTTTTTCCGACAGATGCAAAACAGAGTCCATTTCCAGTTGTTCAAGTGATGACCTCACACCCTGTACTAGCAACATTAGGATGTCAAGCAGCAAGCTGGAATATCAACAAAGAAGGCTTTTTCGGAATGGCTTCCGGGCCGGGAAGGGTACTAGCCCAGAAGCCTTCGAAAATATTCAAAAAAATCAACTATACAGAAGAAAATAAGACTGCTGTTCTTTGTATTGAGTCAGCCACCTATCCCTCAGAAGAAGTTATTGACTATCTGGCAAAAAAATGTGCCGTTCAAAAAGAAAACCTCTACCTCTTGCTGATCAAAACAGCAAGCATAGTAGAATATATTCAAATGGCAGCTCGTGCAATTGAATTGGGAATGTTTCGCCTGGTGGAGCAATTAAACTATCCTAAAGAACATATTCTATATGCTCTTGGTGCCGGAAGGATTCCTCCATTTATTGCCGAGGAAGAACGCTCCAACGATAGAATAAACAACGCATTAATTTATGGTACAGAGCTGTATCTTATTATCCGCTCAGAACCAGAGGATGACATAGAAAAACTTGTAGAAAAGATGATTTCAAAAGCATCGGAAAATTATGGCAAGAGATTTCTTACTGTCTTTAATGAAGCTGGGGGGACATTCGAAAATTTCGACCTGTCACTATTAGCACCTACCGAAGTGATCATAAATGACAGCCGAACAGGAAAGCTGTTTCAAGCAGGGGAAATAAACCTCAAACAACTAAAAGACTAACTAACACGAAACAATAACAATTTCCGCTGCCGCATGAATTAAGAGAGGACAATAGACTCGAGGCACATGCTCCAGAAAAGCCGACCGAAAAGGAAAGACGAAGCTTAGACTTTTTCTTTTTCTTCCTCAGGTAGAATGGGCTGCTCGTCCAGGGGTAGCCTTTCAGATTTCGGTTGAGCTTCGACAATCTTATCGACAATTTCCATGCCGTGAGTTAAGGAGTAAACAGAGAGATCAAAACTAAGGAGTCCTTTGTTGGTCATAATAAGGAGGGATTTTATCTTCTTTAAGAAGCCATCTTTTCCTTTTATGTTTGCCCTGCCAACCGAAATAACTTCAGACCAGCTGACGCGTTTCCAGATAAACCGTTGGCGATATTTGATCATTTCCTCATCGATGTGTAAGCGTAAGGAAGCAATTTTCAAAATGCGATAAAGTGAGAAGAAGATGAAGAGAGCGCCAATAAATATTGCAGCGAACATGACCATATCATTGTCTACAAAAAGTAATGTTCCTATAAGTGTCGAAATACCAATAATCAAACCAGAAATTGGCAAAAGAGCCTTTCGCAATCGTTCCCGTAAAGAAGGGGACAATTCGAGGGGTTGATCTTTAATATTGACCATTAACTTTTCTCCTGTTACAGGTTAATGCCATATTACGTATTATATGTAATGTCTCAGCCTATAGTTTAAACCTTTCGGAATCTTTCGAAAAAGCGGTAAGAAAACAGATTTGTGCTTTTCACACCATTCTCTTTGCCATTTCTTTGTTAGGAACTGCTTAACAAAGATTTTTAAAAAAAATCCAGTATATAAAAAGTGGTTTCCCATTTATTTGGTGATTCTAATCATTCAAGGTAATTACTATGTTAAAATTTCGAAATGAGTTTATCATGGCCCCGATAAAAACGGGCTATAGTGATGGCATGGGAAATGTTACTCCCCGCCATTTATCGTTTTATACAAAACGTGCCGAATATTTAGGCGCGATTATTTTAGAACCACTCTACTTGGACAAACGCTTGCGAGAAATACCCACGCAAATTGGCATTGATTCAGATGAGAAAATTGCTGGTTTAACAAAGTTAAATGAGGCAATCCACGAGAAAGGCTGTAGCGTTATTGCGCATCTCAACCATCCGGGAAGAATGGCCAATCCTAAAATTCCCGGGAATATTTATTGGTCGTCTGTGGCAAAGGCCTGTGAAAACGGAGGAAAAACGCCCATAGCAATTGACCAAGAAAAAATGGCTATTGTGCGAGAGCAATTCGTTGCTGCGGCGCGTCGCGCCGAGCAAGCAAAATTTGATGCAATCGAATTGCAATTTGGCCATGGGTATTTGTTGGCACAATTCCTTTCTCCGGCAGTGAATACAAGAACAGATGAATATGGCGGGAGTTTTTCCAATCGTATGAAATTCCCCCTCGAAATTCTCTCCGCAGTAAAGGATGCCACCTCTCTGCCGATCATCGCTCGCATCAGCGGTGATGAAATGATCCTCAATGGTTTGAGCATTACTGATATGATTGCCTTCTCTAAAAAGCTTAAAGAAGCAAGCGTAGAAGCGATTCATGTTTCTGCTGGAACCATTTGTACGTCTCCGCCTTGGTTTTTCCAACATATGTTTGTTCCTAAAGGGAAAACATGGGCACTTGCTTCTGAATTAAAGCAAAATGTTGCACTTCCTATTATCTTTGTAGGGCAAGTAAACACTACCATGGATATTGACTTTTTGTTGCGGGATAAAAAAGCTGATTTTATTGCTATTGGTCGTGCTCTTGTGGCTGACCCGGATTTCATTGGGAAGTATCTTGGGAAAGTTAAAGGGACAATCATGCCTTGTTTAGCGTGTGTTGAAGGTTGTTTAGGTGGCGTTAAAAAAGGGAAAGGCCTTCAATGTCTCGTGAATCCCACGGTGGATAAAAACAATCTTGAAGACCCCCTAACACCAGTTATAAAAAAGAAGAAATACGCAGTCATAGGGGGCGGTGTGGCTGGTATGGAAGCCGCTTGCATCCTAAAGGAACGAGGACACGATGTTGACCTCTTTGAAAAAAACACCCTAGGTGGGCAGTTTCGCTATGCCCATTTAACACCAAAGAAGAAATCAATGGAAAAACTCATCCCAGCTTTTATCGAACGCCTTACAACTGACCAAGTCTCAATCATTCACAAAGAAGCAAACGCAAACGATTTACTCGGCAAATATGATGCTGCAATCATTGCAACGGGTTCACGACCCAAAATCCCAGACATCAAGGGGTTGGAAAAGTATTATTGGTCAGAAATTATGGAGGAGGACAAGCTCCCTTCAGGCAAGAAAATCATGATTATTGGCGGGGGGCTCATTGGTGTTGACATTGCAACTGCACTCATTCAAAAAGGCAATCAAGTCATCCTCGTAAAGCGAAGCACAGACTTTGGAACCCACATGGAGATGATTGCTAAAAATCTCTCTCTAAAAATGTTGAAAGAAAAAAACACGGTTTTCAGCGACCACACCTTCATTCAAGAAATCAACAGCTCGACAGTTCGCGCAATAAGAGAGGAAAAAGAAATTGTATTTGAGGGGATAGATGCCTATGTTGTTTCAGTAGGCATGGAAAGCTATCGTCCTTTAGCAAAGGAACTCGAGGGCAAAATGCCAGTCCATATTATTGGCGATGCCAGAGAGGTCGGGGATGCACAGGCAGCAATTCGCAGCGCTTTTGAGTTAGCTTGTTCTTTATGAAAGCTTACTCTTCCTTCTCTTTTTTTCCATGCAAACTGCTCACAATATCACAACTTATCTTAAAGGAAAAAGATAATTTTTGATGACAACAAAGGCTATTAATAGTGAATAGTGCTGTTTGGTGCTATTAATGAAGTGACCGCTTATGCCTGAAACACTGCGTTCTTCAACAACTAGACGTCAAGCACTCTTTTGGCTTGACCCCTATCTTTTCGAATTTAGAACGAGAATTAAAGCGCTCCCAGCAAAAAACGAAGTTCTTCTCGAACAAACAGCTTTTTATCCTGGCGGCGGGGGCCAACCTGCAGACTCTGGAGTGTTGCTCTTACAAAGTAATCCTCGAGTTTCTTTTCGTGTCGTTGCCGTTGAAAAAAAGGGCGATGAAATCAGCCATACTCTTAAGGGGAAAGCGTCTTCTTTACAGCACCTTTCTGTCGGTATAGAAGTTATCGGGCGCATTGATAAGAAGCGGCGGTTAAACCTCATGGCTGCACACACTTCACAGCATATTCTTTCAGCTATGATTAAGAAAATCGCTGGTATTGAAACCGAGAAAGTCCATATTGATGAGTCTATTGTAACAGTTTTTCTCCAAGAATCGCTTCCTAAAGAGGTTCTTCGAAAAGCCGTAACAGAAACCAATGCCTTTCTTCTTTCCGGTAAAAAAGTACAAACGCATTTCTATTCTAAAAATGCTCTCCCCAAAACCGTAGCACAATCATTGCGTGGTAATTTGACCAAAATCCCTCAACAAACCGTTCGCGTTGTTCTTGTAGAAGGACTTGATGCCTCCCTCTGTGCAGGGACGCATGTAAAAAACACTAAAGAGATTGGTATTCTTGTTTTAACAGATTTTCATGGAAAAATCATCCACTACACATTCGGAACACAAGCTTTATCCCTCTTAGCCACTCTAAATGTCGACACTATTTCAATTGCAAAACGCTTGGCGGCAAAACCAGAAGAAAATGAAAAAAGAATTGCGGCAATTTTAGAAGAATATCAGTTGTTGAAACAACTTAATACTACACTTGCAAAACAACTCGCGAAATACCAGATCCCCGAGTTGAAGAAAAAGCCTTTTGTTATTGGCCCATTTACTTTACTTGTTGGTAACTTCGAACATCTCGAACGAAAATTTGTGCTGCAACAGCTGGGGCCCCTTGAGAAGAATACCATTGTCCTTCTCATTGTCAAAGGCCCACTGTTGGTTCTCTTATCGAACGTTAAAGACCTTGCCGCCAACGAATTACTGGCTCTTTATTGTAAGCAAACAAAAGTAAAAGGGGGCGGGTCACAAACCATTGCTCAAGCAGCCATTCCTGAAAGTGAAACTACTACTGCTTTGGCTCTTGCACAAGAACTTATTTTGAAGGTCCTGAAGGATAATCCCTCTTCTAAAACAGCCGGCGCCGCTTCGGAAAACACACCCCAAGTTTAAAGCCAATCTTCCTTTATAATTTTCAAGGCGGTAGGATCGAACCCTTTTACCATTTCTTTGATTAATTCTAATGCATCTGGGCTCACATCCATTTCCACCAACTCGAGTGCTCTTGTACCGATTTTTGGTTCTTTACTTAATTCAATGAGCATCTTAGCAAAATCGACCAGCATCCCGATTTTCATCTGTGCAGCATAGGCCATTCCTTCCGGCTCGAGGGTCACAAGGCTTTCTAAGAACTGCTGGCAATAAAGAGATGGTTTCCCGTTCAGTATTTTCTTCTTCTCTAAATCCACAATAACTGCTTTTTTATAATTTGATGCAAGGGTTGGTAAAGTTCCAATGATTTTTTTATCAGTTATCAATTTGTCGGTCCATTCTTCGGTCTGGGGGTAGCGACTCGGAGAGAATAACTCCAGTGTTCGGACAACACGTTTAACAAAGGTCTTATTAGTCCCTGCAACAATGACGGTTTTGTAGGAGAGTACTGCCTCAATAAGCTGATCGGCGCCTTTGATCTGTTTCACGAGGAATTTTATATCATCCACTTTTTCAGGGGTCCATTGACCAACTTCCCGCTCCGCCACAAAAGGTGATACGGTTGCTTGCCGGACAGTGAAATTTCTGTCAAGGATTATATTCATAACCATTTCTTTATTGTCCTTGCAATGATGGATTGTAGACACTTGATAAAGCCCCCCAATATGGGGCAAAAGCTCCTTCACAGGTATTTGAAATGCATCCACTTTCTTACAAACATCGCACATTGCTTGAACTGTAATGATTGATTTACTGCTGCTCTTCTCTTTTGATTTTTTACTCATATTATTTGCCCACCGGCTGTTTTGTACATTTAATCATTCCTTTTGGAACAATGACTCTTTCCCATTAAAAAATTAACTTTTATGGAAAATGACACCAAAAAACATCGAAGAGCTTCCATATCCACCTTACGCTATTGAAGCGATGCTGTTGTGGTGGTTTTCTTTTGGTTTGAGGAAAAATTTAAATCGGTAGAAGCTGAGTTAACCACATTCCCAACAATACGCCCCGAAATTGGCCTCCAGATGGAACCAAACTTGGGGATGAAAGGAATCCATTCCTACTGATAGGAAGCTGGTTTATACCTATGACTGAAGTCGAATATGATGTTATAATTGTTGGTGCTGGTTGTGCAGGACCCGCTGCAGCAAAGAAAGCAGCAGAATTAGGACTGAAAACGCTCCTTTTAGAAAAATCCCGAACGCCTGGAGAGAAAAATGTTTCGGGGACATGTCTAAACATGGCGGCGCTTGTTGATCCTGATTTACATTATCTTATGAAAGGTCCTGTTGAAAGGGAAATTACCGAAATGCATTCGTATATGATTACGCCAGAGCGAACGACGATGTTTCGTGAAACCCCGAGTGAAGGGTTGATTCTTTTATCGATTCGCCGCGACCACTTCGATGCCTGGCACACGGAAGAAGCTCGCAAAGCCGGTGCAGAGGTCCGCTTAGCAACGACAGTAGTGGATATCATTGAAGAGAATGATGCGATAAAGGGCGTCATTACTGATAAAGGCGAGAAACTTCGAGCAAAAGTGATTATTGATGCTGCCGGCGTGAATTCCATTGTTGGCCGAAAAGCAGGGCTTATTCCCAAGCGCAAAGGAACGGATATGATTCTCTATGTTACGGTGAATGTTCATCTTGGTGAGAAACTGGTCACCGAACGTTTTGGCAACTCCATTTACTATTTCCTTGCCCCACAGACTCAATACAAGACTTGGCCATGGGCATTTCCAAAGAAAGACGTTGTCACTTTCGGCACAGGTGGCTATCTGGATGACAACCTCTTCAAAGATGGCATAAACTCTGTCAACGACTATATGCAGAACCTTTTGGATCTGCCCGTTATTAAAGAGAAAATAAAAGGGGGAAAAATTGCCTCTTGGGGCTTGCACCTCGAGTTTGATGAGGCATTGGAGCGGCGAACACGTGATGGATTAATCCTCACCGGTGAAGCAGGGGGATTTGTGATTCCTTTCTTGGGCGAAGGAATGGTCGAAGCCTTCTTGACAGGCATTTATGCTGCCCAAACCGCAGCTAAAGCCATCGAAGCGAACGATGTTTCAGCAGCATTTCTAGAAGAACATTTTATGGAATACTATACAGGCAATGTTTTCTTGCAAAGCTTCCGCTATGTAGCTGACTTTAATAAGAAATCCATTCTCTCTATGCCTGACGAAGAAATCGCAGCAATGATGCAAAATGTCTGCATTGGTGGTGGCTTTATCAGTAACGCAATTCATTACAACTGGATGAAAGGCGCAGACGAAGACGATATGAGTTTGGTCCAAGAGGCCAAAGATTTCTATGAATTTATCCAGCCATATCGACAAGTTGGTTCGGAATCAGTAGAAATTTATAAAAAAATGAGGGCTGAAAAATGAAGGTCGAAATGAAAGTTGACTATTATCCCGGCGACCCCGGAGAGTTTGTGCGAGTCGATGAAAGCAAATGTACCGGTTGTGGCGAATGCGCCAAATTCTGTACACGAAATGTATGGGTACAAGATGGCAAGATCTTTCGCCCAAAGAACTTGAAAGCATGTGTCGAATGTGGTGCTTGCTGGAATGTTTGTGAGTTTGACGCAGTCATTTTTGAAGAACCAAAAGGAGGAACTGGTGTAAGATTTGAATATGGATAGAGTTTCCTATCCATTTCTATTTTACTAATTCTCCTTTGAATGCTTTGTGAAGAATGGATTGTTTAAGTTCTTTAATATTTTCAGCCGCTTTAGTGGATTTTTCTAATATTTATTTTTTCTTTTCAAAAATAGTGTCAAAAAATAATACTAAATTTTTTTGTTGGTTTTTATCAATTACATCATCTATTGTAGGCAGAGGTATTTTCATCGACTTTAAATTATTCTGAGCTATACCTCCTTGTGTTGAACCATGAAATTTGTTTGCAAATTGATCTTGACCAAGATATGAAAATAAAACGTAAGAAGCATAATGTTTTGATTTTAACACAAAGTAGGAAAGATCTTCCGGTAGACGTACAAGGAATGTTAGTTGAGCATTTTAATATTGATGATCCATATAATGATATTTATACAAAAGTAAAAAAATTGGTTAAAAGGTATAAGTGAGAAACAGACATTAGATTCCTAGGAGATATTTAACATTATTTTAATTTTCTCTAATCTACTTTTATCTTTGATGAAATAATCGAATACCTTTTCAATAGAAATAAATCTTATTTGCGGAAAATCATTCTTTTTAAATTTCTCAGTTTCCTTTGGTGCAAAGAAAAATAAAATTGTATCATTATTAGATATTGAATCCTGTAAAGATTGTAATTTATTAATTATTGTTTTTTTATTTTCTGCAAAAGTTACTTGAGCACAGATTCTGATATTTTCTTTATTTAAACCATAAATATCAAAATCTTTCTGCCCCCTTCCAATAGGTTGAAGAAGAAATTCTATTTCTTCTTTGCTTTTTAAAATTCATAACAGATAATTTCTAATTGTTCGGGAGAAAGCGATTTAACTTCTAAAGGTAATTCTTTTTCATAATAGAAATATCTCAAAACTTTAGATACTTTTGACCACTCTTTTATAGTTCCCCTAGGTTGACTGGATTGGAAGATAGGATAATCCATAAAAGAAACTTCTCTAAAACTACTTAATTGCATTGTTTTAAGTTTATATTCATTCTTTTTCAAACAACCTATTTTTGTACCTTTTGTGATTTTACCTACAAGTATAGCATCTTTTCTTATTCGTCTAAAATCAGCAGCGACTATAGCACCTTCTTTTGACATTTTGTGCATCAAATCAAATGCAAATTTTACTTCTCTAAAATTTTTTTTATATTTGTTAGGATTTGTGCTACATATATTCTCATAATGAATTGCTATTTTTTTTTCATCCCATAATTTTTCAAGTAAATCTTTTGGAACTGAGATATTGTGTCTTATAAAAACTATAATTTCCTCTTTGTCCATAATATCTAATCGATTTTTCTACATTTAAAATATTTATCATCAAAAAGTAAAGCGCCTTCCCCACGATCTGTTCTACCAAGAAAAATCTCATAATCGAATTCTACAAGATAAGGATAATCCATTATTGTTGGAAATTCTTTTTGATATTTAACAATAAAAGATTTCAAAAGTGTTTCATCATCAACGGGTCCTTGAACTCTGCACCAAATTTCTTTTCTAACATGTTTATCATAAATAGCTAATTGCTTGTTTTTTATCATCAAATCATTTCCTTAAGAAAAAAATTATGATTGATATTAAGCTCTCAATCCACCACTAAATTTCGCTTCAAAAAGTTTTTTACTTATTTTGAATCCTTAGTTTGAAGGCCATCATGTAATGGCTTGAAATTTGACCGGCTGTTTTTTGAGCAATAGTCCAGATAACCCAATCAAAACGATCCTTACAAGCAGGATCATACACCGAAAAAGAAGGAAAAGTAAAGATAGGATAAGAGAAAAAAGAGTAATTTTTGGGTTACGAGTAAAATAAAGACCTATGACTTTACCGGCAGGATAAGGAACAAGAAAAGTATGCTTGTGAGTGGTTACATCTGGCATATCAAACATTAATTTAGACATTTCAAAATAAATATCTGTTAAAGGATTATGTATAATAAGCTGTTTTTGATGTAAAGAAGAATTCTTGAAACTATTTCGATAGAATTGTTTAATGAACTCATGAGTTAATTTTTCTCGACCAATAGTCTTAGCTTCTTCAGTTGAAGAAATAATACTAGTAATTATTTCAGAAACTTGAGCAGTAAAAAAAAGAGATTGCTGAATCAATAAGTTGAACTAAATCAGAAGATTTCATAGTAAATACATCCCTATACCAAAAGAATAACCTCAGAGGAAAAAATAATGGTTGCGAGAGGAAAAAAAGGAACTCTTCTCAGAAAAAGAAAACAGATGAGAAGAGAAGAAGGAAAAAGGATAAAAAGGAGAAAAAAGAACATAAAAACATCAATGCAACAAAAAGAAAAACGCTTCTCAAATGAGAAGAGAAGGAGAAGATTCCAAATGAAGAAAGAAAACCTGTACGGTGCTTGCTGGAATGTTTGTGAATTTGACGCCGTCATTTTCGAAGAACCGAAAGGCCGTACCGGTGTTCGCTTTACTTATGGTTAGGAGGACTTCAAATGGTTACAGATGAAGAGATTGTTTCTGAAATGGACAAATTCCGCGCAAAGATGACTGATGAAAAATACGCCCGTCATTTCAAGAATTGGAACAAAACAATGCAATACTTCTTCAATGACACAGGTGACTATTGGCACATCGTTGTTACCAATGGACAACCGGGCAAGCCCGCGAAGGGAAAAGTTGACAAACCGGATATTAACTACGAAATGTCTACAACAGACTTTTTGGATTTGATGCAAGGACGCATTTCGGGTCTCAAACTTTACAACCAGAAACGGTTGAAAATCAAAGCTTCCATGCCGGACATTCTTAAGCTGCAAAAATTAGCTTGAATGTCTCCCCTTTTTTCTTTCTTTTTTTAAACTTTAGCCAACAATTTAAAAAGCTGAAGAATATGTTTCTTTTTAATAACAGGAGATGAATTATCCCATGCCAAGGCGGCCTGATGCTGAACTTATCAAAACATCAAAGTTTCGCGAGCTGGAATTTTATGTCATGCCAACTCGAGCAGAGAGCATGATCTTTTATTACATGCAGATTGATCTGACACACACGTTAGAATTTCTGGAAGAATACAACAAAAATCGCTGTGAAGAGGATAAGCTTACTCTCTTTCAGCTTCTCCTAACTGCAGGGGTGCGAACAATTGCTTACCGGCCAAAGGTCAATCGGTTTGTTGCCGGGCGACGGTTATGGCAACGCAATCAAATCCTTTTCTCTTTTGTGGTCAATAAATCCAAAACAGAAGCTGGTGAAGAAGTTCTTGCTATGATTGAATTTGATCCCTTTGACACTCTCGAGACTGTGCAAAAAAGAGTCAGCGAAAAAATTCACGAAGCTCGCTATGGTGAAAATAAAAATGAAAAGGACATCAAATTTTATGGCGCCATGCCCCGCTTTTTAATTCGCTTTATTTTCTGGTTCGTTCGCTGGCTGGATGAACACAATCATCCTCCCTATTTCATAACTCGAGATATGCCTCTTTGGTGTTCTGTGTTCATCGCTCATCTGGGCTCAATAAATATCGATTCAGTTTATCATCATCTTTACAATCTTGGGACAGCAAGCTTTTTCATCACAATTGGAAAAATCCACAAAGCCACCGTATTAAATCAAGAAACCAATGACATTGAGATAAAACAGGTAGTGGACCTTCGGCTTACAATTGATGATCGCATTGCCAATGGCATTTATACCGGACGAACCGTAGATATGCTCAAAAATTTCATTGAACATCCAGAGCCACTTCTCGAACCACCGGCACTTACTGATGAACAACTAGATGCTTTAAAGTTGAAAAAATACAAAAAAGAACGCCTTGCTCGCGAAAAGCAACGCCGGAAAGAACTGCGACAAGCAAAACGGCGTAACAGAACAAAACAATAAAGAACAAGCTACTTTCTTTCAGAACGATAAATTAAGCTCTGTGCACCTTAATCTCTGCTTAATTTTTTCTCGGTCGTCTTAAAGTAATTTGAGTAATTTATGACCTTGAATGGAAAGCCCAAATAAATCTGTTGGGAGCGTTTCTGCCAGTGTTTCTGTTATTTGGAATAATTTTTGCGCAGAGGGCGCTTTTGCTCCTCCAAGAGGCGTGACGGGTTGCACGACAATCGGGATAACAATTTCGCGCAATTTATTGGCAATCATTTGAACATCATTCAAATTCGTGTCTTCAGTGACCACCAGTTTTGCAAATACTTTTGCGGGGAAGTTATTTAAAATAGAGAGTGATGTTAGTTCTCTCTCGACCAATTTTTCCCAATTACCCTTTTTTACGCTGTTGGCACTCCGGTCTTTTATATCAACACACGCATAGCTAATTAATGGAGCCACTTTTTCAATCCGCTGAGGGTAGTAGCCATTTGTTTCAAGGTAAATAGGGATTTCCAATTCGTAAAGTTTGTTTGTCAATTCATAGAAAAATTCTTCCTGAAAAGTTGGTTCACCCCCCGTAAGAGAGACAGAATGAAGGTCCTTTGTGGAGAGGTTAAGAATTTGCTCGATTGTAAAATCAACAGTTACGGGATTAGCGGTGGTGGTGAATTTCCAACTTCCAGGGACAGTTTCAACTCGACAAGTAGGGGCGTTGACATCACGGGAAGAGGCAGTATCACACCAGATACAATGTAAATTGCATCCCGCCAGTCTTACAAAGATTTGCCGCCGTCCAAAACATGAGCCGCGAACAACACCACCTTCTCCTTGAAAAGAGCTAAAAATTTCGATAAGGCTTCCTTTCACAGGTGATTGTTGTTTACGCTCGCCGGCGAGGACTTCAGTCATTTTTTCTATCAACTCAGTATTTTTTATAGTATTGTGCTATTTCATCCTTAACCCTTTTTTATAACATCATTTTTCATTCCTGGAGATTGGTGTATAGATAGTGGGATCAGGAACAGCACTTTCCTTAAAGCCCCTCTTTCGACGTTGACAACTTTCACAATGAGCGCAATGAATGGGGCGTCCAGCGACATCTAACCCTCTTGGCTCATAGCAAGAATTGCTATATTCGAAAGGGGTTGCCAGCTTCTTGCCTAGTTTAATAATTGCTGCTTTATTTAATTTTGCGAGAGGAGAAATAATCTGTACGTGCGCTTTCAGGATTCCTCGCGACGCCGCGCGGGTAAAATCATCAATAAATTCCTGAGTGTTATCGGGGAAGGTTGTACCTTCCTCGAGATTAAAACCGGTGATAATGTCTACTTTGCCTTTGAGAGTTTCAGCATAAGCCGCTGCAATAGCAAGGAATAAAAGGTTTCTGCCCGGAATCCAAACTGCTTTGGCACTTGCTTGACTTTTGTTGAAGTCCTCAAGCTCTTGTGCAGTAGGGTGAGGGAGTGTTGTAGAACTGCCTTGAATTAAAGCGCTATTTGTCCGCCTTGCAAAGTCTGCTAAAAAGTCCAATGTGAGAAACTCATGTTGGGAAACTTCTGCAAGCTCGCCCAATTTTTTCGCGACGGTTTTTAATACCTTTTCCTCTTTAGAGCCATATAAAAAGGTAAGACAAACAACACGCTTATAAGGTTCTTTTTTTGCCCACCAAAGACAAACAGTGGAATCTAGGCCACCACTCAAAAGAACAATAGCTGATTTTTCTGTACCGCTCATTCTCCAACGCTTCTTTATTGTTTGATTCAATCACTCTTTGACGCCCGTGCAAGTATCTCCTTTGCACTAACGAGGTAGTGAACTTTTATCTGTTGTTCTGCTTCAAATGCTGCCAGACCATCTGGCGTTCGATCAATAAAAACAAACATCTCTTGTACTTCTGCCCCCTCCTCACGTAAGGCCTGGATAGCGAAAACTTTGCTAAAACCACTCGAGATAAGATCATCCACCAGGAGAATTTTTTGCCCTTTTCGAATGGTACCTTCGATCATTTTTTTCAAGCCATGCTTCTTAGGTTCTTTGCGCAGAATGTAATAGGGTTGTTGGAGTTTATAGGCGAGCAAAGTACCAAATGGTATTGCTGCTAACGGAATAGCTACAATGCCCTCAAATGCAACATGCTCCTGCCGGAGATATTTTACTGCTTCCGAAACAAGAGCATCAAACTCTGCGGGAAAGTTGGGAATGATACGCATGTCAATATAATATTTCGACTTGGCACCTGACGCAAGGGTGAAATCACCGAACTTTAGCGCCCCGGTACGTTCGAGAATCTCAAAGACTTTTGTCTTGGAAAAGGCCGTCTGTTTTGCAACCAATTTAATCACTGCCAATAATAATAAGGGAAAAGAGTTCTTCTTTTATCTTTTGTGGCAAAGTAAGAATTTTCCTGCTAAAAAAGGACTGCTTTTTACCATTAAAACAAAAACCAACCTCACCGACCATTTTTTAAATAAGGAGTCGCCTCTGTTTCACTGCAAATTTTACAGCAACCGAGTTAAAGTGAAGAACAGAAACTTACAAAGGTTGTGAAACTAAAAATGGAACCGACACGAGTAATCATCATGGGAGCCGCCGGAAGAGACTTCCATAATTTTAACACGTATTTTAGAGACAATGAGAATTACGAGGTAGTTGCGTTTACTGCAACACAAATACCTGATATTGAAGGCAGAGTTTACCCAAAAGAACTCGCAGGAAAACTCTACCCAAAAGGAATCCCAATTTATGATGAAGCAAAACTACCAGAAGTAATCGAGAAAACAAAGGCTGATGTCTGTGTGCTTTCTTACAGCGACCTACCATTTGACTATGTAATGCATCTGGCATCAAAAGTAATGGCTCTCGGACCAAACTTCTGGATGTTAGGGAAGAAAAAGACATCCTTGAAATCAAGCAAGCCAGTAATCTCCGTTTGTGCAATACGAACTGGCTGCGGCAAGAGCCAGACCACAAGGAAACTGGCGGTTTCACTATCGGAACTGGGCTTAAAAGTTGTTGCTTGCAGACACCCAATGCCCTATGATCCTGATTTGAATTCTCAAGCATGCCAACGCTATGGTAGCCTCGAAGACCTTGATAAATATCGTTGCACAATTGAAGAGCGCGAAGAATATGAACCACTAATTACTAATGGTATTACCCTTTATGCTGGCGTAGATTATGAACACATTCTTCGTGAAGCTGAAAAGGAGGCTGACATCATTATTTGGGACGGCGGGAACAATGATTTCCCCTTCTTCAAATCCGACTTGGAAATTGTTGTGGTTGACCCTCTCCGACCTGGTCATGAGGTTAGTTATTACCCCGGTGAAGTGAATTTACGCACTGCCGATGTTATTGTCATTAACAAGATGGTTTCTGCCAGCCCGGAGGATATTACCACAGTCAGGAAGAATATCGCAAAATACAATCCCAAGGCAACTGTTATTGATGCTGCGTCTCCCTTGACTGTTGAAGGCTGGGAAAAGATCAAAGGTAAGCGTGTTCTTGTAGTTGAAGATGGCCCAACATTAACCCATGGTGAGATGGAATATGGTGCAGGGGCTGTTGCAGCTTGGAAATTTGGCGCTAAAGAATTAGTTGACCCCCGCCCCTATGCTGTGGGCTCAATTAAAACCACATATGAGAAGTATTCCCATCTTGGAACAATTCTCCCCGCCATGGGCTATGGCAAGAAACAAATCGAGGAACTTGAGAAGACTATCAACGCAGTCGATTGTGACCTTGTTCTCGTTGGAACGCCCATCGACCTTGGGCGTATTGTTAACATTAAGCATGAAGCTGTACGGGTGAAATACGACCTCCAAGAAATTGGCCATCCAACATTAATGGATATTGTGAAACCCTTCCTCGAAAAGAAAGGCTTATTAAAAGATGCGTAGATCTCCTATCGGCTGAAACTAGCGCGTTCTGTACGTTTCTGCCTATTCCTTCTCTTTTTTCTGTTTCTTTTTTTTGCATTCATTTTTGAATTTCTTCCGCAGATCTTGTAATTGCTGACGGATGTCTTCTTGTGGTCGGCTCCCTTTTAGCCCTAAAATGCTTTTATCCTTAATTGCCAGTAAGACAGAGATCAATCGCAAGTCTCCAAGACCGGTGATTGATGCATATCCGCGATCTGCCACAACAATACAAAGCTCTTTACTTACTTTACAGCCATTCTCAGGGTTAATGATTTCGGCGATGACTTTGTTCTTTTCAAGGTTCACCCGGAACTGTATCCCATTCAATGTTTCGATCACTTCATGCCGGTCATTAATTGTAAAGCCTATTTTCCGAACAATCTCTTCGGTAGTCTTCAAGTTAAAACCAACAGGTAAGTATTCTGTTGTAGGTTTCTCGAGGACGATTTCTTTGGCACACTCTCTAAAGAGTTCCATCAAGTCTTCTGGCTCGCGCCACTCGCGAAGTGAAAAATGCCGGATATTCAATTCTGTGAAGAGTTTCTGGAACTTGTTTTTTAATCGTGTTCGTGCTTGTTTACTTTTAAACGGAGGGACAAGAATTATGAATTCGTAGAGTGCGTTCAATTTATCTATCGTTAACTCGATTATTTCTCGAACAAAATCAACGCTCCCCCCCTTCCCCTCACACATAAACAGATATTTACGCGCACCAAGATAATAGTTAGGCATTATCGTCCGATGAATAATGTTATTAAAAGAAGTAATCCATATTTGAAGGTTCATTTCTCCCTCGGGGGTCCGTGTTTTGAACACCACAGGATCGATGCCGATAATTTCCATGAGGTTGCTGAGGTGATGACTCGTTACCTCACGGACAGCTTTATGAAATTTTGTTTGCAAGTCTGTCGGTTCAAGTGTTAAAACTATCTTCGCTAAAAATCGAGGCATGACTTTCCCTGCTTTTTTCATTCGTTTTGTATGTCAAAAAGATTCGTCTTTATTTAATATATCTTTTTTCAATTGTACCTTCAAGAATTCTCAAGAAAATACCATGGCTTCAATCAGTACTACGACTATCAAATAAACAAAATGAAAAAATAGACAGCCGGCCCAAAAAGAAGATAAACGAGTTCTTTTTTCTTTCTCACCTTCCATAAAAAAGGGAAGGCTTCTTTAAGAGCATTTTTAGTTGCTCTTTTCTTCTTACAAAAGCTTACTAAACAACGCTTCTAGCAGAAGGAAAAAATTAAGCTTTAAATAAGAGCTTTCCCCATACATTTCTGGAAAAATTGTGGTGGGTGTTATGTTTAAGACAAAAAGATTGTTAATAGTGATCTTTACTGTTTTAATATTGAGCCAAACCCCTTATAGTTTGGCTGAAAATCCTTCAACAATTATTAGCTATGAGGGAACGAAAGCTTGGGAAATGCCACAACAACTTTTTCCCAGTAATTCTCTTTTATTTGTGAAAAACCCACAAATACTTTCAAATGAACAGGGTAAGCAAGTCGCTCTGTGGATAGCTTATAACGAAACGTACTCTGAAATCCATTGTCAGACATTTACCGGAGAAAGCTGGCTTCTGAACAACACTATTTTTATTATTTCTGGTAATTATACACAAATCTCAACATTCAAAGCTGTCTTGGACAGTGAGAACAAACTACATGTCGTTTGGAAGGATGCGGGGGTCCATTATCGCTCTTTATGGAATAATGTTCTTTCTCTTGTAATCGATCTTCAGGATATGTACCCCACTTTTGATCTGGCTCTTCTCTCTTCGAATCGTCTCGCTTTGGTTGGTCAGGAAGAGAACAATTTAGTCTATCTCATTTTTGATGGTAATAGTTGGAGCGAAAGTACGACCATTATTAATTTCGATGACTTGGAGGTCCCATATTATATTCATACTTTGGACCTTGCAGCCGGAACAAATGATAATCTCTTTGTTTGTTGTACGGGTTCAAAATATGACCCAATAGAAGAAAGATCTGTAGAAATACTGCTTTGCTTATTCTATGATGGAACAACTTGGCAAAGAACCTCAGAACCATCAGTAGAAAAACCGTACATTGGAAAGGTTACTTTTGATGAGACCGGAAAAGTGCATCTCTTTTATACCTCATTTAATTCGGGGAATGTTCTTTGGCATCAAGTTTGGCTGAACAAATGGAGCAAAGTTGAAAAGGCCGTCGAATTTCCCCAGGACAATACGGAGAGGCATTGGAGTAGTATTATAAACCACGATGTTGCCATTTCAGGTTCAGACATCTTTATTGCTATGGCAGCAACAGAGTGGACAACCATCGGATTTAATCTCGATCTGCTCATCGCACACTATCGGAGCGGTTGGCAGTGGGAGCCAATTTTTGATGATGATGACTCTTATATCTATGAAACGTCTATTGCTATCAACAAAAATGGTGATGTTTTCTTGCTGGCTATTGAGAATTTTACTCCGAACAACTTTACCTGTGCAGACCTCATTTTTCTCTATGGTGAAAAACTATTCAACTATAAATCATCACATAGTATTGGCTTCAATCTTCCAACAACGATCCTTCTTTCCTCAGTAACAGTAGCAATGTTTGTATTAATAAGGCGAAGGAAGAACAGACAAAACCTCTAAATTTCTTCCTTTTTTTGAATTTTCAAATAAAAATCCATAGTTTTATAAATTCATTCACAGCAATTTACCATAGGTCTATTGGACGTGTGGCTTAGTTTGGATAGATGTTTTTGAAAAGAAAAATCCTAACTTGAAAAAATTTGTTCATAACATTAGCAATTATAATTATTTGATTATAATGATTATCATGAGCTAAATTATCCAAAAAATAAATAAAAAAGTGTAAGAAAGTATTTTACTCTTTTATAGTTCCTTCTTCTTTTGCTTTTTCAATCAAAGGTAGTAAATCCATTGTTGGGATCATTGGCGCATATTGTCCCCAGGTCCACTTATCTTTTTTGTTGCGAATCTTACCTATAATATAGTAACCAAAACGATAACTATCTTTGAATTTATATTTCGCTATTTGGTCCTTCTCACCTTCTGATTTTTGGTGTTCTAAACGTAAAATTTCAAACACTTTTTCAGGGTTATCGGTTTCTGTCATGTAAGTAGCAGCAACCACTTTCAAGAAATGGTGTCCTTTTCGAGAAATATCTTTGACTTTGATCAATCGCCCTATTTCTTTTTGCTTTTTCCTTTCAATAAATTCTTCGGCTGTTTCAGCCACAATTATCACCGTAGGTAAAATAATTCTTAGATTAATAAAAATTATGTTACCAGAAATCACAATTAATTTAAAATAATCAGTTATTCGGTATTTTTATTTTGTTCTATTTGCTCTTCGGCTTTTTGTTCTTCCTTTACGATCATTCATCAGTTGGGAATATTCTCAGTCAGATTTTTTTAATTTGTATTTTTATATTTACAAAATTCAAGAGAATACCCACAAATAAATAGAACTCGAAAAGTTTGAATAATTCCTTGAAAATCATTTTCATCTGTTATTTGTAGTATTTCATCTATTTGTTTCAAAGTATATTGGTTGTTACATTTATCAGTCAAAAATTAATCACGACTTTTTATTCAATTTCTGGTACATGAAGTTATTTTAGATTGTTCGGACTTAACGTCTTTGGAGCAGACTCGCGTCGTTTCTATTCATCATCCAAGGTTCACAACGCTTCTTGTGTGAAGTTATTGATTCTCTCATTTATTATTCATTTTTTTACAAATAAAGGAACTGTTTTCATAGGTGATGCCTATCGTATCGCCTTTTTTAATTCCCATCGCATTTACTATCTCAATTGGTATGGAGAGTTTGTATACTCCTGCATTATAAATTACTTTTCGTTCAAAAACTATTTTTCCTGACATATGCTTTTTCCCTATCTTTTCTTCTTGTGCAGAATATTTAAATATTATCGTTTCTATACATAATATGTATAGTTTATGTACGGTAAATTATGATGCTCAATCTATTATTCAGACAAGAAAAAAAACAAAGAGGTTCAAAAACAATTATTTATAGAAATGGCACCATATTGTTGAAAAGCAAAACATCAAAATATGGAATGAACATTCCTAGTGGTTTATACAGGTGGAAAAAATTACCAAAAAAGAAAAGTGATGATAAATTAAAAGTAGTTGTTGATTTTTGGCATAAAAAAAACAAATTCGAAAGTGTACTTTGTATCATTTACCATAATAATTACTCTTGTTATTTACGACCTGTAAATAATAAAAATCAAGAACAAAATATTTTACAACTTATGAAAAAGAATGCTATTTTAAAATGTGTAATCCCAAATAAAGTAAGTAAAGATGAACAGATTCCATCAACCGATTATTTAAAGCAAGCATTATTTTTAGCAGAGCAAGTTGTTTTACCTAACATTGATACCTTACAATTAGTTACTTTTGGCAGAATGCAAAATACAAAATACGAAATTTATTCAGATAATGAAATGAATCTTTACTTAAAATGCCGTGGTAAAATAAGTAGAAAGGGCGTTTTAATTTTATCTTCAGAAATTTCCCGTTATATACAAAATTGGTTTGAGAAAGAAATTTTATGTTTGTGTTCAATAAATGCTAAACCACCAATAGTTTTAACTTTAACAACTCGCAAGAGAAACTCCACAAAAAAAATTTACAAAGAATTAAACCTTCCCTACTATGGAGATCCAAAAGAAGGAATAGTATATTTTACATCCAATGGTTTAGAATTAACTAAACAAGCAAGAAAGGACTTACAGTTGAAATCCCAACTAAGTAATAATGGTTATAATTTTCTTAATCTCAAATCTACTCTTAGACATGGGAAACATTACAACAGGGAGTTTGAACAACGAGTTAGAGATTTAATTGGTAGAGCTTTTAGAGATTACGAGGACACTATTCTTTTATCAGAAGTTGAGCTCACACTTACGGATGATGATTTTCCTTTAACTGGTTGGGATAAACATCGTTTTGATTCTTTTATTTATCATCAAGATGATTTTCATGATTATGTAGCTTTAATTGAACTAAAGACATCTATCGAGCCTTCAAATAAATGTGGAATTATCGAGAGTGCAATTGCGAAGCTCTACCAGTTTAGAAAACGCATAAATAAAAAAACTATTGTTCCAATCCTTATTATTAATGAAGATATATATTATCAAGGGGAAATAGCCACCAAAGCGTATGGGGACTTGTGTAACGTCATTCTAATTGGTCGAAAGGAATTAGTTGCCTTGATAGAAAACCCATCTCATCTTCATAAAAGAATACAAAACTACCTTGACACTCAAGGCTTTAAACAATCTCCCCCACCGATAAAAATGCGCGCAATCAATTCAGTATCCGAAGGTTCTGCATTTGAAGAAAAAATAAAGGACAAATTGCTAATTGAAGGTTACAAGGTCCAATCAAATGTGCTTTACAGAGTACAATCTAAACATATGGAAATTGACCATATAACAACTAAACAAGATGAGAAAATACTTGTTAGTTGTAAGGATCATAAAACAATAACTTCTGAATGGAAAATTCTCCTAAAATTATCTGACATTTTAAACATTATAGTTCTTAGAAAAGCATTACTTGGCTTTTCACAAGCTCGATTGTATGTGAAAGTTCATCCTAAAATAAAAGACAAGATCACACAAATTCTAAATCTTAAAGAAATTTCCGAAGTGGATGTTTTTATAGAATAAAGTGGCGGGTGCGGTCAGATTCGAACTGACGACTTCCTCTAACTGGAAATCCAAGCGCACCAGGAGATCACTCCGCAGGGAGGCGCATTATCCGTGCTATACTACGCACCCAATCAGTAATTGGAATTGATGTTATGTCCTTTTTAAAAATATGGATTCTAATTATAAATAAATTATTTGCAAATGTTCCTTTGTTCGAATCCGCTCACGTCCGCCATTTTTCTTTCCCCTTTACTCTTTGATTTTCTTTTTTAACGGCCGATCGTTCTTTGTCCTTGGTTTATCTTGCTGTTCGAGCCATTGCAAGAGGTTTGCTTGGTCGATAATTTTTCTTGCAACTGCTTTTTGTGCTTTCGTTTTCGAAGGGCCGGTTCCAAGCTCAAAATAATTTTCGCCTTCGACTTGTAGATGAAGGAGCAGTAGCACAATTTTTTCTTTCTTCTCAGTCGCTTCCTTTTGTTTCTTCCGCTCTTTTTCGTCGAGTTCTACCAGCCATGCTGCCACGCGCAGTTGTTCTTTAAAAAGGGCGCTTAACTGTGCCAGTAAGTAGTAGGGGTTTGTTTCCCTTTTCGCCCGCGCCCACTCTACCAGCCGTTTGTTTGGGTCGAGCCTAATTGTCAATTCCTCTCCACTGTTAATGAAATCGTTTGTTCTTAGAAAGCGTAGCTCCGTTTCCTCGAGAGAGTGCATTGGTCTGCCAGCAAATAAGATTCGTTTTGTTTCTTCTCGCCGAGCATATTCATCAGCTATTCTTTCCTGTACCTTTCCCAGTGTTCGCAACAATTTGTATGCCACATCTTGTTCGGCATCCTTTTTTTTAGCATACAAACCACTCTTCAATTTGTATGTTTTCCCGTGGTATCGCGCCAGTATGGTACACTGCCAGTTTGGTTGGTGCTCTTCCCCGAAGTTTTGCCAATCGTATGCTGGCAACGCTTCTTTTTCTTTTTGAAAAAGTTCATTCAGTTCTCCCTTCCAGTTGCGGTCAATATACTTATTCTTGTTAGCAATTTCCAATAATTGCTTGACAATTTCTTTGACTGTTTTAAACCCATTTACTTTGTAACTTGCTGCAAGAAGGGATTCAATTGCTTCCTTTATTTCATTGTCTGTTGCCTGATGGTTCGGCTTGTGGCTGTTAATTGCTTCATCTAACCCGAGCCATTGTCCAAGCAAAACAAGTGTCCGTCGCGAATGAAATGCCGTCCTCAGTTTTGTTTGTAACCCCACGTCCTTAATTTCCGGAAAGATCTCCAAAAGGGCTCTATTGAGAAGGTTGTCCCCCTCGAGTGCTAATTTTTTAAACTCCTTTGTCCCCCCGCACGATTTTGGTTTTGTTGCTTTTTCGACGAGTTCGGGGTGTTGCTCTAGTTTAAAGAATTTAACAAATGGAGGGACAGTTGAGGGATGGGGCATGTAGTTCACCTTTCGTATTCTTTGATGATGATAATAATAATTACTCTTTTAATTTTGCAATAGTAAAACCATTTCCGGGCCCTTTATACCGAGGGAAGCGCTCACGATTAAGCGTGCCTTTCTTATGTTGAATGGCATTTTCGGGGCAGAGATTGTAGCACCTAAAACAAGCGATGCAGTTTCCCCCGAAATGAAATTCGCCTTCTGCAAAAAGGATATTATTTGTTGGACAATAATCCACACACTGCATACACTGAGTACAGCTTTCTTTATCAACGAAAAAGTATTTAGCAAAAACGGCTGGTTTGAGGATTTTCATTGGCACCCTTTGCATTAATCCTCCTGCAATGTTGAACGGATCTCTCCCTTGTAGCCATTTCTTCCCCGCTAAAATATTTGCTGCTAATCGAACGATCTTCTCTTCTGCTTTTTGTTTTAGTTTGGTATTTTCTTTTTCGTTTATAATCGGTAATGAACGTAAAACTAGATAAGGAAGCCGAATATTATTCATCATTTTTATATTAATTGCTTGATTAACTTTGTACCCTTTTTTTCTAAGCATTCGTGCTGCAACCATGGCGCCGTCGCCACTGAATAGCATCATCGTAGTAAAAACGAATGCTGCTTTCCTATTTCCTTTAGGGAGTCGTTGCTTCAGGAATTCTTTTACAAGGCCCGGACAATCCGAGCCGTAAATCGGATAGCCAATGCCTAAAACATCTGCTTCCACGAGTATTTGTTCGAGTTTTCTTTGCATCTGTACCTTTTCACTTTCCAAGGAGAGTACTTTTACACTTGCATTGTTTTCTCTTAATTTAACTGCAAGTGTTTGTGCCGCCCACCAAGTATTTCCTGTTCCGCTAAAATAAAAAATAACTACTTTAATTTGGTTCCACCTTAAATTGTTCGTTACTCCCACAGTATATTTTTTAAAGTTAAAAATGTTGAGAATAATGTTGGCTGTTACTTATTCTATCAAAACAATTCCAGAATGGTTGTTAGAGAGCGTACCTTCATTTTCGGTTTTAAAAGCCCTTCGAGATTAGTAAAAGCATTTGCCCGGTCGATAAGCACTGAAAACATTCCCGCCTGGTTTGCGCCTCTAATATCTGAGGTGGGGTTATCACCAATGAACATCGTTTTCTTGGCATTGTTAATTTCCAAGAGCTTTAAGGAATGCTGAAATATTGCCGGTTTTGGTTTGGATAAGGGAAAGGCGTGCTCTGGAGCAAGCACAAAAGCAAAAGCATCCTTTATTCCTGCTTTTTCCAGTCGCAAATTGATGATTTCTTTATCACCATTGGAAACGATTGCCATTTTCACACCCTTCTGTTGTAAGGTGTCGATTGTTTCAAGAGCATCAGGATAGGGGGTTGACCTCTTGCTAAATTCTTCTACGGTATAGGCCCAAAAGGCTTCTGCTTGTTGGTAGTCTATCTCACAACCAAACTCTTTGAGTGCTTTTATCAAGGCCTCAGTATTATTCACTTGATCAATACAAAAACCCCGTGCATCAAATTTCTTTGCTTGCTCAGAAAAATAATGGAAATCCCAGCGTGCATGTACTTCTTTTGCCAAGTGCTTAGGTAAGTGCAAATCTTCCAAGATCCGTTCGGTGATGATCTGGTGAATGCCTTGATTGTTAAAGATTGTTTCATCGGCATCAAAGAGTACAGCTTCAAACGTCATCCTTTTAACCACGGTTATTCAGTTTCTTTTTCGTCGCGTGTGTTTATAATTGCTCTTTCGAGAAAGTAATTAAAAGGTTTAATGTTCTATCTTCTTTTAGTAGGTGAAAGAAATTTGACACTGGTCACAACCCATGTTGCTTTTGAGGGGATTCTGGTTTGGCTTTTTATGGGAAAAAAGAATCGTGAACTCTTTCAGAACAAACTCTGGCTTTTTACTGGGTTAACACTTTTTGCAGCATTTCCTGACCTTGATGCGTTTATTTATATACACCGGACATATCTTCACACCGTTGTTTGGCCGTTACTTATTATTTGTGGTGTTTTAGGATATCGTGCGGTAATTAGAATGCAACATAAAGAACCGCTTTCTGAAAAAGCTTTACTCATCACCCGCAGCATTCTTCTTGCTTGTGTCTTTCTCATTTTGCATAGTCTCCTCGACTTGAATCCCGGACCGGTGTTGCTGTTCTACCCTTTTGACAATCGTCTCTATAGCTGGAATGTGAGTATTCTCTGGGATTTGAACTCGGTGTTGTTTATCAAAGGAATACACTTTAGCTGGTCAAGCGTCTCTCTTACAGAAGGACTAAATGCCTATCCTCTTTTTAATCTCTCACCCGCAGAACGGATTCAGTATTTTGGTGCTGAATTTTTGGAGATTTTCATCAGTGACTTTCCCCTTCATTTTCTACTGGGGTTGAGCTGGCTTGCCTTCTTTCCGGGGCGGGCGATTTACGCCCACTTCCAGGGTAGACCAAATGTTTCTGCTTTCTTCCGGAAACTTAATCGACTGAAGAGCCCTCTTCTCTCGCTTGGACTTTTGTTGTTGGTGTTTGGGCTTATTCTCGGGCCGGGATTTCAGCTCCATCGCACTGAGACGCGTACCACTACAACAAAATTATCGTTTTCAGAAACGAGTGCTCACTATGGTTTTGCACAAAATTTTGACCTGGGAAAGAAGAGCCAGCTTGATGTTGCAGGGTCTTATGTTGGGAATACTTCTACCTGTAAGTTAGCGCTTCTCATTTCGAACCAAAGCCTTTTCCAAGCCTATACGTCTAATATTACATTGACTTTTGAACGTTATTTCAATGGGAGCTATTCTTATGCCTGGTTGGTGAATAGCTATCGCAATCTTACTCAAGCCTTTCTAGGCGTTTCTCTTCAGCATCAGCTTATTGACTACAATCGAACTGCCAACCTTTCTCTTCCCCTTGAATCACCAGCCACATTAACGTCGGCCATTCTCCTCCTCGATTGGAACAATAGCAACCCTTCTTTTTCGGTTGATATTTTCTTGCAGAATACGCTTCATCTCAATCGCCGTGGTGCCTTTGCCTCGGGGATGGTCCTTGCGTCTCTTGGTATACTCTTACTGGCGTTCATTCTTCCTCAAGCCATTTCTCAAATAGGCCAAAAACCGCCTGAAAATAGTGCCTAATTTTTGCTTTTTTCCGTTTTTTTTACTGTGAAAATTGTCAAATTTCATTTAAAAATAAGTCATTAGTTTTAAGAATATTCATTCTACTTTAAACTTGAATGTCGCTGTGGTTGTGGTTGAATGAAAACAAGACGAATGCTACTTATCTTTCTCGTGTTAGCAACTTTAGCACCAGTCTTTTTGGCTTCTGTAAATGTGCGAACCTTGCAAATGAACCAAATAGATACAGATATAAGCGCTAATCTCATTGCTGTGGGCTCAACTGCTCCAGACTGGACAATGAAAGAACTCCGATCAGATGTTAACAAAACCTTTTCCGTTGAGTATAGCGGCAAAGTAGTGATGATCGATTTCTTTGCCACCTGGTGTGGTCCGTGTAGAGACGCTATGCCATACATTAAGCAAATTAATGATTATTTTGCCGGCGAGTCGAAATTCGTACTTATGAGTATCTCAGGGGATGATCCAAATTACGACGAAGCCGATCTCAAGCAGTTTGCCGATGACTATGAAATGGATTGGCTGATCTTCCACGATAAAACGCAGCAAGTTTCAGATGATTATGATATTAGTGCCATCCCAACGATGGCAATTATTTCGAAAACTGGGTATATCTATTATATTGAAGAGGGCTTTGGTGGGGTTGACCTCTTAAAGGCAAAAGTTCAAACTCTATTAGACCTTTCAGACAATGCAGCGCCAGTTGTTAATGAATTGATTGTTACAACAAATGTTACCGATGCCTTACTCCGCCATCTCAAACTTAGCCTTACCCTCGGCGGCACCACGCTTACAAGTGATCTTTGGAATCCCGATTCAACAAAATTAACACATTCCTTTAATGTCAATCCCGTAGATATTTGGGACGCCACACAAGCAGGCAAAGAGAATGTGACAGTCCATTTACTTGCTGAGGATTATGTGGGCAAGTCAACAACAGCAGAACTTGTTGTGGATTTAACAAAACTAACAGATAGTGGTCCACCAACAGTAAGTATCACTCGCATTGAAGAGATTGATTCCTCCATCGGACAAAATTTCAAGATCTATGCCTCGTTTGCCGACGATTTACTGCTCATTAATAAATCGATTCAGATTTGGATTAATGCTGCCCTCGCAGTTGAGGAAACCTCCCTTCAACACGATACCGGAAATGTCTATTTTGCGTCCTTCTATAGTGTACCTGTCACCAAGAAAATGACGATCGAAATAAAAGCAGTTGCAAAGGATGTCGCAGGAAACACGGCTGAGGGAACACAGACATATGTTGTGACTGACAACACAGGCATAATATTTCCACTTGTGCTGGGAGGTATTCTCTTAGCTAACCTGCTCCTCTTACCGCTCTATCGAAAGAGAGGGCAACGAGCATAAGGGGTGTCTTTTCCCTCATCAATTTGTCGCAATGTCTGTTTAGGCATTGCGTCTTCACCTCTTTCCCGTTAAACTCCTCTTAACTTGGTTGATGCTTTATGGCTGAAGAAATTATAAAATCAAAACAAAGTAAAAAATGGCTAAAGGTTGTTGCAATCACTCTCTCACTTGTGGTGGTACTTTCCGGTATTAGTTACGGCATTTACTATTTTGTGAGCAATCGCCGGTCCGAACCTGCACAAGATTTTTCAGTGATGACGTTAACGAATAAGAATTTCACCCTCTCGAATTATCGGGGCAAGGTGATCTTACTCGATTTTATGAGCGTTTCTTGTATCCCTTGTCAAGAACTGATGCCTGAGCTGGCAACAATTCGCGACCATTTTAATGAGAGCTTAGTTATGCTTTCCATTGATGTGGACCTGACTGATACGGT
Source organism: Candidatus Heimdallarchaeota archaeon (assembly GCA_019056785.1). Classification (GTDB taxonomy): domain Archaea; phylum Asgardarchaeota; class Heimdallarchaeia; order JABLTI01; family JABLTI01; genus JABLTI01. The sequence goes on from DXJV01000100.1 coordinate 57,337, forward strand.
AGCACAATTACTCAATTTCAGCTCGAAATATAATGCAACATGGGAATTTGCTTTTGATACAGATAACCTCCAGGAAAAATATGGGGTGCTCCAGATCCCAAAGACAGTTGTTATCGACCAGAATGGGTTTATCACGTTTGCAGAAACAGGCTTTCAAGCAGGTGGTTCCAAACTCAAGGAAATCATCCAAAAAACCCTCGAGGGAAAGGCCGAGCCCATTTTTACCGCGACCTTTGGTGTTTCTATTGGCGCTGCGTTTATTGCCGGGTTTCTCTCATTCTTCTCGCCATGTGCTTTTCCGCTTCTCCCAGGGTACATGGCATACAATCTTGACCTTATGGTACGGTCAGATGACAAAGAAAAGGCTGAAGAGAATACGCGTTTTCAGTCACAAAAAGGGCGTTTCTGGAAGTCACTTATCTGGGGGAGTGCTTCCGGCCTGGGAATCTTTCTCTTTTACATGATAATTGGGATTGTCATTTCTGTGCTGGTGCTGGTATACGATAAAAGTTTGGAGAACCTTGATAAGATTGCAGAGATTTCTGAGTACATTCAACTTTCGGTTGGCTTATTACTTATTATTTTAGGTATTCTTTCTTTTACCCCTATTTCGCTTGATATGAGTAAAATTATCATTAAAATTGAAACGGCTTCTCAAAGGAGAAAAGAACGCCGTCGGCAACGGAAAATTGCCAAGGGACTTATCAAAGATGCCGATGCAGCTGAAGCTACGGCCCCCGGGAAAGCGCCCTCACATTTTAAACGTTGGCTTCCCCAAATGACGCAGCTCTTCATTTATGGCATAACCTATGCCCTTGCCTCTATTGGTTGCAGTTTACCCATCTTATTGAGCCTAATGCTTACGGCCTTTAATGCAGGAACATTTGCAAAAGCAATCTCAATTTTCATTGTTTACTCCCTTGTCATGGCTATCCTCATGGTAGTTATTGCCATTCTGGTTGGCTTCTCGAAAGAAACTTTGATTACCAAACTTCAAGCTTCCACGAAATTTGTCAAAATTTTCACAGGAGTCCTGTTGATCCTCGCTGGTGGGTTCCTAGTTGGCTATTTCCTATGGAATCGTTTTAAAATATAAAGAAGCATAAAATTAGCTGATGAAAAAAATGCTCAAGAAAAAAACACTGTTAGTCCTCCCCCTTGTACTTGGCTTGCTTTTAGCCCCGAGCCTTTTACGCCCCGCACAAGTTGCTCTTGCTGCATTCCCCCCGGTGCTTTCGGTCTCTCACTCTCCTTCGACTGTTTATTATCAAACCAATGTAACTGTAATGGTCACGTTCACTGATGATACGAATGTTTCGTCCATTTTAGTGCAGTACTGCGCACTCGAGCCGGAGTTCCTATGCCACTTCCCTAAAATAACGATGATTCGTGTTAGCCCGAATACTTGGCAAGGGGCATTTGTTGTCCAAGAAGAAAGTGGCGTCATTGGCTATGAGTTACAAATAACCTTCAATGATCAATTATACTTAGCTCCAAATGCGTCCGACTTTCTCGGCCATTCGAATATTGTTGAAGCTTCTCCAGGCGTCTTTTATTTCTCCATTGATTTGAATCAAGAAACCAAGACATCGCCGTTTGGGGCGAAACCCTTACTGATTGGCTTTGTTTTTCTTGCTATTCTCATTTATCGGAAGAGACGATGAGAAGGATTTTTTTCCAGGAAATTTTCTGGAAATTTTTTCTCTTTTTCTTCATGCCGTTTTAATGTCATAGGTTAAATTAATAGTAGTTTTCAACGAGTTTGTTATCAAGCAATACTTCTTCGTCAAGTCGACACATTTTTCTGCGGCTTTTCGATTTTCTTCGTCTTCTATGCGTATCTCGAGATGTACATCTACCTTTGTGAACATCATTCCTCGATCTTCAGCGGGGCCGAGAACGCCTGTCGCATCCACCGTCAACCCCACAAGGCCGATGTCAAGTTTTTCAGCCATGGCACAATAGGTGGTCAGTTTACAACCTGCAAGTGCTCCGACAAAAAGATCCTCCGGAGAATGAATGCCAGGCTTGCCGCCCTTAAATTCGGGGGGTGTAGCGATCTTAATCAGTGGCTTTTCCTTGTCATCAAGGATGAAATTTCCCACTCTGTCTTCGATCATCTCAATTTTCACATGATATTTGTGTCCTTCTGCCAATTGGATCACTCTTTCTTAGTTACTATGACAAAAGAATTTTAATCCTTTATTAAATTCCTTATTAGTAAGTGAGAAATTCTTCTTACCCAAAAAGTTAGAAACTAAAGTGTCGTGAAAAAAAAATGGCAAAAGCACTCATAACTCTTCTCCCGCATGAAGCTAAAAAGATAATTGCTATTGGAATTACTCAATTAGACTTTCTTCAGGAAAAAATGAAGAAAGGACACATCTATATTGCTCGAGGAACGACAAATGCCTATGTTCTCGAGGAAATGATGGCAATTCGTGAATTCGATAAAAGCCGCTATGTTGCAGGGCAAATTGTTCCTACCGGGAAACGGCTTACTGCCTGCCCCTCAGACAAACGGCTCAAAGAAGTGCTCTTTATTGATGGCAAACCGAAAGAAATAGAGTCTATTCAGCAAGCACTTGATGTGATGGAAAAAGGTGATATCATTATTAAAGGGGGCAATGCTTTAGACCCCGATGGAGTTGCTGGCGTTCTATTGGGTGACCCACAAGGGGGCACGTGTGGCGCCTTTTGGGGGTCATTAGCCGCAAAAGGCCTCCGCTTGCTCATTCCCATCGGTCTCGAGAAGTTGGTCGCACATTCCATTCTCTACAGCACACAAGATATGGGCATTCAAGAAGTGGACTTTGCAGACGGCTTTCCTTCTGGACTCTTCCCCTTAATTGGTGATGTATTCACCGAGATAGATGCTTTATACACTCTCTTTGATTTGGATGATGTTATTCATGTAGCCAGCGGCGGTGTTGGCGGTGCTGAAGGAGCAGTCACTCTTTTACTCGTTGGCGAAAAAAATGTTATTAAGAAAGCCTTTGACTTCTGTCAAAAACTAAAAACCATCGAAGCATTTCACCCAACTCTCGAATAAGTTCGTCTCTTCCTCCACCCTTATTAGCCTACCCCTTGCAAAAAAATTGAAGGTAACTTTAAAGTGCCACCTAAGATAAATGATATTAAACATGAGGTTTTAGATAATAGTAATTAGTGAAGAATTATTTGTGGTGAAACATTCTCATGGCAATCAATACGCGGCGTCGTGCGCCGGCAATTAAACTGAAGATCCGTGACCTTCTTGAAGGCGAATTTGTCACTAACGCTGACGGTTCCAAAGCCCTTCACGTTAAAACGGATGATTTGTTACGACGGGCACGCATTCTAGGGGAGATTACCGGTAAAACCGTTGTAGAGCCGGAAGAAACAGTCATTCTCGAGATTACTGATAACACAGGAACCATTAAAGTGAAAGGAGGGGGCTCTAATTGGTCATCTGACCTTTATCTGGAATTAAAAGAATTGAAGGAAGGGATTTTAGTTGATATTGTAGGCTTAGTGCGAGAGGGTGTTGAAGGGCAAATTTACCTTGATGTTGAGCTCTGTTTGCCTATTAAAGACCAATCGATCACCTTATTACGGGATCTCGAGATTACGAAATATTACACACGTAAAGGCCTTACCAATCAGGCCTCAGAAGGCTTAGCAACAGCAAAGAAAGAGCAAGAAACCCTCTCACGAAGCGATGAAATCAAGGATCAGATACTCGCGCTCTTAAAACAAGAAGAATATCTCGAAGAAGGTTGTTCTTTCGATGAAATTAAGCGACTGTTAAATCTTACAACAAAAGAACTCGAGCCTGAACTTCGCTCTCTTCAAAGTGACGGCGAAATTTTCGAGCCCATTCCTGGGACCTTTAAATACGTGTAGCTCAAAATTCTCCCGGACTTGTAGTGATACGTTTTTCTTTCAACTACTTCTTCCTTTTTATAAACACTTTTGCAGCTAGCCCTCTCCCTAATGCCAATTTCGAGCCTTTCACTGTTATCATGACCGGTCCGTATTGAATCTTATTAACCAATTTTATTTCAGTTCCCGGGATGATCCCCAGTTCATTTAGCCGCTTGCATGCTCCCCTTCCGCCCTCAATTCGCAATACAATTCCTTTCTGCCCTGTTTTCAATGTGAGCAAGGATATGGCCTCTGCCTCTTCTCCGGGCATGTTCGGTATGGCACAATACCGTTCTCTTTTTTTAATTTTTAAATCTGCCATTTTCTTGCGCACCATTAAAGTCCAGTTAGAGTTAGGATTGCCGAACTTTATAAACTTTCGCATATCCTATCTAAGAGTGAAAGAAAATTATTTCTTAGTTTTTGCGTGTAAGAGCATTAACGTTCGCGCGGTGAGATCACTGATGATTTCATTATAGTTAGCAAAGGCTTCTAGTGGGGTATCATAATGGGAAAAATAGGAATGCACCTCGCCTGGGCCGGCATCTGCCTGGGAGATATAGTAGAGATGGTCGGAGGTGGTGAGCATCCGCCAAATTCGCAGGAGTGTCGGATTATTTAATTCCTTAATGGGGGCTTCGAGGAATTTCTGATCATCAAATGAGATGTGTTGTAATGGATTTTTAAGCCAGGCCCCCAGGTCACGATCGTCTGCCCAGCTGATTGTCGAAAAGTCGTCGATTGCTATCTTTCCTTTTGGCGAGTATTTTTCTGCCACTTCACCGGGCGTGAGGAACTCCAGATGTTCATACGTGAATACTTCACGAGGGAGATGTTTTAGGAACTCGAAAATCCCACTTTCAGCCCAGAGGTGTTCTCCCAGTGACTCATAGTCCATGAAAATATTGATGCAATCGCCAGGAGAGTTTGCCAACCAAGAGGCATATTTGTCTGCATAGAGAGGGTATTCTTCCCAGCGCCCGGAGCCAAATCGAAATGCAATATCATCACTTAGCTGGTAGTTTCGCAAGAGTACCTTGAGGTTAGGGGCTATTACACTTTCAAACACGTAGTTTGGTGATTGATTGTTGGCTGGCAGAATATGTTCTATTCCTTCTCCAAGTATCGTCTTAAACCCCAAGGCAGCCACTTCCTTCATTATGGCATTATTTAAAATAAGTTCAGTATTTCGAAATGTTGTTGGTTTCCAGTGGAAGAGTTCTTGCATGATTTCGGAGTGTTGTTTCACCTGCTCGCGGAATTCCGTTTTGGTAGTGCCGTAAATTGCTGTTAAGGAATGATAATAGGTTTCCCCTAAAAATTCAACGCAACCGGTTTGTGCCAATTGTTTAAAGCTATCCACAACATCCGGTGCATAGCGCTCAGCTTGTTCCAGCATTGTCCCCGTTAGACTGAAAGCAATTTTTACTTGCCGAGCATCGTTCCTAAATTCATCAATGGCTTTCAACCAGACATCATTTGCCGGGAGGTAACATTTCTTTGCCACCCGTTGGAAAACATCTTTATTAAGTTCTTCATTGAAATATAATGCCTCGAGCTTCTCGATAGATTGCTCTTTGAAAAATCGGTCCCGACGGAAATTCTGGTTTAAACGATAGGGTTGATGAACCTGGAAATAGAACACAATCGATGTCAAACGAATCACCAAGATAGTCACTTTTCCTCGGGATATTAAAGTTATCTTTTGCATGGGAGTGGGAAAGAAAGGAGAAAATGAAAAAAAAAGAGGGACATGTTGAAAAAAACCATTTGTCTGCTGTGGCTCTAAAGTGAAGAGGAAATAATACCAATAAGGACGACGAAATCTTTTATAGGTAATTCATCAGCTTTCTGCCCCTGAGAAATTTTTGAGTGTTGAGTCTTGCAAAAACTTGCAAAATTAAAGAGATCAGTCGCCAGTTGTTGCACCTCACCTTTCAGGGTATCAAGGACGGTTGCAAAATTCTTCGCAGACTTCTTGGCAAATTTCTCAGCCTGAGCATATAATTTCTGTGCTCGACTACGATCTCTAATTTGTGCATATTCCTGGGCTTTAATAATCGCTTGACAAGACTGGAAGAAGAGCATCGCAGCGGTAGTATGGATGTGCTTCTTATTAATATATTCCCAATCGACAATGTCCTCTGAGAGGACTTGGTATTTGTTTTTATGGTCTAAAATTGCTTTATAATGGGACGCCAATCGCTGCCAGATGGTAATAAGAGAGTCGAAGAGAGCGCCATGGCTTTCAATAATCAGAGAGGAGATTTCAGCGGGAATCTGCTTGAGGTCCAGAGAAGAAAGAACATCGGGTAAGCTCCGGAGTAAATAGCGCGCAAAGAAGTATTGATTCCCTGTATGAAGAATGTTTGCCTCTTTAAGATGGCTTTGGATGAACGTTTTGCTGAATTCTTCTTTTACAAAGAATTTCAGCTCATCCAACACCTTTCCTGTAGGGAGATTCTCATAAGCCTCTTTTGCACTTAAGAAGCTCTTCACAAGTAAGCAGAGACCTTTTGTAGCGTTTTTCTCCCGCAAGCCTTTTAACCGGGTGGCTTCGCATGTGATGATATTCAATAATACCCTGCTCTTAGAGATAAGCATTGTACGGTCATCAATGAAAGGAGGCATAAGTAAAATGGACATCAAAATATCCTGGATCTTTTCAGTTTCTGTCTCACAAAAAGCATTTTTAATTGTAAGGTCCTGTTCATCGTCTTGCCAGGGCAAATTAAGGAACGCACGAGCAATGTTATCCACCCGTCCTTTGAAGATGACCCCAAGGCGCCGGAACCCTTTTTGAATTTCTTTACGAATCCGCTCGGCAGTTAATTTCTCATGTTTGCTTAAGGTAGTAAGGTTCTCAAGGATAAAGCCCACGGTGTTCAAAAACTCGGATTGATTATAAAATTCGATGTTAGTAAGGGGCGCTTCAGAAAGACTGGTAAGACTTTTGATCTTCGCCCGCAGCTCTTTCTGGGGGAGGTCAGTGGAAGACAATTCAAGAATTGAGCAGGTAAGAGCGACCAGAGTGGAAAAAATCTCGGTAAAGTCAATATTAGTTCGAATTTCTTCTACCAGAGCTTGGGAGGAGCTGGATTCCAGAGGAACCTCATTTAATTCTGCAAGGCTTTCATTAAAAGCTTTATTGGCCTGATTAAATAGCTTATAAGCCCTTTGATGATTGTTGTGTAAGAGAGCATTGATTGCCAGCTCCAGAAAATGGGAGCCTGTGGCGAGTTTTGCCTGCCCACGGCAAAGAGCAATTTCAAAATCGATAGTCAGGAAGAGGCTTGGGTCGACGGGGTTTTTTTCCAGAGCAGCTTTTGCCTCGGTGAAAAGTTTATCGGCTTTATTATAAATATAAAATTTGAGGAGGTTGTCATTCCACCAAAAGTCATCTTTGGCAATATCAAGCACACGCGAATAATAAATCATATAGAGTGTCCCTTTATAGCGCAAGTTCTTGATCTTTCGCTCGAGCAACAACTCTTTGTGCTTTTCTTTTTTAGGTTTTTGGAATGATTGAAGACTACTATAAATATTCGACTCGAAATTCATCTTACCAATTGTAGTCATTATTTTAAGGAATTCCTCGTCAAAATGCAGTTCTTTTCCCAGGCTGAACAGGATGATTTCAGACAAGTCGTGCACTTGTGCAGAATACTCATCAATGACAGAGAGGTCCTTTGGTTCCTTAACAAGGCCTTCCAGAATGGTCTCATAATATAATAAAGAGAGAATGCGTGCAAAAAATTCTTGTAAGATAGATTGATCCCGGGAATGGACCACAACTTCAAACGCCTTTGGATTGTTTTTCAGTGCCTTGATGTTTTCACTCAAAGTCTCTTGATATTCATAACGTTCCAAACGAGAAGTAGTAGCAATCTGATTTAACGAAGCAGCACACTCCTTAGCAAAGGGTGGCCAAATTTTACAATAATCATCAATCGTATCATAATCTGCACGGGAAAAAATCTCCTGTCGTAACGCATCATAATTGACCAGCCGATCAAACAATTGTTCTTTTAGAACATCAAAGAGCTCCACTTTTGACATGGTTATTACGCACCCATCGCACTAAACCCTATCTTCCAAAGGAAGGATACCAAATGGATAACTGATGCTTTATCCTTAAACTCTTAATGCTTTCCTTACATTAAACTGTTTTTCAATCGGCAAAGAAAAAAAGAGTGGAGGACGATTATTTGGCCCCAAAATCGGCAATAAACGCCACGCCATGAGGTCCCGTATGGGCAGAAATGGATGTTCTGCTGAGAACTTTGCGAAGGTCTAAGGGAGGGAGAATCTCATTGATCAGTTGCTCGAGCTCCGTTGCGAGCGGTTCGTTGCCGGTATGCACAATACAAGCTTTGCGTGGAAAGAGTTTGAGATTGTTCGTGGCATCATTGATCAGAGCAAACAACCCCTTCCGAGTATCCCTTACTGTTCCATAAGGCTCATTTCGCCCTTCAGCATTAACTTTGACCAAAGCCATTTTCTTTAAGAATTTCCCGAGAAGGTACTTAGCAATACTAATCCGTCCGCCCAGATGGAGATATTTTAAAGATTGGAGAAACAGGCGCGTTTGGACCCTGCTTACATACTCCTGTAAACGCGTGGCAATTTCGTTTGCCGGGAGACCCTGCTTTGCCAAATCGATTCCTTCTTCCAGGATGAAAACTTCAGAGTACGAGGCGTTTAGAGAATCGACAAGATAAACGGGAACATCTGGATGGGAGGATTTGATGAAATTCGCTGCCAACCGAGCGCTGTTATAGGTGCCGCTCAATTGTGAACTTATCGTGACGACAACAATTGCGTTCTTTCCTTCTGCAATCAATGCCTCATAGGCTTTCACAAATTGTTGGGGAGACGGTTGCGCCGTTTTTGGGATAAACTTACGGTCTGAAACAAAGCGAGCATAATAGGCTTCGAGGTCAAATTGCTCGTCCTCCTTAAATGTCCGGTCATCAAAGGTGATATTAAGCGAAACAACTTGCACGCCCAATTCTTTCGCATACTCCCATGGAATATCGGATGCGCTATCAATTACAAAACCAATCGTCATAACAATGTCTTCCTCAAAAAAGAAAAACACGTGCAGTAATAAAGGTTTTTTGGAGGAGAAGACTAGCGATTTGCTTGGACGATTTTTCGCTCAGAGACAACCAAAACTTCACCACAGACGGAGCACCTGAATAGAACTCGAGGATGGACGTACTTGCCAACCTTTAATGACACAAGTTTCCCGCAATAGGGACAGAACCGCAGTTTTTGCAGCTCTTCAGCAACTATTCGTTGATATTCAAGGGACAGACTCTTCACCCTTCAGGAGTATGAAAGAACTACCTACAAACACCTTAAGTATAGAATAAAAAAAGCAACTCGAGGGTGGGGGAGAGACAAGAAAGTATTCAGAGTGAAAAGAAATGGAGCAAAGAATAAAAAATCAATAGAGAACAGAAACAGAAGGGGAGAAAGAATGGCAGGCGTGAGGGGATTTGAACCCCTGGCCACTTAGTTAAAAGCCAAGTGCTCTACCTAGCTGAGCTACACGCCTTTGTTTTTATTGGCTCTTTTTTGCTTGCTTTTCCTTTTTAAATTTGCTGTTTTGTTTATTTTCTCGCCACCGTTTAAAAGGCCTCTACAGAATTTTTTTTAATTTAAAAAAGAATGAAGATACACGGTTCAAATGAGGAGTTGAATAAAAAAAAATGAATGAAGCTGAAGAACGAGAAATAATGTTATTGTTAACACAATTGAAGGAAGCAGAAAATATCGACATCCGTGCCGGTGCAGCTGAACAACTGGGACGAAAAACGCTTTTACTCGACAAGATCGTGCCTGCTTTGAAGGAGGCTTTGAATGATGAAAATTGGCTCGTACGGGTAAAGGTTGCTCAAGCGCTTGGTATGCTCGGGAAAGTTGCCCTTCCAGCCTTAGAAGCCCTGCGAGAGGCGATGAAAGAACCACGGAATAAAGCAAAACGCGGAGCATTTTATGAAGTTGTTCAAAAACTTGAGAACTTACAGATAACATTAGAAGAAGTTGGTGAAGTAGAACAACAACCAAGTACAGTAGTTAAAGAGGAAGCAGCACCCAGCCAGCCAATTAAACCCGCCGAGGAAGAAAAAGGCGAAGAGGAAGAAAAGGCACAGGAACAAAAAGAGGAACTGGAAAAACCGGAACCGACGCCAGCAGAGGTTGAAAAAGTAGCCGAAGAAAAAGTGTCGCCACCATCTGAAGTAACAGCACCGGTACAGGAGAAGCCGCCTGAGGAGCCACCAACAGAAGAAACTGCAAAAGAAGAAGAAGCCGAGCCGGCAAAAAGCGAGGACGAAGCAGAGGTGATTGAAGAGGCAGTAGAAGATGCTGTCGAAGATGCAATAGAAGATGCCATTGAGGAAGTAACTGACCAACCTGTTGAAGAAGATGTTGTTGAGAAGGTAGCGGAAGAAATCGCAGAGGAAGTAGTGGAGATCCAGGAACCGTCTGTGGAAGAGCAACAACCAGAACAACTTGAACCAGAAGAAAAAGGCGAAGAGGAAGAGAAACAAGCGCCTCCAAAAGAAGCAGAGAAAAAAGAGGAGGAGAAAACAACAATTGAAAAGGAACAACCGGAAATAGAACCAACTGAAACCAAAGAAGGAGCCACTACACCGACAGAAACAGCAAAAACAACAACAACAATTCAAGAGGAAATGATAAGCGAAAAACAGCCGGTTATTAAGACAGTTGAAGAAAAAGCACTCGAGGAGATAAAGGAACCAGTGCCATTGGATGAAGTGCTGGAGTTCGAAGATGAGACGAAAACAGACGACGAGAAAAAAAAAACGATTTTGACTCTTCCGGAGGAACTGCCTGAACAAGAACTACCTGCAAAGAAATACGAACAAATTATTGTGAAAGTTATTCTTCTTGGCGATAAAGCGGTTGGAAAGAGCAGCTTACGAACAAAGTACTGTGACAAACAACGCAAGGACGAATTTCGAGAAACTCTCGGAGCAGATTTTGTATCCAAACACCTCGAGAAGGAAGGGAAACACTATGCAATTCAGGTATGGGACCTCGCCCCTGGGCGAAAAATCGACGACCTCCGAGAAACATTTTACAAAGGAACAAAGGGGGCAGTTCTTGTCTTTGATGTTACCGACCGGGCCACCTTAACAAACTGTAAGAACTGGCTGAAGGAGGTAAAAGAGCAAGAGCCAGAAAGCAGCTTCATTCTTGTTGGAAATAAAATAGACAAACGTATTGCTGGTGAAGAGGGGCAAGTAACAACTGAGGAAGGCAATGCATTTGCACAAGAACTCTCGCTCGAAGCGGGGAGAACCGTCCCTTATGTGGAAGTTTCGGCAAGTACAGGAGAACAAGTCGAACACGCTTTTGAGCTGCTTCTAAGCCAGATACTTGAGACAAATTAAAACTCCTGTTTCCTTTTTTCTTTTTTTGGGTCGTCCCCCTTTTTTCCCCCTCGAGGTGCACTTTCACCAACTCACTCACAATTTGAGACTTCGTAAAGAGTCCCTTACATGTGAATCGTCTTTTTATAAGGAGAAACTTTACTAGGAATTAAGCAAAAACATCGGAGGAGGAAAAAATGATAGCGAAAAGAGAAAAACCACCACCAAAGAAAATACTTCGCAAAGAGCAAGAAAAGATCCGATTCAACTTTGTGCTCCACTAAGGTATGAACTAAACGGTCAGAAAGAACCACCGAGAAAATAAGAAGTGACCAGCCAATAAGAAACTGAGGTGAAAAAAAATGATAATGAAACGACTCATCAAACAGAATCGACTCAAAAAGCAGCTCAAAAAGGATAGAGCTAATACCAGAATGCGCTTTGCCCTCCACACCGGCTCTTAGGGGAAAGTTGTTGGCAGGAGCCTGTATTTGCTCCTGCCAAAGAATATTCTAATGGGAACACAGTTGTTACCAAACGATCGCACGCCGGTTTTTTTTTCGATCACTAACCGAAGAACGCCCATTAAGGAAGTTTGTAACCCAACTCTTCACATAATGCTCGGCGTTCCGCTTTTTGTTTTGCCGTCTCGAGTTTCGTTACGGCTGTGCCATCAACTACACCAAGAACGGCTTTTCCAAGGGCAGTTTCTCCCACCAGGACTTCAAGCGGATTTGCTGAAGCAACATAAATGTTACAGACCGCGGGGTGCGCTTTAATATGGGGGAGTACGTTTATCGGGAAGGCTTTTTCCATCATGATCACAAACACATGACTCGCCCCTATAGCGAGGGCATTTTCTGCTGCCAACTGCTCGAGAGTAGGGTCGTTGCTTGTCACACGGGTCAATTGCGGCACGGCTTCATTCATTGCAACGGCACAGTTTATTCCCGGCACGGCCGTTAACAAGGTCATAAAGAGGTTGTCAGTCGTGAAAATTGAGAAATTTCCCTGACCAATGATAACCTGGTATTTTGTCTCCGGGTTCGAAATCTTCACAACACTTAATTTCACATCCATAAAAGATTCCTCCGGATTCTACAGTTAGCTTTCTCATTAATAAAGACTTTTTATTGCGAGCAAAGATTAGTAATTGCTCCCACTTGGAAACGACAGAAGAAATTCGGAAAGAAAGACTTGTTTGTAATAGGTATTTAAGAGAAGACAGTGCTAGTAATATTAAAAGAGGATGGAGGCTGAGTAATGAGCACGGAACTACCCAAACAAGAATATCTCGCCCTTCCTCTGGATTTCTGTTACTTCGACCGGACAAGATATGACAAGCTGAAAAAAGTGCTTCCGACAGAAATTCTTAGCTTCAGAAAGTTGGAAGGGGGGTTTTTGCGGGTCCATTTTACAACGCGAGAAGAAAGCGCCTCAGAAGCGCGCAGGCCACGTGGTCCAGCAGGGGAAAGCAACAAGATGTCTAAGAGTGACAGCGGCGGTGAGAAGGAACGCACCCATCTTCTCTGGATTCGTTTACTCGAGTTCAACGGGAAGAAATATGTGCAATATCGTTGTGACTGCAAGTATTTTGACTACCGCCAGCTGCGAGTGGCAAAACGACTCTTCGACAGGCAGGAGCTGGAAGGCGAGCAAGTAGTGGTCGTCCCGCCACAAGCGTTCGACCAACACCGCGCGATATTTAATCTTGACAAGCATGCGTTTGTTGCGCTTACCGAGCTGCTGCAAATTCAAATACCGGTCACTGTTTAAGCGAGAACAAAAGCACTGCACCGTTTTTGGCAGAAAAATAGCCCTATCGAAAGGATTTTTATTACCAAAGTACTAAACACATTAGAAGGTCTGGAAGTGTTTGTGAAAGATGAGCGACGACATTGAACTAGAAGTAAGAAAACTCCGCATCTTGACGGCTAATAACGTTCTGAACACCTACCCCTATCTCAAAGGCAAACTGCGAGGGGTCTATAAAGTATGCGTCACAGGGATCTCCGGCAGCGGGAAGACAACAATGATTCGCTGTTTCGACCCCGAGGCGCACGGGAGAGAAGTCCCGAGATATTTCTATGTCGATTATGAACTGTTGAAAGATAATCCAGATCTTTTCCCGGAGTCGAACACCGCCACCCAGACGTTCGACTTTACGGTGGTGGCACTCCTCCTGAACGAGGAGAACAAGTCAGAAATCATCAAGCTAAACGACCTCACAGAGGAGTACTTGAGCGAGAAGCGCATTAAATGGGTGACGATTTTCTACCTGTTCGGCACCCCTGGACAATGGCGCTTCAAAGACATCAGGGCATTCGCCGAGCGGCGGTCCGACGGTGTGATCTTTATCATCGACCCCATCGACCCCAAACTGCGGGAGAATTTCGAAGAATTCCGTGAGCAGGTGATAAAAAACGTCGAACGAAAAGTCCCGATCATTTACGCCGTGAACAAACAAGACCTGCCAAATGTCCACAGCTCGAAAGACCTGACAAAAGAACTCGCCATCAAAGAAAAAGACATCTTCGATATCTCCGCCCTCAAGTGTAAAGGCATCGCCAAACCCATTATCGCCCTCATCAAGAAAATGCAGGAAGAAGAACTGGGGAAAAAGAAAGACTAAACGTAACGACGACGACGACGACGACAACAACAACAACAACTAAACAACAGCCCAAACAAACAGAAAAAAAAACAACAACAAGCAACCCTTTTTTTAACCAACTTTTGAAAAAACGTATAAAGAAAAGAAAGAAGAAAAAAGAAGCACAAAAGAAAGAAAAAAACAAGAGAAAGGAAGAAAAGCAAAATGGAATTCTGCGACGAATGCGGCGCAATGCTCACCCCCAAAAAAATAGACGGAAAAGTAATGATGGTCTGCCCAAAGTGCGGCGAAAAGAAAAAAGAACTGACAAAAGAAGAACAAATAGTAAAGGAAAAAGTAAAACATACAGAAAAAGAAAGTATGGTGGTCATAGAAAATCCAGAACAAATAAAAACAATGCCAACGAAAAAAATGCACTGCCCAAAATGCAAGTCAGTACAGGAAACGCAATATTGGACAGTGCAAACGCGAAGCGGGGATGAAGCGCCGACAAGATTCTATAGATGTACAAAGTGCAAAACGACATGGAGAGAATATGACTAGCTTTTATCACCTAACAGCTTTTTTCTTGCTGTCCTTTCCCCGGCTATGTTCCGAGCCTTCTCGGTCCTCGAGTTGGTTGGGCTCTCTCGAGTCAGCATTGCTCATGCTCGGGGAATAGATGCATCTCAGCATCCTTAGCCTCTGAGTGTTTTCCCACTCTTTGCTTGGCCGTTGTTGAGATTTTTTTTCGTCAGCTAGTACTAGTTTTCCTTTTAAAAAGTCCCCTATTGCCAGGTTGACCATTAACAATAGGTGATTTCTCAATGATTTTCTCCCATAGCTCATCGATTCTACTATTCGTTTTAGTTCCTTTGAATGGTAAATGTAGTGATAAAGTTTGTATGCCGACTGTTGTTTTTCTTCTATTTCTTTTGCCAGTTTTTCAAAGTCAATTTTTCCGTTTTTATAGTCATATCGTTGAGCTACTTTCTTTGTTTTTCTCCTGCTTATGTAGGCAGCCATTTTATCATAGTATTTCACTCTGGAGAGGAGAGTATTTTCTTCTACCGGTTGCTCGTGGTGCCTTTGACATGCTACTCGTATTTCGGGGTCGTGGATGGTGACTTCAACATAGATCTTGCTAATATGTTTGGAGGTTTGCACAAAATCGTGTAACATTAAGGCACAAAGTAAACGCTGGAGTGCAAGGGGGTAGTTTGGCCCCAACCCCTTGCGTATTCTCAATTTCCTTTTTTTCACTCGCAGTTGTGTTTTTCCTTCCTCTTCTCTATAAGTCAACCATTGAATCTTCCCAAACCCTTCACAAGTACCTCTCCCTAGATAGTCTTTTAACAGATAGGTTTTAATGACCTCTCTTGCCCGTGTCTCGTTCCAGTCATAGCAAGTTATGCGAACGTAGCCTCGAAAACCTTTGAGCACTGTCGGCTCCCGACGCTCCCCCTTCACAAGCTTTCCGGGATAGCTTCGAAGTGGATATCTTTGCATATCATTTAAAGCCCTGAGCACTTTGATCCTCACCGGCCCTTTTTTCATCACTGGAGAGGAAGTAATAAGAGGCGTTAGTAATTTTCCCTCGAGAATATAGCGTTTCTTCACCATGACTGTAATGCCTCCTCCATCTCACGCCAAAGGTTTTGGACCTTTGTTTCCTCTTGTACCTTCCCCTTTACGATGGTTCGCTCCAGCCTAACTTTTTGCAGCTGAATGTTCTCCAACACCAACTTTCCTGCGCCATTATTTCCTCCCCTCCCCCAACGCAATTCGGGCATATAGAGGATGCCCTTCAATAAAAAGCCCAACTCTTTTTTTGTCAACTTTCCTAATAACTCAATGGTAAAAATTAACCGTCCGCCGATGTAACGATCCTTGAAATTCTGAATGCTCTTCTTTGTTTTATACATCAATGAAGTGCGGTTCTCAGTTCCAATATGTATTTTCTGTGCATCCTCAAATGTGCCCTTCAAATTATCTGAAACAACGATCACCGAATCGAACCGTATGAGCGACTGCTTTTTTATGGAGCCCATGATTTTATGTTTAATGCACTCGTTTTCCGGGAAACATGAGCCATTTGGATGAAATCCTTCAGGTAATAATCGCACACCTGCTTGTGTTTCTCTCTTATCCGATGAATGACACACCTCTATGCCTTGCTGCTGTGCTAGCGCCATCATCGCGTGGTTTAACATCCCCCGTAACCCTTTAACCATGTATCTGCTCCCTGCTTTTCCTTCGGCTTGTTCATTATATGCTAACAACAAATTCGTTGTATTCCCTCCACGGATCACCCCATTTCCCGGCTTTGCTATTGGCGTTTTCGCCTGAATTTTTATTCGTTTAAAGGTTCGTGCAACGAGCATTTTTACCCACCTTTTAGGATTTTTCCTATTTTATAGGCAATTCTATCGCAACCGTTATATTTAAAGATTTCCCATAAAATGGTAGAGTGTGGGATTATGTCTAAAATTGCTATTCCGGTAGTTATTGACGCGCGATTTCGAATTGTCATTCCGAAAGAGATTCGGGAAGAAGTAGAAGGCTTGGAGCCTGGCGAGAAGTGGTTGTTAGAGTATGATCTTGCTGGGAGCGAAGAGCAGTTAATTCTCAGGCGGCTTCGCCGGTAAGTGGCTGGTGAAGAGCCACAGGCAACTTTTTTCATGGGCGGGAAGCAAGAATATTTTCCCGAGCAGTTGTTGTATTGCCACATTTGCGGAGCTATTCCCTGGCGTTTTATTTCTCTTTTAGCTGTTCGTGAGACAAACATATTCATTACCTGAATGATTCATTACGAAAACATTAATATGATATTACTACACCACCAAAGCTTATAAATATTACGGAAACCGTATGAGAGCCATAATACTATCCGAGAGAATGTAAAATGGCAAAAATTATTTTTAAACGACAGGTAATTTTCAATAAAGGGTCACTCCAGATGAACATTCCGAAAGAGATTGTTGAGGCGTTAGGGTTGGAAAAGGGGGATACGATAGGGATCACGTTGGAGGACGAGGGCTTTTATTGTAGAAAGCTAAAGCAAGGAGAGGAGGGGTAGGGGGGGTTCTTATTAGTCGTACAGACAAAGTTACGAGGAAGAAGCTTTGACTGTACGCAGCTGGTTTTCCGACCCCATTTATTTTGATCCGCAACCCAACGCCGCCTGGGTAAACGCCAACGAGTTACTGGAAGCAGGACGAAAGCACGAAGTGTTTCTTGCCGACCGGCAGACGCTCAATCTCTATCCGATTCTGGTCCGGCGGAGCGATTTTCTCCGGAGGAATGCTTCCGACCGGGTGCTGGCGCGTTTTCCGTTTCTCCGACTTACGCCTGAGGAGCGCGATGTCTTCTCTCAGCAAGAGCTCCTCGTTGCCGAGCTGTTGCGCGATTATTTCTATCGTTCTGTTGACCGCCGGATACTCGAGTGGCGGTCGTTATTGCATCATTATCTCGAGGAGCGGGGGGGCGTGCCGCTCCCGTTTCTGCGTTGTCTACCTGCTGCGGTTCCTGCCGCCACGTCGCTTTTTTCCCTC